>NZ_JBKBOL010000002.1:142924-451895 GCF_046293665.1 Flavobacterium sp.
TATTTTCAAAGCGGAGCTTTGAGGGAACTTGCGCAGCAAAATCCCTTTCGTCCAAGCTCGCTTGAGCATTTTCTTGGTTCTTGTATTTTCAAAGCGGAGCTTTGAGGGAACTTGCGCAGCAAAATCCCTTTCGTCCAAGCTCGCTTGAGCATTTTCTTGGTTCTTGTATTTTCAAAGCGGAGCTTTGAGGGAACTTGCGCAGCATAAATCCTTATGTAATAGCTTACTTAAATTTATAGTTTATTGAACAATTTATCAATTTGCTTTTGGGTTAACCATACTGTTGTTCCGCTTTCTTCACCATTGTTATAACTAATCTTCATCTTCACACTGGCAATATTCATTGCTTTAGTGAACTGAAGGCTCACAGTTTCATTGGGTAATTCAATCTTTATGTCTTCTTTCGGTTGAGCTGTAAGCCCATCTTTGATGACAGTATAGAATCCTTCAAGAGCATCATCAATATCTTTAAAACTGAAGGTTTTGAATTCAGCTATTTGAGGCTTGTTGTTATTCTGGTATTTAAAGGTTACCAATTCACCGGTTTTCGTAATTTCTACGGTACTCAAAGTCGGCGTTCCAACCTTACCAACAAGAACAGGTTTTGCTTCTGCCTTGGCAACTTTTATTTGGGCATTGGTTGTCAGGGCAATGAATAAAAAAGATAATAATAGTATTTTCTTCATAGTGTTTTAAGTTTTGATAAAAGTAAAAAAAATATCTTATTCGTTGAAATAAGATGCTCTAGTACTTCACTTTGTTAAGCGACAATCATATCGTTCCAACATAATATCTAAGTATAGAGTTCGATAGAAATCCTTTCACAGTTATGATTAGGCTACATAGTTATTGGCCTTTTTTTATATCTTTAGCCAATGGAAATATTTTTAGCCTTATGTGCTCTCATTGTTCTGATAGGTGTTTTGGTCTACTTTATCATGTTTCTAGTAAGTGTTTTGGATGACCTATGGATTGCGATATTTAACAAGCCTCTTTATATTCATCTGTATTTCAATCCCAAAAGTATAACTACAGAAGAAGAGTTTTTTCTAAGGCAAAAATTTCCTTTTTACCAAAAATTGTCAGACAAGCACAAAGTTTATTTTCACCATCGATTAGCCACTTTTAAAGAAAAATACCAGTTCATTCCCAGAGAAGATTTTCAGATTGACCGAGAAATGCAAACTTTGGTTGCCGGAACTTATGTCATGCTAACTTTCGGAATGAGGCGCTATCTCATCAATACCTTTGATAAAATTATCATCTATCCTGAAACTTATTATTCTAAACATACAGACCAATATCATAAAGGGGAATTTAATCCAAGAATGAAAGCAGTAGTCTTTTCATGGAAAGATTTTACCGATGGATACGAAATCAAAAATGACAACTTGAACTTAGGTATTCACGAATTTTCACATGTAGTCCATCACCATAGTTTACGAAGCAACGACGGTAGTTCATTGGCATTTAGAAAGCATTATCAACGACTTCATAAAGAGGTAAATCATCCGCCAAATAGGCAAAGACTAATCGAATCCGATTATTTCCGTATTTATGCCTACACCAATCATTTCGAATTTATTTCAGTTATTATTGAACATTATTTTGAAACACCTAATGAATTTAAAGCTCAATTTCCGGAATTGTTCCAACATGTCAGTAGAATGTTAAATCACAAACATTAATATCTGATACAAACAATATTCAAGTTGCGTAGCCTTTTGTTAAAAGAGAAATTCTCTTTGATAAGATTATAGCGTGGTGATTTTCTTTAAATCAACGATAGTCTGTGCTGGGTTTTCTGCTTTGAAGACAAAATTTCCGGCTACTAAGACATCGGCACCGGCTTGGACTAGTCTTTTGGCATTTTTATCGGTTACACCGCCGTCAATTTCGATGATGGTTGAAGCACCTTTCCGAATGATTAATTCTTTTAGTTTTTCAATTTTAGAGTAAGTGTTTTCGATGAAAGATTGTCCGCCAAAACCCGGATTTACACTCATGAGGCAAACCATGTCGATGTCTTTGATGATATCTTCTAAAAGCGCCACATTCGTATGCGGATTTAAAGCAACTCCGGCTTTCATGCCTTCGGCTTTGATGGCTTGTAAAGTTCGGTGTAAATGCGTACAAGCTTCGTAATGTACGGTTAAAACGTTCGCGCCTAAAGAAGCAAAAGTTTTGATGTATCTATCAGGATCAACAATCATTAAGTGAACATCGATGGTTTTTTTGGCGTGTTTGGAAATCGCTTCTAAAACCGGCATTCCGAAAGAAATGTTGGGAACAAAAACACCATCCATAATGTCGATGTGAAACCAATCCGCTTCACTGGCATTGATCATTTCGATATCGCGTTGTAGATTGGCAAAATTGGCTGCAAGGACTGATGGTGCAATAAGGGTATTCTTCATTGTAAAAGGGTTTGTGTGTTGTTGGTACAAAATTAGTTTTTTAACCGCAAAGTTCGCAAGGTTTTTTCGCGAATCCCGAAATTTCGGGACGCAAAGAAAGTTTGGGTTGAATTTTAGCAAGGATTGCGTTAGGGATAGGAGTGGAAATCCTTTTTTAGGATTGCCCGAAGCTTGCGTAGGGAAATACAATCCTAAAAAAGATTGGAATGTATAGCCCGGCCGAAGGCAACGCCCAAATAAAAAAAGCCATTAAAAAATAAAACTCCGGTAATCAGCCGGAGTTTCAATCATCAATCAAAAAACGAACAGTTAATCAGACTGTTGTTGCGGTTATTGGGATTATCCCAAATATGTTTTTAAAATTTTACTTCTTGAAGTATGTTTTAATCTGCGAATCGCTTTTTCTTTAATTTGACGAACACGCTCACGGGTTAAATCGAAAGTTTCTCCGATTTCTTCTAAGGTCATCGGGTGTTGGTCGCCTAAACCAAAATACAAACGAACTACGTCGGCTTCTCTTGGCGTTAGGGTTTCTAAAGAACGCTCAATTTCGGTACGCAATGATTCGTGAATCAATTCGCGGTCCGGATTTGGGGATTCACCTGAACGTAAAACGTCGTAAAGGTTAGAATCTTCTCCTTCAACCAAAGGCGCATCCATGGATAAGTGACGACCAGAGTTTTTCATGGACTCTTTTACGTCATTTACGGTCATGTCTAATTCTTTGGCAATTTCCTCAGCAGAAGGTGCGCGTTCGTTAGATTGCTCTAATAAGGCGTACATTTTGTTGATTTTATTGATGGAACCAATTTTGTTCAAAGGCAAACGAACGATACGAGATTGTTCTGCTAAAGCCTGAAGAATCGATTGACGAATCCACCAAACGGCGTAAGAAATGAATTTAAAACCACGGGTTTCATCAAAACGTTGCGCTGCTTTAATCAGACCTAAGTTTCCTTCGTTAATCAAATCGGGAAGAGTTAAACCTTGATTTTGGTATTGTTTTGCTACAGAAACCACAAAACGCAAATTCGCTTTGGTTAATTTTTCCAAGGCTCTTTGATCTCCGGCTTTAATTTTCTGTGCTAATTCAACTTCTTCATCGGCAGTAATTAAATCTACTTTTCCAATTTCTTGTAGGTACTTGTCTAAGGAAGCAGTTTCACGATTGGTTACCTGCTTGGTGATTTTGAGTTGTCTCATTTAATGTATCTCCTTTACTTTAAAGTGTTCAGGTGGTTGTACGAGCAAAAAAACAAAAAAGTTACAAAACCATAATGTTTTTTTAATCAAACCGGTCTTTGTACTTCTTAAACAAGCTGTTCATTACTAATAAAACCACTCCGACACCTAATAAAACCAAGGCTCTTATCAAGAAATCGGTATTGGATAAATCAAAGAACATTAATCTTACAATACAGAGACCAACTAAGGATAAAGAAACATAACGGAAGTATTTTTCTTTAAGTATGATGCCTAAAATCAGTAAACCCAAGGCTTCCAAAATCCAGAAGAATGTCAATACACCTTTATCGAAGGAAAGATATAAGAAGCAACCGATACTCAAAGTCGCCGGATAAATCAACCAACTGTTTTTGAGATTGAAGTTTTCCATCCATTTGTAAGCCAAATAAATGTAAATACCTAAAAGAAAGAATATTAAAAGATAAACCGGCAAGAAATTCGGTTCGTAAAAATGGAAACTAATGATGCCCAAATGCAAATTGGCCAACAAATAATAAACCATACTGATGTTCTTTTGCGGACTGATTTTTCGGAAATACAAATAGAGATTTAAAATGGCTGTTGCTGCCCAAAAGACAGGCAACCATTTGTGCTCCAATTGCGAGAACATGATAATGGATAACCAAACATTCAATGCAATTTGGTAATTGGATTTAAAGGTTTCGATAGTTTCTTTTTTGCTTAAAAGAATAACAAAAACTATCCCTAAAGCGACACTTCCTAATTGTAATGCCCAATCGATTACTTCAAAACTATTGAGCTTGTCAACACTAAAGAATACTGAAGCGATAATTCCTAAAAAACCAATGAATGTGGAGAAATGGAGTTCTGTTTTGATTTTGTTAGAATTGATTAACCAGAAGTTTAGTAGCGCTAATCCCATAAATAACATCGGAAGATATTTGAATTCGACTTGGAGAAACAGTAAAACAATTATCCACAGATTTTGCAAGTAAGGCAAGACGTTTGAGAAAAGTTTGCTTTCTTCTTTTCCGGTTTTAGATAATAAATAGGAATAGCCAACTGAAATTAGAATGCTAGCGGCTTGCGTGATGTAAAGAATAGTTTTGTCAGCCGAATTAATATGGTCAATCGCTTGATAGATAGAGAAAACTATGCCTCCAATCATTAGTATAAACGAATAGTTACTATATCTTTTAAATTCGTTGAATTTCTGGAATAGCACAAAGGTAATTATAGCCAAAACCGATAAAAGCACTGAACTATATTCGATTTGCAAACAAGAAAAACCAAACAACAGCGCGTTAAAAATTAATAATTCTGAATTCAAAAGGTTAAAGCTATTCCAATTCGCAAACGATTCTGCCGATTTGTTTTTGATCCTTTTGGCAAATAAAACATAAACTTCGACAATGGAAATTCCCAAACAGGTTAAGCCGATTTCAGTATTGGTCAGTTTCCAAGAATGCCATAGTAATATAAAGCTTCCTAAAAAGGCTAAGAAATAATAGAAAAGATAGAGTAAAGTTTCATTTTCCGCCGTCAAATATTTCTTTTTGAAGTTAAACCATAAGAATTGGTGATTGAGTAAAGCAATGCCAAAAAAGCTGAAAATATGCAACATTGGATAATCTGACAAATATTTAAAAGACAACACAATCAAAGCGGCATTGGAACCCAAAATACATAAGAATGGAATGATAAAGACATTGTTGTAAAAGCGTTTCAGCGACCAATTGAATCCAATCACGGCGAACAATCCTAAAGCAAATGTCCAATCGGCAAAAGATTGCTCTTGTGAATTCAGTAAAAGTATTCCGGTGAACAAGTTCAATCCTAAAAAGAAGAGTCGACCAATGTCAAATGTTTTGGAATCGTAAGTTTTTTTCAACAAACACCAAAGCAATCCTAAGCCGATTACTGCATAATAAAAGGAATTGCCAAACGTATATTCCATTTTCATGATGATAAACATCGAAAAAACTATCGAAAGCAAGCCGTTTACACTCAAACTCTTTTCGCCAATAAAAAAATCGACCGTTGAATACTCTTTTTTAGTCGCCGAGACAATCGGAACAGCAAGTGAAATAATTGTCATTGCTGTCAAACTGGCCAAAGTACTTGTGATTTGGGTTTGTTCCAATGAATCGCTCAGCATTAAGGCTGCAAAAATGATTAATACAATCGCCATAAAATGATTTATCCCAAGGAATATTTTATACAATAAGGCTTCTTTTTGTTGGTAAACCACAAATAGACAGATAATCGTCATTAGATACAAAACACAAGCAATAATATCAACACCTACATGCCAATCATTGAGCATGATAATACTTAACGAGCAAAGAATAAAAGCCACCATTCCGTCTAAATTATAGAGCCAAAATATTTTCTTTTGCCTTGCTTTAATCGCCATAAAAAAGCAAATAATCGCTCCGGCAAATAGGATAAAAGTTTTGAAATGACTTCCGGTAGAGTGAAGAATTAAGCCGATGGCGAATAAAATCCAATTGGTCAAATGCGTAATAAAAGCCGCTTTATCAAAATGGGTGTTTTCATAAACACTTCGGTATTGCATAAACATACAACTCGCAGAAACCATTACAATGCCGAGAATAGCAAAAATATTTTGAGTGGCGGTTAAAGTTGTTCCTTCCGCATTGAACCAAATATCGAAAATGATAAAAGCAACAATCACTGTCAGCAAATGATATTCCCATTTTTCTTTATAAGATAAAATGATTCCGATAGTTGATGTGATGGCTGCGAGAATAAAAGTAACTAGTAATTTCTCGGGGATTACACATAAAATAAGTAAACTTAACACCACGTGAAGTGATAAAAAGGTTTGTTGTTTTATGATGTAACCCACATATAAATTGAGCGCAATTCCGAGACCGATTAACGAATATCCAAAAGTGTTATTGTGTATAAAAGTTAGCGGTTCGATCTGTGAAGCGCCAAAACAACCGAACAAAAACAAACTCGCGCCGGCACTTCTTAACCAAAGTCCGGTTTTGTTCCATTTTTCTTTTTTGGCCAAAAAGTAATACGAACCGATAAGCAATCCGGCGTACAACCACAAGATTAAAACCCTGAATATCGGTTGCACTTTTAGCGCTGTATAAATACTCAAATACCCGATTCCAAGTACCATAATGGCGGTTCCGAGAATTCCGGTCCAGTTGTCGGCAAACTGTTTTTCGGCCTTTTTTAGGAAAATGGAGAAGGCACTTTCTTCATACACTTTTTCTTCGTGAACTTTTTCTTCAATTACTTTTTCTGAATAGGATGTTGCTTCAGCAGTTTTTGCCTTTTCGAATTTTGGCAACGGATGACTTTCGTAATTGAGTATCGGTAATTCGAAGGTTTTTGGTTCTTCAACGATTGGTTTGACTTCTTCAATATGTGTTTCTATTGCGCTCGAAATCGGATCATCAGCTTTGATTTCAGGAATAATTTCAGTTATGGCTGCCGGTTTGATTTCTTCGATAGCAGTTTTTGAAACACCTTGTTTTTTGAGTTCGTCGATTTCTTTTTTCAGATTAGAAAGGTCTGTTGAATACCTGTCCAAAATAGACTTAAGAAATTTATGGTCGTTTCTCAAAGTGGATAAATTCATGAACAATACCACGACGCAAATGGCCAAAATGAAAAGAATAACTTCCATAATTTGATGGTTTTAGGTTGGTTTTAGAATAACAAATCGATTTGATTGTTTAATCGTTGTATATAGAAATCGACTTTTTGGTGTGCTTTATTAAAAAAGAGCTTTCTATCTCGCGTACCTGAAAGGTTGAGCGATTTTGAATTCTTCATTTGGTATTTAAAATATTCGGAAGCATTTTTGGTCGTGTCCAAATCATCAGTGATAAAATAACCCAGCAAAGTATAAGGAATAAAAAGTTTGCTTTTGACCTCGTTTTTGACCAAAACACTATTGTTTAAAATCAGCAAATCATTTTGGTACAAATGGTATTGAATGTCGTTTTGACTTGATTTTTCTTCGATATTGAACAGCATGTTTTTAACATCCTGATACAATTCTGTTGCATTGTCAATGCTCAGTAAACCCGATTCGTAGAAATACAATATTTGTTGGATAGTACTGTTTATTGTCGTTTCATTCCATATTTCATGAACTGTAGCTTTCGCAAAAACGTTTTGAATTAGCGATGAATGTTCTTGAAGTTGGCTCGAAATGATGAAGCTTTCAAAAGACGGAATATTTTCTTTTCCGATGAGTAAGTTAAGCCAAACATACAATTTGAATTTGGAAAGTAAGCTTCCGCCAATGGTGTAAAAAAGAGGAATGTCTTTAGCAGAATAAAAAATGGAAAGATTATCAGAATCAACAAACTCACTCAAATGCGCTGCGGAATCTTTGAAATACTGAACCAAATCGGCTTCTGAGTTGACTTCTTTGGTTTTTTCAACCACCATTTTCTTTTCGTTATGAAAAATGGTGTCCAGCGAAAGGTTATAATGTTGGCAAAGCAAAATGGTTTCATCAATCGAAAATTTACTCTTGCCCGAAACCCTTCTGTGTGCCGCATCATAACTAATATCTAAAGCAACCGCAACCGCATCGTTCAATGAACTCGATGGGGAAAGTTGTTTTCTAATCTCGTTAAGCAGTGTCTCTTGATTGTTCATGTTTTGCGATAATCACAAATATATAAATTATTTTAATTTATTTTCGTTAAATTAATTGTAAATATCACAATATTTTTGATTTGAATTTTAAAAATTAAATTATCATGAAAACAAGAATTTTATTGCTTTTGATTTTATCGACTAAAATCATTTATGCTCAAGACACGATTGTTTCCCAAAACAGTTTTTCCCAACGACAATTAACTCCTGTAAAACAACATTCCCAGTTTTTTGGTTTTACGCCCATGTCAAAAAAGATAAACAAAGTCAATTTTGCCTTCGGATTTGGACATGTGGAAAACCGTCGAATTGCCAATCAAACGATTAATGGATTGAATTTAGAAGTTAATCCTGCGCCAATTGTTGCAACTTTTGCAGCCTTTTTAACGTTAATGCATTTGCCAGATGTAATCAAAAATACAGATTTGTCATCTCGTGGTGACGGAGAAGGATTAAGAATAAAAAATTGGGAACATACGCCACATGTAAAAGTCAACGGTTTAAATCTGAGTACAGGTTGCTTTTTTACCACTGCGAGTATGAATGGTATGAATGTTTCACTAGCCAATAAATTTAATGATTTCAATGGCGTTTCAATTACTGTTCTTGGTACTATCATAGACAATCAAAATGGTATTTCCATAGGTATATACAATGCTAATAATACTTTAAATGGAGCAACAGTTGGACTTTTTAATCAATCCTACGAATTAAAAGGAGTTCATATAGGTTTAATAAATGCTGCCAAATACAATCGTGGTTTGCAGTTTGGTGTTTATAACCGTTCGTATTCTAAAGGATTTCAAATTGGGATTTGGAATAAAAATGCAAAGCGATCGTTTCCTTTTGTAAATTGGTAAAAAATAATAAACCCAACTCATTACGAGTTGGGTTTTGTTATGAATTAATATATTCTGAATTAACCTTGTGGAGCGTCTTTTTTCTCTTCTCTTGGAGGTCTTGGTAAAAGTGCTTTTTTCGACACTTTTTCTTTTCTGGTTTTTGGGTCAACACCTAAGTATTTTACCATAAACACATCGCCCATTTTTACAACATCGGCAACGTTTTCTGTTCTTTCCCAAGCCAATTCTGAAACGTGTAATAAAACTTCGTTTCCTGGAGCAGCGGTATATTCTACAACGGCACCAAAATCTAACATTTTAATTACTTTCACTTCATAAGATTCACCAACAGTTGGTTTGAAAATGATTGAATCAATTTTCGCCAATACTGCTGCAATTCCGTCCGGATCAGTTCCTAAGATTTCAACCACACCTTGTTCATCTACTTCATTAATAACGATAGTAGTTCCGGTAGCTTTTTGTAATTCTTGAATCACTTTTCCACCAGGTCCGATTAAAGCGCCAATGAAGTTACCAGGAATGGTTCTCATGATAATTTTCGGAGCGTGTTTCTTAACGTCAGCTCTAGGAGTTGCAATAGTTTCAACCAATTTCTCTAAAATGTGCATACGACCATCACGCGCTTGGTTTAAAGCTTGCTCCATAATGTCATAACGCAATCCGTCGATTTTGATGTCCATTTGACAAGCCGTGATTCCGTCTTTGGTTCCGGTTACTTTGAAGTCCATATCACCTAAGTGATCTTCATCTCCTAAGATATCCGAAAGCACCGCAAATTTCTGACCGTCGGTAATCAATCCCATAGCAATTCCGGAAACCGGTTTTACCATTTGAACTCCGGCATCCATCAAGGCCATAGTACCAGCACATACAGTAGCCATAGAAGAAGAACCGTTAGATTCTAAAACTTCTGATACAATACGGATAGTATAAGGACAATCGGCAGGAATCATATTTTTTAAAGCTCTTTGAGCTAAGTTTCCGTGACCAACTTCTCTACGGGAAGTTCCTCTTAAAGGTTTGGCTTCACCGGTTGAAAATGGAGGGAAATTGTAGTGTAAATAGAATTTTTCTTCACCTTGTTCTGATGGAGAATCGATTTGGTTAGCTTCTCTGGATGTTCCCAAAGTTACGGTAGCCAAAGCTTGTGTTTCTCCACGGGTAAATAAAGATGAACCGTGAACAGAAGGCAAATAATCGATTTCACACCAGATTGGTCTGATTTCTGTAGTTTTTCTTCCGTCAAGACGAATGCCTTTTTCAAGGATTACGTTACGAACGGCTTCTTTATTGGTTTTGTAGAAATATTTTCCAACCAAACCGGCTAAGTCGGCGTTTTCAGCGTATTCTTCTTCAGTAAATAAAGCTTTACACTCTTCTTTTACTGCAGCGAATTTTTCGCCTCTTTCGCTTTTTCCTGAAGCTTCTTGCGCAATAGCATAACATTTGTCATAAGCTGCTGCCTTTACTTTTTTGTAAACTTCTTCATCTTCTACTTCACCTTCGTAAGTACGGATTTCTTTTTTACCAAAAGCTTCTTGTAATCTTAACTGAGCGTGAATTTGAACTTTGATAGCTTCGTGAGCAAATTTAATGGCTTCTACCATTTCGGCTTCTGAAATCTCTTTCATTTCACCTTCTACCATCGCTACCGAATCCAATGAAGCACCAATCATCATGTCGATATCCGATAAATCTAATTGTGCTTTGCTTGGGTTGATGATGAATTTTCCGTCCACACGCGCTACACGTACTTCAGAAATTAAATTGTAGAAAGGAATGTCGGAAACTGCCAAAGCAGCTGAAGCGGCTAAACCGGCCAAAGCATCAGGCATCACGTTTTCGTCATGCGACATTAACTGAATCATTACCTGAGTTTCAGCGTGGTAATCATCCGGGAATAAAGGACGTAAAACACGGTCCACCAAACGCATGGTTAATACTTCGCTGTCACTCGGACGTGCTTCTCTTTTGAAAAAACCACCAGGAAAACGTCCTGCAGCGGCAAATTTTTCACGGTAATCTACCGTTAAAGGTAAAAAGTCAACATTTGGATTGGCTGTTCTCGCAGATACGGCTGTGGCTAAAAGCATACAGTCGCCTAATCTTACAACAACAGAACCATCTGCTTGTTTGGCTAATTTACCGGTTTCGATTGTGATGGTTCTTCCATCCCCTAAATCGATTGTTTCTTGGGTTACTTTTGGAATCATAAAAATTAATTCGTTTAAACAATTAGGTTAGTTGTGTTGTAGTTGTTGTAGTAGTTGTTTGTAACCCAATGAAAAACCGAAACTTTTCTTTTATTTATAAAACAAAAAGAGGCGCGCAAGCACCTCTTTAGATATGTATTATTTTCTAATACCTAATTCTTTGATAATCTCACGATATCTGTTGATATCTTTTTTCTTTAAATAGTCAAGAAGACTTCTTCTTTTACCTACTAAAAGTACTAACGAACGCTCAGTGTTGTAATCGTGACGATTTTTTTTCAAGTGCTCAGTTAAGTGAGAGATTCTGAATGTGAACAACGCGATTTGCCCTTCAGCAGATCCGGTGTTTTCAGCTTTTCCTCCGTGTTTAGCGAAGATTTCAGCTTTTGTTTCTTTAGTTAAATACATTCCAATATTATTTTAAATGATTATTATGTATGAAATGAGGTTTTCTCAATTCGTGTGCAAAGGTAAAAATAATTACGAATTACGAATTATAAATTATGAATTATTTTAAAAATAATTTCGCAACTTCCTCATTTACAAACTCTAAAAATCTTTCGTCTGCTTCAGTAAAAGGATCGATCACATGACTGTCGATGTCGATTTGACCAATATTAACTCCATTCACAAAAAGTGGCACAACAATTTCTGATTTTACCGTAA
Source organism: Flavobacterium sp. (assembly GCF_046293665.1). Taxonomy (GTDB): domain Bacteria; phylum Bacteroidota; class Bacteroidia; order Flavobacteriales; family Flavobacteriaceae; genus Flavobacterium. Next base: position 154,946 of record NZ_JBKBOL010000002.1, read on the forward strand.
AGCTACAAGCGATATAATTGTCTTGAGCCGACACATCTGGAACCACAAAGTTTGCATTGGATTCAGCAACTTGCCCGCAAATGCCTTTGCCAAAAGGAATTACCGTATGATCAGTTTCGGCACCAACGTATGGTCCAAGGTGTATCGTTTTGTTTTCGTGGTTGGCAAAATAAAAACCAACCCAATTGTAATAAGAAACATTATCAGACAGGAATTGACAAAGGTTTTTTAGTTTCACGTCTCTTTCAGTATTTACTTCAGAAAGGATAGCAATTACTTGTGGTTTTAAGTTTTCGAAAGTCATTTTCAATTTTTATGCAAAAGTAACGACTGCGCTTTTTTTATTTTATATAAATTTGTTAAAAATTCGATTTTGAAGAATCTGCTACAGCAATACAAACCGTTTTTACTTTTTCTGGGGAAATTTTTGCTGACTTACGTCCTGCTGACAGTGATTTATCAGTCGTATTTGAATCGGTTTGATGCCAATAAAAATGAAGTCGATTCGTTTTCACAACTAGTAGCCAATCAAACAATATCAGTTCTGACTTTATTTGATGCAGAAGCTTACAATCAACAACATCTCACAGAACCTAGTATAAAAATAATCTACAAAGGCCAATACATTTCCCGAATTATTGAAGGTTGCAACGCTTTGAGTGTTATCATTCTGTTTATTTCATTTATAATTGCTTTTACTGGAAAGTTCAAAAGGACAATTGTTTTTATTCTTTTCGGAAGTATTTTAATTCACATTTTAAACATCGCCAGAATCGCTTTGCTGTGTATGGCTTTATATAGTTTCCCGGAATATGAACACATTTTACACGGTGTTGTATTTCCGTTGGTTATTTATGGAATCGTGTTTTTATTATGGGTCATTTGGGTCAATAAATTTTCATTACATGCAACAACTACTGCAAAAAAATAAATCAAAGGTGTTTTGGTCTTTGTTTCTGATTGGATTGTTAATCTGCATCCGACTTTTTGAAGACAATCTGTTTTACGACCCGTTTTTGGCTTATTTCAAAAGCGAATATGCACACACGAAATTGCCTCAATTTAATGTTTTCAAGCTGTTTTTTAGTTTGGGAATTCGATTTTATCTCAATTCGGTTATCTCGTTGTTTTTACTTTATGTCATTTTCAAAGACACCAAAATTGTTAAATTCTCGATGTTACTTTACATGATATTAGGGTCAATTTTAATGATAAGTTTCATTTTTGTACTGACTTTCTTTGGAGAAGAAAATAAAATGACACTTTTCTATATCAGAAGATTTTTAATCCAGCCTATTTTTATCATGCTATTTATTCCGGCTTTTTATTACCAAAAGCAAGTCAGAAAGTAAGCGATTTTTCGTAACTTTACTATACATTCAGTAAAACTGAAATTTAATTTCGATTGTCATGAAAATAGTAAAGCATTCGGGAAATATTGTTGATTTCAATAGGGACAAACTCAAAAGTTCTTTGCTAAAATCAGGCGCTAACAAACATGTTGTAGAAGATATTCTGCAAGAAATTGATAAACAAATCTACGAAGGTATTTCTACTAAGAAAATCTACAAACTAGCCTTTGGTTTACTTAAAAAAGTTTCCAATGCAAACGCCGCACGCTATAATCTCAAAACAGCCATTCAAATGCTTGGTCCGGCGGGTTTTTTCTTTGAAAAATACATTGCGCGTTTATTTGTCTCGGAAGGTTACGCAGCACAAACCAACCTTCTTTTATCCGGGAAATGTGTCGGGCACGAAGTAGACGTTGTTATTAAGAAAAACGATTATGTAGAAATGGTCGAATGTAAATTCCATCCCAAAAGCGAAACCAATTCAGATGTGAAAGTACCCATGTACATACTTTCCCGTTTCAATGATTTAAAAGACAGAAACCACATTGTTTTTACCCGAAAAGATACAATTTCCGGCTGTTGGATTGTAACCAATAACCGATTTACGGGAGATGCGATGGCTTTCGCTCATTGTTCCGGATTACAATTGCTGAGTTGGGATTATCCGGAAAAGGCGAGTTTGAGAAAAAGAATTGATGAAGGACAATTGTATCCAGTAACTTGTTTGACTACTTTGACTTTGGCGGAAAAAGATAAATTACTAGTGCAAGAGATTATTTTGGCCAAAGAAATCATAAACAATACAAGGTCGTTAGAAGAAATTGGTGTAAGTCCAATTCGGATTAAAAATGTGATTAAAGAAGCTTCTGAGCTTTGTAAATATATTTAAAAATGAAAATCAAATTCTTAGGCGGCGCCGGAACAGTAACGGGTTCTAAAACGTTAATAGAGAGTAATGGAATCCGAATTCTGATTGATTGCGGCTTATTTCAAGGGATTAAACCTTTACGCGAACTCAATTGGAATCCATTGCCGATTTTACCTAATTCCATCGATTTTGTACTGTTGACTCATGGTCATTTAGACCATTGCGGTTGGTTGCCTAGATTGGTCAATCAAGGATTTAAAGGCAAAATTTATTGCACCAGTCCAACCAAAGACATCACCAAACTGATTTTGTTAGACAGCGCCAAAATCCAAGAAGAAGAAGCAGAGCGTGCCAACAAAGAGCATTATTCCAAACATCAGAAAGCTGAACCTTTATATGATTTGACCCAAACTGAAAAAGTATTTCCGCTTTTCAGAATTGTAAAACCAAATGAAGATATTGATTTAGATGCTGAAATTTATGCCAAGTTTACCAATGCCGGACATATCATTGGCGCTTGTTCCATCGAATTGACATTAGAAAACAAAACCTTAGTTTTTTCAGGCGATATCGGTCGTGATGATGATGTTTTAATGTATGCGCCAACAAAACCTCAAAAAGCGGATTATGTTTTTTTAGAAAGTACTTATGGTAATCGAATTCATCCCGAAGAAGATGTCAAATTACTTTTGGAAACCTATATCAATAATACGGTTAATGCAAAAGGAACGATTATCATTCCAAGTTTTGCAGTGGAACGAGCGCAGACTTTAATGTTTCTGCTTTGGCAATTAAAAAAAGAAGGTCGTATTCCCGATATTCCTTATGTGATTGATACACCAATGGGAATCAGTGTTTTAGAGGTCTTTATGGAAAATCGAAAATGGCACAAATTATCGGAACAAGAATGCATAGACATGTGTAAAATGTTTACCATGAATTCAGAATACCAAGAAACGATTGCCACTATTTTTGATAAACAACCCAAAGTGATTATCGCCGCCAGCGGAATGATAACGGGCGGAAGAGTATTGAGTTATTTGGAACGTTATATTGGTTTGCCTGAAACTACTGTGATTATTGTTGGTTATCAAGCCGAAGGAACCAGAGGAAGAAAACTACTCGAAGGCGCTACCGATATCAAAATTTATGGTAAATATTATCCGGTTTTAGCCAAGATTTTAGAAATCGAAGGCTTGTCAGCACATGGCGACCAGAATGATTTGCTAAATTGGCTTTCCGACTTAAAAACAAAACCCAAGAAAGTGTTTTTAGTCCATGGGGAAAGCGAACCGGCAGATGAATTGCGCATCAAAATTCAAGAGAGATATGCGATTGATTGCTCAGTTCCTTTGATGGGGCAAGAGTTAGAATTGTAAGTTTAAGAGCATTTTAAGTTTTCGAAAACTTAATATTGTTAACTTTGTCACATGAATTTGAAAAAGCACATTAGTCTTTTAACCGCTTTACTGATATTGGTTTCCAATTCGGGCTTGGCGTTTAGTGTGCATTATTGTGAAGGAAAAATTGCTTCTATTTCTTCTGTTTTTTCAGATGAAGAAGTTTGTCAAATGCCGCTTGTGGTTGAAAAAACCTGTTGTGCTAAAGTTGAAACTACACACAAAGATTGTTGTTCTGATAAGAAAGTTGACTTAAAAAATAAAACCGAGAAAATCATTATCAAAACGATTTCACTCGATTTTGAACCGGCTTTTTTCACTGAATACAAAAACCACATTTTTGCGGTAGCGGACGCGCCCAAATTTGTGGATGAAAAAGTAGCATTTTACTGTGAATCCAATGCGCCGCCACTTTACCAACTCTATTGTCAATATACTTTTTACGCCTGATTTAATTTTAATTCTGATTGGATTTTCTGATATAGAGAATCGTTTGAAACAGCATTAATTTTAAATCAACAAAATGAAAAATATACCGCTATTCCTAGCGTTGTTATTTTCTACTTTAGGATTTTCACAGGAATCTTTGAAACAAGACACTTTGAAAACCGTAACTGTAGAAGGTAGTCGAAAAGGAATAAAAAAATCAATTAAAGGCGCCGCCAATACTACTCTAGTCACGAGCAAAGAGCTACTCAAAGCCGCTTGTTGTAATTTGGCCGAAAGCTTCGAAACCAATCCATCCATCGATGTGAATTTTTCAGATGCTTTGACCGGAACCAAACAAATCAAAATGCTTGGACTAACCAGTCCGTATATCATGATTACCGAGGAAAATATTCCTTCGGTTCGTGGTGCTTCTCAAGCTTACGGCTTATCCTTTACACCAGGAACTTGGGTAGAAAGCATCCAAATCACCAAAGGCGCCGGAAGTGTTGTCAACGGTTTCGAAAGTATTTCGGGTCAAATTAATACCGAATTAATCAAACCTTTGGGTGACATTCCTTTCTTTTTAAACGCTTATGGCGATACGGGAAGTCGTTTCGAAATCAATACCCATTTCAATAAGAAAGTGTCCGATAAATGGTCGACGAGTTTGTTCGTTCACGGCAATGCTCGAGTTTCTAAAAACGATATGAATGACGATGGGTTCATGGATAATCCATTAGGAAAGCAATTGAACATAGCTAATCGTTGGCAATATTATAATCCTGAATCGGGTTGGGTTTCGTTTTTGAATGTTCGTTATATGAATGATCAAAAGCAAACCGGAGAATTAGATTTTGATCCGGATAGAGACAGATTGACGACCAATTTTTGGGGTTCTGAAATCAATACTGAGCGTTTGGATTTTTCTTCTAAAATAGGCTATGTTTTCAAAGACATGCCTTATCAAAGTGTAGGTTTTCAGAATGCTTTTACATCGCACAATCAAGCATCGTATTTTGGTTTGAACCAATATGATATCAAACAGCAAAGCTATTATTCGAATCTAATCTTCAACTCGATTATAAGTAACACGATGCACAAGTTTGCTACGGGATTGAATTTTTCGTATGATAAATATTCCGAGTTTGTAAACTTAGCAGATGTGAGTCGAATAGACAATTCTGTTGGTGCGTTCTTCGAATACACTTTTGATGACAACGACAAGTTCAGTTATATTTTAGGCGGGCGACTGGATTATCACAATAGGTTAGGAGCCTTTTTCACGCCAAGATTACATGCAAAATACAATCCTTGGGACAAATCGGTATTCCGTTTTTCTGCCGGAAGAGGCAAACGGGCGGCGAATATTTTTGCGGAAAACCAAAACCTTTTTGCCAGTTCAAGAACGTTTTCAGTTTTGGATACCAATGGAAAAATCTATGGTTTAGATCCCGAAATTGCTTGGAATTACGGATTGAGTTTTACCCAAAATTTCATGCTTTTTGGTTTAAAAGCCGATGCAACTATTGACTTCTACCGAACTGATTTCCAGAACCAAGCAGTCGTGGATGTGATGAATTCTCCGCAAGAAGTTTTGTTTTATAATTTAGAGGGAAAATCATACGCCAATAGTTTACAATTGGATTTCAATTTAGAAATCATCAAACACTTAAATTTGAGAACTGCATACAAATACTATGATATTTCAACCGATTATATCTCCGGAAGTTACCAAAGACCTTTACAAGCGAAGCATCGTTTTTTTGGCAACATAGAATATGAAACCCACATCAAAGAAAAAGGACAACAATGGAAATTTGATTTCACTTGGAATTGGTTAGGCAAACAACAATTACCCAATACGTCAACCAATCCGCATCATGATAGATTGCCTAATTTCTCGCCTTCGTTCTCTACAATGAATGCACAAATCACTAGGACTTTTTCGAGTACTTTTGAAGTGTATGTTGGTGGTGAAAACATTGGAAATTATACCCAACACAAGGCGGTTTTAGGTGCTGAAAATCCTTTTGGACCAACATTTGATACGTCAATTGTTTATGCGCCGGTTTTCGGTCAGATGTATTATGCCGGATTACGATTCAAAATAAAATAACAATTTAAAAATATAGACTATGAAAAATATAGTTTTAGGAATGATGTTGCTTTTTGTAGCATTTACAACACAAGCTCAAGATAAAAAGAGTAAAAATGCCAAATACAATATTGAAGTCAACGGCAATTGTGAAATGTGTAAAAAGCGAATAGAAAAAGCCGCTTTTTCAGTTTCGGGAGTGAAAAGTGCCGAATGGCATATTGATGATCATATGTTGCATTTGATTATCAATGAAGAAAAATGTTCGGTAACAGACGTTAAAAAGGCTATTGCTAAAGTAGGACACGATTCAGAGGATGTCAAAGCAACCGAAGAAGATTATCAAAAACTTCACGGTTGTTGTCTTTACGAAAGAAAATAAATTTTAAAACTCCTTAACTTTTTAAGGAGTTTTTTTATTGCTATTTTTACCAAAAAATAATCGTTTTGAGAATAATACTCGTTTTTATCTGCCTCACTTTCTTTTCTGCTGGATTTTCTCAACAAACCAAACAAGACCAAAGAGTTTGGTTCGCTTATACCGGTCAATATAAAGTTTCAGATCATTGGGGTTTTCATTTGGAAGCACAATTCAGGATGGACAACCAATTGGAACAAAACCAGCAAAATTTATTCAGGTTAGGAGCAATCTATTATCTTTCCGGATCAAAGAATATATCGGGAGGTTATGCTTTAGTGAATACTTTTAGTGCTTCAGCAGATGATTTTTTTAAAGAGAATCGCATTTGGGAACAATACCAAGTTAACAAAAAATGGAGCAATGGGAAAAATACTTTTTTACATCGATTCCGATTGGAACAGCGTTGGGTTGAAAAGATCGGTTTAATAAACGATGATGTGGTTTCTTTTGGGAGCAATTACCAAAATCGATTGCGTTATTTGAATCGAAATTTGTTTCGTTTGGTAAGTTTAAAATCCAATCAAGAAGAAATTTATGTTGTTTTGCAAAGTGAAGTTTTCTTAAACTTGGGCAATAATGAGGTTAACAATAAGTTCTTTGACCAAAATCGCTTTTTAATCGGACTTGGTTTTAACCATAATAACAATACAAGATTTGAAATGGGTTATCTAAATCACTATATAACTTCTTCATCTTCAAACAACACAATCAATCATACCGTGTCGGTTTCTTTGATTCAAAATCTAGTGTTGTAAAAACCTTAAAGTTGACTATTATCCCAAAAAAAAGCACTAATTTCACGCTCGAATTTTTTACCCATTTTTAATTTTATAATCCATGAGTGATTTTGATTGGATGCAATTATTGAACCCTGAGTTTTACATAACCATGACAGTTGGTGGTGTAAAAATTGGGCTTTGGATTGTATTGTTTATTGTATTTGCCGAAACCGGTTTGTTTGCAGGTTTCTTTTTACCCGGAGACAGTTTATTGTTTTTGGCCGGAATTTACAGCCGTAGTTTAGTAGAGAATTTTACTTTCATCGAAAGTGATTTGATTAATGTGACTTTATTAGCACTTTTGGTAGCTGTTGCCGGAATTTTAGGGAATATGATTGGCTATTGGTTTGGTTCCAAAAGCGGTTACTATCTCTATAAAAAAGAAGACAGTTTTTTTTGGAAGAAAAAGTACTTAATTCAATCTAAAGATTTTTTTGAAAGATATGGAGGAAAAGCTATTATCTTCGCCCGTTTTTTACCTGTTGTTAGAACTTTTGCGCCAATTGTAGCCGGAATTGTAACGATGGATAAAAAGAAATTTATGTTTTATAACATACTAAGTTCATTCTTGTGGTCATTTATCTTAATCTTCGCCGGACACTATTTATATGGTCTGTTTTTAGAGAAATTTGAGATCGATTTAAAACATCATATTGAGAAAATCATAATCATTATTATTTTAGTTTCAACTTTACCGGTAGTGCTTAAAATGATTAAAAAGCATCCAAAAGAAGAAGAAACGGAAAACTAAATTTGTTGGTTTAAACTAATCAATCGAGATATTGAATTCTTTATTGATTAGTTTACCATCAATAGTAAATCCCTGAATCACGATTTTGTATTTTTTGATGTTTGCGTCTAGAAATTCAAAAACAAAATTTCCTTTTTCGTCAGTTAAGATGGTTTGACACCAATCTACAATGCCGTAATTTTCAAATCCTTTATTGGTAAAGCTTAGATAATCATTATTGACAAAGCTCGAATTGCGTTCAAATCCTTGTTTAATCATAAACGAAGTTGACTTTACCGTTGATTTTGTGATGAAGTTTTTTCTTCTGTAAATTTTGATAATTCCTTGTTTGTTTCTCGTAGAAGGAACAATTGCTGTTGAACTGATGTAGATTTCATCAATATCGGTCATGTCTAACATGTCGAGTTCGGCAAATGAAAATAAAACCCTGTCGTCAAGATATACTTCAGGTGTAGTTGCAGCACCTAATAAGGTAGAATTTTGTCTTCCGGTTATAGAAACTTCTCCCATCGATGTTCGGTTTACATTGAATCCGTTTTGTTCTATGAATCCGAGTAAACTGGAAGTGTCATTCTCCGGTATTTTATAACCTCTTAAATGAGCATTTCCATATTTATTTTCATTAACTAAAGTCTTTTTTGGATTGGTCTTAAGTACCACTTCATTTAAATTGATTATTTCTCCGTTGAATTTGGGTAGGTCGAACGAGGTGTCATAAGTATAAAATTGAGGTTTTGGACAATCACTAAAGGGAACCAAAAAAGGTTTTTTAAAGGGTTTGTTTCTGTTTAAAACTTGAGTAGCAAATTTTGTTGAAATCACATTTAGTTCAGGAGATTTTAATAAGGCCAAATCAACAACGGTAGAGTCAGCGACTGCTATGTTCTCAAATTGATATTCGTTTTTCTTATTCAAATCTGATAAAACTAAAATTAAATCTAAAGCGGAATACAACCTAACTTTATAGTCTTCTTGGTTTTTCAATTCCTGATTCACGGTTCCTTTTATGGTTAAGCCAATGTCGAAAGTGTAATTTGATTTAGGAGGATTTGAGACAATATTTCTCCAGTTATATTTTGGTTTTTTTTGATTGAGTAAAACCAAATCCAATTCATAGTACTTTTTTCTGTTAGGTTCTGCAAAATAGTAGTTAGTATTGGAGAAATTTTCAGTGATATACGGACTAATGGTTGAAGCATAGATAAAATTGTTTTCAATATCATGGGCTTTGGTTTCTTCCGGTAGGATAGAAATACTCAAGTTAGCATCAGCATAGTCTGAATAACCAACCATTTTTATTTTACCGTCTTTCTTAAAGTTAGTCATAACGTTTATGGGTTTGACTTCTTTTTGAGGAATATAGATCACTCTTTCGCACCATTGCTTCAAATCACTGTCTATTATTCTAATGGTATTAATTCCTTCCGATAAATATTTATTGGCAATTGAAATAGTTTGTTCGAGATGGTCAATGCCTACTTTTAGTGGTGTGATGTTTTTTTTATCATCTTGATGAACAATAACATGTAGTGATTTGTCTTTTAATAAAGGAATGGTTTCTATATTGGTTTTCACTTTAATAATGACTTGATCGGCAAAAGAAAAATTATTCACTTCAAGAGAAATTCCTGTTTCTGAAGCTAACGGCAATAGGGTTTCAACTTTCAAACTACTTGATTGTAAAACCGCTTTTATCGGACTGTTTGATGGAATGATTTCAAATTTTCCAAATCCAAAAGGATTCAATTTTATAGTTTGTAAAACATTGTTCATTTCGTCCTGAATTTCTATACTTGCTTTGTCAAAAGTATTTCCAAAACAGTCGGCTAATTTTACGCCAACAATATTGCTTACGCCTTTAATGTAGCTACCGCCTTCCGGATTTAAAGATATAGCCAGAGTTTCCGTTGGGTTGGTGTTTGTTACAATAGCACCTTCGGTCGGATTGATTATTTTTACTTTTTGAATTGTTGATTCGCTTTCCAAAAAGTTGTTCATCCAATTGGTATAAACTTGAATGTAATAATCGCCTGAGTGAAGATTTTTATCAAGTTCAAACTTTCCTGTAAAGGTTCCGTTATTGGCAAAAAGTAATTTTTCAAACAATTTGTTGCCTTTGTCATCATACAAAAGAGCAAAAACATTGGTCGTGTTAAAAAAAGGTTGATTAGTTTTTCTATTGACTACATATCCTTTGAACCAAATTTTTTCGTTGGATAAGAAAGTCGTTTTGTTCAGATGAAGATGGATGTTTTCTCTTTCCAAAAAAAAGTAATCATCAATAGCAGTTGCAATTGTAGAAACATTTTTATCGTTTGCTTCTTGACTTTGAAGAATAGTTGAGAGGAATAAAATGATTATCAGGGGCAAGCTTTTATGCATTTCCAATGGATTAGAGTTTTCACTCTCAAAAATATAAAAGTTTATTTACAAAACGAATAAAAAAACGCCCCGAAATTTCGAGACGTTTTTGGTAAATAATATTTGTTGAAGATAAACTCCGAGATTTTTACATCATTCCCGGCATTCCTCCGCCCATTGGCATTCCACCACCGGCATTTTCTTCTTTGATTTCTACTAAAGCACATTCGGTTGTTAAAATCATTCCGGCAACTGAAGCAGCATTTTCTAAAGCTACACGAGTTACTTTTTTAGGATCGATGATTCCGGCTTTTAACATGTCAACGTATTCGTCAGTCTTGGCGTTGTAACCAAAATTAGCTTTGCCTTCAGAAACTTTTGCCACTACAACAGAACCTTCCAAACCGGCATTTTCAACAATAGTTCTCAATGGAGATTCTACAGCGCGCGATACAATTTGGATTCCGGTTGCTTCGTCAGCATTATCAGCTTTTAAATCGGCTAAAACACTTTTAGCTCTCAAAAGTGCAACACCGCCACCGGCAACGATTCCTTCTTCTACAGCGGCACGAGTAGCGTGTAATGCATCGTCAACACGGTCTTTTTTCTCTTTCATTTCTACTTCAGAAGCAGCGCCAACGTAAAGAACAGCAACACCACCGGCCAATTTAGCCAAACGTTCTTGCAGTTTTTCTTTATCGTAGTCAGAAGTAGTAGTTTCCATTTGGGCTTTGATTTGGTTGACACGATTTTTAATCATGTCGGCTTCACCAGCGCCGTTTACAATGGTTGTATTGTCTTTGTCAATGGTTACTTTTTCAGCAGTTCCCAACATTTCTAAAGTTGTATTTTCTAAAGTATAACCGCTTTCTTCAGCGATTACCGTTCCTCCGGTTAAGATGGCGATGTCTTCCAACATTGCTTTTCTTCTGTCACCGAATCCAGGCGCTTTTACGGCGGCAATTTTCAAGGCACCACGCAATTTGTTTACTACTAAAGTAGATAGAGCTTCTCCGTCAACATCTTCTGCAATAATCAATAACGGTTTTCCTGATTGTGCTACCGGTTCTAATATTGGTAATAATTCTTTTAAGGAAGATACTTTTTTGTCGTATAAAAGAATGTAAGGTCTTTCTAATTCAACCTCCATTTTTTCGGGATTGGTCACAAAATACGGAGACAAATAACCTCTGTCGAATTGCATTCCTTCAACCACGTCAACGTAAGTGTCAGTTCCTTTAGCTTCTTCTACAGTGATTACACCTTCTTTGCCTACTTTTCCAAAAGCAGTAGCGATTAATTCGCCAATAACTTCATCATTATTTGCTGAAATAGAGGCGATTTGTTTGATTTTTTCAGAATCACTTCCAACTACTTTGGCTTGTTTACCAAGATCTGTTACGATAGCTTCAACGGCTTTGTCGATGCCTCGTTTTAAGTCCATCGGATTGGCTCCAGCGGCAACGTTTTTCAAACCTTCTTTTACGATGGCTTGCGCTAAAACCGTTGCTGTTGTAGTTCCGTCTCCGGCTAAATCATTGGTTTTAGAAGCTACTTCTTTCACCATTTGAGCACCCATATTTTCTAATGGGTCTTTCAATTCAATTTCTTTGGCTACGGTAACACCGTCTTTAGTAACGTTTGGTCCGCCAAATGATTTTCCAATAATTACATTTCTTCCTTTAGGACCTAAAGTCACTTTAACTGCATTCGCTAAGGCATCAACACCACGTTTTAAACCGTCGCGAGCTTCAATGTCGAATTTTATATCTTTTGCCATTTTGTTTTTTGTTTATAGTCTTAATATTTAATACTCAAATCTTATTACTTCATTAGATAATCGCAAGGATATCGTCCTCACGCATGATTAAATAATCTTTGCCATCGAACTTTAAATCGGTTCCGGCATACTTTCCATATAAAACAGTATCGCCAACTTTAACGGTTAAAGGCTCATCTTTTTTTCCGTTTCCTACGGCTACTACTTTACCTTTTTGTGGTTTTTCTTTAGCAGTGTCCGGGATAATTATTCCTGAAGCAGTTTGCGTTTCAGCTGCAGCAGGTTCTACAATCACTCTGTCTGAAAGAGGTTTAATATTTAATGCCATAATGATAAATTATTTGTGTTATTGAACTGTTGCGTTGGTTTTCAGAAATTGTGCCAACCCCTTAAAACTGTCATTTTTTCCTAAAAAAAATGCCAGCATGTCAGCGCTGGCATTAAGATAAAGAGATGTCTTTATTATTTTTTTTCTTCAGCCGGTTTTGCCGGAGTATTTGCCGCAGGAGCAGCTGTTTTTGGAGCAATTTCTGTTTGGTCAATTACTTTTGAATCTGATTGTCCAACCATGCTTGGGAAACTGATGCTTGATAATAAAATCAAAACAATTAAAGCTCCTGCCAAAAACCAAGTACTTTTATCCAAAAAGTCAGTAGTTTTTTGAACACCGCCCAACATTTGAGATCCGCCTAAAGAAGAAGATAAACCGCCACCTTTAGGATTTTGTACCATTACAGCGATGATTAATAAGAAACAAACTAAAGTTATTGCTGCTAAAAAAATAGTAAACATGATATATTGTAATTAATTGTTATTCTGTTGTAAAATTTTTATATCCGAAATTCGGTTTGCAAAGAAACTACTTTTTTCCGGATATTTCAAAATTAATATTTCATAAGCTTGAATTGCTTTCGCATATTTTTTTTGTTCCAAATAAACTCTGGCTAATGTTTCAGTCATTAAGTATGATGTTTCCTCCGCAATCGGTTCTATTATTGGTGCAACGGCGTCTTTAGCTATTGGAGTAATTTTCGGATTGTTTTCGATAAACTTATCGATTAATTCCAATTTCTTCTTTTTTTCTTCATCAGCAGGAGAAATGATTTTTGAAGTTTCTTCTCTGATGATTGGTTTTAATCTGGATAATTGTAACCATTCTTGAAAGGAGTGCTTTTCGTCCTTAGAAAATTCCAAGGGTTTACCAATCGCTAATTTTTCTTCGGCTTTTTGTTCATCTGATGGTGATGCTTCTTTGATAGAAGTCAGAATTGATTGTTCCAATGGGTCAATTGGCAGCGGTTTATAGTCTACAATTACTTCTTCAATGCCAACCACATTCATGTTCATTAATTCTTCCAGTTTCTTTTCATACAAACCTTTTTGTACCGAAACAAAAGAATCCGAAGTGATAAAATCGAATAAAACACTTCTGTCTGTTGTATAAGCTGCTGAAACTTTCAGTGCATAATTATAATTGAAACTGTCCTGATTGTACAAATGCTTTAACTTCAAAACACGAGCACTTTGAAAATACGGGAAAGCGCTCAGCACATTGTCTAAGGTTTCCGCATACCTATCGTTGATAGCTTCGGGTTTGTTGAGTAAATAAGTATAATCAGTTAAATTCAAAGTGTTCAGTGTTCAGTGTTCAGTGTTCAGTTTAAAATTGGTTAAAGTTATAAAAACTGCCAACGGTTACTGAATACTGCCAACTATTTTTTACCATTTGGCAAGTGACTCGTTAAAAATATCTTGGGTAATCCTTTCAAATATTACGTCTAGAGCGGTTGTTAATTGTGAACCAACTAATTGGCTTTGGCCGCTATAATCATAGAAAAAAGAAAATCTTTTCTCGAAGTTATCCGCTTCTTTGTTTTTGTTGGTAAAACGAACCATAACCGCTATCGTTAATCTGCTTTCCGCTGCTTTTTGGTCGGCTGTTGCTGTCATTGGGGTGATTCTGTAATCGACAATTTCTCCTTCGTACATCAAATCGCCATTGGAATTGACCAGATTCAGATTGGTTTGATTTTGAATTAAATCCTGTAGCTTTCTGGTAAAACTTAAATCAATGCCGGGTTCAACCAATTCAGAAGCATTCTGAAAATAGTTTACTTGGAACGTTTTGGCGTCAATTTTTCCTGTTCCGGTAAAATTGTATACTGAACAACTGTTGATGCTAAAAGCAATTAGTAAAAGCAAAATGTATTTTGTGTTTTTCATAGAAGCTTCAAAGATATATTTTTCAATTGTTAATTATCAATTGAGTTACAAATCAAACTGTTTTATTTTTCGATACAGTGTTCTTTCTGAAATGCCTAATTCATCAGCCGCCGCTTTGCGTTTGCCTTTGTGGCGTTCCAAAGATTTTTTGATGAGCTCAATTTCTTTTTGTTCTAATTTTAAAACTTCTTCCTCTTCAACGGTTTCGGCGTCTAAGTAATTTTGGTCGTCTTCTTCCTCAAATTCTTCTTGATGCGCTTGACTTTGTGTTGGAATTACATTGACTCTCGGTGTTTCTTCAAAAGAAATTTCGCTTTCAGTTTCTTTGGAACCATAGACTTTTTGAATCAAACTCGGATTGATATCTTGCACTTTCGCACCGTTTTTCATCAATTCCAAAGTTAGTTTCTTTAAGTCATTCAAGTCACTTTTCATATCAAAAAGCACTTTGTATAAAATATCTCTTTCGGTAGCAAAATCGCTGTCTGATTTCTTTCCGCCAACCACTGATGGTAATGTACTGCCTTCAGTTGGAAGATATGATTGTAAAGTCGCCAATGAAATGTCGCGATTGGTTTCCAAAACCGAAATTTGCTCTGCCACATTGCGCAATTGACGGATATTGCCACTCCAACGGTATTTTTGTAAAAATTGAACCGCGTCGTCGCTCAATCTAATTGGTGGCATTTTGTATTTGTGAGCAAAATCGGCAGCGAATTTTCTAAACAACAAATGAATATCGTCTTTTCGGTCACGCAATGGCGGCAACGGAATATCAACGGTACTTAATCTGTAATACAAATCCTCACGGAATTTTCCTTTTTCAATGGCGTCAAACATATTCACATTCGTCGCCGCTACAATTCTGACATTGGTTTTTTGTACTTGCGAGGAACCGACTTTAATAAATTCTCCATTTTCCAAAACACGCAATAAACGAACTTGTGTTGTCAATGGCAATTCGCCTACTTCATCCAAGAAAATGGTTCCGCCATCAGCTACTTCAAAATAACCTTCACGGGTATTGGTGGCACCGGTAAAAGCGCCTTTTTCGTGTCCGAATAATTCACTGTCAATGGTTCCTTCGGGAATAGCACCGCAGTTTACCGCAATGTATTTGCCGTGTTTTCTATGCGAAAGCGAATGGATAATTCTAGGAATACTCTCTTTACCAACACCACTTTCACCCACAACCAATACCGAAATATCTGTTGGAGCCACCTGAATTGCTTTTTCAATGGCGCGATTGAGCTTCGGGTCGTTCCCGATAATCTCAAAGCGTTGTTTTATGTTTTGAACGGTTTCCATTTTTTTTGTTTCAAGTTTCAAGTTTCAGGTTTAATGCTCCAAACTAACTTGAAACTTTTAAACATGAAACTTGAAACAATTTAATTTTGCATTTCGCTGTAACCAACCGCTTCTCCAATTAAAGTAGCAGTCGTGCAATCGCTTATTTTAACCATTACGAAATCACCGACTTTATAATCGCCTTTCGGGAAAACAGTCACTACATTTTCAGAGTTTCTGCCGCTCCAATGTTTATCGGATTTTTTCGATTCTTTTTCAATCAAAATTTCAACGGTTTGACCCAAGAAACGTTTGGTTCTCTTTTCACTTAATATTTGTTGTAAGTCTACAATCTCTTGCAAACGTCTTTTCTTTACTTCTTCCGGAACATCGTCTTCCATCTTTCTGGCGGCCAAAGTGCCCGGTCTTTCAGAATAAGCAAACATATAACCAAAGTCATATTCCACATATTCCATCAAAGTCAAGGTATCTTTATGGTCTTCCTCAGTTTCGGTTGGGAAACCGGCAATCATATCTTGTGAAATCGAACAATTCGGAATAATGCGTTTGATTTTGTCAATCAGTTCCATGTATTCTTCACGGGTGTGTTGGCGGTTCATTTCTTTCAAAATTCGCGTGCTTCCGCTTTGTACCGGTAAGTGAATATAGTTACAAACGTTGTCATATTTGGCAATCACATGCAATACTTCTTCGTGCATGTCTTGCGGATTTGAAGTCGAAAAACGGAAACGCATTTTAGGGAAAGCAATGGCGCATTGCTCTAAAAGTTGTGCAAAATCTGTCGCTGTGGCTTTTTGCATTTCGGTGGCTTTGTCGAAATCTTTTTTCAAACCGCCGCCATACCAAAGATAACTGTCGACATTTTGGCCTAAAAGACAAACTTCTTTAAAACCTCTGTCCCATAAATCCTGAATTTCAGCCATAATACTTTGCGGTTCACGGCTACGCTCACGACCACGAGTAAAAGGTACAACGCAAAACGTACACATATTGTCGCAGCCACGGGTAATCGAAACAAAAGCATTCACCCCATTGCTGTTCAAACGTACCGGAGAAACATCGCCATAAGTTTCATCTTTAGAAAGGATAACATTTATCGCATCGCGACCTTCTTCTACTTCTTTTAACAAATTCGGTAAATCCTTGTAAGCATCAGGTCCAACGACCATGTCCACGATTTTTTCTTCTTCGAGGAACTGACTTTTCAAACGCTCAGCCATACAACCCAAAACACCCACTTTCATCCCCGGATTAATGCTGCGTTTTACCGCATTGTATTTCTCCAAACGCTTGCGTACGGTTTGTTCTGCTTTGTCTCGGATAGAACAAGTGTTGACTAAGACCAAGTCGGCTTCTTCCAATTTCTGAGTAGTATTATAACCTTGTTCGGTCAAAATAGACGCCACAATTTCACTGTCCGAAAAATTCATCGCACAGCCATAGCTTTCTATAAATAGTTTTTTAGTATTGCCTTCTTTTTGTTCTAAAACCAAGCTGGTGCCTTGTTTTTTCTCTTCTATTTCCTTTTCCATATCTAATGTTTCGCTTTCGGGAGAGCAAAGATAATACTAAATTATAAAATATGACAAGATGGCAGAGATGGTTTAACAAAAGTTTTGGAGCGAGTGGTTTGGGTGTGCTTGTAATCCGTGTTCCCGCTTTCCACTCTGCAAGGCGCCGTTGCAATCGGGGCTAATGAGTTGGCGTCTTTTGTGTTGGGATTTTTTCTTTTTAAATAATGCTTCAAATGGGTGTAATATATTAAGGTATAAATGAATCTTTTTTAGAGTCAATCATCGTTAAAAAATCACACTAAATCGGTTTTTTAAAAAAAACGTTTACTTTTGTCCGCATAAACAATCGGGATATGGCAAAGAATTTAGTTATCGTGGAGTCGCCGGCAAAGGCAAAAACAATCGAAAAATTTCTGGGTAGTGATTACCAAGTAGAGTCGAGTTACGGGCACATTGCCGACTTGCCTTCCAAAGAAATTGGAGTAGATGTCTTGAATGGTTTTAAACCCAAATACGAAGTCTCTTCCGATAAAAAAGCTTTGGTCACTAAATTAAAAGGATTAGCCAAAAACGCCGAAATGGTTTGGTTGGCCTCCGATGAGGACCGCGAAGGAGAAGCCATTTCTTGGCACTTGGCGGAAGAATTAAAATTAGACAAAAACAAAACCAAAAGAATTGTTTTCCACGAAATCACTAAAACCGCTATTCAAAAAGCCATCGAAAATCCACGCGGAATCGATTACAACTTAGTTAACGCCCAACAAGCTCGAAGAGTTTTAGACCGATTGGTAGGTTACGAGCTTTCACCAGTTTTATGGAAAAAAGTAAAAGGCGGTTTGTCTGCCGGTCGTGTACAATCGGTATCGGTTAGATTAATTGTAGAACGTGAAAGAGAAATACAAGAATTCAAAGCCGTAGCTTCATATTCCGTCACCGCAGAATTTATCAACGAAGCCGGAAAAGTAGTCAAAGCCAAATTGCCGAAAAACTTCGCTACCAAAAAAGAAGCCGAAGACTTTTTGCAAAAAAACATCGGTTCCACTTATAAAGTAGCCGATTTAGAAACCAAACCAACCAAAAAATCACCGGCCGCGCCGTTTACAACATCAACGTTGCAACAAGAAGCTGCCCGAAAATTATATTTGCCGGTAGGTATCACCATGCAAATCGCCCAACGTTTATACGAAGCCGGACTCATCACATACATGAGAACTGATAGTGTAAACTTATCACAAGAAGCACAAGCTGCAGCACAAGCGGAAATTACCAGTTATTACGGAGCAGAATTCAGCAAACCGAGAAATTTCAATACCAAATCAAAAGGTGCACAAGAAGCCCACGAAGCAATTCGTCCAACGGATATGTCGCGTCACACGGTGAATGTAGAAAGGGATCAAGCGCGTTTATATGAACTGATTTGGAAAAGAACTTTAGCTTCACAAATGAGCGATGCTGAATTGGAAAGAACCAACGTTAAAATTGAAGCCAATAATCATTCAGAAGTTTTCCAGGCCACAGGAGAAGTGATCAAGTTTGAAGGTTTCTTAAAAGTGTATTTAGAAGGAAGTGATGACGACGATGAAGAGCAAGAAGGCATGTTGCCGGCTTTGAAAGTCAATGAGAAATTGGCTAACAACAATATCACGGCAACCGAAAGATATACGCGTCCGGCATCAAGATATACCGAAGCTTCTTTGGTTAAGAAGTTAGAAGAATTGGGAATAGGTCGTCCATCGACTTATGCACCGACGATTTCTACCATTATCAATAGAAACTATGTTGAAAAAGGAAACTTAGACGGCGTAGAAAGAAAATATGTTCAGCTTACTTTAAAAGATAGTAAGGTTGACGAAAAGATTTTAAAAGAAAACACCGGTTCCGATAAAGGTAAATTGGTGCCTACAGATATCGGAACAATTGTAAATGACTTCTTGGTTAAAAACTTTGCAGCGATTTTAGATTATAATTTCACAGCAAAAGTAGAGCAAGATTTTGACGAAATAGCCGAAGGCAACATCGATTGGGCGAAAATGATGCAGGATTTCTACAACAAGTTCCATCCGAATGTAGTAGAAGTAGAAAAAAATGCTGATCGTGAAAGTGGTGAAAGAATATTGGGTACGGATCCAAAAACAGGTAAGCCGGTTTCGGTTCGTTTAGGGAAATTTGGTCCGATGGCCCAAATCGGCGATGCTGAAGATGAAGAAAAACAATTCGCAAGTTTGCGTCAAGAGCAAAATATTGGCAACATTACTTTAGAAGAAGCGTTGAATTTATTCTTGTTGCCAAAAAACCTTGGCGAATACAAAGGCGAAGAAGTAGAAGTGAGCAATGGTCGTTTCGGACCGTATGTTCGTTTCGGAAAGCAATTCATTTCGTTGCCAAGAGGCGAAGATCCATTAGATGTAACTATGGAGCGCGCTAAAGAATTGATTGATGATAAAGCCAAAGCCGATGCACCAATCGCAGTTTACAAAGATATGGACGTTCAAAAAGGCGTAGGTCGTTTTGGACCATTCTTAAAATGGAACGGCATCTTTATCAATGTCAATAAAAAATACAACTTCGATAATTTATCACAATCAGATGTGGCTGAATTAATTGAAGAAAAACTGCAAAAAGACATCGACAAAGTAATCCACAACTGGAAGGAAGAAGGTATTTTGGTGGAAAAAGCCCGTTGGGGAAAATCAGTAATCACTAAAGGAAAAATCAAAATTGAATTGAACAAAGATATTGATGCTTCTAAATTGACTTTGGAACAAGTGCAAGAAATGATTGCCAAGAAAACGCCTGAGAAAAAAACAGCTGCAAAAAAACCGGCAGCTAAAAAAGCTACTACAAAAAAAACACCTGCTAAAAAGAAATAAGCTATGGAATTCGATTTTCTGTCTCCGATTGATCATGAGATTATGCAATTTATAAACGGATTGTCTTCTCAACACTTGGGAAGTAAAGTCGCGTTTCATACAGATAAAGATTTTCCCGATACCGATAAAGTAAAGATTGCCATTATTGGTGTTTTAGAAAACCGCGGCGATTTAAAAGCTTTTGAGGAAGTTAATCTAAATGCCATTCGCAAAGAATTATATAGTTTGTTTCCGGGGAATTGGCAAAGTTCAATTGCCGATTTAGGCGATATCCTTCCTGGAAATTCATTAGAAGACACTTTTTTTGCCTTACAGAAAGTTTGTGCTAAATTGATTCGAAAAGGAGTCATTCCAATGATAATTGGCGGAACTCAAGATTTGACTTATCCTTTATATAGAGCTTATGATAGTTTAGAACAAATGGTCAATTTGGTTTCTATAGACAGTAAGTTTGATATTGGTAAACAAGAGGAAGGAATCACTTCAAACTCTTATTTGTCAAAAATAATTTTAGACGAGCCTAATAATCTTTTTAACTTTAGTAATATTGGGTACCAAACCTATTATAATTCACAGGAAGAGATTGATTTAGTGGAAAAATTATATTTCGATGCCTACAGATTAGGTGAAATTTCAAATAACATAGCTTTATCCGAACCTGTTTTTAGAGATGCCGATATCGTTTGCGTAGATTTAAATGCTGTAAAGTCCTCAGATTCAGGAAATTTAATTAACTTTACTCCGAACGGATTTGACGGAAAAGAAATTTGTAGTCTGTCAAGATATGCCGGAATTAGTGACAAGGTAAGCTCCTTCGGAATATTTAATCACAATAATAGTAAAGAGGAGTCTGTGCTTATCGCTCAAATGATATGGTATTTTATCGAAGGAGTAAATTATCGTTCTAATGAATATCCATTTGGGACTAAAGACAATTATTTAAAGTATATAGTGCCCTTGGAAAATGAAGAATTGGTTTTTTATAAAAGCAACAAAACAGATCGTTGGTGGATAGAAATAAATTTTTTTTCAGGCCAACACAATAAACTGAAAAAAAACACGTTATTACCTTGTTCGCATGATGAGTATTTGGCTGCTTGCAACCATGAAATACCTGAAAGATGGTGGAAAGCTCAGCGGAAAAACAGCATTTAACAGTTAAATAAAACAGATTATAAATTAAAAAGCACAAAAAATATAATTTATAACTTACAAAAATAGTCAAAAAATGCACTTAAACAGATAAAAAGCGCATTTTATCGATAAAAAGTTTTTTTAATAACTTTTAAAATTCTATTTTTGAAAAGTGAAATTATACATAGAAGGCAAG
The DNA here is from genome assembly GCF_046293665.1 of Flavobacterium sp. GTDB lineage: Bacteria > Bacteroidota > Bacteroidia > Flavobacteriales > Flavobacteriaceae > Flavobacterium. Next base: position 176,427 of record NZ_JBKBOL010000002.1, read on the forward strand.
CATAATAAAATTTAGTATTATTTAATTGCTTTTTTGAAAAATAATAAATAGGTTTACGCCCTTAAAAATAAAACATTCAAATAACCCCAATTTATATGAAGAAGGTCATTGTATTCGCATCAGTTTTAGCTTTATTAACGAGCTGTGGACGATCAAGCGACAAAGGTGAGTTAGTAGGAGTTAAAGGAAAGAAATGGCATCCAGAGAAGCCGTTTGGAATGACTTTGATTCCGGGTGGAGCATACATTATGGGTAAATCCGATGACGATTTAGCTAATGTACAAGACGCCCCAACTAAAACGGTAACTGTTAGAGCATTTTATATGGACGAAACAGAAATCACGAACAGCGAATACCGTCAGTTTGTGGAATGGGTCAAGGATTCTACCATTAGAGTTCGTTTGGCTATTCTTGCAGATGAAGTTGGTCAGACTGCTGGTTCAGGAGGTAAAGGTAAAAATGCCGGAAGTATTGGTGATTTTGCTTTTAACGATGCTGATCCGGCAAAAATGACGCCATACGACAAATACATGTATGAGAATTATTACAGTGTTGGGACTGATGATGATCCTTATGCAGGTAGAAGACTAAACAGAAAAGTGAAGCTAATAAAAGATACCAGCAAATATCCGGATGAGTATTACTCAGAGGTTATGGATACCATGTATTTACCAGTTGCTGAATCTTTTAATGGTTTAAGAACTATTGATGTTAAAAAATTAAAATTCAGATATTCTTGGATGGATATTCAAGCGGCGGCTAAAGCTAAAGTTGGAAAAAGAAGTTCATTTATCAGAACAGAGCAACAAGAAGTTTACCCAGATACAACAGTTTGGATTAAGGATTTTGAATATTCTTATAATGAACCAATGCACAATGATTATTTTTGGCACCAAGCTTACGGAGAATATCCGGTTGTTGGGGTGTCTTGGAAACAAGCTAAAGCATTTTGTGCTTGGAGAACTTTAAACAAAAACGCTTACATTAAATCTAAAAAGAAAAAGAACAGAACAGATTTGATTAACTCTTTCAGATTGCCTACTGAAGCTGAGTGGGAATATGCAGCGAGAGGTGGATTAGAATCAGCAACTTATCCTTGGGGTGGTCCTTATGCAAAAAATGACAGAGGTTGTTTCTTAGCTAACTTCAAACCTAACAGAGGAGATTATGCCGCTGACCAAGCATTGTATACGGTAGAAGCAAAATCATACGAGCCAAACGGATACAATCTATACAACATGTCTGGTAATGTCGCAGAATGGACCGATTCTTCTTATGATGCAGCTGCTTATGAGTATGTTTCTTCAATGAATCCAACAGTACAAGACAACAAAAACATGCGCAAAGTGGTACGTGGCGGATCTTGGAAAGATGTTGCTTACTTCTTACAGGTAGGAACCAGAGATTTTGAATATGCTGATACTGCAAGAAGTTATATCGGTTTCAGAACAGTACAAGATTACATGGGAACTCAAGTGACAAAAAATGGGAAAGCACCTAGAAAATAAATTTTAAACCAACTTAATTATATTTAACTTAACTAACTAAAATTTTTATTATTATGGCATTATTAAGCAAAAAAGCAATGAATTTCGCTTACGGGATGGGAGCGGCGGTTGTAATCATCGGAGCACTATTCAAAATTCAACACTGGACTGGAGCAAGTGAAATGCTTATCATTGGACTTTCGGTTGAAGCATTAATCTTCGGTTTATCAGCTTTTGACCCTGTTGATAATGAATTAGATTGGTCATTAGTTTATCCTGAATTAGCAGGAGGAGAAGCTAAAGAAAGAACCAAAAAAGAAGATCCAAAAGATGCTCAAGGTTTGTTGTCTCAAAAATTAGATAATATGTTGAAAGAAGCTAAAATTGACGGACAGTTAATGGAGAGCTTAGGAAACAGTATCAAAAATTTTGAAGGCGCTGCTAAAGCAATTTCTCCAACTGTTGATTCTGTAGCTTCTACAAAAAAATATGCAGAAGAAATGACTAAAGCTGCCACTCAATTAGAAACTTTGAATGGTTTGTACCAAGTACAATTACAAAGTGCTGAAAGAAATGCAAAAATCAACGACGAAGTTGCTGAAAACAACCTTAAATTAAAAGATCAAATGCAATCGTTAACATCAAACTTATCTACATTGAATAATGTTTACGGTGGTATGTTATCTGCTATGAGTAACAAAGGATAATTAGTTTTTGAACTATATTTTTATTAACAAAACAATAACTAATTAGAAAAAATGGCAGGAGGAAAACTAACCCCTAGACAGAAGATGATTAACCTAATGTACCTGGTTTTCATCGCGATGTTGGCACTAAACATGTCAAAAGAAGTATTGACAGCTTTTGGATTAATGAATGAAAAATTTGAAGGCGTAAATAAATTTTCTCAGGAGTACAATAAAAATCTATTAACTAGTTTAGAACAAAAAGCTGAAGATAATCCTGCTAGTTTTAAAGCTCCTTTGGATAAAGCAAAACAAGTTAAAGTGATTTCAAAACAACTTTATGATTATTTAGGTAGTCTGAAAGACGGAGTTTCGAAAGAATTTGAAAGAGAAAAAGATGGGAAATTGCCCTATGAAGCAATGGACAAAGGTGGTTACATCGATGAAAATTGGTTTGAAGGTGACAGATATTCCAAAAAAGGTGATGAAATAATTGCTAACATTGATAAGTACAAAAAGGATTTAATTGCTGTTTTTGGTACAGATGTTAAATATATTAAGGTAATCGAAAACATTAAGGCTAAATTTAATTTAGACGATGTTAAAGATAAGGAGGGTGTTAAGAAAAAATATTTGTCTTATCACTTTGAAGGTTTTCCTGCAATTGCTTCTATAGCTAAACTTACTAGTATGCAAAATGATGTGGAACAAACTGAGCAAGATATTTATAATGCTTTAATTGGTAACACTATCACTGACATAGCTTCATTTAAAAACTTCCAGGCTATGGTTGTTTTAGAAAAAAATGTATTCTTTGAAGGCGAAACAGTAAAAGGTAAAGTAGTATTAGGCAAATATGATGCTAATACTGTTCCAACAAGTTTTTCTGGACCAGGTAAAATCGAAAACGGGCAAGCTATCATATCGATGACAGCTGGTGGTGTTGGTGAAAAAACCATTAATGGAACTTTTTCATTTATGGAAGACGGAAAACCGGTGCCATTAAAATTCGAAGGTAAATATGTAGTAGTACCGCGCCCAAAAACAGCAAATATTTCAGCTGATAAAATGAATGTTGTATACAGAGGTTTGGAAAACCCTATGACTATTTCATTTGCAGGTATTCCTGATAGTAATGTTAGTGCTTCTGCGCCTGGATTGACAAAATCTTCAGGGAATGGGAAATATAATTTGAATCCTGGATCAGGTACTGAAGTAACTGTTTCCGTAACTGCAAAAATGCCTGATGGGACATCGGCTTCTGATAGAAAAGTATTCAGAATTAAAAACATACCTGCTCCGGCCGGAGCTATTGGACGACAAGTTGGTGTGCTTAAAGGGGCTAAGTCTCGTTTAGAAGTATCTCAAGTTACTGCAGAATTGGAAGATTTCTTGTATGATTTAAAATTTGATGTGACTAGATTTACTTTCAAAGTACCAGGTCAACCTGCAATCATTGTAAATGGAGATAGAGTTAATGCACAATGTAAAGCGGCTCTAATGAGAGCAACTAAGGGCGATCAAGTAACAATTTCTGAAATTAAAACTAAAATAGTTGGTGGTGCAAATGTTATTACCAAAGATGCAGCACCAGTAGTTTACGAAATACAATAATTAGTTTAAGTTGATAGAAAACCTACTTAAATACTTAAATAATAAATCATGAAAATTAAAAATCTTTTATTAATAGCTTTTGCCCTGATATTGAGTTTCAACTCTTTTTCTCAGTCAAATTTATTGAATGCAAAAGTGCCGGATGAGATTGGAAAGAAGACCCCTGCTCAGTTAATTTCTGATAATGACAAACCACTGCCTTATGGTTATGTACATGACAGAGATGTGTTAATGGGTAAAACCATTTGGGAGTTTGTAGATGTTGATGAAAGAATTAATTTTCCATTGTATTACCCTATTGACACTGCATTTGTTGGAAAGGAAAGACGTTCATTGTTTGATGTTTTAATTAAAAACATTAAAAGTGGAAAAATAACAGAAGTGTATTCTGATGATTATTTTAACACCAAGAAAACTTACAAGGACATGGAGTCTTCCTTTAGTTTTGTTGATACAATTCCAGCTGGTAAAGATTACATCAATGACCATTACGATGAATTTTATCCAAAAGCTACAACACAAAGAGTTAAGGTTAACGGTAAGTGGGTAACACAAGAAGTTCCTGCTGCTCCAGCGGCTGTATTGGATCCACAATACATCAACAAAAAAGATCTTGATGCAAGTTATATTTCTGGTTACAAAATCAAAGGGTATTGGTATTTTGACAAGCGTCAAGGTGAGTTGAAATACAGATTATTAGCCCTTTGTCCGGTAACCCCAGAGGCTAGAGATGCCGGGAATGACAATGCTGATGTTATCGATTTATTTTGGGTCTATTTTCCTGCTGTAAGAGATGTTCTTCATGAAGCAAAAGCTTTTAATGATAAGAATTCTGCCATGCCAATTACTTTTGATCACTTGTTGAATTCCCGTAGATTTAACGGGGTGATTTACAAAGAAGAAAATGTATATGGTGACAGAGAAATCCAACAGTACATGAAGGATAATTCTCAAATGCAACTTCTTGAATCAGAACGTATCAAAGAAAAGATTCGTAGTTTCGAGTCTGATATGTGGAATTACTAAGAAAAATTTCTAATTACAATATAAAAACTCTCATCTTTACGGTGAGAGTTTTTTTTAGTTTTACAGTATGCTTGATTATATTATAGTTGGTTCAGGTTTGGCCGGAATTGCTTTTGCAGAAACACTTTTGCAAAACAATAAATCTTTTGTGGTTTTTGATAACCATTCGCAAAACTCTTCCAAAATAGCCGGCGGTTTGTATAATCCGGTAATTTTAAAAAGATTTAGTCAGGTTTGGAATGCCAACGAACAACTCAATTTAGCGGAAGTGTTTTATAAAAGAATTGAGGCTAAGCTAAATTCTCAAGTTGATTTTAAAATACCTATTTACAGAAAGTTCTTTTCGGTAGAAGAACAAAACAACTGGTTTACCGCTTCAGATAAACCCAATCTATCACCATTTCTTTCTACTGAAATTGTCCATAAAAAATACTCGGCTATTGATTCTCCTTATGGTTATGGCGAAGTCTTGCATACGGGTTATGTTGATACTGAGCTATTGTTGAGTTTATATCAAGCTTATTTGAAGAGTCTTGGTTCTTTTGTGGAAGAGGCTTTTGTTTATAACGAATTGAATTTCTTTGAAGATTATTTAGCGTATCAAAATCTGCAAGCCAAACAGATTGTTTTTGCAGAAGGATTTGGAATGCACTCAAACCCTTTTTTTAAGCATTTGCCATTAGACGGAACAAAAGGAGAATTATTCATTATTAAAGCGCCTGAATTGAATTTGGATGTCATTGTGAACACGAGTGTGTTTATTTTGCCTTTGGGTAATGACCTTTTTAAAGTGGGTGCAACTTACAATTGGGAAGACAAGACAGATAAACCAACAGCAGAAGGAAAACAAGAACTCATAGACCGAATTAAAGAAATCTTGACTTGTGATTTCGAAATCATAGACCATTTTGCCGGAGTTCGGCCAACAGTTAAAGATAGAAGACCGCTTTTAGGGTCACATCATTTGTATAAAAACGTCCATATTTTAAACGGACTCGGAACACGTGGTGTAATGCTGGCACCAGCGATGGCGCTGGATTTGTATGATTATATCGAAAACGAAAAGCCTTTGGATAAGACTATAGATATTAAAAGGTACAGACTTAAAAAGTAGCGGTTTGTATTTCTGCTTTTGCAAAAGACAAAAACTAACTAGCCCCGATGGTAGTGGCACGAAGTATAACGAACAGCGGGAATATGGACACCAAGAATGCCCAAGCCATTCGCTCCTATTTTTTAACCGCATTCTTATCAAAATGCACAAAAATGTTAATGTATATATTTCGCGCCAATCTTGCCGTTACAGGCATCAACGCAATTAAAGCTACTATAATGGCAATAAATGAAGCAATTAAATCTAAACCAATAAAGACCTTTGCTATGATAAAAGCGGCTACGCCAATAGCAACCGTAAGTGCATAACTGACATACATAGCGCCATAAAAAAACGAAGGTTCAATTTGATAATGCAGTCCGCAATGGCTACAATTTTCATGCATATTATAAATATTTTTCAAATTGTACGGATTTGGGTCAACATACATACTTTCTTCTTGACATTTCGGACAACTTCCTGTTAAAATGCTATTTAGTTTGGATCCTTTTTTTAACATTTGCAAAAATTTTAATTTTATTAGTTTAAGCACTTTAGCTTAGGGTTTACAAAGGTACTTTATTACCATCTTTTACCCTGTAACTTTTGTAACAATTCATTATGTTAAACATACACAATTTATCGGTTTCGTTTGGTGGCACGTATCTTTTTGAAGAGGTAACTTTTCGATTGGGTTCTGGAGATAGAGTAGGATTAGTGGGAAAAAACGGCGCCGGAAAATCGACCATGCTCAAAATTTTAGCCGGTGATTTCAAACCCGATAGCGGTCAAATTGCCACGGAGAAGGAAGTGAAAATGGGTTTTCTTCGTCAGGATATCGATTTTGAGCAAGGAAGAACCGTGTTGGAAGAAGCTTATGAAGCTTTTGTTGACATTAAAGTGGTGGAGAAAAAGTTGGAAAAAATCAACCATCTTTTGGTAACGAGAACCGATTATGAAAGTGAAGAATATGCCCAAATCATAGAAGATTTATCAGACTACACGCATCGTTTCGAATTGCTTGGAGGTTACAATTATGTAGGCGATACCGAGAAAATTCTTTTAGGACTGGGTTTTAAAAGAGAAGATTTCGACAACCAAACCGATACTTTTTCGGGTGGCTGGCGTATGCGTATTGAATTGGCCAAATTGTTATTACAGTCCAATGACATTTTGTTACTCGATGAGCCAACGAATCACTTGGACATCGAAAGTATCATTTGGTTAGAAGGGTTTTTGAGAAATTTCCCGGGCGTAGTCGTAATTGTATCGCACGATAAAATGTTTTTGGACAATGTGACCAATAGAACGATTGAAATTTCCCTCGGAAAAGCTAACGATTTCAACAAACCGTATTCTCAATATTTAGTGTTGCGAGAAGAAATCCGCGAAAAGCAATTGGCCACCCAAAAAAACCAAGCCAAGAAAATCGAAGAAACCGAAAAGTTAATCGAAAAGTTCCGTGCCAAAGCCTCTAAAGCTTCGATGGCGCAATCCTTGATAAAAAAATTAGATAAAGTAGAGCGAATTGAAGTCGATGAAGATGACAACTCAGTTATGAATATATCGTTTCCGGTTTCGCAAGTGCCGGGAAGGGTTGTTATTGAAGCTGAGCACGTAACCAAAGCTTATGGTGATAAAGTAATTTTAAAAGACATTTCGCTTTTGGTGGAAAGAGGCAGCAAGATTGCTTTTGTGGGTCAGAATGGTCAAGGAAAATCGACTTTTGTAAAAGCGATTGTCAACGAATTTCAATATGAAGGTTCGATAAAACTCGGACATAATGTACAATTAGGTTATTTTGCCCAAAACCAAGCGGAATATTTAGATGGAGAAATTACGTTGTTAGAAACCATGACCAATGCGGCAACCGATACCAATCGCTCAAAAGTGCGCGATATGTTGGGTTCATTCTTATTCCGAGGCGATGATGTGGAAAAGAAAGTGAAAGTGCTTTCCGGAGGCGAAAGAAACCGTTTGGCACTTTGTAAATTGTTATTGCAACCGATTAACGTGTTGCTGATGGATGAACCAACGAATCACCTAGACATCAAATCAAAGAATGTTTTGAAAGCAGCTTTACAGAAATATGAAGGAACGTTGCTTTTGGTTTCTCACGACAGGGATTTTCTACAAGGCATGTCTAACATCGTTTACGAATTCAAAGACCAAAAAATCAAAGAATATTTAGGCGATATCAACTACTTCCTTGAACAACGAAACGCCGCCAATATGCGCGAAATTGAAAAGAAGGATGTGATTGTCAACGCCAATTCGAATAAAGAAAACAAAAGCCTTTCTTATGATGACCAAAAGAAAAGCAAATCTTTGCAAAACCGTTTGAGCAAAATTGAAAGTCAAATCAAACAATTGGAAATCGATATCCAAAATGATGATAGAGAATTGGCTTCTAATTATGACAAACATATCGAGAATGCGAATTTCTTTGTTGCTTACAACAAGAAGAAAGCAGAGTTAGATAAACTATTAGAAGATTGGGAAGTTATTCAAGGTGAAATTGATAACTTGTAGGTAAGAAAAATTTACCACTGATTCGCAGATTATTAAATTTGTTAGTAATCTTTTAATAAATTAAAAAATAAATCTGCGAATCTGCGGTCTTTTTTTACTTAAAAGGATGCCGCTGTTGCCAAACCAAATCCGGTTCTAATTGCGGAAATATTTTAGGCATTAATTTGTTCACCCATTTGTTGGTATGATAAATGAATCCGGACATCACTATTGGTTCCGCACCGATAGAACTTTTAATCTCCAAAGCGGTTCTGCCGAAAATGATTTTTTCAAATCGGTTTTCTATACCGAATTCCGTCATGTTGTAGAGCATGTTCAAATACAACATTTTTTCTTTTTGGACTTGGTCATCATAGCCTAAAAAATAGGTTTCTAACACATTTCCATTCAAAAGCAGTGTGTGAAATCCAACTAATTTTTCCTCCAAAAAATAACCGACCAATTTAAATCGTTCTCCACATTGTTTCTTGAAAGTAGAGAAATGATTTTTGGCTAAGAAAAAAGTGTTAAACGGCGCGTTTTTGGCCACATGATGATACAATTCGTAAATTCGCTCTTCTTGCCGAGTTATCTCTTCCAATGACAATTCTTTAGTAACAATTTCCGCTGATTTTTTATGAGAACGTTTGTATTGGTCACGGTATTTTTTAGAAAAAGCCGCAATGTAGTCTTCATTGGTTTGCCATTTTTTGGGCAGTTCAAAAATCATATTGGGTTGCGTATTGAACTCGTAAATCTTTGAAAATTGGTGTTTTTTCAATTCTTCCGCACAATGTTGGTAGAAGTCTTTAAAGGACACAATATGTATGGCGATTTTTTGGTCTTTAAAATAATTCGTGATGGCATTAGCACATTCTAAAAGTAAATCTGCAATATCTTTAAAGCCGATAGCTTTAGTAAACTCATATCCGTTTTGCCCGGTAATCATATTGTTTCCCAAGAATAAAACATGAGAGGCAAAATTTTTAAAAATAAAATTCCGAATGCTTGTTTTCAGACATTGGTCTCTTTCGCCAAAGGATTCTAGTTTGTTCAAATTAAGATATTGTGCCAAAGCAACGCCTATCAATTCTGATTTTTCAAAAATACCGATATAAAAGCATTGCATATTGGTTGGTGCCGAGTCTTCCAGTACTTTTAAATAATGCGTTTGCAGAAAAACATTGTTATGCGCAACCTTGTCCCAAGTTTCGGGAAGTTGAGCAGTTGAAGAGAAAATTTCAAATGAATGTGTATCCAAAGTAAAAAAAATCGCTCCACAAATGTAGAGCGATTGGTTTATAATAAAATGTTAAACTATTGCCATCCACAAATGATAGCACCCATAATCGTCATCGATACAATCCAGTAACCGGCATTAACTAGGATGTATTTCCATGATTTTTGTTCAAATAATCCATTGATAGCTGTTATTGGTAGTGCCAAAAACACTCCTGAGATCGCACCATGTAAAGCACCGTGTTTAAAAGTCCTGTAAACATCTCCATGTAATTTCATGAATTCCAAAAAATCCGGATTCTTATCATTTCCGTCAAATACACCTAATGCTCCCATTTGATGAATTACTAAAGCTGGCATGATAGAAGATAACATCAAAGAATAAAAAATAGTCAACCCGAAAACTTTCAGCATATTAGATTGTTTGGCTTTTTCTTCGGTCATTCCGGTTTCATTCATCCAAATGGTTCCAAAAACTTTTGGGTTGTACCAGACAAATCCAACTACAAGTGTTACTAGTGCTGAGACTAATACAGCGTAAAAATTAAATGGCATAATGTTTATTTTTAATTGGTTAGTAGTTCAAATGTATAAAATATTTTTTAATGTCATTTCATCTGTAAGGAATTGATTCGGATTGTTAAAATTTAGACTAATTGTAAGATAAGTCTATAAAAAAGACAATGCAAAATGCATTTCATCGATTATATTTGTTTTTAAACGACCATTCTTATAGTTTTACTTCGTCATTAACCTCAAATCTAAATGATATGAAATCTATTTTTACTTATGTAGCTGTGCTTTTGGTTTCGACCTCAGTATTTGCAGAAATATCTTCAACAGAGAAAAACGCGTTGTTAAAACTTTACAAAGCGACTAAAGGTTCGCAATGGACCAACAAATGGGATTTAAAATCGCCAACCACAACTTGGTATGGAGTTGAAATCAAAAACGATAAAGTTATCGGAATCAAATTAATGAACAATAACCTTGTGGGCGAATTACCTACAGAATTAGGGGACTTAACTTCACTGGAAGTATTGAATTTATTCAGAAATGATATTTCCGGTGTCTTACCTGAATCGATTGGTAATTTAAAAAGTTTGACTAAATTGAATGTGGCTTTTAACAAAGTATCCGGTGCTTTGCCGGAAACTTTAGGAAACGCTACACAATTGAAATCAATTGAAATGCACATGAACAGATTAACGGGTGCTTTGCCTGTAAGTATCGGAACTTTAACAAATCTTGAAACGCTTTCTTTATTCAATAATGAAATCGAAGGAGCAATTCCAACTTCTTATTATCAATTAAAATCGTTGAAAGTATTGTTGTTGAACAGCAATAAATTAACCGGTAAATTAGAGAAAGAAGTATCAAACTTATCATCTTTAGAGACCTTAAGTTTATTTGAAAACAAAATGGACGGACAAGTGCCTTTCGATTTAGAAAAGTTACACAACTTAAAAGAAATGAATATCTCTTACAATATGTTTAATGGTTTTGTTTCCAGAAATTTAGCCAAATTGGACACTTTAAATATGACTATGGTCAATGAGCAAGGTGTTGCTACTACTTTAAAAGTCAGTATAGATAAAAACTCAGCATTCGCAGCTGATGAATAATATGTTTTGTGTTGGTTTTTTTTAAGAAAGAAAGTCTCAATTAATTAATTGAGACTTTCTTTTTTTTTATTCAGCAGCAACTAATTTAGAGGTGCTTCGGTAAATGTATTCGTTGTAAATGTGTCTTCTGGCAAAACGACTCGGCGATTCTGCATTAACCATTTTAATGTAAATAGGTCTCAAAACCCCAAAATATTCAAAAGAATTCCCGTCTAAGAATGTGATATACAAAACACTATTCTCATAGTAGAAATCAGCAATATTAGTACTTGTCGTGATTCTTGTATATTCTGCTTTGTCTTTTTCCAAAGTTTCCGGCGCGATACTTACTAAGAAATGATAAGCGGCAATAATTTCCTTGCTTTTTTCTTCTGCTGCCAAGCGTTCTGCCTCATCTGCTATCGCATCAGGATGAGAATCTTTCATGCTGTTTCTGTAAATGGTCTTTAACTCTTTAAGAGTTGCTGTTTTTGTAACGCCAAGTAACGCTCTGTACTCGACAATTTTTTTCATATTCATTTTGCTGGAAGATAACCCTTTACGGGTTTTTAAATTTTTTGCAAAAGTAGTTCTTTACTTTAGATATTCGAGGAATCATTTAAAAATTAATTTATTTTTAGTTTAAATTACTTGTGTGTGTCGTTTTTCGTTGTATATTTGCACTCGAAACAGCGCGGGATAGAGCAGTAGGCAGCTCGTCGGGCTCATAACCCGAAGGTCACAGGTTCGAGTCCTGTTCCCGCTACTAACTCAAAGCCATCCATTATTTGGGTGGCTTTTTTTAATTTACTACTGTTTCGCCTTTTTTAGTATGGAACAAAAACATAAAGCCGGATTCGTCAACATCATAGGAAACCCGAACGTTGGGAAATCAACCCTAATGAATGCTTTCGTTGGGGAAAGATTGTCAATCATTACCTCCAAAGCGCAAACTACTCGTCATAGAATTTTAGGCATCGTGAACGGTGAAGATTTTCAGGTGGTACTTTCAGACACGCCGGGAATTATCAAACCGGCTTACGAAATGCAAAAATCAATGATGGACTTTGTGAAATCGGCTTTTGAAGATGCTGATGTGTTGATTTATATGGTCGAAATAGGCGAAAAGGAACTCAAAGACGAAGACTTCTTCAATAAAATCATTCATTCTAAAATTCCGGTGTTGCTGTTGCTGAATAAAATAGATAAGTCCAACCAAGATGAATTAGAAGCACAAATCGATTTGTGGAAAGAAAAAGTACCAAATGCCGAAATTTTTCCAATTTCTGCTTTAGAGAATTTTAATGTAAAAGAAGTATTCGCCAGAATTTTAGAGTTACTTCCGGTTTCACCACCATATTATCCTAAAGATGCTTTAACCGATAAGCCGGAACGTTTCTTTGTTAACGAAACCATTCGTGAAAAAATCTTATTGAACTACGATAAAGAAATCCCATACGCGGTAGAAATCGAAACCGAAGAATTCTTAGAAGATGAAAAAATCATCCGAATTCGCTCAGTTATCATGGTCGAACGCGATACTCAAAAAGGAATCATCATTGGTCACAAAGGTGCAGCACTCAAGAAAGTCGGTATGCAATCTAGAGAAGATTTAGAGAAGTTTTTCGGCAAGCAAATCCATATCGAATTGTATGTAAAAGTCAATAAAGACTGGAGAAGTAATGCTTATCAATTGCGTCGTTTTGGGTACAACCAAAAATAATTAATCTTTGATAACATCCAAAAAAATTGCCTCAAGTTCGTCCATTTGAGGATGACCTTTTTCTCGAATTTGTCGGGCAATCACATAGAGCAAAAACCAAACAATAACCATAATAAACATCACGATGAAATCCATGAGCATGGGTTCATTGAGGGTGTAATTGGAATAAGCAAACATGCCGAATAAAGTAAAAACTCCGGCAACTACAAAGTGCAGAAACATAAACATCGTCCACAAAGTCTGATCTGGACCAAATAAGCCCCGAATATGAGTGGCATTTTTTTCATTGCCTTCTTTTTCTTCTAGTTCGATACTCAAATGAGGTGACCAATAATGTCTTTTTTCTGCCGAAAAAGTAAACTGTATGTGATTGTTTCTCACTTTCATCAGGAAATCGGGAGAGTCGTTTTTTTGTCGGTAGTTTATAAATTTCTCACGGACTATCTCAATGTTTTGTTCTAGGTCTTTGTAAAACCGAGGGCGAAGTCTAACTTCATGTTGCGTGTCCATAAAAAGGTTTATTGGTGGTTAAAAGCATACTAAAAATAATAAAATAATTGAATTTGTGCTCTTTAATACTACCTTTGCACCATATTTAAAATGATTATGAACAATATTGTAGCCATAGTTGGAAGACCAAACGTAGGGAAATCGACTTTTTTTAACCGTTTAATCAAAAGAAGAGAAGCCATCGTTGACTCGGTTAGCGGTGTAACTCGTGATAGAAATTACGGTAAAAGCGAATGGAATGGAAAAGAGTTTTCAGTAATTGATACCGGTGGTTATATCAAAGGTTCAGATGATATTTTTGAAGGGGAAATTCGCCGTCAGGTGGAATTGGCTATTGATGAAGCCGATGCGATTATTTTTGTAGTCGATGTAGAAGAAGGCATTACGCCAATGGATGCAGAGGTTGCCAAGCTTTTAAGAAAAGTGACTAAGCCAATTCTTTTGGCCGTAAATAAAGTCGACAATGCCATGCGTGAAAAAGACGCAGTAGAATTCTATAATTTAGGTTTAGGCGAATATTATACGATTGCCAGTATCAGCGGCAGCGGAACCGGAGAATTACTGGATAAATTGGTAGAAGTGTTACCCGAATTACCTGAAGTTAACGAAGAAGAGGAACAACTTCCAAGATTTTGTGTTGTTGGTCGTCCCAATGCCGGAAAGTCCTCTTTCATCAACGCCTTAATTGGTGAAGATCGATTCGTAGTAACCGATATCGCCGGAACAACCCGTGATTCTATTGATACCAGATACAACCGTTTTGGTTTCGAATTCAACTTAGTTGATACCGCCGGAATCCGTAGAAAAGCCAAAGTAAAAGAAGATCTAGAATTTTACTCTGTTATGCGTTCCGTTCGTGCCATTGAGCATTCGGATGTTTGTATTCTTTTAATCGATGCTACTCGCGGATTTGAAGGACAAGACCAAAGTATTTTTTGGCTAGCCGAAAAGAATAGAAAAGGAGTAATTATTTTGGTCAACAAATGGGATTTGGTAGAAAAAGATACCATGTCAACCCGCGATTACGAAGCCAAAATCCGTGAAGAATTACAACCATTCACCGATGTGCCGATTATTTTTACTTCAGCCCTAACCAAACAACGTTTGCTAAAAGCTTTAGAAGAAACCGTAAAAGTATACGAAAACAGAAAACAAAGAATCCCAACTTCAAAGTTCAACGACTTTATGTTGAAGCTAATTGAGGCTTATCCGCCGCCGGCTTTGAAAGGAAAATATGTGAAAATAAAATATTGTATGCAGTTGCCAACACCAACACCACAATTCGTGTTTTTTGCCAATTTGCCACAATACGTAAAAGAACCATACAAGCGTTTCTTAGAAAATAAAATCCGAGAAAACTGGGATTTCTCAGGTGTTCCGATTGATATTTACATCAGAGAAAAGTAAAATGTTAATTATTTCGTAAGAAATTTTTACTTTACATACTAAAATAAGAATTTAGCCGTTATTATTGTTTCTAACCAAATAACAGCTAAATTTTTTTATGCCAAAATCTCTCTACCTCGTTCTATTCTTTTTTGTTACCTCCATCACTTTTGCGCAATCCACCATTTCGCTTAAAGGGAAAGTAGTTGATGAAACCACTCAATTGCCTATTGAATCAGCGACTGTTTATTTGACTTCTGTCAAAGATTCTTCGGTGGTTGATTATACCATTACCAATAAAACAGGTAATTTTAACTTCAAAATAAAAAAATCAGACAAGCCGGTCTTGCTTAAGATTTCTTATGTCAGTTATCAGGATTTTAAAGATGACAAAGTAGATTTGAACACCGATAAAGATTTTGGAACTATAACTTTAAAAGAAGCTGTCAATGCCCTTAATGAAGTAGTCATAAAATCTGAAATTCCACCAATTAGAATCAAAAAAGACACTTTAGAATTTAATGCGGCTTCGTTTAAAGTCGGAGCCGATGCCAATGTGGAAGCCTTACTCAAACAATTACCCGGAGTTGAAATCACACCCGAAGGCAAAATTACAGTCAATGGTCAAGAGGTAAATAACATTTTGGTCAACGGCAAACCGTTCTTTGGCAAGGACGGTAAAATTGCCACGCAAAACCTTCCGGCTGAAATCATTGATAAAGTTCAGGTTGTTGATACCAAAACCAAATCGGAAGAAATTTCAGGGGAAGCTTCCGGGACGCAAGAGAAAACCATCAATTTAACCATACAAGAAGACAAAAACAAAGGTCTTTTCGGGAAAATCGTCGCTGGTCACGGTTCTGATAAACGGTATGAATCGAGTTTGTTGCTCAATTATTTTAAAGGCGAACAGAAAGTCAGTGTTTTGGCTTCTTCCAATAACATCAATTCCATCGGATTTTCCATGGATGAAGTTTTTGATAATATGGGCGGCGGTAGAAACTCTTCGATTTATTATAACGATGACGGAAGTTTCGGTATCAACAATATGTCATTTGGTGGCAATCGCGGCATTACCCGTTCCAATATGGTCGGAATAAATTATCAAGACAAATGGTTGAAAAAAATTGACCAAAGCGGCAGTTATTATTTTTCGAATACCGAAACCGAAAATGCCAACAGAACCAATAGAATTAATTTATTGCCGGAAGGAAGAACGTTTACCAATTCAAATGCTATCACCAAGAGCGGCAGCAATGGGCATAACCTCGATTTAGATTTCGAAATTAAAATAGATTCCTTGTCGACGATTTATATCAATCCAAGTTTCCAAAGAAACAAAAGTTATAGCAAATCTTCCAGAAATCAAATCACTACCAATGAAACTTTTGACGAGTTAAATAGTAGTACGAATGAAGATTACAGCGATAATGAATTTACAAATTTTGGGACTGATGCCAGTTTTAGCAAACGTTTTTTAAAGAAAAACCGAGGGTTATCTATTAATTTGGAGTCGGAATTTCAAAGAAGAAATGATTTTGTCAATACCAATTCGGCCACACTTTTTGCCGATACTACGCCGGATGATATCCGAAATCAAAACCGATTTGAAAAAGATAACAATGATTTTGTAAAATTGGAAGTACGATTTGGCGAACCGTTAACCGATTCGCTTCGATTGAGTTTAACTTCGGAAGTAACCTATCGAAAAGTTAAAAACGATTTGAACACCTTTGATTTTGACGGTGCCAATTATGATGATTTTAATGATTTGCAGTCAAACGCTACCTCCTCAAACGCTACCACTTTTTTCCCTTCAACCGGATTGATTATCAGTAAAGCCAAAACCAATGGTAGAATTAATTTCGGACCTGAATTCATCACTTTTGATGCTCGTTCCAATTATTTAGGATTAACTACCGATAGAAACAAGAATTACGTTTTTCCAAGAATAAAAGGATACATCAGTCATCGAATGGGCAAATCAAAATCGATTTATTCGTTTTACGATTATGGGGTGCAATTACCGCAAGCGAATCAAGTTTTGCCGGTTGAGAACCTCTCAAATCCATTAAGCACTTTTGTAGGTAATGAAGATCTTCGACCTACACAAAGGCATAATTTGTATTTTAGTTTTAACGATTATGACTACCAGTCGCGATCCGGTTATTATATTTATTCAGGGTTTAATTTGAGCCGAGATGCCGTAGTTTCTTCAACAATTTTTGACGATAATTTTAAAGCGACAACTACTTATCAAAATGTAGATATGGTGTACAATTCCTATTTAGGAGTGAATTGGAATAAGTCGTTTAAAAAAGAAAAAAGAACCTTGCGTTTTGGTGCCGGAATCAATTTAAATTATGATGCTAATAAAGGTTTAACCAATGCTGTGACTTTTGAATCAAGAGGTTTACAAGTTAGTCCAAAAGTAAATCTGACTTGGAGCATTGACGAGTTGATTACTGTTTCGCAAAACTATAGCTATTCTTTAAATAGTACCGATTATAAAAATTATGTGATTGACAAAGCGCAAAACTTTGTCCACAATGCCAGACTTGAAATCACGTCTTATGTGCCAAAGCATTTTGTAATCGGAAGTGACTTTGGTTATAGATACAACTCTAATATAGCCGATGGATTTAAGAAAGATTTCTATTTGTGGAATGTGAGTTTGGGTTATAATTTCTTCAAAGACCAATTTTTAGCCAAAGTAAAAGTCTACGATTTATTAGACCAAAACCAAAATGCCACACGTACGATTTCCCCAACAGCTATTGTTGATGCTGAAAATACAGTATTAAAACGCTATGTGATGTTCTCACTAACCTATAAACTCGAGAAGTTTGGTGGGAAGAAAAAAGAAGGCGGAATGATATTTATGGATTAAATTAAAAAACTCGGTCTCGTTAATTGGTGAGACCGAGTTTTTTACAACTATTTACTGCGACTGAATACTGCAAACTGACTTTACCAGCTTCCGCCCGAACCGCCACCGGAGAAACCACCGCCACCGAATCCGCCACCAAAACCGCCGCCACCAAAACCGCCGCCTGAAGAACCACCACCAAAGCTTCCGCCGCCACCGCGTCCCAAACTACTCAAGATAATAATATCAGCTAAGTCAAATCCGCCACCGCGATTACCTTGATTACCACCACCGCCTTGGCCTTTGTTTTTTGAAATGATTATTATGATAACTATGATAATGACAATTATTGGTAATAAGGGAAAACTCCCACCTTTTTTTTTGGTTTTTCTTTCACCTTTATATTTGCCTTTGAAGACATTAAAAATGGCGTCAGTACCTTTGTCTAATCCTTTATAATAACTTCCAGCTTTGAATTCCGGAATAATAATATTTCGGGTAATTTCTCCGCCAATGCCTGCGGTAAGTCTGTCTTCCAAACCATAACCGGCGGAAATCCAAATTTTTCTTTCGGCTTTTGCCAAAAGAATAATCACACCATTATCATTTTCTTTGCTCCCGCCAATTCCCCATGCTTGACCCCATTTTGGTGTTAAAATACCAATGTCTTCGCCTTGTAAGCTTTCAATGGTAATCACTACAATTTGAGTCGAAGTACTGTCGGAATATCGAATGAGTTTTTCTTCCAATTGGACTTTTTCTTCCGGACTTAAAACATTCGCATAATCATAAACAGAAGTCTGTAATTTTGGTATTTCAGGAATGTTATACTGCGCAAAAGTTGGGAATGCGCAAAAGAATACAGAAACACAAAAAAGGAGGTTCAGAATTTTTTTGAAATTCGTAATTCGTAATTCGTAATTCGTAATTTCCATATTTATCCTTTTGATATCTCGTTTGATAATTCATTCGTGTCGCCTTCTTGGTACGGGAAATATTTTTGCAGTTGTTCTCCGGCTCTTAAAATGCCATCAATCAATCCTTGTTTGTAATGACCTTCTTTAAAGTTTTTAACCATCACATCACGCGTACAATCCCAAAAATCATTCGGAACCAAATCGTTGATGCCTTTATCGCCACAAATTACAAAGGTTTTGTCCTTAACAGCTAAGTAAATTAAAACCCCGTTTTTTAATTCAGTTTCATCCATTTTTAACAAATGGAAAACTTCCATCGCGCGCTCAAACGCATCGATGGAAGTATGTTTTTCTAGATGTACTCTGATTTCACCCGAAGTGTTTTTTTCGGCCACGCGTATGGCTTCAACAATTTCTTGTTCTTCTTCTGGGGTTAAAAAATCTTCTACTTTAGACATTATGATGAATTAGAATTTTACTTCCACCGGTTTTTCAGCACCTTCAACAGCTTGGAAATAAGCTTTTTCTTTAAAGCCAAATAAGCCAGCAAAAATAGAGTTAGGGAACGTCTTGATATGTGTATTATATGGTTTAACAGCTTCGTTGAAACGCGTTCTTGCCGTTAAAATCTGGTTTTCGGTACTAGCCAATTCATCTTGTAATTTTAAGAAGTTAGCATTGGCTTTTAAATCAGGATAGCGTTCCACAGATACTAATAATCTTGACAAAGAAGAGGAAACTCCTGATTGAGCTGAATTAAAGGCAGCTAATTGTTCCGGAGTTATATTTGTAGGATCTACAGTCACTGCTGTAGCCTTTGCTCGGGCCTCAATAACAGCAGTTAAAGTGGTTTTTTCAAAATCAGCAGCGCCTTTTACAGTATTGACTAAATTGCCAATTAAGTCATTTCTTCTTTGGTAGGCTGTATTTACATTACCCCATGATTCATTAATGGTTTGTTCGTAACCAACTGCCGTATTATTAATTCCTTTAACCCAGCTGTAAATTCCGAAAATTACAACTACTACAATAATCCAAGGTAAAAATTTTTTAAAATCCATGTTTGATTTAATTTAAGGTTTGTTATTAGTTTTTAATTCTTTTCGTTTGTTACAAAACCAATCTTAAAGTTGGTTTTTAATATTTAATAATTGGGCTTTCACCGTTTCCAGTTTGCTAATGATTTCAAACTTGTCCAAAGTTTTCTTTTGACCTTCTTTCAAATGCGTTTTGGCACCTTCTAACGTAAAGCCACGCTCTTTCACCAAATGATAAATGAGTTGCAAATTTTTCACATCTTCGGGTGTGAACATTCGATTGCCTTTAGCGTTTTTCTTAGGTTTGAGTATGTCAAATTCTTTGTCCCAAAAACGAATCAATGAGGCATTCACATGAAAAGCTTTAGCCACTTCGCCTATGCTGTAATATCTTTTTCCTTCTTTTAACTCTATATGCATAGTGTTTTTGTTTTGCTATGTTTATAAAA
The DNA here is from genome assembly GCF_046293665.1 of Flavobacterium sp. Lineage (GTDB taxonomy): Bacteria > Bacteroidota > Bacteroidia > Flavobacteriales > Flavobacteriaceae > Flavobacterium. Next base: position 196,578 of record NZ_JBKBOL010000002.1, read on the forward strand.
CCTGAACTTTAGTCAAGCGATTGATTCTCCTGATTCGCCAATTTCGAGATAACGGTGTATTCCGCTGCCGAGATATTCCCGTAGTAAAAATTGATTGGGTTCACGACTTTGCCGTCTTTGTGTACTTCATAATGCAAATGTGGCGCTTCACTTCGGCCGGTACTACCAACGTAGCCAATAATATCACCACGTTTTACTCGCTGTCCGCGTTTCACTTTGTATTTGCTCAAATGTGCATATAAAGTCAAATAACCATAACCGTGACTAATTTCGATATGGTTTCCAAAACCCGATTTCGAATTGTCTGCATTAATAACCACACCATCACCGGTAGCAAAAATAGGCGTTCCGGTTTTCGCTGTGAAATCCATGCCTTCATGCATTTTACGCACTTTGGTAAACGGGTCGCTTCGATATCCAAAACCTGATGCCACTCGCTTCATTTGTTCATTCTTTATCGGTTGAATAGCCGGTATAGCTGAAAGTAATTTATTTTTCTCTTTGGCTAATTTCAAAATTTCATCCAATGATTTCGACTGAATGGCCAATTCTTTAGCAATGATATCAACCCGTTTCGAGGTGTTCACCACCAATTCCGAGTTGTCAAAACCTTCCAATTCTTTATATCGGTTTACACCACCAAAACCCGCTTTTCGTTGTTCTGCCGGAATAGGTGAGGTGTTAAAATAAGCCCGATAAATATTATTGTCGCGCTCTTCTACATCAGCTAAAACTTCCTGAACTTGGTCTATCTTTTTATTCAAAATGGCATATCGCAACTTCATCGTTTCAATTTCACGCGCTTGCAATCGGTCTTTCGGAGTTTCTAAATAGGAACTGTTCAATAAAATCACAAAACACAAAAAGCCAAATAATCCTGAAGCAAGTAAAAATAAACCGATGTAACCCAGTTTTTTGGATAATTTCGGCTTGATTTTTCGGTAAGCCAAACTTTCGGTATCGAAATAATACTTTACTTTTTTCGCCATCTTTTATTTTATACTATTTTTGTGCTTGTTTTAAGAAAACAATGGTTGTACGAACAAATTTAACAAATGTTTCAGTCATATCCGAAATTTATTTAATTGTCCACGAATTTTTGGGAGTTTTAATCATTAGGAGCGAAACTTTGGAGCAATTGCTAAACCATTTTCCCGCTTTCTGCGCTACACGGTAGCGCTGCCAATCGGGGCTAAACAGTAAACCATTTTCTAGAACCTCAGTTTTCAACTTGGAACCTGAAACTTTAAACCTGAAACCATTAATAATGAAATCACAAGACATTCGAAAAGCATACTTACAATTCTTTGAAAGCAAAGGTCACCTAATCGTGCCTTCAGCGCCAATCGTTCTCAAAGACGATCCAACCCTGATGTTCAACAACTCGGGCATGGCACAATTCAAAGAATATTTTTTAGGAAACGGAACGCCTAAAAGCAAACGTATAGCCGATACCCAAAAATGTCTTCGCGTATCAGGAAAGCACAACGACTTAGAAGATGTAGGTTTTGATACTTACCACCATACCATGTTCGAAATGTTGGGCAACTGGTCTTTTGGCGATTACTTCAAAAAAGAAGCCTTGGCTTGGGCATGGGAATTCCTAACCGAAGTTTTGAAACTAGACAAAGATCGTTTGTATGTTTCAGTTTTCGAAGGCAACCCTGCCGAGAATGTTCCGTTTGATCAAGAAGCTTGGGACATTTGGAAACAATATGTTTCTGAAGACCGAATCATTTTAGGCAACAAAAAAGACAACTTTTGGGAAATGGGTGACCAAGGTCCGTGTGGTCCGTGTTCCGAAATTCATATCGATTTAAGAACCGATGCCGAAAGAGCCGCCGTTTCAGGAAGAAGTTTAGTAAACGCCGACCATCCGCAAGTAGTGGAAATTTGGAACAACGTATTCATGGAATTCAACCGAAAAGCTGATGGTAGTTTAGAAAAACTTCCGGCGCAACACGTAGATACCGGAATGGGCTTCGAGCGTTTGTGTATGGCCATGCAAAACGTAACTTCAAATTACGACACGGATGTATTTACACCATTGATTGCCAAAATTGAAGAAATCACTGGATTAAAATACACTTCAAACGAAGTTAAAAATATAAGTGAAGAACAAAACAAAACCAATATCGCCATTCGCGTAATCGTCGACCACGTTCGTGCAGTAGCTTTCGCTATAGCCGATGGCCAGTTGCCGTCTAATGGTGGCGCAGGTTATGTGATTCGCAGAATTTTACGTCGTGCGATTCGTTACGGCTTTACGTTTTTAAATACCAAAGAACCGTTTATCAATAAATTAGTTGAGGTTTTAGCGAATCAAATGGGAGAATTCTTCCCTGAAATCAAATCGCAACAGCAATTAGTTACCAATGTGATCCGGGAAGAAGAAGCGTCTTTCTTAAGAACGTTAGACCAAGGTTTACAGCTTTTGGAAAATGTAGTTTCTCAAACTAAAGGAACTGAAGTTCCGGGTGCGAAAGCTTTTGAATTATATGATACTTTCGGTTTCCCTAAAGATTTAACTGCGTTGATTCTTAAAGAAAAAGGCATGTCGTTCAACGAAAGTGAATTCGACGCATCTATGCAAGAACAAAAAAACCGTTCCCGTGCCGCTTCCGAAGTTTCAACCGAAGATTGGTCGGTTTTAATTCCCGGCAATGTGGAGACTTTCGTGGGTTACGACCAAACCGAAAACGAAGTAAAAATCACCAGGATCCGTAAAGTCGACAGTAAAAAAGACGGTGTTTTATACCAAATCGTTTTAGATAACACGCCATTCTATCCCGAAGGCGGTGGACAAGTTGGCGATAAAGGAACTTTAGTTTCGGCCAATGAGACCATAGATATCATTGACACCAAAAAAGAAAACAATCTGATTTTACATTTTGCCAAACAATTACCGGAAAATGTATCGGCAACTTTTGTAGCCAAGGTTAATACCGATTTAAGAACTTCCACTTCCAAAAATCACTCGGCTACGCATTTGATGCATCTGGCTTTGAGAAATGTTTTAGGTACACATGTAGAGCAAAAAGGATCATTGGTTAATCCAAACTATTTGCGTTTCGACTTTTCGCATTTCAGCAAAGTAACCGAAGAAGAATTACGTCAAGTAGAAGCGAGTGTAAATACTCAAATTGAAGCCCAATTGCAATTGATGGAATACCGAAATATTCCCATTCAAGAAGCTTTGGCTAAAGGTGCGATGGCATTGTTTGGCGAAAAATATGGTGACAATGTGCGCATGATTGAGTTCGGTGATAGTAAAGAATTGTGCGGAGGAATTCACGTGAAAAACACGGCAGAAATCTGGCATTTCAAAATTGTTTCCGAAGGTGCTGTTGCGGCCGGAATTCGTCGTATTGAAGCGATAACCGGTGATGCTGTAAAAGAGTTCTTTACCCAACAGGAAAATACTTTGGCTACCATTAAAGAAACCTTGAAAAACCCTCAAGATACCATCAAAGCAGTAGTTTCGTTGCAAGACGAAAATGCTAAGTTAAAAAAGCAAATAGAACAATTATTGAAAGAAAAAGCTAAAAACCTAAAAGGCGAATTGGCTACTCAATTGCAAGAAATCAACGGTGTAAAATTCTTAGCGACACAAGTCGATTTGAACCCGGAAGGTGCTAAAGATTTGGCTTATGAACTGGGAACTTTGGGGACCAATTTATTCTTAGTCATAGCAACCGCTGACGAAGATAAACCAATGTTGAGCTGTTATATATCAAAAGAATTAGTGGCCGAAAAAAATCTAAACGCAGGAGCTGTAGTTCGCGAATTAGGAAAATATATCCAAGGCGGCGGTGGCGGACAACCGTTCTTTGCCACAGCCGGCGGAAAGAATGTTGCCGGAATAAAAGAAGTCCTGGAAAAAGCGATTGACTTTATAAAATAAGTTTACAAATCTTATATTTTAAAAACCTTTCAATTAATTTTTGGAAGGTTTTTCTTTTTAAATTAAGAGGTGTAATTGCCTTAAAACTGCTAAACAACAGATTTTTAAGTAGTATATCGAAAGATTTTTTGGTTAAAGGGTCACTTGTCTACATTTGACTTGAAATTAATTGCTGCCCCGTAATTGATTTAGAACAAAAACCTTAACCTATGAAAAAAGCTATTCAAATTCTTTTTGTTTCCCTTTTAGTTGTAATGTTTACTTCATGCTCTTCGGATGATAATGGAAATCAGCCGGATACTAGTGTAGTGTTGTTAAAAAAGATGGAATCTGAAGTGATGGGAAATCACGGAGTTTATAATTTTAGTTATGACGGAAGAAAACTAGCAAAGGTGAACTACGAAATTCATACACCTTCCATGCAAACAGGTTATGACAAATACTACTATAGTGGTGAACTAATTGCAGAAATCAAAACATTTAACGGAAGTAACCAAAATACCTTCAGCACGGTTTTTACCTATAACGCCAATAATCAATTGGAACAAGTTGTCAAAAAGAATCTACAGAACGGTACAGCTACAAAAATGGTATTCACTTATAATCCAAACGGAACTGTTGAAGCTTTGAATTATACCGGAACTTTGGATAGTCAAACGATACTTTCTGCAGTTAGCGAAAAGTACTTCATTGAAAATAATAATATCGTTCGAATTGAATTTACCGGTTCGGCGTCGCAAACGGCAATGGATTTCGAATATGATGGAGCCAATAACCCGATGCGCAATGTAATCGGAATGGATAAAATTAAATTACATACTTACGACAGCGATGGAAGATATGGGATTACTAAAAACCTTAAAAAAGTAACCACTTATTTTGCAACGGTTGAAAGCTCGCAAGTAGATTTCGAATTGGTTTACGATGAAAATAACTATCCGTTGACACGTTACTCAACGGAAACTTCTCCAGGACCATTCAGCTACAATTTCGAATATTACAAATAAATTAGATCAAACACCATAATCAAACCCAAACCCTTTCACCTGTCAATGAAAGGGTTTTTTTATTCATATTTTGTACTTTTGACTGTAGTGATAACTAATTGACGAAGTAGATAAATCAAAAACAAATGAATTTCACCACCAAAGTTCCCGTTCCTGTTTATGAATATCCTATAGACTACAGGTCTAAAATATTGTCTTTAGGTTCGTGCTTTGCTGAAAATATGGGAGAGAAATTCCAATACTTTAAATTTCAAATCACAACCAATCCTTTTGGGATAATTTTCAATCCGGTTTCGATTGAGAAATTAGCAGATAGAATTGTAAATCAAACATTGTTTACCGAAGCCGATATTTTCTTTCACAACGATTTGTGGCATTGCTATGATGTCCATTCAGAGTTAAGTCATCCGGACAAAATGGAGTTCTTAAAAAGATTAAATCTAATCCTCCAACAATCTAATCCTCTAATAATCCAAGCAAGTCATATCATTATTACTTACGGAACTTCCTGGGTTTATCGTCACAATTCAACTAACGAAATAGTCGCCAATTGTCATAAAGTTTCCCAAAAAGAATTCACCAAAGAAATCCTGTCGCCCGAAACCATTCAGCAATCGATTCAAAATACAATCGCTTTACTCCAAAAAGTGAACCCCGATTGTAAATTCATTTTTACTGTTTCACCCGTACGTCATCTTAAAGACGGTTTTTCTGAAAATCAACGTAGCAAAGCACATTTAATAACTGCAATCCAAGAAATTATTAATTATCAATTGTTAATTGTCAATTACTTTCCCAGTTACGAAATAATGATGGACGAACTTCGCGATTATCGCTTCTATGCCGAAGACATGTTGCATCCAAGCCAATCGGCTATTGATTACATTTGGATACGCTTTTTTGAAAATTATGTAAATTCAAAATATTTTAACACGATGCAAGAAGTATGTAACATTCAAAAAGGATTAGCCCATCGTCCATTTAATCCGAATACTTCTGCTCATCAACAGTTCATAACTTCTCTTAATCAAAAGATTATAAAGCTTCAAGAGCAGTTTCCACACTTCCAATTTTAACAAAATACGACATTTGCCGTATTTCCTGCCTTAGTATTTCACAATAGGTTTGTTATGTATTTAACAACCTAAAAACCATGAAGATAATTAAGGCATTACTAGTATTCACCTTGCTCATGCTGTCTACTCAAAATGTATTGGCCCAAAAACCGGTACTGACAGATGAAGAAGTAGTGACGGAAACCGTAACCAAAGAAATTGATGAGGTTTTCCAATCGGAGGATTTCCAAAAAAAGAAAAACAAAAAATACGCTGAAGTCAAAGGCACTATGGTCGTTGATATCGGCGTAGTGCAAAACGGAAAGGTTTCTTCCTTTTTCAAAGTTGACAGCGACATTAAGAATATTGATTTTATCAACTTCATGTCGGGCTACATTCTTGATCACAAATTCAAATTTAAACTTCAAAAACAACAACGATATAAAATTCGTTACACAGTTACTTTTTAAACCTAACAATAAAACAATAAACATGAAGAAAATTACTTTAGTAATGTTGATGCTCTCTCTGACAATCACATTACCAGCAAATGCCCAGCTTGGAAAACTAATGGGCAAAGGCAAAGGCGCCGGAAAAAAATCGGGTAGTTTTGGTACCGTTTGGGAATCAGAATTTGACAACAAAGCGACACAACTGGCGGTTGCCGTTAACGGAGGAGAATATATTTTGGCCACAGATGATAATTCAGCGACTGTATTAGATGCTGGCGGAAAACAAGTTTGGAGTGGCGATTATAAAAAAATCACCACTAATAAAACTAACAAATGTGAATACCAGTACATCATTCACAAAGGCAAAGGTAAAGGCGGTTACTTATTTCTTTTTGATGAAAGAAAGTTAGGAACCGATAGGGTTGCCGTCCTTGATGTGGCTACCGGAAAAGAATTGTGGAATTCTGAAGAATACCAAAACCTAATTCCAAAAGGAACTGCGGCGAAAGAAGGAACTGATGAAGGCGAATTGGAAACGGTAAAATACATTTTTGAATTAGATGCATTTTTAATTTCACAAAAAGCTTCAGTGATTTTGGTGAAAGCCAATACCGGTGAAAAAGTTTGGGAAACCAATCGTTTCAAAGGCGGTGTTGGAAAATATATATACGATGGAAAAAGAAACGAAATCGTCATGATTAATTTTAAACCAACGGCTTTAGGTGCTTTGTTCGCCGGTTTTAAAAATCAGTTGGTAAAAATTAATGCAACTAACGGAGATATTCTTTGGGATGCTACTTTCTTAGGAACCATCGAAAAAGAATTGGTTACGCGTAGAGCCATTGTTGATTTATGGATTAAAGACGATAAATTATACATGTATTTAGACGGATTGCAAGTATATAACATCAATAACGGTCAAAAACTTTGGGAAGTAACTTATGAAAATGACATGAAAGGCGCCGGCGGTGGAATGTTCAGCGGCGGAAAACGTTCTAAAATCTACAGAACTATTGCTGATCCTTTATTTACGGATGACGCGGTTTATATAGTGATTTTAGGAACAAGGGACCGAACAAAATATGTAGAAAAACACGATTTAGCCTCAGGAAAATTACTTTGGGCTTCTGAGAAAATTACCGGTGCATTTTGTATGCCGAATATCTATAAATCTGGCGATAAAGTGTTGGTGCAAGTTGGAGGAAAAGTGCAAGTTCAGGAATTCAGATTAGAAGAAGTTTCCAATGGTTTCTCAGCCGGAATGGCACTTGGTGGTTTTGGTGGCGGTTCTATGAAACAATGGGTTCCTTACATCTATTGGGATTATAAAAATCAAAAGAACTCCGTACTTTGTTTAGATGACAAAACAGGAAAAACAGCTTGGCGTTCTGAAAAATTTGACAAACGCATTACTGATTTTATCCTCGAAAACGATAAAACGCTATTTGTTGGCGACGGTGATGAATTTTATGGATACGACATTGCTTCAGGAAACCAGTTATTTGATGTGAAACACAACGATGCAAAAGTGGGAAAAGCGACTGATGTTATCGATTTTGGAGATAAAGTAGTAGTGCTTTCTGAAAAAGGATTGGCATCTTATAATAAAAAAGACGGCTCAAGAGTTTACGCTACCGAAAAAATAAGAGGAGTAGATTATTTTTATGAAATTGAAGGTAATTATTATTTGAGAGATCAAAGAAACAGCAAAAACATTATCTACGGTATTGATATGACTAATGGAGAAACCAAAGGTTCTGTTCAATCTAAAGGAAAAGGAGGAAGCCCAAAATACGGTGCCGGAATTGATATTTCCGATGATGGTGAATTTATCTTCGCTTTCAAAGGCAAAAAAGTAGAAAAAATTAAAGTTAACAATTGAGTTTTTTGAGGAAGTTAGTTAGGGCTGCAATTCGTTGCGGTCCTTTCTATTTTAAATCGCACTTATTATGAAAAAAACACTATTTCTTTATGCAATCTTATTGGTTCTCTTTTCTGCCAATGCGCAACAAATACAATGGGCGAATAAACTAATTAAATATTCCTCGGATTTAGGTGGAAAACAACATGGAATTAAAAGAATTTTAGGCAAACCCGATACTTTTCCGCAAGGTGGTAGCAGTCCAAATGCTTGGACGCCCAAAAATGCATTGGATGGATATGAATGGGTGCAAGTGGGTTTTGAAAAGCCTCAAACTGTTAAACAAGTTGCCGTTTTCGAAAACCTTAACGCAGGTTGTGTGGTTAGTGTTTCGGTAGATGATGGTTCTGGAAAATATAAGCGCGTTTGGTCTAGAAAACCCAATTATAAAACGGTGATGTTCAAAGCGACAATTCCGGCGGATAGAAATTACTATTTCAAACGTAAAAGAAGAAAAATTCAGGAAAGTCCCGATGTGATTAATCCGGGTGTCGAATATGCTATTCTAGACGAAGCTGTTTCAGGGGTTGTGGCGGTTCGAGTGGAATTCAATTTTGCTTTGCTTCCTGGGCAAAAAGAAGTCGATGCTATAGGCATTTCTGATTCGGAAACGCCTATTCAACCAATGGTTAATACAACTACCGCTTTTGAAAGTCTGATTTCTGCCAAAACGCTACAGTTGCAGGATATTGTTCCAACAAGCCCATCGGTGTCTTTTGACGGATCAAAGCTTTTTGTGACCGGAATCAGTGAGGTGAAAAACGAAATTTTTTCTTTTACCAAAAATGCATCAGGACAATGGGCAAACAAGAAATTAGAATCTTCGCTCAATACCGGAGATCGTTACAATCATGTAAAACCTATTGGAACTAATCATTTGTTAAAAGGCGGCAACCGCTATACCAAAGGCACTACAGAAACCGGTTTTGAATTATTTGTAATCAATAATACTAAATATGATGCTTTGGGACCAATAAAAGTTACGGCTTACAACAACTATGATGATACAGCAGAAGCTTTTCTCACAGCTGACAAAAAGATTTTAATCATGGGTATTGAAACCGATTTTTCTCAGGGAGCAAGTGATTTATATTTTGCCCAACAAAAAGAAGATGGTACTTATGGTTTACTGCAAAATATGGGTAAAGTAATTAATTCAGCTGCCGATGAAGGCATGTGCCAATTGCTGTCCGATAATCAAACAATGTTGTTTAGTAGCGATGGATTCAGTGCTTTTGGGAGTTATGACATTTTTGTTTCTTATCGATTAGATGAGACTTGGAAGAACTGGTCGGAGCCCATAAATCTGGGAAGTAAAATCAATACCACAGATTTTGACGGATTGCCTTTTTATGACGAGACAAATGAAATATTGTACTTTATTTCCAGTGAAAATGAAACCAATGTTCTGAAGTATGTGAGCATTCCAAAAGCCAGTTTGATGAAAAGCTAACTAAAAATACGTCAAATGCCTTATTGATTGCCATTTGATAAAAGTGAAGATTTGCAATAATAACCTTTAACCTTAAATATTATGAAGACAATTAAACAATTCGGAATCGTTTTAACCATGGCTTTAGCCACTTTACTTACCTCATGCAGTGGAAGCGATGATGGCGGAGGCGGAGGCGGAAGCGCATCTTTGGGACAACTAAAAGCCAAAGTAGGAGGCTCTAATTTCACCTCAATGAATCTAGCCACTTTTGCTACCAAACAAGTAATAGGCACTACAACAACTATTATTATCCAAGGAAGTGACGCATCAGGGAAAGCCATTCAATTAATTTTGAACGGAACAAACGGAGCTGCCGGTACTTTTGAAATAAGCGATACAGCCAATATTTCTGCTATTGCCAGTTATTCTGAAGTAAATATCAATAATCCGATGGCTTCTCAAACTTGGGCAGCACCTTATGATAGTTCCGGGGCAGTAGGATCAATTACGATTAGCGAGATTACAGATACTAATGTGAAAGGAACTTTTAATTTTACCGGAAAAAACCAAAACGGGACGGATACAAAAGCCATTACTAACGGTGCTTTTAATATTAATTTTACCACAAACTAATTTTAAATATATTTCCTTTCAGTGAAAAATACGGCGTATGCCGTATTTTTTTTGGTTGCTTTTTACCCGAATTTTGAAACTTATATTCGACTCAACATGACCTTTTTTCTAATATTAGTTTTTTTAATTCAAATTGGACTCATCTTTTATCTGAGGTATAAAATGCTCTCAGAACGAAGTGAGTTTCAGTCTAAACTAAAGCCACTAGAGGAATTTATCATAGAATTAAATAGCGAACACCAAAAACAATCTATTCAACTGCAACTTTCAGAGGATCTGAAAATAAAGATGAAAGAAATCAATGCTGCTTTGAGCAAAAATGTTTTCGAATTAAATTATCAGTTGATGGAAGATTTATATCCAAAAAAAGAGAATTAGCTATTGAGAATTTTAACATTTTTAATACATTTATGCTATACAATCTCTACATGAAAAAACTTTACTTACTTATAGTCACTATGTTGCTTTTTTCGGTAGAGGCAAATTCTCAGGAGATTAAAAAAACGCTTATCAAAGCATTTACGTCTCAAGATTCCTCTGATTACTATTTTAAGTTGGCCAAAAAAAATATCAAAACTACTGCTGATGAAGCGCAATATTATTTTTGTAAAAATGCCCGATGTTGTGACTATAACCAATTAGACAGTTCAGTGATTTATGGTGAAAAAGCTGTAAAATTATTGCAAAACGGAGGTGATATTCCCTCTCTTTTGACAGTCTACCATAATTTATCAAAAGTCTACAGAAAACAAGGGCAATATGACAAAGCCATTCATTCTTCCTTAATGGGAATAAGGATAGCAGAAAAGGAGAAGAAAGAAAATTGGATTGCTTTCTTTGATGCTAATTTGTCTTTAACTTACCATGATTTCGAAAGTTATCAAAAGGGAATTTTTTATGGTAAAAAGGCTTTGAAATATTGGGTGAACCAAAAAGAAAAAAGTCCCGATATGATTAGTAATGCACTTAATGCTGTCGCGATTAATTTTGACGATTGGAACAAGCCTGACAGCGCTTTGTATTATCATAAACAGGTTTTTAAATATTACAAAGGAAAAGACACACTTTATATTGCGGAAACTTATAATAATATAGGAAATACTCTGTTGAAACAAAAAAAATACAAAGAAGCTCAAAAATGGATTAGTACAGCACTCCGAATTAACGATAAAAATTTTGAAAGCAATAACGGAATTAAAGATGGTAATTATTACTACACTCGGGCTACCAATTACACTAATTTGGCCACAATAGCTTATGAATTAGATGATTTTACTAAAGCGGAACAATTATTTGAAAAAGCTTATTTTTTTGCTAAGCAAAGTAAGAGTGCTGAAAAATTAAGAGACTTTTATTACCAAAGAGCAGCATTTAATAAGAAGAGAAATAACCTTTCAAAAGCAGTTCAAGACCAAGAAAATTACATCCAAATCAGGGATTCTGTTTTTGATGTGGAACGCGCCCAAACCTTTTCTGAACTTGAAGCCAAATACCAAAACGAGAAAAAAGAAAAGCAGCTTTTGCAGTCAAAAGCACAAGTGAGAGAACGAGAGTTGGAAATTAAAAACAAGAACACCCAATTCCTTATCCTTGGGTTAATTTCTTTGGCTTTGTTGTGTATTATTTATTTGGTTTATCGCCAACAAAAGTTAAAAATCAAACAACAAGAGCAAGAGTTTGAACTCAAATCGGCTATAGCCAAAATTGAAACCCAAAACAAGTTACAAGAACAACGATTAACAATTTCCAGAGATTTGCATGATAATATTGGTTCGCAACTAACGTTTATTATTTCTTCGGTAGACAATATCAAATATGCTTTTGATATCCAAAATGCAAAGCTTGAAGATAAACTTTCCGGCATTAGCGATTTTGCTAAATCCACTATTATCGAGCTTCGTGATACCATTTGGGCAATGAATAAAAGCCAAATCACTTTTGAAGATTTACAAACGCGTATCCACAATTTTATCGATAAAGCTAAAGAGGCAAAAAGCGAAATTGGATTTTACTTTTCTGTCGATGCCAAATTGAAAGAGCGTAAATTCAGCTCCATTGAAGGCATGAATATTTACAGAACCATTCAGGAAGCCATCAACAACAGTATCAAATATGCCCAAGCGCAAAAGATTGAAATTCTGGTAAAAAAAGAAGAAGACAGCATTCGAATTATCATTCAAGACAACGGAAAAGGGTTCGATATAAATACTACAGAAAAGGGCAATGGCTTACTCAATATGCAAAAAAGAATAGCCGAAATCAATGGGAAATTTGAACTCCAAAGTTCAAGTTCAGGAACCAAAATTAGTATATTGTTATAAGTTTAAGCACATGGAAAAAGCTTTGGTTTTATTCTTTTTATTCCTGATTTCAATATCGGTTAGGGCGCAAAATGCTCAAAACATTATTGACGGTCTAAAGAAAGATTTGAAAGCCAATCCGGATGCTAAAAGAACCGCGACAATTTATTCTGACTTGACTTGGTATTATTCTAAAATCGATATAGATTCTGCTTTGCATTATGGTGGAAAAGCCGCAGTTGAGTCCAAGAAGTTGAACGATTCTACCTTAATAGCACAAGTGTACAGCGATATTGGTGCGGTTTATTTTATCAAAGGCGATTTTGTCAATTCAAAAGCCAATTATTTATCGGCTTATAAAATCAGAAAGCTTAGAAACGATGTGAAAGGCTTGGCTAAAATCAACAATAATTTAGCCAACATCTACGAGAAAACACACCAATACAAACAAGCAATGACTTCTTTTCTGGAAGCGTTGGAATATTTTGAAAGTGTAAAAGACGAAAAACACACCAGTATTATCAAAGGCAATATCGGTTTGATTCATCTCAAATTAAAGAATTACCCCAAAGCCTTACAGTACATAAGCGATGTTATTCAATATCAAGAGAAAAATAATTTCAAGGAAGAATTGTGTGTTTCTTGTTTGAATCTCGGGAATGTTTATTTGAATATGCAAGACACAATTAATGCCTTGAAGTTTTATGATAAAAGTGTAAAAGCTTGCACGGCTGTTGGTAACAAAAAAGGCATTTCAAGCGGATTTAATAACATTGCTTCCATCAAATCGGAACAAAAAAAATCCAAAGATGCTTTGGCGCTTTATCAAAAGTCCAAGCAAGTCAGAGAAGAACTCAACTCCGATTTAGACAAGGCTAATTTCGATTTAAATTTGGCTTTAGATTTCGCATCCAATAAAAAATACAACGAAGCTAAGAAGTTATTGTTGTCAACTAAATTGTTTTTTGAGCAAACCAATCATAATGAAAAGTTGCAGAAAAATTACAAATCTTTAATTACAGTTTATGCTTATTTGAACAAACCTGATAGTGTAAATTATTATTTAGACAAATTAGCAGTTTTAAACGAGCAATTATTACTTAGTAAAGCCGAGAAACAAACGGCCGAATTAGAAACCAAATACCAAACCGAAAAAAAGGAAAGATTGCTACAAAAATCAAAGGCTGAAATTGCCACTCGCGAATTGGAAATCAGGAAAAAAGAAACCCAGTTTTTAATTCTAGGCTTGATTTCGCTGGCTTTGATCGTGATTATTTACTTGGTTTATCGCCAACAAAAATTAAAAAACAAACAGCAAGAACAAGAGTTTGAACTTAAGTCGGCGATAGCCAAAATTGAAACGCAAAACAAATTACAGGAACAACGTTTGAACATTTCAAGAGATTTGCATGATAATATTGGTTCCCAATTGACTTTCATTATTTCTTCCGTTGACAATATAAAATATGCTTTTGATATTCAAAATGACAAACTCGATTCGAAACTTTCCGGCATTAGTAATTTTGCTAAATCCACTATTATTGAGCTTCGCGATACGATTTGGGCAATGAATAAAAGCGAAATTACTTTTGAAGATTTACAAGCCAGAATTCATAACTTTATAGATAAAGCACAAGAAGCCAAAGAAGATATTCAGTTTGATTTTGAAGTTGATCTGTCGCTTAAAACAACAAAATTCACTTCGGTTGAAGGTATGAATTTGTACCGAACGATTCAAGAAGCCATTAACAACAGTATCAAATATGCGAAGGCAAAAAAGATTACAGTAACCATAAAACCAATTAAAAATGATATTTTAATTTCGATTGTCGATGATGGAAATGGATTTGATTTAGAAAAGACAATGTTCGGTAACGGAATCCATAATATGCGCAAACGAATTTCAGATATTGGTGGTTCATTTGAGATAGAGTCAAGTGTTGACAGAGGGACAACCATTAATGTAAAACTCAAGAAGCAATTTTTTGCAATTTGAAGATTATAAAAAATACGTCATTTGACGTATTTTTTTTGTCAAATCAATTAATCAAATTTGATTAATCAAGTGGTATTGATTTTTTCAAAAGAAAAACACTGAGGTTGTTTTTATTGTTGTCCTTTTCATTTTGGGGTTTATTCAAGCTAAATCACATTTTGAAAAGGACTTTTTTTGTAAATCAGTATGTTACCTGAAAAAAAATAATCAAATTTGTTTATAATTTTTAGCCATGTCAACCAAAATAGCCATAGTAGACGATAATGTTTTTTTGCAAAAAACAGTAGCTGAAAAACTGTCCTTTTTTGACGATATGGTCCTAAAATTTACCGCTATCGATGGGAATGATTTGCAGAAAAAATTAGAAATCAATAAATGCATCGATTTAATTTTGATGGATATTGAAATGCCGGTTTGTAACGGAATTGAAGCCACCAAAATCATCAAGACCAAATATCCGCAAATTAAAATCATCATGTTAACTGTTTTTGACAATGATGAGAACATTTTCAACGCCATCAAAGCAGGAGCAGATGGTTATTTGCTAAAGGAAGTTAATCCAAAGGAACTTCATCAAGGTATTTTGGAAACCTTAAACGGCGGCGCGGCAATGAATCCTTCTATTGCTTTGAAAACCTTAAAATTGTTAAGAAACCCCGTCGATTTTGAACAAAAATGTGAAGAAGAAATTAAGTTGACTTCAAGAGAAATAGAAGTTTTAGAACAATTGAGCAAAGGGTTAAATTACAACATTATTGCCGATAATTTGTTTCTTTCTCCATCAACGGTTAGAAAACACATCGAGAACATTTACACCAAATTGCAGGTGCACAATAAACTCGAGGCAATTCAAAAAGCCAAAAACAATAATTTGATTTAAAGTTTACTTTCCAAACTTTGCCAACCACCGCCGTTAATTACTTCGATACCAACCGATTTTAAAACAGAAGCTGCTTGTGCACTTCGCATACCACTTCGACAACAAACGATAACCGGTTTGTCTAATTTTTTGATTTCGTTTAATTTTCCATTAATTGTATCTAACGGAATGTTTTTCGAACCTTTGATGTGTCCTTCTCGGAATTCACCAACCGTTCTAACGTCAATAATTATCGCACCTTTGTTTATAAAATCCTGAATGCTTTCGGATTTGCTTCCTAAACCTAATAGGGTTAATAGTCCCATAATTGTATTTTTTTCAGCAAAGATATAAGCTAATGATTTGGCTCGCAGTAACAAAGGTTACATTAGTGTTGTAAACTCACTTTTTCTAAAAATAACTCCAATCCACCCGAAATTAAATGGGCAATTTCAGGACGCGTTTGTTTCACTTTTTCCAAATGAACTAAGACTTCATGAAGCAATGATGTGTTGTTGGTTTTGTTACATAATTCAGCAATTTCAACAGAAAGTAACCAGTCGTTAGCGTGTTTTTCTTTTAAAATATCAAAGGTTTTTTCAATAGAAATCACCGCAGTTTTTCCTTCGCGAATGTTTCTGATGTTGAGATACAATCCTTCTAATTCTTCGCGTTCAGGTGATTTTTTGGGTTTAATGGTATGACTCGTAGGTACGTGATTTACCATGTCGAAACTATTCACGTCGGCCGGACCGGAAAAGGCTGAGATCACTTTTTTACCAACAGCCATATCATAAATGCCCCATTCCGGTTGGAATAACACAGTATCGTTATGGGTAACGGTACAATTTTTAAAACTAATGATGATAATTTCACCTTGAAGATTTCTTGAACCTGTAATGATTTCTCCGGTAACGGTAATGTTGCCCTCGAATTCTAAAGTTACTTTTTCGGCTTCGTAAATGTCATAAGCACGTAAATCACGCGGACTCATATCTTCAATGGCCAAATTGATGCCTTTTAGTTTTCCAATTGGTGAACCGAAACCTTCAGCATGGTATTGCGTACCATGACCTACTAATTCTTTTTCGCGATAGGATAAAGCAGTTTTGCCGGTAGTTTGCACGTAAACTGGTTTTCCTTCGTTTTCAATGACATTGGTAAATAAACCTGAAATCTGAATCCCGGTGCTCAATTCAATTGTTCCTAATGACTTAGAATTAATCAGTTTTTGAATACCCGATAAACCTCCGGTACGCAAAGCCATAGTGTTGGCAAATTCTTCTAGAACCAGGCTCAATTCAGCAAAATCTGGCGTTACATAGAGTTGTGGTTGTGGCTTAGTAATATCGAAACTTTGATCCGCTGCCGAAATGTCATAAGGGATTTTGGTCACGTTATCCGTCATGCACCAAGCGCTTTCGCCTATAGAGGAAAGTAATCCGGCACCATATATTTTTGGGTTGTCAACGGTTCCGATTAAGCCATATTCCACTGTCCACCAATGCAGGTTTCTTATACGAGACATTTCAGAGAGTTCACCCATGTTATTTTGTAAGAACTCAACTTGGTCTTCGGCTTTCTTTATTTCTTCGGCAGGCGTTCCTTCAGCTTCTTTTAAAATGGATAACAGTCGAATCGCTTCATACATTTCATAATCACGAGAAGAAGAAATGGCTTTGCAACCAATTTCCCCAAAACGACGCAAATATTCGGCATATTCCGGATTGGCAATAATAGGAGCGTGGCCGGCACCTTCGTGAATAATATCCGGAGCCGGAGTATATTCAATATGTTCTAATTGTCGAATATCAGAAGCAATCACCAAAACATTATACGCTTGAAATTCCATAAAAGCATTCGGCGGAATAAACCCGTCCACGGCAACGGCAGCCCAACCGATTTCTTTCAAAATACGGTTCATGCCATACATGTTCGGGATATTATCGACTTCCAAACCGGTTTTTTTCAAACCATCCAGGTACGATTCATGAGCTACTTTTGAAAGATAATCCACATTTTTACGCATTACATAACGCCAAACAGCTTGATTAATCGGAGTGTAATCGTTGTAATCTTGCGGTTTGATAAACTGCTTTAAGTGCTTTGGTAATCTGTCAATCAAAGGGTTGCTTTCAAATTGGGCTTCCATAAATCTGGTTTTGTTGTGTTCGTAAATTTACAAATCTTAGGTTAAAGAAGTGTGATAAAAATCATAAAATGACTTTCGGTATTTATTTTTAGGAGCTTAATCCGGCTGTTCACTATATCTTTTACACCTGTCAGGTTTTAAAAAAACCTAACAGGTGTAAAAGGATGTCGTTACCATCCGGGCTAGGGCAATCTGCAATAAAAAAAACCGCAACAGAGATATTGCGGTTTCTATTTTAATCTGAATATTGAGACTGAATACTGAACACTCCTAACTGCCTACTTCTTTTTCTTCGGTGGATATTGCTCCAGTATTTTAGTCACAAATTCTTTAATGACTTCGTCTTTTTTATGGGTGTCTTTGGTTAATACACCTTCACCTTCGCCTTGCCAAATCAGTTCTTTTTTCTTGGCATCTATAATATCAATAAACAAAGTACCTTCGCTGTGTCTGGTTACTGTGGTATTTCCGCCCCAAAGAAACGGGTTCCAACCCCAACCCCAGCCATAACCCCAACCGGCATTGAATTGGTTTACATTGACTTCTTCTCTTTCTTTAGTGAAAAAAGAGATTAATAAATCAGGTGTTTCACTTTTAGAAAATCCTTTCACCATCATAGTTTCGTCAATAGAACGGAGAATTCGTTTTTTGTCTAAATCGGAAATCTCGGCTTTGTCAATGCCGGTTTTGTGGAAAGCATAGGTTTTATAGGGTGCAAAATCTACTTGCTTGTCATAATCGGAGTTTACTCTAATGGAACTACATGAGGCAAGTAGTAAAATGGATACTGTAAGAAGGGCAAACTTTTTCATAGCTATAAATTTTGGTTACAATAATTGATCGTCAACTGTATTAGGGATGGTCACTTTCAATAAAGGTTGCGTGGCCATCGCTCTTTTGATGGCGAAAATAGCTCCTTCATTTCTGGCCCAACTTCTTCTCGAAATGCCGTTGTTTACATCCCAGAAAAGCATTGATTCTAAGCGTCTTGATGCTGCTTTTGAGCCATCAAGAACCATACCAAAACCACCGTTAATAACTTCGCCCCAACCCACGCCACCGCCATTGTGAATCGATACCCAAGTGGCACCGCGGAAACTATCGCCAATTACGTTTTGAATGGCCATATCGGCCGTAAATCGGGAACCGTCGTAGATGTTGGAAGTTTCTCGATAAGGTGAATCTGTTCCGGAAACGTCATGGTGATCGCGGCCTAAAATGACATAGCCAATTTCACCACGGGCAATCGCTTGGTTGAAAGCTTCTGCAATTTTGATTCGGCCTTCTGCATCGGCATAAAGGATTCTGGCTTGAGAACCAACGACTAATTTGTTTTCTTGTGCGCCTTTGATCCATTGGATGTTATCGGCCATTTGTTGTTGGATTTCTTCAGGAGAATTTTGCATCATTGCTTCTAAAACCTCACAAGCAATTTTGTCAGTTTTGGCTAAATCTTCCGGATTTCCACTGGCACAAACCCAACGGAATGGCCCGAATCCGTAGTCGAAACACATGGGTCCCATAATGTCTTGCACATAACTTGGGTATTTGAAATCGATGTGATTTTCGGCCATAATATCCGCACCGGCGCGAGAAGCTTCCAGTAAAAAAGCGTTTCCATAATCAAAGAAATAGGTTCCTTTGGCAGTGTGTTTGTTGATGGCTGCCGCATGACGACGCAAGGTTTTTTGCACTTCTTCTTTGAATTTCTCAGGATTATTAGCCATTAAATCATTTGATTCTTCAAAAGTATAACCGATAGGATAATAACCGCCGGCCCAAGGATTATGCAACGAAGTTTGGTCGGAACCTAAATCGATATGCAAGTTTTCTTGATTAAATCTTTCCCAAACGTCAACCACATTTCCGAGATAAGCAATTGAAACTACTTCTTGGTTTTCTAAGGCGATTTTGACTCTTGGGACTAAATCTTCAATATTTTCAATCACTTCGTTAATCCAACCTTGAGAATGACGAATGTGGGTAATTTTCGGATTGACTTCTGCGCAAACGGTAACACAACCAGCTATGTTTCCGGCTTTGGGTTGAGCGCCGCTCATTCCGCCAAGTCCTGACGTTACGAATAAACCACCTTTGGGGGATTTTTTTATTTTTCTGAAACCGTTTAGAACGGTAATCGTTGTGCCGTGAACGATGCCTTGCGGCCCGATATACATATAACTTCCGGCGGTCATTTGGCCGTATTGGGAAACGCCTAAGGCATTCATTTTTTCCCAATCGTCCGGTTTGGAGTAATTTGGAATCACCATTCCGTTGGTTACTACAACTCTCGGCGCTTCCGGATGTGAAGGAAATAAACCCATTGGGTGACCGGAATACATGACTAAAGTTTGTTCTTCGGTCATTTCGGCCAAATATTTCATGGTCAACAAGTATTGCGCCCAGTTTTGGAACACGGCTCCGTTGCCACCATAAGTGATTAATTCGTGCGGATGTTGTGCCACAGCGTAATCCAAGTTGTTTTGAATCATCAGCATGATGGCTTTGGCTTGTTCGCATTTTCCGGGATAATCCGAAATCGGGCGAGCGTACATTTTGTAATCAGGACGAAGGCGGTACATGTAGATGCGGCCGTAAGTTTCCAATTCGGCTTTGAATTCCGGAATTAAGGTCGCGTGGTGTTGCGGTTCGAAATAGCGCAAGGCATTTTTCAATGCTAACTTTTTTTCGTCTTCAGATAGAATTTCTTTGCGTTTTGGTGCGTGGTTTATTTGTGGTTCGTAGGGTTTTGGTTGTGGCAAAACCGCCGGAATTCCTTGTAAAATTTGTTCTTGAAAAGTCATTTTTTTAGTTGTATGTTCTAAGTTATATGTTGTAAGTTGTTTTTGCGTTAGATTTGATATTAAGAGGAGGACAGCCTGTGGCTGTCAGGTATTTTTGAGTGTCAAATTAATTGATCTACATTTTTCATATTCTTTTTTGCGTTAGGGATTGCAGTGGAAATCCTTTTTTAGTTTGTGTATTGATTTCCAAAGTTTCGGGATAGCGCGACAAACTAAAAAAGATTGTAACGAAAGCCCGACCCTTGTGGTAACGCCCATATTTTGATTACTTCGACTGAACACTGCGACTGCCTACTGCTTACTTTTTTTAATGGTTCCTGTTTTTTTATCAAATCCATACGGACAGTGACGGCAACCACTTTTGCAGCAATAGCCGCGTTTTAAGTGGT
Source organism: Flavobacterium sp. (assembly GCF_046293665.1). Lineage (GTDB taxonomy): Bacteria > Bacteroidota > Bacteroidia > Flavobacteriales > Flavobacteriaceae > Flavobacterium. The sequence continues at coordinate 217,485 of NZ_JBKBOL010000002.1, forward strand.
ATTTTTCGGTGAAACATCGATAACCTTCGGGCGTTAAGTAATAATCTTCGCCTTCGATTAACTTATTTTCATTATTTTGCTCATTCATAGGCACAAATTTAAAGACTTTATAAGTAATGATAATAATCGTTTCGAAATATTTAATTCCAAAAGGTTTCAGAGGATTGACTCTTTTTCCGTTTGTGTTCTTGAAATATTCAGCCAGTAGAAGCGATTCGACTTTAATTAATCATGAAAAGATTCATTTGCGCCAGCAATTGGAGTTGTTGATTTTCCCTTTTTTTGTTTGGTATATTTTAGAATTTCTGTTGAAACTTTTGAGATATAGAAACCGGAATAAAGCTTACATGGCTATTTCTTTTGAGCGAGAAGCTTATCAGAATGAAAAAAGCACTACATATTTATCAGAAAGAGCATGGTTTTCTTTTTGGAAGTTTCTATAATTTCCTCCATCTTTTAATCTGAATTTATATCAAAGAACTTTTTTGTTATTGTGTCGACTTGTTAGGTTGTCAATGGGTTTGTGTGCGAATTTTGCTTTCGCGTTTTGTAAACGTATAAACAATTGTTAATTAAAAAAAGTAAGAATAAGCACATTTTGTAGTTGTAAAAATGTATTTAAACCGTAAAAATTCGCATTTTGTCGATATTTTTTTTGTTTTGTAAAAGAATATATTGTAGGTTTGTTCAAGAATTCAGTAGGAAAATTATAAGTCTAATAAAATAACTGATGCAAAAAATGAAATATTCAAAGTAGAATTTTATGCTCATTTTAGGAAAAATTGAGCTGTAAGTTTTAAATACCACCTTTTGAATTAACCCCTAAATTTAAAAGACATGAAAAAAAATCTTTACTTAACCTTAATCTTGTTATCATTTCAGGCTTATTCTCAAATAGGAATAGGGACTGATACGCCGGTTGCCACCTTAGATGTTAGAGAAATTGATCCAACGTCGCCAACAGCCGAAGCCGGAATTGCCATTCCGCAAGTAAGTGTTTTACCTTCATCTGGAAACAGATCCGGACAAATTGTTTTTTTAACTTCCAATAATACTTATTGTTTTTATTCGGGTTCTGATTGGAAGCCGATGTATAGCCAAGTTTACAATTTTGGTGATGTCAAACATGGTTTTCAAACCGCTGACCACAATGGCTGGGTATTATTAGACGGAAGGGCTAAGAGTAGTTTGACTGCAAATCAACAAGCTGCTGCTACAGCTTTGGGTATTGGTGCTAACTTGCCAAATTTGGCGGATAAAAATATTGTTGGTGTTAGTGGTACTAAAATACTTAACACTACAGGAGGAAGTTCTTCGGTAACTATTGCTCAGAATCAATTGCCTGATGTTACTTTGACCACTACTGCCGATGGAGATCATACGCACAATACAGGAGCGGATGGAAGTGCTCTATTAACTTCAGTTTTGGGGATATCATTAGGTTCAGTAGTACGCCCAACAAGTGAAAGTCGCCCAACGACTTCAAGTGGTTCCCACTCACATACAACTTCTTCTATTAACGGAGGTGTTGCTCAGCAATCGGTTACCGTTCAAAATCCTTATTTAGCGCTAAATGGATTTGTTTATTTAGGTCAATAAATAATATACTTTACCCAATTAAATATTCTTGGTCTTAGTTTTTAACTTAAAAAAGTATATTATGAAAAACCTACTTACCCTATTGCTTTTATCTGTTTCTTTTGTTTCAACTTCCCAGCTTTATGTAAGCAACAATAGCTATATATACAACAACGGACGGTTAATTTATGTGAAAGGAAAAATTGAACTTGATGGAACCAGCAACCTATATTTGAGAAATAATGGTCAATTACTTCAAGGAACTACTGGTGCCTCAACTAATAAAGGAACCGGAAAGCTATCTGTTTTTCAAGAAGGAACGTCGAATAATTTTCTTTACAATTATTGGTGTTCACCAGTAGGTAATGCTTCAACGATTTCGGGCAATGAAGACTTTGGAATAACCATGTTGAATGTACCGATATCAAAGACAGTTAGTAATCCGGCAACGATGAATAGTGGCTTGAATGGTTTTTGTAATACAGGGACTTTATCAATTGCCAGTTATTGGATATGGAAATTTTTGTCTTCATCCGGTTATTCTCAATGGTTTCATTCCGGATCAGCTTCCAATATTTCAGCAGGACAAGGTTTTACTATGAAAGGCACTAGTGGATATGATTTAACAGATGTTGGAGAAAGTTCGTTAAATAACGTCGGAAATGCTCAGCGATACGATTTCAGAGGAAAACCTAATGATGGGAACATTACGGTTAATGTAGCTGCTAATGGTTTTACTTTAACGGGAAATCCTTATCCTTCAGCGCTTCATGTTAATGCTTTTTTACTGGATGAATCTAATTCGGCTTGTGATGGTGTGGCCTATTATTGGGAACAAGATAAATCGGCTCCTTCACATGTTTTGGCAAATTATCAAGGAGGTTATGGTACTTATTCTCCAATTAGTTTAGAATCTAATGGCGTTTATGTCCCAGCAATTTACAATACTTATAATCCAGACGGGACGTTAAATACAGCTGGAGTTTCATCAGAATTGAGTATAGAACGAAAGTATGCGCCAATTGGACAAGGTTTTATGGTAAAAGGCGTTTTTGATGGACATTTAACGCTTAAAAATGAGTACCGCATTTATAAAAAAGAAGGCGACTATTCGCAATTTCATCGTCAGTTGAATAATTTGAATTCCGAAACTAATGAAGTAATTAGTGTTCCTCAAATTCGCATCAGTACGGTAATGAACAACCAGCATACTAGTCAAATCGCATTAGCTTTAGTGCCAACGGCGACGGATGGGGTTGATGTTGGGATTGATGCTAAAAGTCCGGTAGATAGCAACGTTCCAAATGATGTGTATTTCTTATTGAACAATGAAAAATTTGTTATCCAAGGAGTTGCTTTTGATGTTGATAAAAGAATTTCTTTAGGGATAAAATCAACTAATAATGCCTCTTTTAAGTTTGATGCTTCTCAGGTTTTACATATTGATGAAGCCCAGCCAATTTATCTCTATGATGCACAAAACGAATCTTATCATGAGATTAGAAATAGCACTTATGAAATGGTTTTACCAACCGGAATACATAACAATCGATTTGAGATTACGTTCAAAGACAATTCTCTAAATAGCGATAATAATGTTAAATCAAATATTGTTGTTTTTCAAGACAACAGCTTGCAAATACTGACCATTTCTAATCCGAATTTAGCGGCATTGAGTTCGGTTAACTTTTATGATTTAAGTGGAAAGCTGATTTTTAGCAAAAAAAATATAGGCTCACAAGAAAACCATCAGTTTTCAACCAGTGGATTTAGCCATGGTGTTTATTTGGTGGAAGTTATTGCAAATAATAAAAATAGGATTGTTCAAAAGGTAATGATTGCTTCTTTGTAACAAGAAAAGTCTTCGTTAAAGAAGACCTTTCTTGTTTTTGACAAATAAAAAAAATTAGTAAATTATTTTTCGGATTACAGTTTCACCGGTTTGTAATTTTATTTTTAACAACAAGCCTGCATTATTTTTTCTTAGGTTTGAAAGCGTGAAATAATTGGTGTTGATATTATTATATGTGTCTAGTTTTTGCCCTAAAAGATTGTAAACAATGATGGACTCCATATAAAGATTATTAGTGCTTATGCTTACATTATCTTTAATTACCACTCTTACGTTATTGTTGATGTTAAAGTCAGGGTTTCCAAGAGAGGTATTAATATAAACTACTTTGAATCGGTTGTTAATTGAACCGGTAGAAGCCACAAATTGATAAGGACTTGTTTTTAAATTGTGAGTAATATTCAATAAATTATCTTTTAAATAAATGTCTTGTTCATTGAATAAGCCATCTATAGCTGCTAGGGCTATGGTGTGATTTCCAGTAGTTGGAATGTTTACTCCAATTGGCACTTCATCATAAATATCAAATGGCAAGGCACGTCCTTGAATGTTATACAAGCTATTATCGACTAGAGAGTAGATTTGTAGACTTCCCGAATTTTGTGTTTTGCAATCGAAGAAATGATCATCACCCATGGTGGCCTCTTGAATATAACCAAATAAAGTTCTTTCTGATTGACCATTAGTGTTAATGATATCTAGCCAAATTCTGTTTCGTTCTAAATTTTCAACATTATTACCTCCTGAATTTGTGTCAGTGTTTGAGAATCTGTAAAAGGAACTATTGCTGTAATTGGCGCTTCTTAAACTATTGGTAAAAGTGATGTTGTCTGTTGCTGCAGTTCCATCAATCATTTGTATAAAGAAGCCTTGACCGGAGCCAATAAATAAATCGGCATCAGCAGTAGGACAACAACTAGTTCCTGTGAAATTATACGTCAAATAATCTCCCGGACTGTAATTGTATATAAAAGAATTATAAAAAGGGCTTGAGATAACAGCAGGTAAAGTTCCATGAGTCCACAGTCTTATATTACCCATGATTTTAGTGTTGTTGTCATATAAAAATTGACTGCCTCGAATCGCTGATGGGTAAGGGTTTCCTAGTAAATTCCAATTGTCACTATAGTTGGTTATTTGAGCGCCATTGGTTCCGTAATGTAATGCGGTATTGGTATCGCTTCCTCTTTCAATCGATATGGTTATATTTCCATTGTTAGGTACTCCGGTGAAAACACCGTTTAAGGTAGCAGCAGTTGAAGAACTGAAGGTGGATGGCCCGCTGGCAATATATCCTTTTCCGGCTATCATTGTGTTTCCGGCGGCACTTTCCCAGTTGCCTTGACCACCGTTAGGGTTGGCTATAGTTGTATTCCATTTATAAATTCCCCATGATGTTAGTGGGGAAGCGATATTACTCACATTGAAGCCGGCTACAGGTGATGACCAATAGACATAATCGAGACTTCTGATAAAGGCATCACGTTTATAAATAATGTTGCCAGTATTTACGTCATTATTTACTTGAACTAAACTTGCACTGTTGTTGATCAAAAAAGTTCCATTGCTTTGAACGTTTACCCAATTGGTCACAGTTATGCTGTTGTTGGAGTTTATTGTCAATAAGGCATTTGCGAATATGGTTAATGTTCCCGCTAAGGCATTATAACTCGTGCCTGAAACCAAAGGTTTGTTAGTGGTATTTGGTATAAAAACACAATCAGTACTGTTAGGTATTGAGGTGTTAGGCGTCCAGTTTGCCGGTTTATTCCAATCAGTATCTACTGAGCCATTCCAAACTTTACCACCAGTTACTGTTACGGTTGTTTCGTCAGTTAATTTCACAGTTGTACCATTGCATAAAGTGTAAGTTACTTCTGCTGTGTATGTAGTTGTGGCTAAGGGACAAACGTTGAGAATATTGTTAGTAGAGAGTTGAGTTCCGGTTGTGCCAGAGCCTTCAAACCATTTTATGGAGGCTATTGATGGTCCAGAAGGCGTAAATCTCCAAGCTTCATTCGTGGCTGTCCAATTGGTGCTTAAACCATTTCTGTTTGGGGCAACAACGGCAGCATTCCCGGCAGCATTTTGAATACCAACTATAGCATTTCCGCCATTCCACGGTGAAACATTGTTATTGTCTATTCTTTTCTCTTTGATGTATACATCAATAATATTTGTGTTTTCATATAAAACCATCATTCCTGTATACAGAATGCTATTATCGGAAAACATTGGAACGTCACTCCATGAGGCTACTAAAGCTCTACATCCGGTATTTAAAGTAATTAGCTCATAGCCTACTTTTCCTCCTTTACTTGGGTCAATGTCATGGTAAACGCCATAAATGGTATTGGCGAAAAGTGCACCAGTTGTACTAGGCAAATCATTACTAAATGAGTACCCTGAGCCAAATCCCGCATTGGCGGTATTAAAAGATAGCATTCCATTCGATCCAATGATACAAGAAGAATAAGAATTACCATAAAAACAGAAGTTAAACGGTAGCGTTATCGTTGGAGACCAAACATCATCAACATTTACACTTACGGCATTGGTCAAACAACTAAACTGATAAGGAGGAGCATAAGTTATTGCGCTGACAGTATAGTTTGTGGTTTGATACATTTGTAAATAAGTAGCTTCTAAATCTACGCATGCGGGAGCAGTACAACTCATTGTGGCATGGTCGAGGCCATTGAGTCCTAATCCTCCAGCTAAAACATTAGGACAACCTAAAGTAGTTGTTCCAATTCCGTTTCCAGTATTACAAGGCGTAGCGATACAAATGTTGAAAGTTCCGGTGGAAGTTGAACCGTGAGTGTAAACCCTAACAAAATAAGTTATTCCTGATGTTAGACCATTCAAAATAGTCGATTCTATCGCGCTTCCGGTAGTGGCATTTATACAGGCTAGACTAGTCAAGCTACCACAAGAACCGCTGAATACTTCGAAAACCATATTGCTAGCGGTTCCGGGAGTGACGGTTATCGTTTGGCGGGTGCCATTGGCTGTAAATTGATACCATACATCGTCATCGGCTGTTCCATTGCAACCTACTAATGATTGGGTAGCGCCATAAGTAGTTCCGCTAGTGCTTGTAGTACAGGTTTCACCACTGTTAACTGTTAAAGTTGTAGGAGCATTGCAATCATTATTGATGGGAGGCAATGGACTGGTTGCACAAATTCCAAAAGTACCATTATTGTCATTGCCAAATTCCCAAACTCTGATGTAGATGGTGCTTCCGGGTGTTAATCCGCTCAATGATAAGTAGGACATTAGGCCTATACCATCGTCATCATCACATTCAATTAGTGTTAAGCCACTACAAGTTCCGGAATAGGCTGCCATTCCGCTATCGGTTATTCCGCCTGAATTGGTGTCGATTTCTAGAATTCCATTGGAGGGCACTATAATGCTAAACCAAACATCGTTGCCAGAATAACTGGCGCAACCTGGTGCAGGAACTCCTGTAGTTGCTGTTGCTCCTAGTGTTGTATATGTTGCATAGCTACAAGAGGAACTTGCGGTTAAGGAACTTGCGTTACAAGGTTCGTCATTGGTCACTGGCGGTGGCGGACAAGTAATAGAAAAGCTAACATTTCCTCCGCCTGTACTTTCAGGATCTAATAAAATATAATATTGTACTCCGGCATTAAGAGTAAATGACGGGCTTGTTCCGCTTCCCCAGATATCATCAATACACGTCCATCCCGAAGCGCTACAGCCAGAAGAAACTGGTTTGTATTGATAATCAATAAAGTCATAGGAGCTTGTTTGAGCAATTGTATAGGTTCCAGTTGTGCTTGGTGTAAATGTATAAAATTGTTCTCTGCCAGGTGTTGAATAACCACAGGCAGAAGTGCTATAGGCGCCAGTTCCTGAGGCTATGGTTGCGTTGATTGTGGTTCCGCAGGAAGTAATATTAGCGCCGCTTGAACAGATACTCGCCGCTGAAGTTGTAGTACTCGAGCTGACAAACGCGCTACTGCAACCATTGCTGGCTAAAATTCTGTAGTAGTAAGTAGTGCTGGCAGATAAACCTGATATAGCATAAGACACAGTAGGGGCAGAAACTGTAAAAGGGGATCCGCTGATGTTGGAAGTATAGCCTGAATCAGTTGTGATTTGAACAGTGTATGTGATTGCTGAGGCAGTTCCTCCGGTAGGTATTGCCCAATTTAAGGTAAAACCACTCGCAGTCGTTCCTGTTACGGTCACGGAGTTTGGGATAGTGGGACAAGTAATGCCGGTACCTGCCAAAGGACCGCCGGTAGCATAAACCGGACCGCCGGTACAACTAGTGTTGTTATAAGCAAAAATATAGTAATAATATTGTGTGTTACCCGTTAAACCAGTTCCCGGTATAGTAGTTGAATTGCTTGATTGTATAAAATTTAAGCCACTACCAAGCGTGCCAATATTAGCGGTTGAATAAGTAGTGCCATCCATAGGTTGTGACGGAGGTGTGCTTGATGTTGATTGTATTACCAAATAGCCATTGGCACTACCTGTAAAAGTAGCCGGTAAAGTAGCTGAAGTATTAGTTCCCGGTGTGTAAGCTGAAGCCTGGCCTGGGGCTATGCAAGAAGTTGGCGCTGAGGAAACAAGTGAAATATCATCTATTCCGGCAGGAGGATTGGTTCCTCCGCTATTGTTGTTTATCCATTCGAAAACTAAAGTGAATGTACTTCCTGCGCATGATGTAGGTAATGAAAAACTTGTTGTAGTCCACGTTGCTTGACCAAAGTAACTTGCTGCTCCAACTAGTTCTCTTGCTGCAGGAGCGCTTCCTGTTGCAGAGATTGGTGTTGCATAGCTTGGCGTATAACTTGTAGGTACTAGCCAAACTCTCATAAAATCAAGACCCGATTCTCCTTGGCCAATCCAACTGAAGCTCAAAGTTATATTGTTTTCTCCTGCGGGAACTGTTACGCTTCTATAAAGATGTGTTGTTCTGGCAGTGTTCATAGTGTAAGCATGTGGTTTTGTTCCTGTATCATTTGTAACATAACCATAGTTAGATCCAGAAAATCCAGGATATACATTGTTTCCATTGCCACAAGTCCATTGATTTCTGGTTGCAGAAGATGTTGTTGCTAGCCAATTGTTTGCTGCTAGGGTTACAGTTGCGTTTTCAAAACCTCCATCTCCAGTTGGGGAAATAATTGTAGTTTGTGCGTATGAAATACTGCTTAAGATGAACGTTGTTAAAAGCGTAAAAAATACCTTATGAAAATTAAGCGATGTATGAATAGGAAAATAAGATTGCCTCATAAAAGAGTTTGTTTAGTGGTGTTTAATCAGTTGGTAAATCTAATGTAAATTACGAATGCTTTTAATAAAAAGCATAATATTTGGCAAATATTAAAAATATTTAACAAATTAATTGTAGAACTGATTGTAAAAATTACATAAATTTATGTATTGAGTATTTAAAAAAAAACTACTACATTTGTTCAATAACCGCTCTGGCTGATAGAGCATTATGAATCATAAGAAAATGACTATAAAAAAAATTATATTTTCAATTGCGTTAATTATTGTAGGATTAGGTAATTGTTTCGCACAGTTGTATGTTAGTACCAATACATATATATATGTTAAAGACACTTATGTTTTTGTAAATCAAGATACAAATCTTCAAAGTAATGGAAATATTTACCTGAGAAACGAAGCGCAACTTTTACAAGGGACAACAGGTTCATCACAAAATAAAGGTGCCGGAGTCTTGTCTGTTTTTCAAGAAGGAACTTCTGATAATTATGATTATAATTATTGGTGTTCTCCGGTCGGTAATGCCTCGGCTTCATCAGGTAATGAAAACTTCGGAATTTCTATGATTCACGTTCCATCTACAGTAACCAATAGTAATCCGGCTACATTACTTTCTTCAAGTTATGATGGCTTGTCTTCTAATGGTTCATTGTCAATTGCAACTTATTGGGTTTGGAAATTTTTATCAAGCGCAAACTATTCACAATGGATTCATTCTCAGGCAAATACAGATATTGCTGCCGGACAAGGGTTTACAATGAAAGGAACCAGTGGAACTGACAATACCAATGTTGGCGAATCAACAGTTAATAACCCTGGAGGAGCCCAACGATATGATTTTAGAGGTAAACCGAATGATGGAAATATAACCGTTAATGTAGGTGCCGATAATTTTACGTTAACGGGAAATCCCTATCCGTCAGCATTACATGTAAATGCGTTTTTGCTTGATTCATCTAATGCAGATTGTACAGGAATAGCCTATTATTGGGAGCATGATAAAACAGTAAATTCTCATGCTTTGTTGGCATATCGCGGAGGATACGGAACTTATTCGCCAATCAGCACTAGTCCAACTCAGTATGGTGTTTATGTTCCTGCTACATATAGTTCCTATAATATTGATGGAACTTTAAATACTGCCGGTTCAAATTCCGGATTAAACATTCAAAGAAAATATGCTCCTATAGGGCAAGGGTTTATGGTAAAAGGAAATGTAGGTACGCCAACTGCAGTGACTATAAAAAACAGTCATAGAGCTTTTTATAAAGAAGCAGATGCTTATTCTCAGTTTGAAAGAAATGCAAATAATCAAAGTAATGTTAGTCAATCTGAACCGATAAATGAGGTGTCTCAAATACGTTTGAATACCATTATGAACAATCAATTTACCAGACAAATCGCCTTAGTTTTAATGCCTGAAGCAACAGACGGTATAGATAGGGGAATTGATGCTAAATCGCCTGTTGACGAAGCCATTCCAAATGATGTTTACTTCTTCTTAGACAATAGTAAATATGTTATTCAAGGGGTAGCTTTTGATGTGAACAAAAGAATTCCGGTGGGTGTAAAATCTACCAATAATTCAACTTTCAAGTTTGATGCTTCAATGATTTCAAACTTTAATGAAGCGCAAGATGTTTTCATGTATGATGCGCTAAACAACAGCTATCACGATATTAAAAACAATACATATGAAGTGGTTTTGCCAACCGGAACTTATAACGATCGATTCGAAATTACCTTTAAAGATACTAATTTAGGTGGTGAGTCAAATATTAAATCGGATTTGGTTATCGTTCAAAACAATAATGCCCAAACACTTATGGTTTCAAATCCAAACGATTTAGATTTAAAATCGGTTAAATTATATGATATTACCGGAAAACAAATTTTCGACAAACAACGTTTAGGAGTTCAAAGTAATTATCAGTTTTCTACCAGTGGTTTGGCCGGGGCTGTTTATTTGGTTGAGGTTGTGACCAATGATAATCGAAAGCTATCACAAAAAATTATAATTTCTAACCAATAAGGAATTTTAAAAGCGATTTATAATCGCTTTTTTTGTGTAGTGACAATTGTGTTTGTTACTTTTGCCAAAATTACTTTTTTTGGAAAGTTACAATCAAAAAATTGAAATCGGAAACCTTGATTATTCGCTTTATATCAAACGCGAAGATTTGTTACATCCCAACATTTCTGGCAATAAATTTAGAAAACTGAAGTATAATTTGGTGCTAGCCAAAGCAGAAAATAGGGTCACATTGCTCACTTTTGGGGGTGCTTATTCCAATCATATTTTAGCCGTCGCTGCGGCCGGAAAAGAGAATGGTTTTAAAACCATTGGTGTAATTAGAGGTGATGAGTTGTTTGACCAGGTTGAACTGAATCCAACCTTACAAAAAGCCCGAGATTTCGGAATGGTTTTTGAGTTCATCTCGCGAGATCTTTACAGAGAAAAAAACAGCCAAGATTTTAAACTAAAATTAGAGCAAAAGTTCGGTAATTTTTATCTTTTGCCTGAAGGCGGAACAAATGATTTAGCCATAAAAGGCTGTGAGGAGATTTTAACTGAAGCTGATGTTGAATTTGATTATGTCTGCTGTGCAGTAGGAACCGGAGGGACAATTTCGGGTCTTATCAATTGTTCAAAACATAGTCAACAAGTTTTAGGATTTCCCGCTCTGAAAGGTGACTTTTTAATAGAAGATATTCGTAAATTTGTTCGAAATCAAAATTGGGAATTGGTCACAGGGTATCATTTTGGCGGTTATGGTAAAGTCACTGAGGAATTAGTGAAATTTATAAATGATTTTCATCAAAAATATCAAATCCTTTTAGATCCTATTTATACTGGAAAAATGGTTTTTGGAGTTTTGGATTTAATCGAAAAAAAGTGGTTTCCCAAAGGCTCAAAAATTCTAATGATTCACACTGGCGGTTTGCAAGGAATTGAAGGCATGAACCGCTTGTTAAAACAAAAAAACCAAATCGAAATTAGAACATATGATTAAGAAACTTTTTTTATTAATCCTTATGATTGTTGTGGCTTCTTGTAGCTCAAACCAATCGGTAGTCAGAACTTCAAAACCCGATCCCAGAAAAGCAAGTGCTCCGGTGGCGCAAAGGGTTAAAAAGCCGATTTACAGGCCAAATCAACCAAAATCTACTGAGACTGTTGCTCAAAAATCAAGTACAGCTACTTCAAATAATTCCGGTTCTACGGTTGTTTTAGAAGCTACAACCAGAGTCAAAGTGACTACTGAAATGGTTTTGGCATATATTGACCGATACAAAGGTGTCGCCAAAGAAAACATGGTGAAGAGCGGAATTCCTGCCAGTATTACGCTTGGTCAAGCTATCTTAGAATCAGGTGCCGGAACAGGTCCACTAAGTATGCAGGCTAATAATCATTTTGGCATCAAATGTCACAAAGAATGGACTGGGCCAAGTATCAGATATACCGATGATGAAGAAAACGAGTGTTTCAGAAAGTATGACGATCCTAGCGGTTCATTTCAAGACCATTCTTATTTTTTAACCAGTCGTCCTAGATATGCTTCCTTGTTCCAATTAGGAAAAAGCGATTATGCAGCTTGGGCTAAAGGATTAAAAGCTGCCGGTTACGCTACTGATCCCAAGTATCCGGAGAAACTTATCGGTTTGATTGAACGGTATCAATTAAGTAAATATGACGCCGAAGTTTTGGGTAAAGATTATGCACCGGTAGTTATTACCAAGAAAGAAATTGCATACACGGAAGATGCTGAAAAATATACTGTAGTAAAAGGGGATACTTTGTATTCGTTGTCTAAAAAATTCAATATTTCGATAGAAGAATTAAAGAGAAAAAATAATATGACTGATAATTCATTGTCTTTGGGGCAAACTATTATCGTTAAATAAATTCCAAATAAATTCTAATTTAAGATATGATATACCAAAGAAGCAGTCAGTTATTTACTGAAGCTGAAAAAGTAATTCCGGGTGGTGTAAATTCTCCGGTGAGAGCGTTTAAAGGTGTAGGTGGAACGCCAATTTTTGCCAAAAGTGCCAAAGGAGCTTACTTGTATGATGAGGATGATAACCGACTAATAGATTATATCAATTCTTGGGGTCCAATGATTTTAGGTCACGCTTTTCAACCTGTAGTAGATGCCGTAATTGAGAGAGCTAAAAAAGGAACTTCATTTGGAATGCCAACCGAATTAGAAACCAAAATTGCTCAGTTGGCTATTTCTATGGTGCCTAATATTGATAAAATTCGTTTTGTGAACTCAGGAACCGAAGCTTGTATGAGTGCTATTCGACTGGCTAGGGGTTATACAAAAAGAGATAAGATCATCAAGTTTTCCGGATGCTATCATGGTCATTCAGATTCTTTTTTAATTGCTGCCGGAAGCGGACTTAGTACATTTGGTGTGTCTAACAGTCCAGGGGTTACTCAAGGAACAGCAAAAGATACTTTGTTAGCGGATTACAACGATTTAGAAAATGTAAAAGCTTTATTCGAAGCCAATAAAAATGAAATCGGCGCTATCATTATTGAACCAGTTGCAGGAAACATGGGATGTGTGCCTCCTAAAGAAGGTTTTTTACAATCACTTCGTGAACTTTGTGATGATAATGGTGCATTGTTGATTTTTGACGAAGTCATGACTGGCTTTCGTTTGGCCAAAGGCGGAGCTCAAGAATTATATGGAGTAACTGCTGATATTGTTTGTTTTGGAAAGGTAATTGGTGGTGGATTACCCGTTGGAGCTTTTGCCGCCCGAAACGAAATTATGAATTATTTAGCACCACTCGGACCGGTTTATCAAGCCGGAACCTTGTCAGGAAATCCATTAGCAATGGCTGCCGGATTGGCGATGTTAGAAGCGTTGGATAGTGATTCGGATATTTTTAAAAGATTAGAAGAGAAAACTGCCTATTTGCACAAAGGAATAGATAAAGTATTAAAAGATAATAATATCATATTTACAATTAACTGCGTAGGTTCTATGATTTCTGTGCATTTCGACTCAAATCCTGTGGTTGATTTTAAAACAGCTAAAAACGGCGATAATGAAACTTTTAAGAAGTTTTTCCACGGACTATTAAACGAAGGAATTTATATTGCGCCATCGGCTTATGAAACTTGGTTTATAACCGATGCTTTGACTTACGAAGATTTAGATTTTACCATTAATGCAATTCATAAAGTAGCCCAAACGTTATAAAAAAAAGTCCTTTCGTTAGAAAGGACTTTTTTTATTGTTATTAGAAATTATTCATTTGTAATTAATGATTTGAATAAATCTTTATTGGCTGTTAATTTCTCCATCTGTGCATCAGACAAAGTTGCTCTAATTTTCATTTCAACGATTCTTGAAAGTTCTGCTCTTCTCTCTTGAGATAAAGTTTTGTCTTCAAGTGTTCTGTGTTTTTGTTCAAACAATCTCTCAAAATCAGCAGTCATTGTTTCGTTTAATTGTAGGTATTCAGACAAAGCTACAGCTTCTTTTTTACCTTTTTCGGCAGAGGTTAACTCTTTTTTGTCTTGTGCATTCGCATTTATACTAAATGCTAACAATAATGTTAAAGCAGCAATAAATTTTTTCATTTTTTTGAATTTTAGAAGAATAGTGACTCCAAAACTAATTTATTTTGTTGTAAACTCAAAATTTATTTTTATTTATCTTCTTCAATTTTTTTAAATTCCTTATTACTTCTTCTGTCTTTTATTTTTTCGATCATCTTGTCTTTTTTCTCTTCACGGTTTTTTTCCCATTTAGAGAATTGTTCAGCAGTTAAGATTTTTTTCATTTCGGCGGCAACTGCTGCTTGTTCTTCAGCCACTTTAGCTTTCATTTCGGCTCTTTTTTCAGCATTCTTGGCTTTCATCTCCGCTTTTTTGGCCTCCATTTCAGTTCTCTTGGCTTCTCTTTTCTCCACTTGTTTGGTGACAATCGCTTTTACTTCTTTTACTTGCTTCTCATTCAGACTCAATTCTTGGGTCATTTTCTTTACCTGTAAATCAACTTTTTGTTCTTTGGTTAGCTTTTCTCTTTCAGGTTTTCTTTCTTTTTTTTCTTGTGCCATTGCAGTTATACCAACAAACAATAATAGGGCTAAAAATACATTTTTCATTTTTTGATTTTTTTAAAATTATACTGATAGGACGCCAGTAATTCTAAAAGGTTTAAACGTTAACATAACTTTTTAAAAAAAAAGGAACTCCATTGAGTTCCTTTATATTAGTTCAAAACCACCGTTTTGTTATCGCCGTCAACAACTACTTTAGTTAAGCCATGCTTGGCTAAGCCTTTGATCGCGGCATCCCATTTTTTGCCGCTCAATTGGGATTGCTCTTTCAACTGTCCCAAAGCTTGGTTGTTTTCGATTTTTAATAAACCAATGATTACTTTCTCGTCTTCGGTTAAATCCAATTGTTTTTTCTCCGGACGCATTTGTGGGAAGAAAAGCACTTCCTGAATTGATGCGTTATTTGTCAAGAACATAATCAATCGGTCCATTCCAATTCCCATACCGGAAGTTGGCGGCATTCCGTATTCTAAAGCTCTTAAAAAGTCGTTGTCAATAAACTGAGTTGCTTCATCATCACCACGTTCTGCCAATTGCAATTGCGCTTCAAAACGTGCTCTTTGGTCAATTGGGTCATTTAATTCTGAATAGGCATTGGCGATTTCTTTTCCGCAAACCATCAACTCGAAACGTTCCGTCAATTCAGGATTGTCTCGGTGTTCTTTACAAAGTGGAGACATTTCCTTAGGATAATCGGTAATGAAAGTCGGTTGGATAAAGTTGCCTTCGCATTTAGCTCCAAAAATCTCATCGATTAATTTGCCTTTGCCCATTGTTTCATCAACTTCTATACCCATTCCACGAGCAGCAGTAAAAATTTCTGCTTCGCTTTTTCCCGAAATATCAAAACCGGTAAATTGCTTGATCGCATCCGTCATGGTAACTCTGGCATAAGGCGCTTTGAAATTGACTTTGTGTTCTCCAAAAATGGCTTCTGTCGTTCCGTTGACTTCCTTGGCACAATACTCCAATAAGTTTTCGGCAAATTCCATCATCCAATTGTAATCTTTATAGGAAACATAAATTTCCATAGCCGTAAATTCCGGATTGTGTGTTCGGTCCATCCCTTCATTTCTGAAGTTTTTTGAGAATTCATACACACCGTCAAAACCGCCGACTATTAATCTCTTTAAATATAATTCGTTGGCAATTCTCATGTATAAAGGAATGTCCAAACTGTTGTGGTGCGTAATAAACGGACGCGCTGCTGCACCGCCGGCAATGGATTGCAACACCGGGGTTTCCACTTCCATATAACCGGCTGCGTTGAAAAAGTTACGCATCGCCGTGAATAATTTGGTTCTTTTGATAAAGACTTCTTTCACATGCGGATTGACTACTAAATCTACGTAACGCATTCTGTATCGCAATTCAGCATCGTTAAATGCATCGTGTACGTTTCCTTCCTCATCTTTTTTTGGTAACGGCAACGGGCGTAAAGTTTTGCTCAGGAAAGTGAATTTGTCAACACGGACTGATTTCTCACCTACTTTCGTCAAAAACATTTCGCCTTCAATGCCTATAAAATCACCTAAGTCAGTTAATTTTCTAAAAACTTGAGTGTATAAAGTCTTGTCTTCACCCGGACAAAGTACATCACGATTAAAATACAACTGAATTCTGCCTTCGCTGTCTTGCAACTCTACAAAGGAAGCTTTTCCCATGTCTCTGTCACTCATCATTCGACCGGCCAACACCACCTTCTTTCCTTCTTCAAAGTTTTCCTTAACCTGTTTGGAAGTATGATCCACAGGGAATAAATCCGCCGGATAAGGGTTAATGCCTAATTCGCGCAAGGCGTTTAGTTTTTCTCTTCTGATGATTTCTTGTTCCGAAAGTTGCATATCGTATTGTATTTAAGCGTGCAAAGATAGGGATAATTTGAAAATGTGACAATTTGATAATTTGAAAATGATTTTGATGTTTTGGAGCGAAAGGTTTGGGCATAGTCAGTAAACCATTTTCCCGTTTTTCATTACAATCTCTTCGAGGATTTTCATTGCAACCGGGCCTAAAGATTAACGTCGAGTTAACTGGTAAACTTTGTAACTTTGCATTTTGCAATTCAAAAATGAACAGACAAATACAACTTCAGGATTTAGGAAATAAAGATTATAAAGATACTTGGGATTATCAAGAAGCACTTTTCAAGGAAATTGTCGACATCAAAATTCAAAAAAGAAACAATCCTGATTTGGTAACGCCCAATTATTTCCTTTTTGTTGAGCATCCACATGTGTATACTTTAGGAAAAAGTGGTGACATGTCTAATTTGTTGCTTTCCGAAAAGCAATTAGAAGCCAAAGGCGCTACTTTTTATAAAATTAATCGCGGCGGTGATATCACTTATCACGGTCCGGGACAAATTGTAGGCTATCCAATTTTGGATTTAGAAAATTTCTTTACTGATATTCACAAGTATTTAAGATTCTTAGAGGAAGTTATTATTCTGACTTTAGCGGAATATGATATAATAGGTACAAGAAGCGAAGGAGAAACCGGTGTTTGGTTAGGTGTCGGTACACCATTTGCTCGAAAGATTTGTGCTATGGGTGTTCGTGCCAGTCGATGGGTAACTATGCATGGTTTTGCTTTAAACGTTAATGCTAATTTGGGCTACTTTGATAATATTATCCCTTGCGGTATAAAAGGAAAGGCTGTAACATCACTTCATGTAGAATTAGGGAGAGAAATAGCGGAAGAAGAAGTAAAAGCAAAAATAGCCAAACATTTCTCAGTGCTTTTTGATTCCGTTTTTATTTAAAAATCTAATTTTAATTGTTCCGGTAGTAAGCGAAAAGACATTCGGTGGTATTTACTTACGCCATATTTTCTTATGGCTTCTCTGTGTTCTGTGGTTGGATAGCCTTTGTTTTTTTTCCAATTGTACATAGGAAATTCTTCGTGAATTGTATTCATGAATTCATCTCGATAAGTTTTGGCCAAAACCGAGGCAGCAGCTATACTGAGGTATTTGCTGTCGCCTTTGACAATAGTGGTGTAAGGAATCTCATTAATTGGTTTAAATCGATTCCCATCTATTATAATATAATTAGGTAATGGTTCTAGTTTGAGAATGCATTCTTGCATGGCTTTTATTGAAGCGTTCAAGATGTTGATTTTATCTATGACAGTGTGGTCAATGTGAGTCACGCTAAAGCTTACGGCTTGTACTTCAATTAGAGGTTTTAATTGCTCTCTTATTTTTTCTGAAAGTTGTTTAGAATCGTTTAGCAAATCGAGTTTAAAGTTCTCAGGTAAAATTATGGCGGCAGCGGTAACAGGTCCGGCCAAACAGCCTCTTCCGGCTTCGTCAGTACCGCATTCAAAAGTGCTTGAGGAGAATCTTAATTTTAACATAAAAATTAATTTTGATAAAAATATAAAAACTCACGCAACCTTATACAATAATTGGCATCAATTAAATGTTGAGTTGTTGGCGCCAACTTCATCGCGAACTTTTTTTAACACAAATAAATTGTATTATTCCGAAGTAATATTTGTTTATTTAAGAAATAATTAAGAAGTTTGCGGAATAACTAACTCAAATAAAATTAATATGAGATCGAAGTTCAAATGGATTTTTACGCTTTTACTAGCGTTATCAATGCAGTTTTCGTTTGCACAAGAGAAAACTGTAACCGGAGTCGTTTCAGACAAAACTGGACCACTTCCTGGGGCAAATGTTGTTGTTAAAGGTACCAATCGTTCTGCTCAAGCAGATTTTGACGGTAAGTTTAGCATCAAGGCTAAAGCCGGAGAGGTTTTAGAAATTTCATTTATAGGTTACAATAATTCAAATGTAACTGTAGGTGCAGCCAATAATTATGTCGTTACATTATCTGACGGTATAAAATTGGATGAAGTTGTAGTAGAAGGGTATAGAAATACTACCAAAGCTTCAACAGTTGTAGCGCAACAAACGGTTAATTCTAAAACTATTGAAAACCGTCCAAATGCTTCCTTTATTCAAACATTGCAAGGGCAAGTGGCTGGTTTAAATATTACTTCAGGTACTGGTCAGCCAGGTTCTGGAAGTTCTGTAGTTATTCGTGGTGCGGGTACAATTAATGGTAATACCGATCCGTTGTATGTAATTGATGGTGTTCCGACAAATCAATCTAACTTTAGATCAATTAACCCAACAGATATTGAGTCCGCAACTGTATTGAAAGATGCTGCTGCAACCGCTATTTATGGTAATAGAGGAGCTAATGGTGTTATTGTTATTAAAACTAAGCGAGGTGGGACAGGAGATTCTAAAACAAGTTTTAGATATTCGTCAACTTCAGGTTATACAGAATTACAAAGAACCAAATATTCATTTGCAGATTCAAGAGAATTATTGACTCTGGAAAAACGATACGGTGTGGGTAGAGGTAATACTTTGACAGATGCTGAGATTGCTGCTTACAATACTAATTTTGACTGGGTAAGTTATTTTTTCAGACAAGCCAAATCAACGGATCACCAATTAAGTATTGAAACTTCAGGAAAGAATTTAAACTCTTACACCTCCGTTAGTTACTTAGACCAAGAAGGGATATTGTATACTACAGGTTTAAAGCGTTTTACACTTAGAAACAATTTATCAGGAAAAACTAATAATGATAAGTTTTCTTATTCTACTAATATATCTTTAGGTTTTTCTAAAAGTAACGAAGCAACCAGCTTAGGGACGGGTGGAATCAACAGAAACTATGTGTTAGGAGCTACTTTGAGTGCGCCATACATTACTCCTTCAGAGTATACCGGTTCTCAACAAGTTTTTGATTTGTACAATAGTGATGGTACGTTATTATACACGCCTTTATTCTTAATTGACAAATTAGAAACATACACTAACAATACAGATGAGATTAGGATGAGTGCTAGCACTGATTTGTCTTATAATATATTCAAAAATGTAACTGCGAGATCTAGAACGTCTTTTGAAAATATTATGACAAGATTTTCTCAGTCTGAACACCCAATTTCTTTCAATGCTTTCTTGTTCTTAAATCCTGCTGCTCAATACGGTGGATTTGAAGATGTTAACCAAAGAAGAGAATTCCGTTTTAACCAATTATGGCAATTAGAGTGGAAGAAAACTTTCGCAGAAAAGCACACTGTAACAGCTATTGGAAATGCCGAATATTATGGTTCTCAAGCAGAGAATGATAATCAAAGACAAAGAGGTTTGGATCCTCTAACTTTTGTGCCTGGAACAGGTGCGGGTTATTTGGCAGATATCGCAGCGCATGATTTCTATGGTCCTACGGGAGGTATCTCAAAAGTTAAATATTCTTTGATTTCTTACTTTGGAGTTTTAGATTATGATTTTAATGATAGATTTGGTGTAGTTGGAACTTACAGATACGATGGTACAAGTAGATTCTTGTCAGATTATGCTTGGGGTAGCTTCTTTTCAGTAGCTGGTAGATGGAACATCAATAAGGAAAAATTCATGGAAAACAGTGGGTTCCAAGTCTTAAAACTAAGAGGTTCTTATGGAGAAACAGGGAATGAAAGAATTGTTGCCGGTACAGAATGGACAGGTCTACAACCTCCACCTACAAGAGATACTTATGCTAACAACGCAACAGTAGGAGGGCAATATAATGGTGCAGCAAGTTATAATATTAATTTCGGTGCCAATGACTTAAGATGGGAAACCACTACACAATGGAATGTTGGTCTTGATTTTGAATTTTTCAAAAACAGAGCTAGAGGTACTGTAGATTATTACAACAGAGTTACATCTGATTTGTTTTATTCTTCTCCTGTATCTCCAGTGTCAGGTACTACAACTTTAACTAGAAATAGCGATATTGAGGTTACTAACAAAGGAGTTGAGATATCTTTAGCTTATGATGTAGTTAGAAATGAAAACTTCAAATTCACAGTAAGAGCCAATGCTTCTAAAAATGATAATAGCATAGATGGAATTGTATTAAATGGTGGTAGAGAAATTAATGGACTTACTATAACACAAAATGGTGGTCAAATTTTTGAATACTATTTATATCCTTACGCAGGTGTAAATCCTGAAAATGGTAACTTGTTATTTGAAGCTGCTGACGGTACTTTAACTGAAACACCAAGTGTTGGTGATGATAGTAGAGCTACAGGAAAATCTTCTATTCCAGTTTACCAAGGAGGTTTCGGTTTTGACTTAGATTACAAAGGTTTCTTTGCTACTACAAACTTTACTTTTGTTCAAGACGTACACCGTTTTGATTACGATTTAGAAGGTTTATACGATCCAACTTCATTAGGTCAATTTGTTGTTTCTGATGATCTATTAAATGCATGGACAGCTACTAATACAGCTACTAATGTTCCTTCATTGAATGCTGCTAACTTAGGTGCTGCAGCCAATTCTGACAGATTCTTAAGAGATGCTTCATATGTTAGACTTAGATACCTTCAAGTAGGTTACAGAGTACCTAAGAAATTCTTAGATAAAACTTTTATCTCAGGATTAAGTTTCTATGTACAGGGTGAAAATTTATATACATGGACAAAATGGCAAGGTTTCGATGCTGAAAGTAACAGAGGAGCTGATCAAGCTCAATATCCAACGCCAAGAATTTTTAGCTTTGGTTTAGACCTTAAATTTTAATAAATAAATAAATAATAAAAGATATGAAAAAATATTTAAGTTTTTTTATTTTGGGTGCTGGTTTACTCGTTACTTCATGTGATGATAGTTTACTGGATCCATTTACGCCTGGAGCGCTTACCGAAGAAGTAGCCGTTCAATCCAGTGCGGATTTAGCCAAGTTGATGAATGCTGCTTACATACTTTTGACACCTACCAGTGAAATTGAATTCAATTCTATTTTTACTGATGAGGCAAGTATAGGATATGCGAATGGTGGTCAAGGTCTAGATGATAATTATGCTTTTCTTTTGAATGCTGCATCTGATTCTCCCAATGGCATATGGGCCACTCATTACTTTTGTTTATCACGTGTAAACAGGGTTATTAAATTCGCTGATAATTTTGAGCCGGTAGATGCTGCCGATCAAATGGTTGTTAACAGATTATTAGCTGAAGCTTACACTTTGAGAGCTTATTGTCACATGCAATTGATTTCTTATTTCTCTACAAATCCTAAAGATAGAAATGCTTTGGGACCAATCTTATCTAACGATGTGTTACCAACTTCTTTTTTAGGTGTTAGAGCCACAAATGGTGTAGTTTATGATTTAATTGATGCCGATTTGGCTACTGCTGAATCATTATATGCTGGAGTTACTAGCACTCCTAATTCAATTTTTGCTAACAAAAACTTTACTGTTGCCTTGAAAGCTAGAGTAAACCTTATGAGAGGTGATAATGCTAATGCTATTACTTTTGCAGATCAAGTGATTAATACTTCAGGTCTTTCGCTAGCATCTTTTGCTAATTACGCATCTGTTTTTCACACAGATTCAAATCCAGCAAATGTTGAAGTTATTTTCAAATTGAAAAAACAAACAGGGCAAACTAGAACTGGTGCTATTTGGGCTAGTGTGAATACGACTTTAAATGGTTCTCCTTTCTTTGAAATGGGTAGATCATTGTTTAATATTCTTAATACAACTAATTTAACATCAGCTACTGATTATCAAATTACTGCTATAGCTGGAACTTCTGTTACAATTCCTGGGCATACTTTGCAAGTGGGTGACATGTTTGTAGCAACTGAAAGCAGACCAATTAATGCTACATCGGCTAATGGAACGACTACATCTCCAGCAAATTCATTATTAGGAGGAAAAGTTTATTATGTTAGAACTGTTGTTGGCGATGTGATTACACTTACTGTAGATCCAACAGTTGCTACACCTGTTGCAGCTAATTTTACAGGAGCTAACGGTACAGGTCTTGCAGTTCCTGTTAAAGCTAATTATGGTGATATTCGTTATTCTACAAATATTCACCCAACATCAATTATAGATTACAACTATGTAACTAGTTCAGATTTCAGAAACACTGATAAATTGGCTTTCAGAAAATATCCTGGGACTACGACAAATGGGTTAATGGTTAATGATATTAAAATTTGTAGATTGTCTGAAATGTATTTAATCAAAGCTGAGGCTTTGGTAGCTACTGGTGATTTGGCTGGTGCTGCAGCTGCTGTAAAAGCAGTTAGGGATGCTCGTACAAACAGAGTTCAGCCATTGCCGGTTTATGCAAATGCGACCGAAGGATACAAAGATGTGTTAAAAGAAAGAAGGCTTGAATTCATTGCTGAAGGATATCGTTTTATTGACTTAAAACGCTTAGGTGCCGTAGCAAACGAAGGAATTCTTAGAGATCCACAAGACTGTGCTGTAAACGGAGCTTGTTCTTTACCAGTATCAGATTATAGATTTGCACTGCCTATACCTACTGTAGAATCAAACGCAAATGGTGCTATTTTAGCCACACAAAATCCTGGATATTAATTTCAAAATTCAGTAATTTATAAAAGCTACCCCATGTGGGTAGCTTTTTTTTTAAATTATATTTTTATATTTGTTACTTAATTAAACTTCTTCTCTAAATGAAATATTTTTTATTATTACTAATTTCTTTTTCTGGTTTTTCTCAAACTGTTTCAGACAGACATAAAATTATGGCCAAATATGACCAGGAGAAAATAGCGCTCTTGAAAAGCAAAACGGCTACCTACTACAAATCACAACAGTCATTAATTGAAAAATATAAAAAAGACTATCCCTATCTAGAAAGTGAAAATAATCTTTTGCAAAAGTTTGATAATGGTTTTCCTTTGTTTTATTCTGTTTATAATCAGGGTTCTGCAATTACCTTATCTGCTGAAAAGTTGTATCCTGGCGGGAGTCTAGGGTTGAATTTAACCGGAACAGGAATGGTTTGTGGTATTTGGGATGGTGGAAGAGTTAGAGACAATCATCAAGAATTAACAGGTGGAAAAATAATTTTTGGAGACGAAAACCCTACATTAAGTGACCATGCAACGCATGTAGCAGGAACAATTATTGCTACAGGCGTTAGCCCAACAAGAAGAGGTATTGCATATGATGGTATTGCACTAACTTATAGTTTCGCAGGCGATTATCCTGAAATGTTAACATTTGCTGAGAATGGTAATATTGTCTCTAATCATTCTTATGGCTATATTATAACTAATTTCCCAAACTGGAGGTTCGGTTCTTACGACATATCATCCATAGAGATTGACGATGCATCTAATGCTTTCCCTTATTATCAAATGGTCATTGCAGCAGGGAATGATCGAAACTCTACAACAACTCCTCAGGTTAATTTAAAAGGAGGCTATGATATGTTGACCGGTGCTAGTGTTTCTAAAAACAGTATCGTTGTAGCCGCTGTAAATGGAGTGCCTAATTATCTTGATGAATCAAGTGTTATCATGTCTAGTTTTAGTAATTTCGGTCCTACAGATGATGGTAGAATTAAACCGGATATTGCTGCAAAAGGTGTAGCAGTTAGTTCTTGTACAGGTCCTGCAAACAACTCTTACAGTTCTTATCAAGGAACATCTATGGCAACACCTGCAATTACCGGAATGATCTTATTATTGCAGCAGCATTATAATAATTTGAATGGAGAGTTTATGAGAGCTGCTTCTGTTAGAGGTTTGGTATGTCATTCTGCAAGAGAAGCCGGCATGAATCCTGGTCCGGATTATGAATATGGTTGGGGATTAGGCAATGCTGAATTAGCTGCTGAAATTATTTCAAATAAAGATGTTTCAACGTTACTAGAAGAGAATACACTCTTGAATACACAAGTATTTACTAAACAAATTTCTATCAATTCAACACAAGATATTAAAGCTACCATCTGTTGGACAGATCCAACAGGGTCGGCAAATGCCTCAGGAGATATTGATAATAGAACTCCAAGATTGAGAAATAATTTGGATTTGAAAATCTTAAAAGATGGTGTAGTTTATTATCCTTGGAAACTTGACCCAACAGATCCTGCAGCCGGAGCAACAAATGATTCTGATAACAATGTTGACAACATCGAAAAAGTAGAAATTTTTAATGCTGAACCCGGAGTTTATACCATTCAAGTTTCGCACAAAGGCTCGTTGTTAGGCGGGTTACAAAATTACTCCCTTATAGCCAATGGTGTAGAAGGATTAAATTTGAATACCAGAGATTACAATTTAGATGATAGTATCTTTGTTTACCCAAATCCTGCAAATAATGTTTTAAACTATAACATAAAAAACAATATTGAAATCTCGTCAATTAATATTAATGATATTTCAGGAAAAGAAGTTTTCAGAAACGCAAACTCAGCTTCTAATTCAGCTATTGATGTGTCTAATTTAGCTTCAGGAGTTTATTTTATCACATTCCAATCTGATAAAAATTCTGTAACCAAGAAGTTTGTCAAAGAATAATTTTTTCAACATAAACATTGTAAAACCATCTCCGTAAAAAGGGATGGTTTTTTTATGATTTTATTACAAATAGTTTTGTGTATTTTTGCCTTGAAATTTATTCAAATGAAAAATTTAATCATAGCGGTCTTTTTATTGACTTTTGTTTCAATGTTTTCTCAAACGAGAACAACTGGAACGCCCAAAGACAGCAATACGAATGAAGGTACACAAAGCAATACTCCAAAAGCCACTTTTGACCAATATAGAATTATCAGTTTACAAAGAGATACTACCTATGTGGATACTTCGTTAACCATCAAAAAAGAATACGAATACAACTATTTGCGTAAAGATATTTTCGGATTACTGCCTTTTGCCAATGAAGGACAAACTTACACCGTTTTAGATTATAGCTATAAAGAGTTTTCTTCCTTTCCCGAAATAGGTTTCTCCGGAAAACATTTCAATTACATGAAGCCTGACGACATAAAATACTATTCTGTCGCAACGCCTTTAACCGAGCTGTATTTCAAAACGGTAATGCAACAAGGACAATCCATTGATGCCTTTATAACTGTCAATACTTCTGAACGATTTAACCTGTCTGTGGCGTTCAGAGGTTTGCGTTCTCTTGGGAAATACATCAATCAATTATCCAGTACCGGAAACTTCCGATTCACCTCAAGCTATAATACTTTAAACAAAAGATATTACCTAAACTTCCATTTTACAGGACAAGATTTTCTCAATGGTGAAAATGGCGGTATTACAACTTTAGAAGATTTTGAAGGAGAAGATGCTGCTTTTCAAAACAGAGCCCGATTGGAAGTTTATTTAAGAGATGCTAAAACATTCATGAAAGGCAAACGATTCTTCCTCGATCATAATTTCAGAATCAATCCAAAAGCCGGAGACAACAATCTTTATCTAACGCACCAATTCAACTACGAAAATAAATTCTTCGAATACAATCAGCAAACTGTGCTTTCAACAGTAGGAGATGACCAAATTTATCGCTTCGGTAATGCATTCGTGTCATCGGGGATTAATGACCAAACCCGTTACAACCGAATGCACAATAAAGTCGGAGCTGTTTATGAAAACTCACTACTCGGTAAATTCCAATTCTTTGCCGAAGACTTCCGATACAATTATTACTACAACAGGATTTTAATATTGGATTCAGGTGTTGTACCAAGTTCAATCAATGACGAAATTAGCACCGTAGGCGGACAATATGAATACCGAAAAAACAAATGGAACGGAACATTTACTTATTCCAATTCTATCTCAAATCAATCGCTGTCTAATTTTGACGCCAAACTGACCTACAAACTCAACGATAAAAACGAGTTTTTGTTCCAATACCAAATGCTGAACAAAATTCCGGATCATACATACAATTTGTACCAAAGCAGTTTTATTCACTACAATTGGTACAACAATTTCAAAAACGAAAAAATCAATAACCTCCAAGCAACCGCCAAAACCCAATGGTTCGACGCTTCTTTACAAGTAAGTTCACTTAACGATTATCTCTATTTTGGCAATGATGCCACCGATCCGCAGCAACAACTAGTAAGTCCAAAACAATACAACAAAACCATCAATTATTTATCTGTAAAAGTCAGCCGCGAATTCAAATGGTGGAAATTAGCGTTAGACAACACCATTTTATACCAACAAGTTGATCAAGAAGACGATGTTCTCAACGTACCACAAATCGTAACCCGAAACTCGCTCTATTTTACCGATTATTTCTTCAAAAAAGCCTTGTATCTGCAAACTGGCTTTACCTTTAATTATTTCACAAAATACTACGCCAACGATTACAATCCCGTTACCGCCGAAGCTTTTGTGCAAAACCAAAGAGAGATTGGCGAGTTTCCAATGGTCGATTTTTTCATCAACGCCAGAGTACGCCAAACCCGAATTTTCTTCAAGCTTGAGCATTTAAACTCCAGAATGACGGGCAATGATTTCTATAACGCGCCCAATTATCCGTACCGAGATTTTATGATTCGCTTCGGATTGGTATGGAATTTCTTCCAATAGGAACGAAAGGCTCGGGCTTTATCAGTAAAGGCAATTCCTGCTATCCGCGCTACAAGGTAGCCGCTACTATCAGGGTTAAAGGATAAGCCATTTCAATTTTTGTAAACAATATTATATTCGATACCTTTACAAACTCAAAAAAAACATAAAGCAAACTTCATAATGAACTACGCAGAAAACATATTAGGAACTATCGGCAATACGCCTTTAGTCAAGTTGAATAAAGTCGTAGAAGGCATCGACGCTTTGGTTTTGGCCAAAGTAGAAACCTTCAATCCGGGCAATTCTACCAAAGACAGAATGGCGCTCAAAATGGTCGAAGACGCCGAAGCCGACGGAAGATTAAAACCGGGCGGAACCATCATAGAAGGAACTTCTGGCAATACCGGAATGGGTTTAGCCTTAGCAGCCATCGTAAAAGGGTATAAATGTATTTTTGTCATCACCGACAAACAATCCAAAGAAAAAATGGACATTCTTCGTGCCGTTGGCGCAAAGGTAATTGTGTGTCCAACCGATGTAGAACCAACTGATCCGCGTTCCTATTATTCAGTTTCCAAAAGATTAGGAACAGAAATCCCAAATTCATGGTACGTCAACCAATACGACAATCCAAGCAATGCATTGGCTCATTATGAGCAAACCGGACCGGAAATCTGGGAACAGACCGATGGGAAAATCACACATTTCGTAGTAGGAGTAGGAACTGGCGGGACCATTTCGGGCATCGGAAAATACCTAAAAGAGAAAAATCCAAATATCAAAATTTGGGGAATCGATACTTATGGTTCGGTCTTTAAAAAATACCATGAAACCGGAATCTTTGATGAGAACGAAATCTACTCTTACATTACTGAAGGCATCGGTGAAGATATTTTGCCAAAGAACGTTGATTTTTCTATCATCGATGGTTTTACCAAAGTAACCGATAAAGACGCCGCAGTTTACACCAGAAAAATTGCTTTGGAAGAAGGAATTTTTGTAGGTAATTCAGCTGGTTCTTGTGTCAAAGGGTTGCACCAATTAAAAGAACATTTCACCAAAGACGATGTAGTCGTAGTGTTATTCCACGACAGTGGAAGCCGTTACGTAGGGAAAATGTTCAATGACGATTGGATGCGAGAAAGAGGTTTCTTAGACGAAGAAATCACCAAAGCTGAAGATGTTATCAAAGACCACAAAGACAAACCGTTGGTAATTGTGCGTACCGAAGAATTAGTATCACACGCTATCGAACGTTTGAAAAAATACAACATCTCACAAATTCCGGTAATTGATACCACAGGATTCGTAGGAAGCATAGATGAAACCGATTTGTTCAGAAGCTATGTTGAAGACAAAAATATAGCTGAAAAGCCAATCAAAGATATTATGGGTAAGCCTTATCCAATTGTAAATGCCAATGCGCCAATAGAAGAGATTTCTAAATTAATCAATAAAGACAATCAAGCAGTCTTAGTCGATTTGGGTAAC
Organism: Flavobacterium sp.; assembly: GCF_046293665.1. Classification (GTDB taxonomy): domain Bacteria; phylum Bacteroidota; class Bacteroidia; order Flavobacteriales; family Flavobacteriaceae; genus Flavobacterium. The sequence continues at coordinate 246,165 of NZ_JBKBOL010000002.1, forward strand.
GGAAAACACCATATTATCACGAAACACGATATTATCAGTTCTATAAAATAAAAAAAAGTCTCGTTGAAAAACGAGACTTTTTTAATTGAAATAGATTTTCGCTAAATTTTTATAACTTTTTCAGTTTTTACTCTTCCATCAGTAGAGGTAACTTTGGCAACATATGATCCGTTGGCTAATTCAGTCAAATCAATTTGATTAGAATTAGCAACGGTTTTAACCAAATTTCCTAAAATCCCGTAGATTTCAATAGTTGCAATAGATGCCGTACTGTTAACATTCAGGATGTTGTTGGTCGGATTTGGATAAAATGATATAATGGCATTATCAAAACTTGGCGTAGACAAAGTGCCTGTTACATTAACATTATCAATAAACCAATTGTCGCCGTCATCTTGTGTCATTACAAAAGCAATGTAAATTTGTTGACCGTCATAAATTGACAAATCCACAGTTTTCAAATCGCCTGGTTGTAATGCAGGAGTAGCAATAGTTGAGAAGTCGCTTTCAAAATAACTTTCAACAATCTCAAAATTAGAATGTCCTGTAGGTAAAGTGGTAGAAACCCTGATAGTATACTCTGTTCCGTATTCAGGAGTGTATTGCTGACCACCATAAAAAGTCAACGTGCTCTCGGTATAATTTGTTAAATCAACCAAAGGAGTGATTAGCCAGTCTTCTGCTAAGCCACCATTCACATCTTCATATCTAACAAATGCAGATCTCGTTGGAGAAAAACTACGAGCGGTTGCAGTAGTCCAGTTTTGAGCTGATCCTATACCATTTGCTCCAATAAAGGTTGTCCAGCCTGCTGGCAATGCTGCGTCTGCATCAAAGTTTTCGCTTAATTGGCCGTACGAAAAAAAGCCAGACAAAATAAATGCTAAAAAGTAAATTTTTTTCATAGTTAATTGATTTAAAGTTGATTGATTCAAAGATATTGTTTTTTTTAATTTTATTGATACATAAGATGCTTTTTTTCTTATAAATTTTTAGTAAAAATTTACTATTTGTCTTTTTTTAATAAAAATAACTTCACAAAAAACTTAAATCATAATGGTTAAAATTAATAAATTAACATTTTTACAGATTAGAGTTGTTATTCCCCAATCAAAACTCCCGAAACATTCCAAGAACTAAAACTACCGCCTTCCGGTAAACCTTGAGGAATTTTGATTTGTATTGTATGTGTTCCGGCTTCTAAATCACCTAAGTCAATAAAGATAGGATTCGTGACTGTTCCCGGACACCAATTTGACCGACTGTAATCAGAAGAAGATAATCCATTAGAAAAATTTCCAGAAGCAGGATTCGACAATCGATAAGAACCACAATCTTGTCGCCAAGGGGTGAAACTGAATGTTTCTTTTCCGTCTAAATAAATGGAATTTTTCTTAGGCACAAATTCATCGCCATTTTCCCAACCACCATGGCCTGTAGTGATATAACGCAGTTTACAATTCTTCATCGGTTGGTTTAATTTAAAAGTGACTTCCAAACCTTTGTCGTTGTTGAACATTGTACCATATTCTTGTCCGGCCATTTCCATGATGTTATTGGTGCAAAACAAAGGAATTATTTGTGTTGGCTTTACTTTAGTTTCTTCTTCCGTATGGATAGTAATATTTGCCGAAACTTTATGACCGCCTTTGTCATAGTTGCCAATGTTAATGCCAAGCCAAACTTCTTTGTCACTCAATAAACTTCTCAAATCTGAAACATCTTGACGGTATAAAACATTTTCAGCCCAAATCTTGTCTTTCAGTTGAAGCGTGTTGTATTGCTTAACACCAAAAGGCGTAAAGAATCGCATTAATTCCACTACAGGATTATAATTGTCAGAGGCAATTACACCTTGGTATTCTTTGCCGTTGCCATTAGTATAAATAGGTAAAGTTTTAGCGCCATCTTGCAAACCGTTCAAAAACGATATTTCTTTGTCAGTTGGAATCATAAAAAAAGAACCGGTTCGGTCATAAGCATCACCATTAGATTGCTCTGTAACATCGACAAAAATCTGACTACCGACTTTTATCTCAGGAAATTTGATTTTTCGTACCGCTATCGTTCCATTGGCAAAACGCAATATACTGTCATTCGATTTATATTCATCCGAAAAATTGATGATTTGGTCTTTGAAAACTGGAATCGTAGTAAATCGGCTTTTCCAAAGCAAATCTTTGTAAGTCAATCCGTCAACTATTTTTTTAGGCGATTGAACGGTCGGAAAGGATTTTATTTTTTCCACTTTAGTAGCGGCAATCACAAAGTTACCGTTGCGAACCATTTCTAAAACCAAACCTAAATTTTGTCCTAAAACCGTTGGTGAACCTTTTACTTTTAAATCTGTTGTATACCAAAACTCAATAGTATTCGAATTGACAATAGCTTTTGCTTTTTTACAGTGGTAACCCAAAATTTTCTTGGTGTCATTTAAATAGTCAAAAGTTTGTTTAGACAATGAAACACTATCTTTAGTTGCAATAACTTCAGATATATTTAAAGTAGCTGTTTGATAAAAAGAATTGGTTTTTCGGTCAACAGTTGTTTCTTCAAATGGAAATCGGGCTTTTTGATTTCTAATAGTTTCTGTGCTAAGCAATGTTTGATTGGTGTTAGCAAAAACCAAAACTGCCTCCTGATTTTCTAACAACTTTCCGTTAGAACTTTTCAAATAAGTAATCTTAAAATTTTGGGAAAATGTGTTTCCTGAAATAAACAGCATGAAAATAAAAAGTAATTTTTTCATTACAAAATGGTTGTTTGTAAAAGTAAATTTCTTACTTTAGTTTAAAAATTTAGAATTGTGAAAGAAGATTTTCTTCATTATGTATGGCAATATAAGAAGTTTGATTTTTCCAACCTAACTACGGTTTCAGGAGAAGCACTAACGATTGTCAACGCAGGGCAATATTTGAAGCAATCCGGTCCCGATTTTTTTAATGCTCAAATAATTATTGGTCAACAAAAATGGGCAGGTAACGTCGAAATTCATTTAAAGTCATCTGATTGGTATTTACATCACCATGAAAATGATTCGCATTATGATAATGTAATCCTTCATGTGGTTTGGGAACATGATGCGCCTATTTTCAGAAAAGACAATTCAGAAATTCCGACTTTGGCACTAAAAAAATATGTCGTTAAAGAGATTTTGGGTCAATATCTATCATTGGCAATGCCAAAATCGTGGATTTATTGTGAAAATCAAATTGATCAAATTGAGGAGTTTGTCTTTCAAAATTGGCAAGAGCGATTGTTCTTTGAACGGCTGGAAAGAAAAGCCACTCCGATTCTGGAACTTTTGGAGGAAACCGATAACGATTGGGAAGCGGTTTTATTTTATATGTTGGCCAAAAATTTTGGACTGAATACCAATGGAGAAATCTTTTTAAAGATGGCCAAGTCTATTCCGTTTTCTGTCATCAGAAAAGAATGTTTTGAAGTCGAGAATTTGGAAGCGCTACTGTTAGGCAAAGTAGACTTGTTGCCAATGGATGTGGAAGATTTTTATGGTAAAGATTTACAAAATCGATCAACATATATCACGCAGAAATATCAACTAAAAAAAATAGTCATTGAACCGGTACAGTTTTTTAAACATCGCCCGGATAATTTTCCGACGATCCGTTTGGCGCAATTGGCGATGTTGTACCACAAACAACAAAACTTATTTTCAAAAATTATAGCCACACATTTACGACTCGATTTTTATAAACTGTTTGAGGTTGGCGTTTCTTCTTATTGGGAAAGTCATTATCAGTTTGATAAAGAAAGTCCAAAAAAGAAAAAACAATTCTCCAAATCTTTTATTGATTTGTTGGTGATTAACACCATTGTTCCTTTGCAATTTGCTTATGCTAAAAGTCAAGGTAAAGAAATATCAGAGCAACTTTTGCAGTTGATGGAAACTATGGCGCCCGAAAAGAATATTATCATTGAAAAGTTTTCTAATTTTGGCATCAAGTCAAAGAATGCCTTTGAAACACAGTCGCTTTTACAACTGAAAAAAAACTATTGTGACCAAAGTAAATGTTTACAATGCGCCATTGGAAGCCAACTTTTAAAAAATTAACAAATGTCACCGGTAATACAACTAAAATACTTCTTCGAAAAACACGGTTTTCACGTTTCGTCTCGCTTGGCTGACAGGCTTGGAATGCGGGCTTCAAATGTGCGTTTGTTTTTTATTTACATCACTTTTGTCACTGCCGGATTGTGGTTTGGTGTTTATCTCACTTTGGCATTTTGGATTAAGTTGAAAGATTTAATTAGAGGCAAACGAACTTCAGTATTTGATTTATGACAAATGATAATTCCATCTTGCAATCGATTTTAAGTTATTCGAAAAGTCAACGAATTGGAATTGTACTGCTTTTTACGATTATTATAATTTGTCAAGGATTTTATTTTTTTTGCGACTTTAAAACTTTTGATGATTCCGGTAAAGACAAAGCCAATTGGCTGGCCAATCAAAGCGTGATTGACAGTCTCAAACTACTCGACAAAAATTACAAACCCAAAATTTATCCATTCAATCCCAATTTTATTACCGATTTCAAAGGCTATAAACTTGGCATGTCTGTAGCAGAAATAGACAGACTGTTAGCTTATCGAAAACAGAATAAGTTTGTCAATTCAGCTGAAGAATTTCAAGCGGTAACTAAAGTTTCAGATTCCTTGTTAAAAACCATGTCGCCATATTTTAAATTTCCGGATTGGGTGAAGAACAAAAAGGAATACCGTTCGAAATATGCCAAAAATGAAATCCCAAAAACCGAGAAAATCATTATTCTCGATATTAATGAGGCGACGAAAGAAGATTTGATGAAAATCTACGGTATTGGCGATAAAATTTCGGACAGGATTTTGGAACAGAAAAGCAAGTTTGGCGGATTTGTATCGATGGAACAAATGAATGATGTTTGGGGATTGTCGCCGGAAGTCATTGAGCGTTTGAATAAGCATTTTGTTGTAAAATCGACTTCAACTATTAAAAAGATTAATATTAACAATGCTTCTGTCAAAGAGTTATCCCAATTTCCTTTTTTCAGATATACTTTGGCTAAAGAAATTGTAATTTATAGAAGTATGAATGGCGATATCAAAATTGAGGATTTAACAAAAATTAAAGGTTTTCCCGTTGATAAGATAAAAATAATTGCCTTATATTTGGAATTCTAAAAAAATAGCTTAAAAAAGTAGCCTTATTTATATGAATTCAACATATTTTACAGAAGAACACGAATTGTTTAGGAAGAGTTTGCAAGATTTTTTGCAAAAGGAAGTAGTACCACATATTGAAAAATGGGAAAAAACAGGTACGATTGAACGCTTTATCTGGAAAAAGTTTGGCGATATGGGCTTTTTCGGGCTAAATTATCCTGAAGCTTATGGCGGTTTGAATTTGGATTTGTTTTACACAGTAATATTTTTAGAAGAACTCCAAAAAATAAAATCTTCCGGTTTTGCCGCGGCCATGTGGGCGCATGCTTATTTAGCCATGACGCATTTAAATGCCGAAGGCGATGAAAGAATAAAACAAGATTATTTGACACCAAGTATTTCAGGTGATAAAATTGGCGCTTTATGTTTGACCGAACCTTTTGGAGGAAGCGATGTTGCAGGAATGCGAACAACGGCTGTCAAAAAAGGAGATAAATATATTATCAATGGCTCTAAAACCTTTATAACTAACGGCGTTTATGCGGATTATTATGTAGTGGCGGCAAAAACAAGTCCGGAGTTAGGCAATAAAGGTATCAGTATGTTTCTGATGGATACCAATTTAAAAGGAATTTCTTCTACCAAGTTGGATAAATTAGGTTGGAGAGCTTCAGATACTGCCGAGATATCTTTTGACAATGTTGAAATTCCGGCAGAAAATTTAATGGGTGAAGAAGGGAAAGGATTTCCTTATATCATGCAACATTTTGCTTTGGAAAGATTAATTATGGCAATAAACGCGCATGCAAGAGCCGAGTATGCAATTGAATATACCATTGACTATATGTCGCAAAGAGAAGCCTTTGGTAAAACGATAAACAAGTTTCAAGCCCTACGCCATACGATGGTAGATCACGTTACCGAAGTGGAACATTGTAAGTTGTTTAATTATGCAGCCACAGCACGATTGAATAATGGTGAGTATGTAGTAAAAGAAGCAACTATGGCCAAATTAAAATCGACGAAAGTCGCTGATGAAGCCATTTACAGTTGCTTGCAAATGTTAGGCGGTTACGGCTATATGGAAGAATATCCATTGGCGCGCTTGTTAAGAGATAGTCGTTTAGGACCAATTGGTGGTGGAACTTCAGAAATTCTTAGAGAGATTTTATCTAAAATGATTATTGACAAACAGAGTTATCAGCCGGCGGTGAAGTAATACTGTTAAAGAGATAAGGGAAAAGGGATAAGTAGTTAAGAGTGCTTGTCCCTTTCTCTTTTAACTTATTCCTTCTTCTGCGTGAGGGATAGGAGTGGAAATCCTTTTACAAAGTAAAAGATTGTAGCGCATAGCCCGACGGTGGCTCTGGCGGATGTTATTGTTTAGGGAAATTGTTGTGGCCACCGGCACGCCCAAAAAAAATAATTCGTAATTCGTAATTTGTAATTAAAAAATTATATTACTTTTGCACCCACTAAATGAGAGGAGGTGTCTAAATTATGTTGATTATACCAATTAAAGACGGAGAAAACATTGATAGAGCATTAAAGCGCTACAAGAGAAAATTCGATAAAACCGGAACTGTAAGACAACTTAGAGCGCGTCAGGCGTTTACTAAGCCATCTGTAGTTAGAAGAGCGCAAGTTCAAAAAGCTGCTTACATTCAAAATTTAAGAGACAATCTAGAAGGATAGTTAATTTCCTTATAAGATATAACCGCTGATGATTAAAGTTTACTAACTTTGATGTCAGCGGTTTTTTTTATGGAAAATTTTAAAAATAAGTTTGAGGATTACTTACTGTTAGAGAAAAAATATTCTTTGCATACGGTGACCGCTTATATTAATGATATTGGCTTCTTTGAATCGTTTTTATCCGAAGCATTTGATGATAATAATTTAATTACGGTAAACTACAATCAAATTCGTGCTTGGATAGTTTCGCTTTCGGATGATGGGATTTCGAATTCTTCGATTAACCGAAAAATATCTTCTTTAAAATCGTTTTACAAGTTTTTGCTAAAAACCAAGCAAATTGAAACGAGTCCGTTGTTGAAGCACAAAGCTTTGAAAGCGCCAAAAAAATTACAAATTCCTTTTTCTGAGAAAGAACTCGATTTGGTTTTAAATCAAATAGTCTATACAGATGATTTTGATGGCATGCGAGACAAATTGATAGTCGATTTATTCTACACCACTGGAATTCGCAGAACGGAGCTTATTAATTTGAAATTACAAAACATTGATTTATCTAACAGTACATTGAAGGTTTTGGGGAAAAGAAATAAGGAAAGGATTATACCGATTTTACCGGTGGTAGAAAATCAAATAAAATTATATTTAACAGAAAGGTCACGTTTACAAAGCATTGTAGATGGCGAGTATTTTTTCTTACTGTTAAAAGGCGTTAAATTGAATGATTCGTTTGTTTATCGTTTAATAAATTATTACTTTAGTAATGTCTCTGAGAAGGTAAAAAAAAGTCCGCACATATTAAGACATACTTTTGCGACTCACCTTCTTAATAACGGAGCAGATATAAATTCGGTTAAAGAATTATTAGGACATTCTAGTTTGGCCTCAACCCAAGTCTACACTCACAGCAGTTTAGCGGAACTTAAAAAAGTGTATAGTAGTGCTCATCCGAGAAACAAACAATAATTCTACAATGTTTAATCATTAAAATTTTAATTATGAAGGTAAATGTTCATGCAGTAAATTTCACTGTCGACAGAAAGCTGGTTGATTTCATCCAAGAAAGATTAAGTAAACTTGAAAAATTCTACGATAAAGTTGTTTCGTCAGATGTTTTTTTGAAAGTTGACAATACGAGTGAGAAGGAAAATAAAGTTGTAGAGGTAAAAATTCATGTCCCGGGAGATGATTTTATGGTAAAAAAACAATGTAAAACATTTGAGGAAGCAGTGGAGTTATCTTCTGAATCTTTGGAAAGATTGTTGGTTAAAAGAAAGGAAAAAATCAGAACACATATATAAGAGAAATTTTTTTCTAAAAATGTTTTGATTAAAAGATAAAATCCATACATTTGCAGTCCGTTAGAAATAGCGGACTTTTTTTATTGTGTATGCCAGCGTAGCTCAGTTGGCTAGAGCAGCTGATTTGTAATCAGCAGGTCGTGGGTTCGAGTCCCTCCGCCGGCTCAATTTTAGGGATAAAACGTAAGAAAAGTGGGGGAGATACTCAAGCGGCCAACGAGGGCGGACTGTAAATCCGCTGATTACATCTTCGCAGGTTCGAATCCTGCTCTCCCCACAAAGTTTTTGAAAGGCATTTTCTGAAAGCTCGCTTTTGAGAAAATGAAATTCAAAAACTTTGGATAAGGCAACGCCTTATCAGGATCACAAGTTTGCTTGTAATCCTGAATTAAGAAACCTTATCAGGATTATCGTCTAAAAGGCGCTAATCCAACAAGATTGGAATTTAGAAATGTGAATTTGGTTTTTTCTGAATTCTAAGGTCTAACTTCTGGACTAGGCAAAAGCCGACTTAGCTCAGGGGTAGAGTGCTTCCTTGGTAAGGAAGAGGTCACGGGTTCAATTCCCGTAGTTGGCTCAAAATTGTAAAATTTGAACACTAATATATAAACTAAGATTAAAAATTAAGTAAAATGGCAAAAGAAAATTTTAACCGTAACAAGCCCCACTTAAACATTGGAACAATTGGGCACGTTGACCACGGAAAAACAACTTTAACTGCAGCGATCACAAAAGTATTGTCTGATGCAGGTTACTGTCAAGCGAAATCATTTGATCAAATTGATAACGCTCCAGAAGAAAAAGAAAGAGGTATTACAATTAATACTTCACACGTTGAGTATGAAACTGCTAACCGTCATTACGCTCACGTTGACTGTCCAGGTCACGCGGATTACGTTAAGAACATGGTTACTGGTGCTGCTCAAATGGACGGTGCTATTTTAGTAGTTGCTGCAACAGACGGACCAATGCCACAAACACGTGAGCACATCCTTTTAGGACGTCAGGTTGGTATTCCAAGAATCGTTGTATTCATGAACAAAGTGGATATGGTTGATGATGCGGAATTATTAGAATTGGTTGAAATGGAAATCAGAGATTTATTGTCTTTCTACGATTATGATGGAGACAATGGTCCTGTAGTTCAAGGTTCAGCTTTAGGTGGGTTGAATAATGATCCAGCTTGGGTACCAAAAATCATTGAATTGATGGAAGCTGTTGATAACTGGATTCAAGAGCCAGAAAGAGATGTTAACAAACCTTTCTTGATGCCGGTTGAAGACGTATTTACAATTACAGGACGTGGAACTGTTGCTACAGGTCGTATCGAAACTGGTATTTGTAATACAGGTGATCCAGTAGAAATCATTGGTATGGGTGCTGAGAAATTAACTTCTACAGTAACTGGTATCGAAATGTTCCGTCAAATCTTGGATAGAGGTGAGGCTGGAGATAACGCAGGTATCTTGTTAAGAGGTGTTGCTAAAGAAGATATCAAAAGAGGAATGGTTATTTGTAAGCCAGGATCTGTAAAACCACACGCTAAATTCAAAGCTGAGGTTTATATCTTGAAAAAAGAAGAAGGTGGTCGTCACACACCATTCCACAATAACTACCGTCCACAGTTTTACGTACGTACAACTGACGTAACAGGAGTTATCTCTTTGCCAGCTGGTGTAGAGATGGTAATGCCAGGTGATAACTTAACTATTGAAGTGTCTTTGTTAAGTGCAATCGCTTTGAATATCGGTTTACGTTTCGCTATCCGTGAAGGTGGTAGAACAGTGGGTGCCGGTCAGGTTACTGAAATTTTAGACTAATTATCTAATTAAATATATTACCAGTGTCGTTTTATAACGACACTGGTTTTTAATGAAACGGGCGTAGTTCAAGGGTAGAATAGCGGTCTCCAAAACCGTTGATGGTGGTTCGAATCCTCCCGCCCGTGCAAAAAAATAATTTACAATGGCAAAAATTGTTAACTATATATCAGAAGCATTTGAAGAATTGAAAACAAATGTTACTTGGCCGGAATGGGCTGAAGTTCAAAAGTACACTATTATAGTGGCTGTATTTTCAATTGTTCTTGCTCTAGTAACTTGGGGTGTTGATGAAGCTTGTGCAAAAGTAATTGCCGGTTTCTTTAATTGGTTAAAACCTTAATTTTTCTGAAATGGCTGATATTAATGTAAAAAAATGGTATGTCGTTAGGGCTGTGAGCGGTCAAGAGAATAAGGTGAAAGCCTATATCGAAACCGAAATTAACAGATTAGGCATGGCAGACTATATCTCTCAAGTACTTGTTCCAACTGAGAAAGTGGTGCAGGTTAGAGACGGAAAAAAGATAGCTAAGGATAAGGTGTACTTTCCTGGTTATGTCATGATTGAAGCTAATTTAGTTGGAGAAATTCCACATATTATTAAATCGATTACTGGTGTAATTGGTTTCTTGGGTGAAGTAAAAGGAGGAGACCCTGTGCCGTTAAGGTTATCAGAAGTGAATAGGATGCTAGGAAAAGTGGATGAGTTGGCTGTGAATACAGATACCCAAAACATTCCTTTCAATATAGGAGAAACAATTAAGGTTATTGATGGTCCTTTCAATGGTTTCAACGGAACTATTGACAAAATCAATGAAGAAAAGCGTAAGCTGGAAGTAATGGTGAAAATTTTCGGAAGAAAAACACCATTGGAATTGAGCTTCATGCAAGTTGAAAAAGTATAATTTGTTACACTATTATAAACCGCAAACGTTTGCTTCCACAGACCGCTGCAAATTTTATTAAACAATGGCTAAAGAGATTAGTAAAGTAGTTAAACTACAAGTTAAGGGAGGTGCTGCGAACCCATCGCCACCGGTTGGACCTGCTCTGGGAGCTGCTGGTGTTAATATCATGGAATTCTGTAAGCAGTTTAATGCTAGAACCCAAGATCAACCTGGCAAAGTGTTACCGGTACAAATTACCGTGTATAAAGACAAATCTTTCGATTTTGTTGTAAAAACTCCACCTGCTGCAATTCAATTATTGGATGCTGCTAAATTAAAATCTGGTTCAGGCGAGCCTAACAGAAAAAAAGTTGCTAGCGTAACTTGGGATCAAATTAAAGCTATCGCCGAAGATAAGATGGTTGATTTAAATGCATTCACACCTGAAAAAGCTATGAGCATGATTGCTGGAACAGCTAGATCTATGGGTATAACTGTAACTGGAGATTCTCCTCTAAAATAAGGTAAGAAATGGCAAAATTGACAAAAAAACAAAAAGAGGCTGCTGCAAAAATTGAGAAAAACAAACTGTATTCACTAAAAGACGCTTCGTCTTTATTGAAAGTTGTTGCTTCTGCAAAATTTGACGAGTCTGTAGATATTGCTGTTCGTTTAGGAGTTGATCCAAGAAAAGCAAATCAAATGGTAAGAGGTGTTGTAACCCTTCCTCATGGAACTGGTAAAGATACTAAAGTATTAGCTTTAGTAACTCCGGATAAAGAAGCAGAAGCGAAAGCTGCTGGTGCTGACTATGTAGGATTAGACGATTATCTTCAAAAAATAAAAGATGGTTGGACAGATGTTGATGTAATCATCACGATGCCGGCTATCATGGGTAAATTAGGTCCGTTAGGACGTGTATTAGGTCCAAGAGGTTTAATGCCAAACCCTAAAACTGGAACAGTAACTATGGAAATTGGTAAAGCTGTTGCTGAAGTAAAAGCGGGTAAAATCGACTTTAAAGTTGATAAAACTGGAATCGTTCACGCCGGTATCGGAAGAATTTCTTTCGAAGCGGATAAGATTGTAGATAACGCTCACGAGATTATTCAAACATTACTTAAATTAAAACCAACAGCAGCTAAAGGAACATACATCAAGAGTATTCACATCTCTTCTACTATGAGCCCTGCTATCGCTTTAGATCCTAAAGCAGTATAATTGGTAGTTAAACATATTTTATTATGACAAGAGAAGAAAAATCAATCGCGATAGAAGATTTAACTGCAAAGTTGGCCGAAAGTAATATTGTATATATTGCTGACACCTCTGGGTTAGATGCAGAAACGACTTCAAACTTAAGAAGAGCTTGTTTTAAAGCCGGAATTAAATTAGAAGTAGTTAAAAATACTTTGCTTGGAAAAGCAATGGAAGCTTCAAGTAATGATTATGGTGATTTGTCATCTGTGTTAAAAGGAAACTCTTCCATCTTTATCGCAGACATCGCAAATTCACCGGCAAAAATCATTAAAGACTTTAGAAAAAAATCTGACAAGCCAGCTTTTAAAGGAGCTTATATCAACGGTGAAATTTACATCGGCGATAACCTTTTAGATAGCTTAGCTTCATTGAAATCTAAAGAAGAAGTTATTGGAGAAATCATCGGATTACTTCAATCACCTGCGAAACGTATTATTTCAGCGTTGTTGAACAATGCAGAAAGCAAAGGCGAAGCCGCAGAATAATTAGAGCAGACTAAAAAAATAATAATTAAAGAACATTTTAAACGATAGAAAAAATGGCAGATTTGAAACAATTCGCAGAACAATTAGTTAACCTTACAGTAAAAGAAGTTAACGATTTAGCTACAATATTAAAAGATGAGTATGGTATCGAACCAGCTGCTGCAGCGGTAGTAGTTGCTGCTGGTGGTGGTGATGCTGGTGCTGGTGCTGAAGAGCAAACTGAATTCACAGTAGTATTGAAAGATGCTGGTGCTTCTAAATTAGCAGTAGTAAAAGCAGTTAAAGAATTAACTGGTTTAGGCTTGAAAGAAGCTAAAGATTTAGTTGACGGTGCTCCATCAAACATCAAAGAAGGAGTTTCTAAAGCAGAAGCTGAAGGTTTGAAAAAATCTTTAGAAGAAGCTGGAGCTGTTGTTGAGTTAAAATAATCCAACACCGGTTTTAGAACTAGGTTTAGGCCTTGGACAAACGCGTCCAAGGGCCTAAACCATTTTTCGTATAATAAAATTATAGACAGTTTTATTATAAATAAGTTTAAAATACGAAAAAAGTTTTTAATCAATACGAAGAAAAAAATCGACTAATTTCCTGGTTTATTTTTAAAGATGTATTGATTACAAAAAAGGAAAGTATAGATTAAACAGTGTTCTTACACACAAAAAATTACTTTTTTTAAATCAAAATTTTGTCCATTGATGATAACAAATCAGACTGAAAGATTGAATTTTGCCTCTACTAAAAACATTCCTCAATATCCGGATTTTCTAGATGTTCAGGTTAAATCCTTTAAAGATTTTTTCCAATTGGAAACCAAATCTGATGAGAGAGGCAACGAAGGGTTATACAACACCTTCATGGAAAACTTTCCAATTACTGATACAAGAAACCAATTTGTATTGGAATTCCTAGATTATTTTGTTGACCCACCGCGTTACACCATTCAAGAGTGTATCGAAAGAGGTTTAACATATAGTGTGCCTTTAAAAGCCAGACTAAAACTGTACTGTACAGATCCGGAGCACGAAGATTTTGAAACGATTGTTCAAGATGTTTATCTTGGCACAATCCCATACATGACACCTAGCGGAACTTTCGTTATCAATGGTGCCGAGCGTGTGGTTGTTTCTCAGTTACACCGTTCACCTGGTGTTTTCTTTGGTCAGTCTTTCCATGCTAATGGTACTAAGTTGTATTCTGCTAGAGTAATTCCTTTCAAAGGTTCATGGATTGAATTTGCTACCGATATCAACAGCGTAATGTATGCTTATATCGATAGAAAGAAAAAATTACCGGTGACTACTCTTTTCCGTGCTATCGGATTCGAAAGAGATAAGGACATCCTTGAAATTTTTGACCTTGCAGAAGAAATCAAAGTTTCAAAAACCGGTCTTAAGAAATACGTAGGAAGAAGATTGGCTGCGAGAGTATTGAATACTTGGCACGAAGATTTCGTTGATGAGGATACTGGTGAAGTAGTATCTATCGAACGTAACGAAATTATCCTTGATAGAGATACCATTATCGACAAAGATAATGTGGAAGAAATCATCGATTCTAACGTAAAATCTATTTTGTTACATAAAGAAGATGCGAATCAAGGTGATTATGCCATCATTCACAATACGTTACAAAAAGACCCAACAAACTCAGAAAAAGAAGCTGTTGAGCACATTTACCGTCAGTTGCGTAATGCAGAACCGCCTGATGAGGAAACCGCTCGTGGCATTATCGATAAATTATTCTTCTCTGACCAACGTTATAACTTAGGTGAAGTTGGTCGTTACAGAATGAACAAAAAACTGAACCTTGATATCCCAATGGAAAAGCAAGTCTTGACCAAAGAAGATATCATCACCATCGTAAAATATTTGATCGAATTAATCAACTCTAAAGCAGAAATTGATGATATTGATCACTTATCTAACCGTCGTGTACGTACGGTTGGTGAGCAATTGTCTCAACAATTTGGTGTAGGTTTAGCCCGTATGGCCAGAACCATCCGTGAGAGAATGAACGTTAGAGATAACGAGGTGTTTACACCAATCGATTTGATCAATGCGAAAACATTATCATCGGTAATCAACTCTTTCTTTGGTACGAACCAGTTATCTCAATTCATGGACCAAACAAATCCATTGGCTGAGATTACACACAAAAGAAGATTATCTGCCTTAGGACCTGGTGGACTTTCGAGAGAAAGAGCAGGTTTCGAGGTACGTGACGTTCACTATACGCACTACGGACGTTTGTGTCCAATTGAAACGCCTGAAGGACCAAACATCGGTTTGATTTCATCATTAGGTGTTTATGCGAAAGTTAACGGAATGGGATTCATCGAAACACCATACCGTAAAGTAACCAACGGAACAGTTGATTTAACTTCCGAGCCTATTTATTTAAGTGCAGAAGAAGAAGAAGGTAAAATGATTGCGCAGGCCAACATCGAAATGGATGCCAAAGGAAAAATTACTGCCGATAAAGTTATTGCCCGTGAAGAAGGTGATTTCCCGGTAGTTGATCCAAACGAAATTCATTATACCGACGTAGCGCCGAACCAAATCGCCTCGATTTCAGCCTCATTGATTCCTTTCTTGGAGCATGATGATGCGAACCGTGCGTTGATGGGCTCCAACATGATGCGTCAGGCCGTACCATTATTACGTCCTGAAGCACCAATAGTAGGAACTGGTTTAGAGCGTCAAGTAGCTTCTGACTCAAGAGTGTTAATCAATGCTGAAGGCGATGGAACTGTTGAATATGTTGATGCTAACATGATTACTATCAAATACGACAGAACAGAAGAAGAAAGAATGGTTAGCTTCGACCCGGATGAAAAAACATACCAATTAATCAAATTCAGAAAAACGAATCAAAGTACGTCTATTAACTTGAAGCCAATCGTGAGAAAAGGTGACCGAGTAAAATTAGGACAAGTACTTTGTGAAGGATACGCCACACAAAACGGAGAATTAGCATTAGGAAGAAACCTTAAAGTTGCATTTATGCCATGGAAAGGCTATAACTTCGAGGATGCGATTGTAATTTCTGAAAAAGTAGTTCGTGACGATATCTTCACGTCTATCCACGTAGATGATTATTCATTAGAAGTTAGAGATACTAAATTAGGTAACGAAGAGTTGACTAATGATATCCCGAACGTTTCTGAAGAAGCTACCAAAGACTTAGATGAAAACGGTATGATCAGAATTGGAGCCGAGGTTAAACCTGGTGACATTCTAATCGGAAAAATTACACCAAAAGGAGAATCAGATCCTACGCCGGAAGAGAAATTGTTAAGAGCCATCTTCGGGGATAAAGCAGGAGATGTAAAAGATGCTTCATTAAAAGCTTCTCCATCATTACACGGTGTAGTTTTAGACAAAAAATTATTCGCCAGAGCGGTAAAAGATAAAAAGAAACGTACCAAAGATAAAGACGATTTGACGTCTTTGGAAATGGAATTTGAAACCAAATTCGTTGAATTAAAAGACAAATTGGTTGAAAAATTATTCAACATTGTCAACGGAAAAACATCGCAAGGTGTAATGAACGATTTAGGAGAAGAAGTTTTGCCAAAAGGTAAAAAATACACTCAAAAAATGTTACATGCCGTTGAAGATTTCGCTCACTTGACTAAAGGACAATGGGTTGCTGATGATGAAACTAACCGTTTGGTTAACGACTTAATCCACAACTACAAAATCAAATTAAACGATTTACAAGGTGCTTTAAGAAGAGAGAAGTTTACCATCACTGTTGGAGATGAATTACCAGCCGGTATCTTGAAATTAGCGAAAGTATATATCGCTAAGAAACGTAAATTGAAAGTGGGTGATAAAATGGCAGGACGTCACGGAAACAAAGGTATTGTGGCTCGTATTGTTCGTCATGAAGACAT
The DNA here is from genome assembly GCF_046293665.1 of Flavobacterium sp. GTDB lineage: Bacteria > Bacteroidota > Bacteroidia > Flavobacteriales > Flavobacteriaceae > Flavobacterium. The sequence continues at coordinate 262,677 of NZ_JBKBOL010000002.1, forward strand.
GCCGTTCTTGGAAGACGGAACTCCTGTAGATATCGTGTTGAATCCACTAGGTGTACCTTCTCGTATGAACATCGGTCAGATTTATGAAACTGTTTTAGGTTGGGCCGGAATGAACTTGGGTAGAAAATATGCTACACCAATTTTTGACGGAGCTACCTTAGACCAAATCAATGAATTGACAGACGAAGCTGGTATTCCAAGATTCGGTCATACGTATTTGTATGATGGAGGAACGGGAGAACGTTTCCACCAAGCAGCAACAGTTGGAGTTATCTATATGTTGAAACTAGGACACATGGTTGACGACAAAATGCACGCACGTTCTATCGGTCCATACTCTTTAATTACACAACAACCATTGGGTGGTAAAGCTCAATTTGGAGGTCAGCGTTTTGGAGAAATGGAGGTTTGGGCACTTGAAGCTTATGGAGCCTCAAGTACGCTAAGAGAAATTTTGACTGTTAAATCGGATGATGTAATCGGTAGAGCTAAAACTTACGAAGCTATCGTTAAGGGAGAAACTATGCCGGAACCGGGATTACCAGAATCATTCAATGTATTAATGCATGAATTGAAAGGTCTTGGATTAGACATCAGATTAGAAGAATAAAAATAGTTGGCAGTGGCAGTGTTCGGATACACTATCTGAACACTGAACACTGAATACTGAACACTTTAAATGTTACGACTATGATGAATAGAAATAAAGATACTAAAAATACTATCAAAAGATTTGACAGAATTTCGATAGGACTAGCTTCACCGGAATCTATCTTGGCTGAGTCAAGAGGAGAGGTTTTGAAGCCGGAAACTATCAACTATAGAACCCACAAACCAGAACGTGATGGTCTTTTCTGTGAGCGAATTTTCGGTCCGGTAAAAGATTTCGAATGTGCCTGTGGTAAATACAAAAGAATCCGCTATAAAGGAATCGTTTGTGACCGTTGTGGTGTTGAAGTAACCGAGAAAAAAGTACGTAGAGACAGAGTAGGCCACATCAATTTGGTGGTGCCAATTGCTCACATCTGGTACTTCCGTTCGTTACCAAACAAAATTGGCTACATCTTAGGATTGCCTTCTAAGAAATTAGACATGATTATTTACTACGAAAGATACGTAGTAATCCAAGCCGGTATAGCTGTAAATGCTGATGGCGAATCATTACAAAGATTAGACTTTTTGACAGAAGAAGAATATCTAAACATTTTAGATACACTTCCAATGGAAAACCAATATTTAGATGACAATGATCCAAATAAATTCATCGCCAAAATGGGTGCTGAATGTATCATGGATTTATTGGCACGCACCGACTTAAATGAGTTGTCATACAGCTTACGTCACGCGGCTAACAACGAAACGTCTAAACAAAGAAAAACAGAAGCGTTAAAAAGATTACAAGTGGTTGAGTCTTTCCGCGAGTCAAACCTAAACAGAGAAAACCGTCCGGAATGGATGATTTTAAAAGTAATTCCGGTGATACCGCCAGAATTGCGTCCGTTGGTGCCGCTTGATGGAGGTCGTTTTGCTACTTCTGATTTGAACGATTTGTACCGAAGAGTAATCATCCGTAACAACCGTTTGAAAAGATTGATGGAGATTAAAGCTCCGGAAGTAATCTTAAGAAACGAAAAACGTATGTTGCAAGAATCAGTAGATTCGTTATTTGACAACACCCGTAAAGCTTCTGCGGTTAAAACAGAATCAAACAGACCATTAAAATCTTTATCGGATTCGTTAAAAGGTAAACAAGGTCGTTTCCGTCAAAACTTATTAGGAAAACGTGTGGATTATTCTGCTCGTTCGGTAATTGTTGTTGGACCTGAAATGAAATTGTTCGAATGTGGTTTGCCAAAAGATATGGCTGCTGAACTATACAAACCATTCGTTATTCGTAAGTTAATCGAAAGAGGAATCGTTAAAACAGTAAAGTCGGCTAAGAAAATAATCGACAAAAAAGAGCCAGTAGTTTGGGATATCCTTGAAAATGTAATCAAAGGTCACCCAGTATTATTGAACCGTGCTCCTACGTTACACAGATTAGGTATCCAAGCTTTCCAACCAAAATTAATTGAAGGAAAAGCAATCCAGTTACACCCGTTAGTATGTACGGCGTTCAACGCGGATTTTGATGGTGACCAGATGGCGGTTCACTTACCGCTAGGACCTGAAGCTATTTTGGAAGCGCAATTATTAATGTTGGCTTCTCACAATATCTTGAATCCTGCGAATGGTGCTCCGATTACGGTTCCTTCTCAAGACATGGTTTTGGGTCTTTATTATATGACCAAAGAAAGATTGTCTACTCCTGAAATGACTATTTTGGGTCAAGATTTGACTTTCTATTCTGCCGAAGAGTGTAACATCGCTTTGAATGAAGGAAGAGTTGAGTTGAATGCTCGTGTTAAAATCAGAGCCAAAGACTTTAATGAAAACGGAGAATTAGTATACAAAATTATTCAAACTACTGCCGGTAGAGTATTATTTAATGAAGTAGTACCAGCCGCAGCAGGATATATCAACGAAGTATTGACTAAAAAATCTTTGCGTGATATTATTGGAAAAATCCTTGCAGTAACTGATGTTCCTACAACGGCAGCGTTCCTTGATAACATGAAAGATATGGGATACAAATTCGCTTTCAAAGGTGGATTGTCATTCTCCTTAGGTGATATTAGAATTCCGGAGCAAAAAAACAAATTGATTGCTGACGCCAGAGAGCAAGTAGATGTAATTTCTACGAACTATAACATGGGTCTTATTACCAATAACGAGCGTTACAACCAAGTTATTGATATCTGGACTTCTGCAAATGCTCAATTGACCGAATTAGCCATGAAAAATATCCGTGAAGACCAACAAGGTTTCAACTCGGTATATATGATGCTTGATTCCGGAGCTCGTGGATCTAAAGAACAAATTCGTCAGTTAACCGGTATGCGTGGTTTGATGGCTAAGCCTAAAAAATCAACCGCTGGTGGTGGTGAAATTATTGAAAACCCGATTCTTTCTAACTTTAAAGAAGGTCTTTCGATTTTGGAGTACTTTATCTCTACGCACGGTGCACGTAAAGGTTTGGCGGATACCGCTTTGAAAACGGCTGATGCTGGTTACTTAACCCGTCGTTTACATGATGTATCTCAAGACGTAATCGTAAACTCTGTAGATTGTGGTACGTTAAGAGGAATTGAAGTTTCGGCTTTAAAGAAAAATGAAGAAATCGTTGAAACATTAGGAGAGAGAATCTTAGGACGTGTAGCGTTACAAGATGTAATCAATCCATTGAACAATGAAATTTTAATACATTCCGGTGAGCAAATCACTGAAGCAGTTGTTAAAGCGATTGAAGAATCTCCACTGGAAAGAGTAGATGTACGTTCACCTTTGACATGTGAGGCTAAAAAAGGAATCTGTGCTAAATGTTACGGACGTAACTTGGCTACCGGAAAAATGACTCAAAAAGGAGAAGCAGTTGGAGTTATCGCTGCCCAATCGATTGGAGAGCCGGGAACACAGTTGACACTTCGTACGTTCCACGTTGGTGGAGTTGCGGGTGGTGTTTCTGAAGAATCTGCTATTATTGCAAGATTCGGCGGAAGATTAGAAATCGAAGATTTGAAAACGGTTGTTGGAGAAGATGGCGAAGGAAACAAAGTAGATATCGTAGTGTCTCGTTCAACGGAATTAAAATTAGTTGATGTAAAAACCGGTATTTTATTAAGTACACACAACATTCCTTACGGTTCTGTTATCAATGTAAAAGATGGTGATGTTGTTGAAAAAGGCGCTGCTATCTGTAAATGGGATCCATATAACGGAGTTATCGTTTCTGAATTTACCGGAAAAATTGCTTACGAAGATTTAGAACAAGGACAATCGTTCCAAGTAGAAATCGATGAGCAAACCGGTTTCCAAGAAAAAGTAATTTCGGAAGGAAGAAATAAAAAATTAATCCCAACCTTATTGGTTTATGGTAAAGACGGAGAATTAATCCGTTCTTATAACTTACCGGTTGGTGCTCACCTTATGGTAGAAGATGGAGAGAAAATTAAAGCAGGTAAAATCCTTGTTAAGATTCCTCGTCGTTCTTCTAAAGCAGGTGATATCACCGGAGGTTTACCAAGAATTACCGAGTTGTTAGAAGCGCGTAATCCTTCAAACCCAGCAGTAGTTTCGGAAATTGATGGGGTAGTTTCTTTTGGTAAAATCAAAAGAGGTAACCGTGAGATTGTAATCGAATCTAAATTTGGTGAAATCAAGAAATACCTAGTGAAATTATCAAGTCAAATCTTGGTTCAAGAAAATGACTTCGTAAAAGCGGGTGTGCCTTTATCAGATGGAGCGATTACTCCGGATGATATCTTAAGAATTCAAGGACCATCAGCTGTTCAACAGTATTTGGTTAATGAAATCCAAGAGGTTTACCGTTTGCAAGGGGTAAAAATCAATGACAAACACTTTGAGGTGGTGATTCGTCAAATGATGCGTAAAGTAAGGGTTGAAGATCCGGGAGATACCTTATTCCTAGAAGAGCAATTAATACACACCGCTGACTTTATCGAAGAAAACGATAAATTATACGGAATGAAAGTGGTTGAAGATGCAGGCGACTCTGAGGTGTTAAAACCAGGTCAAATTGTTTCTCCACGTGAGTTAAGAGATGAGAATTCGTTATTGAAACGTAATGATAAAAACCAAGTAGTGGCTCGTGATGTAATTACGGCTACGGCTACTCCGGTACTTCAAGGTATCACAAGAGCATCGTTACAAACAAAATCATTCATCTCAGCAGCATCGTTCCAAGAGACGACTAAAGTATTAAACGAAGCAGCAGTAGCTGGTAAAGTAGATACCTTAGAAGGTCTTAAAGAAAATGTTATTGTTGGACACAGAATCCCAGCCGGAACCGGTATGAGAGATTATGATCACACTATTGTAGGTTCAAAAGAAGATTACAATGAAATCATGGCCAACAAAGAAGAATACATCTATTAATAAGTAATATTAATAGTTAAATTAAACAAAAGCCACTATTTTAAATCTTAAATTAGTGGCTTTTTAATTACCATGCGTAGCAAAATTTAATATCTAATATCAAAAATTTAATATCAAATGAGTGATAATAATCAACAACAAGGGCAAATCAATATTGAGTTGGATGAGAAAACAGCTGAAGGAATTTATTCCAACTTGGCCATTATCAACCATTCAGCTTCAGAATTTGTAGTTGACTTTGTAACCATCATGCCGGGCGTGCCAAAAGCAAAAGTGAAATCGAGAATTGTGTTAACACCACAGCATGCCAAAAGATTTCTGAAAGCATTAGGCGAAAACATCCACCGATTTGAATTGGCCAACGGCGAAATCAAAGACACAGAGCAACCGCCGATACCTTTGAATTTTGGACCTGCCGGTCAAGCTTAAATAAAATATGTTTTAAATAGAAAGCCTCTCAAGAAATTGAGAGGTTTTTTTTGAACTCTTCTTGGGGTTTTACACTGATGTTTTTTTCTTTTAGATTACTTTTTTATGTTTTATCGGTATTCTTCCTGTTAAATCGGTAAAATACATTTGTATTATTTAACTTGATAATTTATTTTAAAAAATAATCTAAAGACTACAATTAGGATTTTTTTTATGTAGTTTGTCGATGAAATCAAGGAATTCTAATTTTTTTTGTTGTTTTTTTGCAATGTTCTTTGTTTTGTGTTTGTAAAGGATATTTTATTGTCAAATTGGGATTGTAGTACAAAAACGATGTTAGAATAGTCCAATATGTAGATTACATCGATAATTTTTACCATTGAACAATTATAATTGTTAGGTGGTTTTTTATAAAATACATTCGCAGTGTAATTTACTCAAATCTAAAAAATTATAATTTATGAAAAGATTTCTACCTACTTCAAGATCAAACGTATTTTTAACCGTTGTTTTTTTGTTTCTATTTAACTCGGTTTTTAGTGCAACTTATTATTCTAAAGCAACAGGTAATGCAAATTTAACATCCACTTGGGGCTTAAATACAGATGGTTCAGGAACTGCTCCTGGAAATTTTACTACTTCAGGCGATATTTTTGTTGTAAGAAGTGGTTCAGCTTTAACTATGAGCGGTAGTTTAACTTTTGCAAGTGGAGTGACTCTTCAAATGATTGGGACTATCACAATTGCAGGAGGGAATAATGCTCAATATGTGTTAACTGTTAATGGAACAATAGATTTTAATGGCGCAAATAGTAACCAATTAATTGTTTCAACATCAAGTGGGAATCCAAATACTATAAATACGTTTACTTTAGGATCATCGGCAACTTTAAAAACAGCCAATACCAATGGAATTGCAGGAACTAGTTGTTCTATATCTACTTTGTCTAGTGGGAAGGCAGTTGTCAATTTATCAACAAATGCTAACTATGAATTTGATGCTACCGCAAATCAAGCAACTACCGGGTTACCTACCACGGTAAATAATCTTATTTTGTCTGGGTCAGGAACAAAGACCTTACCTTCTGCTTTAACAATATCAAATAACCTTACGATTAATGGTGCTGTTGCAAGTATAAATACTGGAGCAACTTACACAGCCAATTCACTAACATTAGGAAGTTCAGGTACAAATGCGGGAACTTGGGGATCTACTAGTTCAACAGCAACTTATAAAAACAATACTTATTTTGCCACAACAACCGGCAGGGTTAATGTAGCAACTTATACAAGTGTTTCACCTTCAGTAACACCAACAGTTGGTTCTTATACTTATACAGGTTTAGCGCAAGGTCCAAATGCAGCTACAAATACTGGAACCGGATCAAGTTATACTTTTAGTTATGTTGGTGTAAGTGGAACAACTTATGGACCAAGCGCAACGCGACCAACTAATGCTGGGAATTATACAGTAACCGCAACTGTTGCTGACAGTCCAGATGGGTTTAATAGATCAGCTAGTTCTAGTGCTACCTCATTTAATATTGCTTTAAGAACTTTAACCATTACAGCTAATAATGCTACAAAATGTTTTGGTACTACTTATACTCTAGGGACAAGTGCTTTTACTTCATCTGGATTACAAAATGCAGAAACTATTGGAAGTGTAGTTTTAACAAGCTCAGGTGCAACTTCAGCAGCAGCTGTAGGAACTTATGCTATAACACCATCATCAGTTACAGGAGGTACATTTTCAGTTTCAAATTATAATGTTAACTATGTGGATGGGACATTGACTGTTTCTGCGGATATCACATGGACTGGGTCAACAAACACTAATTGGACTACAGCTTCTAACTGGTCTTGCGGAACAGTTCCTTCTTCAGTTTCTGATGTAACAATAAGTAATGCGGCTAATTTCCCTGAAATTTCATCTGATGTAACTATCAATAGTTTAACATTGGATTCAGGAACTACTTTAAAAGTTAATTCAACTTATGACTTGACTGTTACAAATGAGATTAAAAATAATGGTACATTATCTATCGAAAATACGGCTAATTTAGTTCAAGTAAATAATGTTGCTAATTCAGGTACAGGAACTACAGTAGTAAAGAGAAATAGTTCAGCAATTAAGCGTCTTGATTACACTTTATGGTGTTCACCGGTTACGGGTCAAGGATTGTATGCATTTTCACCTACCACTTTACCAAATCGTTTCTATGTATATAATACTGTAACAGATAATTATAGTAATTCTGTAGGTTTCAATTTAACAGGTTTGCAATATCCTTCGCCATTAGTAGCGCCAAATGGAATAAATGGAACAGATACCAATAATGTTCAGTTTGCATTGGCAAAAAGTTATTTGATTCGAACTCCATGGGATCATCCTACAGCACCGGCAGCTTGGAACGGAACTTTTTCAGGGGTTGCCAATAATGGAGATATTAGCTTTGCAATGACAACGGGTTATAATGCTGTTGGGAATCCTTATCCATCAAGAATTAGTGTTAGCGATTTTATAGATGCTAATACAGCTATTTCAGGACCTTTATATTTTTGGAGAAAGACCAATGATGCTGCTAGTACTACTTATGCCACTCTAACGAAATTAGCTTATACTCAAAATTTTGCCGTTGGCGGTGATACTGGAACAGGGTTTTTCAATGAGGGAGATGAATCAAACTGGGTAATTAATGTTGGACAAGGTTTTATAGTGCAAGCTGAAAGTGATGCCGATTTGGTTTTTACTAATAGCATGAGAAGAAGTTCAAATTCAAATCAATTTTTTAGAAATTCACAAACGACAACTTCGGTTAATGATGGTATTTATTGGTTGAATTTATCCAGTCAATCAACTCCTTTAAGTCAAATGGCTGTAGGTTATCTGTCTAATGCTACATTCGGAATTGACCGAGGAATTGACGGAAAGAATATTAACCAAGATTTTTATTTGACAAGTTTGATTGCTAATGAAAATTATTCTATTCAAGGGCGACCAAGTTTTGTCTCAACAGATGTTGTTCCGTTATCCTTTAAAGTTGCTACTGGTGGAAATCACAGTATTTCTATAGATCATTCTTCCGGAATATTTTCGTCAGGTCAGTTGATTTATTTACGTGATAATTTAACCTCTACTTTACACAATTTATCTGCAGGTGCTTACAATTTTACCACAGCAGCTGGTACATTTGCTTCCCGTTTCGAAATTGTCTACCAAACACAACTTGGTACAGATGTACCAACATTCAATACGAATGAAGTAGTTATTCACCAAAATGAAGCTAATAATCTTGTTATAAATTCAGGGATCAAGGTGATGTCAAATGTGAAAGTATTTGATGTTAGAGGAAGATTATTGGTTTCCCAAAATGAAATTAATGCTACTCAAACGGTAATCACTGCAGGTTTAAGTAACGAGGTTCTTATTGTTCAAATTACATCTCAAGAAGGATTAGTAGTGACAAAGAAAGTAATTAGATAAAGTAAAATTTTTTAAGTTTAAAAATGATTACTATATTTACCTTTTGAATAAAACACCTATGAAAAATATATATAAATTTTACCTACTATCTTTTGTGTTATTGTCTGACTTTGTACTTTATGCTCAGCCTGATGATGATGATGGAGGCGGAGGAGTTGAAGATCCAGGAGATCCGCAGCCCGCTCCAATAAACAGTAAATTAATCATACTGGCCATTGTTGGTGTTTTATTTGTAATTTACACCTATAGAAAAAACAGAAAAATTGTTTAATTTCTGTCCTAATAAAAATAAACTTTTAAAAAAATCCCCTCATTTTACTGAGGGGATTTTTTTTAAGTCAATTAGTCAAATTCAGAAGTAAAATATAGCTTAACATTTGGAAATTTACTCTGTGTCATTTGAATCGTAAACTCTGAATCTGCCAAAAATACTAATTGCCCATACTTGTCATGTGCTAAAAACTTTTGCTTAATTCTTTTGAATTCTTTAAACTCTTCGCTTTTAGGGTCGTTTGGTTTTACCCAACAAGCTTTATGTACCGGAAAGTTTTCATAACTGCATTTAGCACCATATTCATGTTCCAAACGGTATTGAATTACCTCATACTGTAAAGCGCCAACGGTTCCAATGACTTTTCGGTTGTTCATTTCTAAAGTAAATAACTGCGCAACACCTTCGTCCATTAACTGGTCAACGCCTTTGTCAAGCTGTTTTGCTTTTAAAGGATCGGCATTGTTAATGTACCTAAAGTGTTCCGGTGAAAAACTCGGAATTCCTTTGAAACTCATCATTTCGCCTTCGGTCAACGTGTCTCCAATTTTGAAATTACCGGTATCGTGTAAGCCAACAATATCGCCCGGATACGAAATGTCTACAATTTCTTTTTTCTCAGCGAAAAAGGCATTTGGACTCGAAAATTTCAAGTTTTTATTCAGTCTTACGTGTGTGTAAGGTTTGTTTCTTTCAAATGTACCCGATACAATTTTGACAAACGCCAATCGGTCACGGTGCTTTGGATCCATGTTGGCATGTATTTTAAATACGAATCCGGTCATTTTTGCTTCTTCGGGGTTTACCAATCTTGTTTCTGATTCTTTTGGTCTTGGAGTTGGAGCAATTTCAACAAAACAATCTAGCAGTTCTCTTACTCCAAAATTGTTCAAAGCAGAACCGAAAAATACCGGTTGCAATGTACCGTCCAAATAACTTTGTCTGTCAAATGCCGGATAAACTTCTGAAATCAACTCTAGCTCTTCTCTTAGTTTTATGGCCGGTTTTTCACCAATGATTTTTTCCAATTCAGGACTTTCAATATCTGAAAAAGCAATAGTGTCCTCAATATTTTTACGACTATCACCACTAAAAAGATTGATGTTTTGCTCCCAAATATTGTAAATTCCTTGAAAATCATACCCCATACCAATTGGGAAACTCAAAGGGGTAACAGTTAAGCCTAATTTTTGCTCTACTTCATCCATCAAATCAAAGGCGTCTTTTCCTTCTCTGTCTAATTTGTTGATGAAAACAATGATGGGAATCTTTCGCATTCTACAAACTTCAACCAATTTCTCCGTTTGTTCTTCAACACCTTTCGCAACATCAATTACCACAATTACACTATCGACAGCCGTCAAAGTTCTAAAAGTGTCTTCGGCAAAATCTTTGTGTCCGGGTGTGTCAAGAATGTTTATTTTTTTGTCTTGATAATTAAAAGCCAAAACAGAAGTCGCTACCGAAATTCCTCTTTGACGCTCAATCTCCATAAAATCGGAAGTAGCTCCTTTTTTAATTTTGTTATTTTTCACCGCGCCAGCTTCTTGAATCGCGCCACCAAAAAGTAGTAATTTCTCGGTAAGCGTTGTCTTTCCCGCATCGGGATGCGAAATAATTCCAAAAGTTCTGCGGCGTTGTATTTCTTTTAAAAAACTCATGATTTTCGATAAATTGTCTGCAAAAATACTATTATTTACTCATTATTTAGGTATCTATTTCGGCTCAGTTTTCTTTAATAAAAAATAAGGTAAAAGTTCTGTTAATAAAATTTTGTTAATAGTAGGCTCGATACTTGTATAATGTGTTTGAATTGTTACTTTTGTTGATTGTTACCTTGATAAACCAAAGCTTTTTTGGTTGGTCATCAAAACGAATATTTAATTGTAAATTTTTAATAGAAATTATAATAGCATGAGTTTAAAACAGTTTTTTTTAGGATTGTTCTTTTCAATGTCAATTGCCGGAATTGGGCAAAATAATTCAAAAGAAGTTTTGTTTACCGTCAATGATAAACCCTATTACACTGACGAATTTGCTAGAGTTTATAAAAAGAACCTCGATTTAGTGAAAGATGAATCTCAAAAGGATTTAAACCAATATCTAGAACTTTTTGTAGGTTACAAATTAAAAGTCAACAAAGCCTACAAGCTTGGTTTGCAAGACAATCCAAAATACCAAAACGAGTTGAAATCTTATCGAACTCAATTGGCCAAAAACTATTTCAACGATACCAAAATCACTCAAGAATTGGTTGAAGAAGGTTATAATCGCCTGCAAAAAGAAGTGAAAGCTTCTCATATTCTAATTTTAGTTGATGAAAATGCTTCTTCCGAAGACACTTTAAAAGCGTATAAAAAAATCGAAGACATTAGTAAAAAAGCGTTAGCCGGTGAAGATTTTTCGGCTTTGGCCGTTCAGTATTCTGAAGATCCATCAGCCAAAGAAAACAAAGGTGATTTAGGTTATTTTTCTGCTTTCAGAATGGTGTATGCTTTTGAAAATGCGGCATTCAATACGCCAAAAGGGAAAGTTTCTAAAATTGTCAGAACCCGATTTGGTTACCATATCCTAAAAGTGGAAGATATCAGAAATAACCGTGGTGAAGTTACGGTAGCTCATATCATGATTTTAAAACCAAAACCGGAAGATGCCGACCAAGATAAAGCTAAGAATACTATCAATGATATTTACAAGAAAATCCAACAAGGAGAAAAATTTGAGGATTTGGCCAAACAATTTTCTGAAGACAAATCTTCTTCTTCAAAAGGCGGTACTTTAAATAAATTCAGTTCAGGACAATTGAGTTCTGAAGAGTTTGAAAGTGTGGCTTTCTCGTTGTCAACACCAAATGAAATTTCAACACCATTCCAATCTCAATTCGGATGGCATATTGTGAAATTGATTCAAAAGCATCCGGTGCGCACTTTGGATGAAATGAAAAATGAATTAGAAGGCAAAATCGGTAAAGACGACAGGTCTAAAAAAATTACGGCTTCTCTAAACGAAAAATTAAGAAAAAAATACACGCACAAAAGAGACAACAAACAATATGCTGCAATTTCTAAGTTGGTGACCAATGATTTTTATGATTCAAAATGGAAACAACCTGAGAATGTAAAAGACTATACTGCAACTTTATTGACTATTAATTCCAAAAAAATTGAAGGTAATGCTTTTTTAGAATTTGTTGACAAACAACAAAAATCAGGAATTGCGGTTAAACCAATAGCTAAACTAGTTGATGCTTTGTATGAAAAGTTTTTAGACAGTCAATTGACGGCTTATTATGACGAAAATCTTGAAAATGAATTTGCTGAATTTGCTAACGTAATGGAAGAATACCGTGATGGTTTATTGCTCTTTGATTTGATGGAAAAGGAAATTTGGGAAAGAGCAAAAACAGATACAATTGGGTTGCAAAAATTCTACGAAGACCATAAAAATGAGCACCAGTGGAAGAATAGAGTAGAAGCAACCATACTTTCATCCACAAAAATGGAAGAGATAAAAAAAGCATTGGCTTTATTAAAGAAAAAAACGGAAGTGCAAGCCATTAAAGACAAATTGAATACGGGCAACGTTGTCAATGTGATGAGCAATAGTGGTGTTTTTGAAGAAGGAAACGACGCCCTGCCAAAAAGTACCAAGTTTGAAGTTGGGATTTCTGATATTGTCAAAGAAGGCGAATACTATTTCGTTACCAAAGTGGATAAAGTAATGCCAAAAGGGATTAAGACTTTAGACGAGTGCCGAGGTAAAATAGTAAATGATTACCAACAATATTTGGAGCAAAGATGGGTTGACGATTTGAAACAAGAGTTTACAGTTAAAATCAACAAAGACATTTTTGAAAAAGTAAAAAAACAGTTGAATCCATAAAATGATTAGAAAAAGCTTTTTCTTACTATTGGTTTTATTTTGTTCTTGTAATTATTTTCAACCGGAACAAAAACCGGAATCCATTGCCAGAGTCGGAAAAAGTTATTTGTATAGAACTGACATTGCTACTTTAGTTCCGGCCGGAACTTCAAAAGAAGACAGTGTGCTTATGGTTAGGGATTTCATCAATCGTTGGGCAAGCCAAAAACTACTCATCGAAGCCGCCGAAAGAAACCTAAGTGAAAAGAAAAAAGGAGAATACAACGCTTTAATCAAGCAATACAAAATAGATTTATATACCAAAGCGTATATAGAAGAAGTGGTTAAAAATACTGTAGATACTTTAATAACCCATCAAGAGTTGAAAAAGTACTACGATGAAAACAAGGAGAATTTTAAAACTAACGGTACTTTAGTAAGACTGCGTTTTATCAATTTAGCTAAAGATAATCCGCGTTTTGCCACCATAAGAAGTAAGTTTTTCGATTATAATAAAAAAGATAAAAAGTTTTGGGATACCTATGCATTGCAATTTAAAAGCTTTGCTCTAAATGACTCAGTTTGGGCTGATATGAGTCAGGTGTATGCTAAGCTTCCGGTGATTAATCCCAATAACAGAGATGAGTTTATTCAACCCGGAAGAAAAGCTGAAATTCAGTCAAACGACGATGTCTATTTAATTAAAATCACCAATGTGATTGATAAAAATCAAATTTCACCATTTGAATACATCAAGCCCACTTTGAAAGAAGTTATACTGAACAAAAGAAAATTAGAATTAATAAAGAAATTTGAAAAAGAGATTACCGATGATGCCATTAAAAACAAGGATTATGAAATTTATAAATAGCCAACTGATAGTAGCCGCTACTGCTACATTTTTTATAGTTGGTTCAACCAATGCTCAAGAAATAATTAAGGATTCGGTAAAGACTGTTCAGCCAACCAAATCCTCAAAAAAGGTCAAAGTTGACGGGATTATTGCCACAGTTGGTGATTATATTGTTTTAGATTCAGATATAGATAAGTCATTCTTAGAATTATCTAGTCAAGGACAATCAGTAAAAGATATTACCCGTTGTCAAATGTTAGGTAAATTATTAGAAGAAAAGTTATACGCTCACCAAGCCATTCAAGACAGTATCGTTGTCAAAGACGAAGAAATAAAGGAAAAGATGGCTGAGCAAATTAGTTACATGGTTGAACAACTGGGTTCAATGGAAAAGGTGATCAATTATTTCAAAAAAGATTCTGAAGAAGATTTCCGAAGTGAATTGTTTGACATCATTAAAACCAATAAATTGACCATGGAGATGAGAAAGAAAATCATCGACGCAGTAGAAATCACACCGGAAGAAACCCGTAATTTTTTCAAGAAAATCTCACAGGATGAATTGCCTGTTTTTGGTGCGGAGATGGAGGTGGCACAAATTGTAATTGCCCCAAAAATTACTCAAGAAGAAAAACAAAGAGTCATTAATCGACTCAAAGAAATTAAAGCCGAAGTATTAGCCGGTTCGAGTTTTAAAACCCGAGCCGTGATTTATTCAGATGACAGAGGATCTGCTTCTAGTGGTGGTTTTTATAAAATTAATAGAAAAACACAATTTGTCAAAGAGTTTAAAGATGTAGCTTTTAGTCTAGGTGAAGGCGAAATTTCGGAGCCTTTCGAAACAGAGTATGGGTATCATATCATCATGGTTGAGAAAATCAAAGGGCAAGAAGTAGAGTTAAGACACATTTTAATGATGCCAAAAGTGTCTGACCAAGCTTTGAAAGAAGCTAAAGAAAAAATTATCTCTATCAAAAAGAAAATCGAAAGCGGGGAAATCACTTTTGCGGAAGCAGCCAAAACAATGTCTGACGAAAAGGAAACCAGAGCTAATGGAGGAACTTTAATCAACCCTAAAACACAAGATACCCATTTCGAGTTAACCAAAATGGATCCTAGTTTATACAGTGAAGTATCTAATTTAAAAGACAATGCCATAACAGCACCAATTTTAGATGATGACCCAAGAACGGGTAAAAAGTATAAAATTATCACTGTAACCAATAGGATCAACGAACATACCGCTGATTATGCCAAAGATTATATCAAAATTAAAGATTTGGCTCTAAAAGAAAAACAAATCAAAGCCATTGGAAAATGGTCTGATGAAAAAATCAAGGAAACCTACATTAAAATTAACGGAGAATACGAAGATTGTTTGTTCATTAATAATTGGCAAAAAAAATAGTAGTTAAAGTTAGATTAAAATGTATATTGTACTTCTTAAATCTAATATCTAATATCAAAAATCTTATACCAAATGTCTGATGTTGCTGCCATTCAAAATTTAGTTCAAAAACGATTAGAACTTAAAAAAGAAATTGCCAAGATAATTGTTGGTCAAGACGATGTTGTCGATCAAATTTTACTGAGTATTTTCTCCGGCGGACATGCCTTGTTGGTTGGTGTTCCCGGTTTGGCCAAAACCTTAATGGTAAATACCATTTCGCAAGCTTTAGGGTTGGATTTTAAACGCATACAGTTTACACCTGATTTGATGCCTTCTGACATATTAGGAAGTGAAATTTTGGATGAAAACAGACAGTTCAAATTTATCAAAGGCCCTATTTTTTCCAATATTATTTTGGCGGATGAGATCAACAGAACACCACCAAAAACACAAGCTGCTTTATTAGAAGCAATGCAAGAACGTTCGGTAACAATTGCCGGTCAAAATTATAAATTAGCTTTGCCTTACTTTGTTTTAGCAACTCAAAATCCAATTGAGCAAGAAGGAACTTATCCTTTGCCTGAAGCTCAGTTAGACCGTTTTATGTTTGCCATAAAATTAGATTATCCATCTTACCAGGAAGAAGTGCAAGTGGTTAAAAGTACTACTTCAGACGAAAAACCGACTATCAATCCATTGTTTTCAGCACAAGAAATCATCGATTTTCAACACTTAATTCGACGCGTTCCTGTGGCTGATAACGTAATTGAATATGCAGTGACTTTGGTTGGGAAAACGCGACCAAAAGGCAATTTAGCTTCTGAATATGTAAATAATTATTTGGATTGGGGTGCTGGACCAAGAGCTTCACAGAATTTGATTCTAGCGGCCAAAGCCAATGCGGCTTTCAATGGTAAATTCTCTCCTGATATCGAAGATGTAAAAGCGGTAGCAACCGGAATTCTTCGCCATAGAATCATTAAAAACTATAAAGCTGACGCAGAAGGAATTACTGAAGAAATGATTATTGATAAGTTATTGTAATAAGTTTGCTTTTTTTTCGTTATTTGTTTTTAAACAGTTAAATGATGAAAAAATATGTACTCGTTTTACCTGAATTTATTCTTCTTGGATTAAGCACTTATTGGTTTCTGGATAATTTTATTGGTGGAAATCATTTTAATCCTTTTGCTTTTGCGGTTTTTGTGATACTCTTGCTTCAAGTTTTTCTTCAAAATAAGTATGTTGGTTTTTCAATGGCTACGCTAATTTCCTTGTTTTCCTTGTATATGGTTTTGGCGGTATTCTCAGAATTCAATGATTTTCAATCAGCATCCGGTGAAGCATTTCAATTACTCGGTTTTGGATTACTGCTTTGTTTTTTAGGATTTAGTTCAGCAATCATGATGTTTTATAAATTTCTGCCCAAAGTTTTTTAGCGCTTTCCAATTGATATTGCCTATTTTAGTACTTTAAAAAAAAGGCTGAAATATGTTAGCTAATCCAAAAAGTTCAAGAATTTTCGGTCTCGACTTAATGCGAGCCATCGCCATATTAATGGTGTTGTTTGGTCATTGTGTTTGGATTATTCCCAAAAATGATTCATTTTGGCATAAATTATTGGTCTTATTCGGTTTTTTTGGAGTCGAAATTTTCTTTGTTTTAAGTGGCTTTCTGATTGGTAAAATTTTGTATCAATCGTACCTCAAAGAGGATTATTCTATTAAAGTAGTTTTCTCATTCCTCAAACGAAGATGGTTTAGAACTTTTCCAAACTATTTTTTAATCTTGTTGGTCAATTTAGCCATCGCAAGTATCGTCGGTTATGCAACATTGTCTTGGTGGAAATATTTCTTTTTTCTTCAAAATATAAACACCACGATGTTGCCTTTCTTTCCAGAATCTTGGAGTTTGTCTGTAGAAGAATTTGCCTATGTTACATTGCCATTTTTTCTTTTGTTTTTTGGTAGTTTCGTCAAGCCTAAAGTCAAATCTCACTTTTTCGTAGGGTCTGTAATTACACTCATTGTGATTTTTTTTTGTACCAAAATATACTATCAAAGCACAACGCAAAACACAACTTTAACCCAATGGAATCTTTCACTTAAAGCCGTCGTAATTTATCGTTTAGACAGTATTTTTATAGGTGTTTTGTACAGTTGGATTTATTTGAATTACACCTCTTTCTGGCAAAAAAATAAAGTTGTACTTTTTGTTGTTGGAATGTTTTTGTTCTTTTTCCAATTTGTTGGAATCGGTTATTTAGGTTGGTTTATAGAGTCAGTTCCAGTATTTTGGAATGTTTTTTATCTTCCTTTAATTTCTATTGCTATAGCATGTTTTTTGCCTTATTTATCCGAATGGAAAAATGAAAAATCTTTGTTTCATAAACCGGTGACTTTCATCAGTTTGATTTCCTATTCGATTTATCTGTTGCATTACAGTGTGATTTTGTTGTTGATGAAACAGTATATTGTAATCGATGAACAAAATAATATTCAATTGGTAACTTTTTTAAGTTCTTACATCTTAATTACCATACTATTGAGCTATTTTTTATACCGATTTTATGAAAAACCAATTATGAATTTAAGAGATAAAAATTAAGAATAGTCAATTTTTGACGTATAAAATATGTTATTGTTAAAAAAGGATAACCAAAAATCACTATTTGCTAAAACATACAGCTGGAACAACTTATTTAATCAAAAACTTTTCAGAAGTATAACGTTTTCGTAAATTTGCACAGCAAACAAATTAACCAAAATTTATTATGGCTTTTGATATTGAAATGATTGAAAAAGTGTACGCTACTATGGCTGCTCGTGTTGATAAAGCACGTGAGTTGGTTGGTCGACCACTTACCTTATCTGAAAAGATTTTATATTCACATTTGTGGGAAGGAATGCCTTCTCAATCCTTTACTCGTGGAAAAGATTATGTCGATTTTGCTCCCGACAGAGTGGCTTGCCAAGATGCAACGGCACAAATGGCATTATTACAATTTATGCACGCCGGAAAAAAAACAGTGGCTGTTCCAACAACAGTTCACTGTGACCACTTAATCCAAGCCAAGGTTGGAGCTACAACTGATTTAGCGGTAGCCAACTCACAATCGAAAGAAGTATTCGATTTCCTTTCTTCAGTTTCTAATAAATACGGAATCGGGTTCTGGAAACCGGGTTCAGGAATTATCCACCAAATCGTTTTAGAAAATTATGCATTTCCTGGCGGAATGATGATTGGTACCGATTCACACACTGTAAATGCAGGTGGATTAGGAATGCTAGCCATCGGAGTTGGAGGTGCTGATGCCGTTGACGTAATGTCGGGCATGTCATGGGAATTGAAATTTCCAAAATTAATAGGGGTAAAATTGACCGGGAAATTAAACGGTTGGACTTCTCCAAAAGATGTAATCCTTAAAGTAGCTGATATTCTTACTGTAAAAGGTGGAACAGGCGCTATTGTAGAATATTTCGGTGAAGGTGCAACCAATATGTCTTGTACCGGAAAAGGAACCATTTGTAACATGGGTGCCGAAATCGGAGCAACAACTTCGACTTTTGGTTATGATGATTCCATGAGAAGATATTTAGCCGCAACCGGTCGTCAAGATATTGTGGATGCAGCCGATAAAGTTGCGTCTTACTTAACAGGTGATGCTGAAGTTTATGCAAATCCAGCAGATTATTTCGACCAATTAATCGAAATCAACCTTTCTGAATTAGAACCACACATCAACGGACCATTTACGCCGGACAGAGGGACACCGGTTTCTAAAATGAAAGAGGAAGCCATCGCAAATGGTTGGCCATTAAAAGTAGAATGGGGATTAATCGGTTCTTGTACCAATTCATCTTACGAAGATATGGCACGTGCGGCTTCTATTGTAGAACAAGCAGTTGCTCACGGTATAACTCCAAAAGCAGAATTCGGAATCAATCCGGGATCGGAACAAATCCGTTACACTATTGAAAGAGACGGTATCATCGCGACTTTCGAGAAAATGGGTACCAAAGTGTTTACTAATGCTTGCGGTCCTTGTATCGGACAATGGGATAGAACCGGTGCTGATAAGGGAGAAAAAAACACTATCGTCCACTCGTTCAACAGAAACTTTTCTAAACGTGCAGACGGAAATCCAAATACGCATGCTTTTGTAACGTCACCTGAAATGGTAGCAGCATTAGCGATTTCGGGAGATTTGACGTTTAATCCGCTAACAGATACTTTGTTGAATGACAAAGGAGAAGAAGTAAGATTAAATCCTCCAACAGGCGATGAATTGCCAAAAAGAGGTTTTGATGTAGAAGATGCAGGTTTCCAAGCGCCGGCCGCTGATGGTTCATCAGTTCAGGTAGCAGTTTCTCCAACATCTGATAGATTACAATTGCTTGCTCCATTCGATGCTTGGGACGGGAAAAACATTTCAGGCGCTAAATTGTTAATCAAAGCCTTTGGAAAATGTACTACAGATCACATTTCTATGGCCGGACCATGGTTGCGTTTCCGTGGACATTTAGATAATATTTCAAATAATATGTTGATTGGAGCTGTAAATGCTTTCAATCAGGAAGCTAACAAAGTGAAAAACCAATTAACCGGTGCGTATGATGCTGTTCCTGCAGTTCAAAGAGCTTACAAAGCCGCCGGAGTGCCATCAATTGTTGTGGGTGATCACAATTACGGTGAAGGTTCTTCTCGTGAGCACGCCGCTATGGAGCCACGTTTCTTAGGGGTTAAAGCAGTATTGGTTAAATCATTTGCCCGTATCCACGAAACCAACTTGAAAAAGCAAGGAATGTTGGCTTTGACTTTTGCTAATGAAGCTGATTACGACAAAATTCAAGAGAACGATACTATCAATTTCTTAGATTTAACTGAATTTGCTCCGGGTAAACCGTTAACATTAGAGTTTGTTCATGCCGATGGGTCAAAAGATATTATCTTAGCAAATCACACATATAACGACAGCCAAATAGGTTGGTTTGTTGCTGGTTCTGCCTTGAACCTGATTGCCGCCGGAAAAGCATAATAAGTGAAACTATATTGTATCAAAAAAGCTCAACATTAAGTTGAGCTTTTTTTTATTTTATATTCTTTTTGAAAATTTCTTTGTGACCTGAACACCAACTCACCGATTCATAGTAAAAATCAACGGCAGTTAAATTGTCCTTCTTTTTTATAACACATTTTCCGGTTACATCGGCTTCATCACCGTAAACAGTAATGATTTTATCGCTTTCTAATTTTTTATCTAAATACATATTGTAAATCTTAGTGGCAATCTCTTGACGGATTGTCATTTTTGCATTGAATGTACTTATAATTACTGTTCCGTTTTTGTTTCGGGCTACGTATTCCATCCCGTTGTGACCGTAACTGTAGGTAGTTACTTTTGGCTCTTCATTATCTGAAAAGGCAAAACAAGTCAGTACTAAAAGACTAAAAATGGTTTTCTTCATAAATGTTTGATAATAGGGGCTTAATTTTGACAGGCGAAAAATAGGGATTATTTTGAGAAGGGCAATATTTATTAACAAAAAAATGTTGAAAACAATAAAAAATCCGCTTAATCTAATTTGACTAAGCGGATTCTCTTCGAATTAATAAAACTATTAATAATAAGTATAGCGTCTTACTTTGGCAATATATTTGGCCAAACGAATTACTTGATGACTGTAGCCGTATTCGTTATCATACCAAACATACAATACTATGTTTTTTCCATCATTGGAAACTATTGTAGCATTACTGTCAAAAATAGATGGTGCTGAAGTTCCTACGATATCTGAAGAAACCAATTCATTGTTCAATGAATATTTGATTTGCTCTACCAATTCGCCTTCTAAAGCGTATTTTCTCATGATGGCATTTACTTCATCAACGGAAGTTTCTTTGCCAACTTCTAAATTCAAAACTACTAAGGAACCATTTGGAACAGGTACACGAATGGCATTCGAAGTTAATTTCCCCGCCAAACTAGGTAAAGCTTTCGCAACCGCACTTCCGGCACCGGTTTCGGTGATAACCATATTCAAAGCTGCAGCACGACCACGACGGTATTTTTTGTGCATGTTGTCAACCAAATTTTGGTCATTTGTATAAGCATGAATCGTTTCTAAATGCCCTTTTACCACGCCAAGCGTTTCTTCAACAGCCGCTAAAATAGGAGTAATAGCATTTGTAGTACAAGAAGCCGCCGAAAAAATATCAACGTTATCAGGATTATGATCATTATGATTTACACCATAAACGATATTTGGCACACCTTTTCCCGGTGCAGTCAATAATACTTTGCTTACCCCTTTGGAAACTAAGTGACGTTTCAAAGCTTCTTCAGTTGTGAAAGCGCCGGTATTGTCTATCAATAATGCATCTTCAATGCCGTATTTTGTATAATCAATTTCTTCTGGAGAAGCGGCTGTGATGATGTGAACTGTAGTGCCATTAATAATCAAGGCATTATTGTCAACATCGGCCTGAACAGAACCTTCAAAATCACCGTGAACCGAATCATATCGCAATAAAGAAGCTCTTTTTTCTAAAGAAGAAGCATCATTTCGGTCACGTGTTACAATCGCACGAAGACGCAATTGTTGTCCTTTGCCTATTTTGCTCATCATTTCACGGGCTAACAAACGACCAATTCGACCAAAACCATATAAAACCACATCTTTGGGTTTGATGTTTTTCGAATCTTTAGCATTTCTTAATTTGTCAATAACAAAAGCTCTGGCATCGTGGTATTTGTTGTCTTCTAAATGGTATTCGTAAGTCAGTTTGCCAATGTCAATTCGGGAAGGCGGTAAATCCAAATTCAGTATCGCTCGGGCAATTTCCACCGAATCAAAAACGTTAATAGGCTTTTGAACAAATTCGCCTGCATACTCATGCAAGTTGATAATATCGCTAACATTTCTGTCGATTAATTGGTTTCTGAAAAGAACCAATTCGATAGATTTGTCATACCATAAATCACTGATAATCTTGATGAATTCTACGCCTGCCTTTCGCCTGTCGGCTTGAAATGATAATTCCTTCTCGTATAAAGTGTTGCTGTTCATAAAAAAGAAAAGAGTTTAGTTGTGTTGA
Organism: Flavobacterium sp.; assembly: GCF_046293665.1. GTDB lineage: Bacteria > Bacteroidota > Bacteroidia > Flavobacteriales > Flavobacteriaceae > Flavobacterium. The sequence goes on from NZ_JBKBOL010000002.1 coordinate 285,061, forward strand.
AAATTTAAATTTTGCGCAAAAGTATAAAATAGAAGCGTTTCACGAAAACGATTTCGTAATTATTTAACAATAAAAAAAGCCAATCCTTTAACGGACTGGCTTTTCCCAAAAGTAAGTAAGATGATTATTGTATGATGACTTGAATCACTTGTCCCATTCGGTTAATCATTTGAATGTTGACACTACGATTTTCGTCTTTTCTATTCAAAAAGGCAGATATTGTTTCTACATCGGTTGCTTTTACATTGTCTACAGAAAGAATAATATTTCCTTTTAATTGGTCATAATAAGGTTTCAGATTTTCGTTATTGATTTCTTTAATGCGAACACCATAATCAATTCGGTATTTCTTTTTGTCGGCGGCATCAATATTTTCTAACTCTAATCCTTTAAATTCAGTAGTAAAAATGTCATTTTTTATCAAAGTTACCGAAGTGGTTTTGGTTTCGCCATCTCTGACAAAAGTTACTTGTACTTTGTCATTTGGTCTTTTAGTGTTGATGTAACCGGTCAATTCAGCGAATGAACTGATTTTTTGGTTGTCTAATTTTTTGATGATATCACCACTTTTTAAACCTGCTTTTTCAGCGCCTGAATTTTTTGTTATTTTATTGATGTAGAAACCTTCCGTGTCATTGATGCCAAATTCTTTTGAGGCACGACTGTTCAATTCTGATCCTTCAACGCCTAGAATTCCTCTTTGCACGCCACCAAATTCCATAATATCTTCAATGATTTTACGGGTAATATTGGACGGAACTGCAAAAGAATAACCGGCATAACTTCCCGTTGGTGATGAAATCATTGTGTTGATTCCAATTAATTCTCCGCGAGTATTTACTAATGCACCACCGCTATTGCCAGGATTTACTGCTGCATCGGTTTGGATGAAAGATTGAATCCCATTTCTGTTGTCTAAATTTCGGGCTTTCGCCGAAACAATTCCTGCAGTTACAGTAGAATTTAAATTATAAGGATTTCCTACGGCTAAAACCCATTCGCCCACTTTCACTTGATCAGAATCGGCAAAAGTGGAATAAGGTAGTTTTTCATCGGTATTGATTTTTAGTAAGGCAATATCCATTTTAGAATCGGTTCCGATGAGTTTGGCTTTGTATGATTTATTGTTGTTTAAAGTCACTTCTAATTCGGTAGCATCTTTAATCACGTGATTATTGGTTACGATATAACCATCTTCAGAAATAATTACACCCGAACCGGTACCAATTTGCTCTTGCTGTTGTCCGCCACGTTGACCGTAGAAAAATTCCATAATTGGATTAGAAACAGTTCTGACAGTTACATTTTTTACGTGAACCACCGAGTGAACAGCATTGGCAGCTGCTTCGGTAAAATCAACGGCTTCGCCGGATAAACCTACTGTTCTGGTGTTATTATTAGAAGCCATGGTCACAATCGAGTCACGATTACTGCTTCCTTCAAAAAATAATTTGTAAGCTCCAAGTGTTGTGGCGCCACTTAATAAAGAAACCAAAAATAAATTGGATAATCGTTTCATAGTCATTAACATTTAAATTATTTGATAGTAAAATTAAAAACTTTCATTTTTTGGGCAAACACCTTTTAACGCTCGTTTAACAATTTTTAAGTCAATCTTAAATTTTGCTATCTTTGTATCACTTATCACCACTATGAAAATCACATTTAACAAATATGAAGGTACCGGAAATGACTTTGTCATGATTGACAATCGCATGGGCATTTTTCCTAAAACCAATAGTCAACTTATCGAAAAACTATGTGACCGACGTTTCGGTATTGGCGCTGATGGATTGATTCTTTTGGAGAACGATACTGAAACCGATTTCCGAATGGTATATTTCAATTCAGATGGAAACGAAAGTTCTATGTGTGGCAATGGTGGTCGATGTTTGGTGGCTTTCGCCAAAAGTTTGAACGTGATTCAAAATGACACCGATTTTATTGCCACTGACGGTCCGCATCATGCGTCAATTTTTGAAAACGGAATTGTTTCGCTTGGCATGAAAGAAGTAGATTTTATAAAAATTGAAAGTGATTATGTTTTTCTCAATACGGGTTCGCCGCACCATGTGACTATGATAGATGATTTAAAAAACTATGATGTTAAAAACGAAGGCGCAAAAATTCGGTATTCTGATTTGTATGGCAAACCGGGTAGCAATGTGAATTTCGTGAGTCAAATTTCTGAAAATCATTTTGCATTGCGAACGTACGAACGAGGTGTAGAAGATGAAACGTTATCTTGCGGAACAGGAGCAACAGCAGCAGCTATTGCGATGCACGCTATTGGCAAAACAAAATCACACCATATCCATTTAGATGTTCAAGGTGGAAAGCTTGAAGTTTCTTTTGTAAAAGATGGTGATAAATACACCAATGTTTTTCTCAAAGGTCCGGCGACTTTTGTGTTTGAAGGAGAAATTGATTTATAATTACGAATTTATAATTACGAATTATGAAATCTGAAAATGTAGTTCAAACAAAGAGTTATGATTTTGCCTTAAAAATTATAAAAGTTTATAAATACCTAAGTCAAGAAAAAAAGGAATTTGTTTTATCAAAACAGTTGTTGAGAAGTGGAACTTCAATTGGAGCCAATATTGAAGAATCTATTGGAGGTCAGTCTAGAGCAGACTTTTTTGCTAAACTAACAATAGCATATAAAGAAACAAGAGAGTCAAAATATTGGATTAGACTTTTAAGGGATTCTGATTATTTAACAATTCAACAATCGGAAGATTTATTAAATGATATAGAAGAACTATTGAAAATAATTGGTTCTATTCAAAAGTCAGTTCGTAATTCGTAATTTCAAATTCGTAATTTTTTATGACACTTCAAGGAAATACCATCTATTTACGCGCTCTAGAACCCGAGGATTTGGAGTTTATCTATCATATTGAAAACGATGAGTCTATTTGGGAAGTCAGCAATACCCAAACTCCTTACAGCAAGTTTTTAATTCGACAATATCTCCAAAATGCGCATCAAGATATTTATGAAGCCAAACAATTGCGCTTAGCCATTTGTAAAAACGAAACTTCAGAGGCCATCGGTTTAATTGATTTATTTGATTTTGATCCCAAAAATCAACGCGCTGGTGTTGGAATTATTATCCAAAATGAAATCGATAGAAATAGTGGTTTTGGCAAAGAAGCTTTAGGTTTGATTATTGATTATGCGTTTCAGCAATTGCAATTGCACCAATTATTTGCAAATATTGGCGTTGAAAATAAAGTGAGTTTAGCGCTTTTTACTACATTTGGATTCGAAAAAATAGGCATTAAGAAAGATTGGAATTTCAATAACAATCACTTTCATGACGAAGCGCTTTTTCAGTTAATTAAAAAATAAATCTTTAATAATCTCGGTTTTGAACAAAAGTAAACTCTTTAAAATTATAGCTGCTCTTGGTTTAATAGTGGTATTGGTTGTTTATATCAAATTTTTTACTTCAAATACCAATTTTGATAAAGCGGAGGTCTTTGTTGAAATTCCAACCAATTCAAAGTATGAAGATGTATTAAGAATCATTTCGCCTTATGTTAAAAATATGAGCGATTTCGAATTTATTGCCAGTCTTCGTTCTTATCCGAAAAATGTAAAAGCCGGAAGATTTTTAGTAAAGAAAGGAATGAGCGCATTTCAATTGGTTGCTACTATGCGGAGAAATGTACCGGTTAAATTGTCTTTTAACAATCAAGAAAGATTAGAAAATTTATGCGAACGCATTAGTGCCCAAATTGAACCTGATACAACAAAATTATTGGCGACTTTCCGTGATTCGACCTTTCTGGAAAAAAATGGGTTCACCAATGAGAATGTTTTTGCCATGTTTTTACCTAATACTTATGAGTTCTATTGGAACATTTCCGCTGAAAAATTCAGAGATAAAATGTTAGACGAATACAATAAGTTTTGGACCAAGGAAAGAATTGCTAAGGCAACTGAAATAAATTTAACTCCGGTGCAAGTAATCACTTTAGCCTCAATCGTTCATAAAGAAACGGTGAAGAAAAGTGAAAGACCTACCGTAGCCGGCGTTTATTTAAATCGCCTTAGAGACGGAATGAAATTACAAGCTGATCCAACGGTGATTTATGCTTTGAAACTAAGAGACAATGATTTTGAGCGAACAATAAAAAGGGTTTTGTACAACGATTTATTTATAGTTTCTCCATACAATACTTATCAAAATCTAGGTCTGCCACCCGGGCCAATTGCTATGCCTGATGTAGATGCAATTGATGCGGTTTTAAATCCTGAAAAACACGACTATATTTATTTCTGCGCCAGTGTGGAGAAATTTGGATACCACGAATTTGCTTCTACCATTACCCAACACAATGTGAATGCTAAGAAATATTCCGATTGGTTGAACGCTCAGGGAACCAAACGTTAATCTTTGAAAAAGCAGCATTACATAATCCTGTTTTTATGCTGCTCGAGTTTGATTTGGGCACAGAATTCTATTGAGCGTTTTTTTAAACCTTCTGATACTTTAAATACAACCCGACTCAAATCGGTTGTCATTTCCGAAGTTGTGATTGGCGCAACCGCTTTAATTGGTTTGAACCAAGTTTGGTATGCTGAATATCCGCGTTCAGAATTTCATTTTATTAATGACAATGCCGAATGGCTGCAAATGGATAAAGCCGGCCATGTTTTTTCTGCTTATCATTTGGGAAGTTTTGGTGCCAATGCTTTAAAATGGGCTGGTTCCAGTAGAAAAAGTCAATTGATTTATGGCTCAACTTTAGGTTTAGCTTTTTTGACAACGGTTGAGGTTTTTGATGGTTATTCCGCGAATTGGGGTGCATCTTTAGGCGATGTGATTGCTAATGTTTCCGGAACGGCATTGTTTGTTTCGCAAGAATTGTTGTGGAAAGAGCAGCGAATTGTGCCTAAATTTTCTTTTCATACTACGCCTTATGCTTCTGTAAGACCTGAAGTTTTGGGTAGTTCTTTACAAGAACAAATTCTAAAAGATTATAACGGTCAAACTTATTGGCTTTCTGCTAATATTCATTCGTTTGCTAAGACTTCCAAAATTCCGAAATGGTTAAATGTTGCCATCGGTTACGGAGCCGAAGGCATGATTACAGGAAAGGATGAATTCGTCAACACCGTTTTCTTTCCGGAAAGTAAAAGATACCGTCAATTTTATCTTAGTTTTGACCTCGATTTGACCAAAATCGAGACAAAATCTCATTTCGTTAAGACAATTTTAACAGTTTTTAATTCGATTAAAATTCCGGCTCCAACGTTTGAAATCAGGTGTTTAGGTAAGTCGAAAATGCATTTAATCTATTTTTAGAGTAGTTTAACTGCTTGATATTCAATTTTATAAATTTAGTTGTATATTTGCACCCGGTAATTTCATGTCGGTGACAGCGCTTGAGAAATAACAATTAATGATAAAAAAAGGAATTTTTTACACATCAATCCTACTAGTAGTAGCTTTTATAAGCTCAGGTTTTAAACCATACAATTCCCAAATCAACTTCGGTTTCCGTGTTGATAAAAATGAAAGACTTTTATACGTTTTTCCATCTGAAAACAACATAGATTATTTTAGCTTGGATGTTCCATTCAAAGCAAAATATTTTATTGGCTACAAAGAAGCTATTGCACACAAAGAATCTCAAGGGAAATACAAAAAAGTCAATACTTTAGGGTATTTAGGTAAATACCAATTTGGTGTTGAAACACTAAAAACAATTGGAATACACGATAGCGTTGCTTTTTTGAACAACCCAAAACTTCAAGAAAAAGCATTTATCGCCTTACTTTCTAAAAACAAATATGAGTTGAGAAAGTACATCAATGATTTCGAAGGCAAAATAATTGATGGTGTTATGATTACCGAATCCGGTATTTTAGCTGCGGCGCATTTGGGCGGAACCGGTTCAGTGAAACGTTTCCTTAATTCCAGAGGTGCGAAAAAATGTAAAGACGAATACGGAACTTCTGTGAGAACCTATCTTAGAGATTTTGGTGGATTTGAAACGCATGCAATCAAAGCCATCAAGAATGCTAAAGTAGAATAATTACAATTTATGAATAATAAAAATAGTAGGTCGGTTGTGTAAATCGACCTTTGTTTTTTTCCAATCTGCCACGCGAAGCGTTTTAATATACTCAGTTGGCAAAGTGATGTCGGTAGCAATACATAAAAGAGTATTGGGCTGTAAGGCTTGTAAAATATCCTCTATCAACTTATTGTTTCTATAAGGCGTTTCAATAAAAATTTGGGACTGATTTTTATCGTGGGATAACTTTTCAAAGTTTTTTAGTGCCGATTTCTTTTCTCCTTTGTCAATGGGCAAGTAGCCGTTAAAAGCGAAACTCTGTCCGTTCATTCCCGAGCCCATCATGGCCAATAGGATAGAAGATGGTCCAACCAAAGGAATCACTTGAATGCCTTTTTCATGAGCTAGCTTAACAATTACTGCACCGGGATCCGCCACTCCGGGACAACCGGCTTCACTCATTAAACCTACGTTAACCCCGTTTAAACAAGGTGCAATCATGGCATTGTGTTCTGAAACTTCGGTGTGTTTATTGAGTGCAGATAGTTGTAAACTTGACTGAACCTTTTCAGGATTGACAGACTTGATGAATTTTCTAGCTGTTTTTTCGTTTTCTACGATGTAAGTGTCAATAAAATCGATAGCTCTTTTTACGGATTGTGGTAAAACATCATCCGGATTCATTTCGCCCAAAGTGGTTGGAATTAAATATAGTTTTCCTTTAAGACTTGGTGAGTTCATGAGTGTTTTTCCATCAGTTTTTTAGCCAAGATATCGCAAGTTTCGTCCAGCATTTCATAAACCATGTCAAAGCCGTTTTGTAAACCGTAATAGGGGTCGGGAACGTCAACATTTTCTCCTGGAAATAAATGGTTCAATAACATGTCTACTTTTGCTTTTTGGGCTTCTGTTTTGGCTAACTCAATTACATTGTCATAATTTGAACTGTCCATGACATAGATATAATCAAATTCGTCAAAATCTCTTGAAGTGAATTGTCTGCCTTTTTGTTTGGTAATGTCCAAACCGTTTTTTTGAGCCACCAAAATAGAACGTTGGTCAGGTTGCTTACCAATATGGTAATTGCCTGTTCCGGCAGAGTCAACGATGAATTTGTCTTGAGGAAGTTTAGACGCAAGTAGTCCTTCTGCCAAAGGTGATCGGCAAATGTTCCCTAAACAAACCATTAAAATTTTAACGGGCATATTCTTTTTCTAAGCTACAAACTTAGTCAAAAAGCAAATTATAGTGATAATTTTTTGTGAATATCTTCCACAAATTTTTTGAACTGCTTGTCAGTAGAAACTAAGTTGTCAACGGTTTTACAAGCGTGTAAAACGGTAGCATGGTCTCTGTCGCCAATCTGGGAACCAATGTTAGCCAAAGAAGATTTAGTAAACTTCTTAGCAAAGAACATCGCCAATTGTCGGGCTTGAACCACATGACGTTTTCTGGTTTTTGACTGTAAAGTATCTACATCTAATTGGAAATAGTCTGAAACCACTTTTTGGATATAGTCAATAGAGATTTCGCGTTTGACATTTTTAACGAATTTTTCTACCACACTTTTTGCCAAATCCAAAGTCACTTCTTTTTTGTTGAAAGAAGATTGGGCAATCAAAGAAATGATAGCGCCTTCTAATTCTCTCACATTAGATTTGATGTTTCTGGCAACATATTCTACAATCTCTTCCGGCATTTCAACGCCGTCACGGTATAGAATATTTTTTAGGATAGAAATTCTGGTTTCGTAATCCGGTTGGTGTAACTCTGCAGACAATCCCCATTTGAAACGCGACAACAAACGTTGTTCGATGTCTTGCATGTCAACCGGTGCTTTGTCTGAAGTTAGGATTACTTGTTTTCCGTTTTGGTGTAAGTAATTAAAGATATGGAAGAATACATCCTGCGTTCCTGATTTTCCGGAAAGGAATTGAACGTCATCAATAATCAACACATCGATTAACTGGTAGAAATGAATAAAATCATTTCTGTTATTTTTCTTAACCGAATCAATATATTGTTGTGTGAACACTTCAGCAGAAATATAAAGGACAGTTTTTTCAGGGTATTTGTCTTTGATTTCAACACCAATAGCATGAGCCAAATGGGTTTTCCCCAAACCAACGCCACCAAAAATTAATAATGGGTTGAATGAAGTTCCGCCAGGTTTATTAGCTACTGCCATTCCGGCCGAGCGCGCTAAACGATTGGAATCGCCTTCAAGGAAATTGTCAAAACTGTAGTTTGGATTTAGTTGCGACTCTATTTTTAAATTTCTGATACCCGGAATTACGAAAGGGTTTTTCAGTTCGGGATTCAGGTTTTTAAACGGAGCGTCAACGTCTTGTGATTTTATTGGACTGCGGTGCGCACTTGGCAATTGTTCCGTAAACGGTTGTTTATTGCCATAAGTGTTTTCCATTTTGATTTTATAGAGTAACTTTGCGTTTTTTCCGAGTTCTTTGGTTAACGCTACCTTCAATAATTTAACGTAGTGTTCTTCGAGCCATTCGTAGAAAAATTTACTAGGCACTTGAATGTACAAAGCGTTGTCTGTAAGTTCAACTGACTTAATCGGTTCAAACCAAGTTTTGAAAGCTTGTTCTTGAATATTGTCTTTTATGAACTCAAGACAGTTTTCCCATACCGATTGCGCAGTTTTGCTCATATTTGGTTAAAAATTATAGTATTTATTGTTAGGTTATTTTGACAAAAATGACAATGAAAATCATCATGTTTTTCGGGATAACAAATATGTGAATAAAATTCGTTAAAAAAAATTTATATGGTATTGATTTTTTAAAAATATTGTTGTACAGAGAATTATTGATTATAGATTAAAAGCAAAAAAAACAGATGAAAGAACATCAAATTCAAGTTAGAGTTCGTTACTCGGAAACCGATCAAATGAGTGTGGTTTACCACGGAAATTATGTGCCTTATTTTGAGATGGGACGCGTGGAATGGCTTAGAAACAAAGGGATTTCATATAAATCATTAGAAGAAAACGGAATTGCCTTGCCAATTGTTTCCATGACGATAAATTACAAAAAGCCAGCACGTTATGACGACTTACTTACAGTGATTACCAAGTTCAAAAGTCAATCCTCAGTGAAGATAGAATTTGATTGTGAAATTCGCAATGAAAACGACGAGTTATTAACAACTGCGCATTTTATACTCGTTTTTGTGGACATCAATTTGGGAAAACCTATTGCGCCGCCGCAATACATTTTGGACATCATGAAAGATTAGATTTTTTGAATCTCAATTTCAAATAAATTATTAAAAATGTCGATTATATTGTCGGCATTTTTTTTTCGGGTGGCAATTTCAATTTGACAACTCTCTTCCATTTTTTGAGTGATGATGTCCAAGTTTTTTTCTTTGATAACCCGCATAACTTTATTCATGTTTTTGTAATCAAATGAAATCAGAAAATGGATGTCTATTGTTTTCTCAACAATTTCAGCTTCTTCCAATGCCATTTGTGCTGCGGTTCGGTAAGCCGATATCAATCCGCCAACGCCTAATTTAACTCCGCCAAAAAAACGAACCACTACTATTAATATATTAGTGACATCAAAAGATTGGATTTGTCCGTAAATGGGCATACCGGCAGAATTACTAGGTTCTCCGTCATCATTAGCGCGAAAAGTAAGGGTTTCTGTTCCTAATTGGTAAGCGTAACAAAAATGAACCGCACCGTGATGCAGTTTTTTTAAGTAATCTAAATGTATTTTGATTTCTTCTTCATTTATAACGGGGAAAGCATACCCAAAGAACTTGCTGTTTTTTTCTTTGTACAATATTTCCGGAGAAGGTGAAGCAATAGTATTATAGGTGTCTTTCAATGAAATTGATATTGAAATTGCTATTGATTAAAAAGGTAAGTGTTTTTGGTCAAATAAATTCACCACATCTTCTTTGCCGACTTGTAAATTCCATACATGTAGTCCAAGACTTTCGGCTACATCGGTGTTTTCTTTTTTGTCGTCTACAAATAAAGTGCGTTTGGGAGACAAATCATGTTTGTTCATGATAGTGGTGAAAATTTCCGGCTGAGGTTTTCTCATGCCCATTTCATAAGAGTAATATACTTTTTCAAAACAACGATAAAAATCGGAATAAAATGACATGCCCACTTTGTGCTCAAATCGGTTAATGTGTATTGAATCGGTATTGGTTAAAAGAAACAAACGGTATTTGTTAGACAGCAATTGCAAAAATTCTAAACGATATAATGGGAAATCACCAATAACAGAATTCCAAGCTTTTGTAATTTCTTCAATTGAGGCATTAGGGATAAATTGGTGAAAACTTTCTACAAATTGAACATCAGTGATTTGACCTTTTTCAAATAAATCATTTTGGTTCAATAGCACTTCATTTGGACCTTCAAGACCTAACTTTTTAAACTCTTCAATCGATTTTTCTTTTTCAAGATTGATAAAGACATCGCCAAAATCAAAAATTATACTATTAATCATGGTTTGTAAAAAGTTTAAGTTCGTCGTCTTTTATTTTGGTTGCTTTTGAAATTCCGTTTAATACTGGTGCTTTAACACCTTCATTAAATGAAATATTGCCAATAAAAACCCTAGCTTCGTCCCAAAGATTGTCGGCTATAAATGTTTGTAAGGTTTGTTTTCCGCCTTCAATAATAACAGACTGTATGCCGTATTGGTATAAAATACCGACAATATTTTGGGTTAGTTCTTTATCAAAGATAATACTTTCATAAATAAGATTCTCGCCTGATGTTAAATTTTCTTGTTCGGTAATAATGATGGTTTTGGTTTGACCGTTTTTAACAAAATAGTCATCATTTATTTTTCCGGTTCGGTCTAAAATAATACGAATCGGATTTGCTCCAATCCAGTCACGAACATCTAATTTAGGATTATCGTCCAAAACCGTTTGAGTTCCGAGTAAAATAGATTGCTCTTCACTACGCCATTTGTGCACAAGTTGTCTTGAGAAAGAATTAGAAATCCAAACCGGTTCTTGTTTTTCTTTGGTAATAGGTGCGATAAAACCGTCTTTACTCTCGGCCCATTTTAAAATGATATAAGGTCGTTTTTTATTGTGAAACGTAAAGAAGCGTTTGTTTAAGTCGTTGCATTCTTTTTCTAAAATGCCAACCGTTACATGACATCCGTTTTCAATTAATCGCTTAATTCCGGTTCCGGCAACTTTGCTATTTGGATCAACAGTTCCAACTACAACATTCGGGATTTTGTGTTCGATAATTAAATCACAACAAGGCGGTGTTTTACCAAAATGACTACAAGGTTCCAATGACACATATATCGTGGCTTTCGGCAAAAGAGTTTTGTCTTTTACCGAATTAATAGCGTGAACTTCTGCATGAGGTTCGCCTGATTTTCTGTGCCAACCTTCGCCTATGACTTTGCCGTTATAAACAATTACACTGCCAACCATCGGATTGGGATAAGTTGTTCCCAAACCATTTTTGGCCAATTCTAAGCAACGATTTATGTAAAACTCGTGAGTATTCATTATACAAAAATAGGATTTTATCTCTTTGGTTTTTATGACATCGAAACACAGCAATCTCTTTTGATCAAAACGACTTTCAAGGATTATTATTTCTATGTGCCTATGCGGTTCAAACAATTGCGCTATTTTTGTAATTGCTAAGATTAGATAAAATGACAATCAGGGAAATTCAAAAAGAAGACAATCAGCAAATTGCAGCCGTAATCAGGGCTGTTTTTATGGCGGATAATTTCCCAAAAACCGGAACGGCCTTCGCCGATACACAATTGGATTTTATGTTTGAAGCCTATAATAAAACACGTTCAGCTTATTTTGTAGTCGAAAATGATGGCAAAATCGTTGGCGGTGCCGGCGTGAGTCAATTAGAAAATTCGACTGAGAATATCTGTGAATTACAAAAGATGTACTTTTTACAAGAAACTCGCGGAAAAGGCATTGGTTTACAAATGATTCAAAAATGTTTAGCTAAAGCAGTCGAATTTGGTTATGAAAAATGCTATCTCGAAACTTTACCCGAAATGTTAGCAGCGCAAAGTTTGTACAAGAAAATGGGTTTTGAATACCTTTGTGCGCCTTTAGGCAATACCGGTCACACCACATGTCCGGTTTGGATGATCAAGGAATTGACAACTGATAAAGACTAATTGATAATGCTAATCAAAGACTACAAAACCACTTTCTTTCGAGAACTTTCTTCTTTGTATGATGAAAAGGAAATGGAGAGTTTCTTTTATTTGACCTTGGAAAGTTTTCACGATAAAAAAAGAATCGATTTGGCTTTAAACCCCGAAATGGTAATGGATTCGCTTCAGTTGTTGCGTTGGGAAAGTGTTTTGGTCGAATTAAAAAAACAAAAACCGATTCAGTATATTTTAGGAGAGACAGAATTTTATGGTTTGCCATTTTTAGTCAATGAAAATGTGTTGATTCCAAGACCTGAAACGGAAGAATTGGTTGAATTAATTATAGAAGAAGAGGCAAGAGGCAAGAGGCAAGAGGCAAGAGTAAGAATCTTAGATATTGGAACCGGCAGCGGTTGCATTCCAATTGCTTTGAAAAAGAATTTACCAAATGCTACAGTTTATGCGATTGATGTTTCCGAAAAGGCATTGGCAACAGCCCAAAAAAATGCAGAACTCAATAAAGTTGAAGTGAATTTTATATTGAAGAACATATTAGAGACTGAAGATTTACAGCAGCAATTTGATATTATAGTTTCCAATCCGCCCTATGTTCGGAATTTAGAAAAAGCCGAAATTAATCCAAATGTTTTAGAGTTTGAACCGCATTTGGCCTTGTTTGTAGAAGACAATGATGCCTTGCTTTTTTATCGAAAAATAACAGAATTAGCCAAAAAGAATCTAACCCCAAACGGACAGTTGTATTTTGAAATCAATCAATATTTAGGCAAAGAAACGGTTGAGTTAGTCAAAAGTTTTGGGTTTAAGAACGTTTTACTTCACAAAGATATTTACGGAAATGATCGAATGATTTTGGCAGCACTATAAAACTGAATACAGCGCACTATTTACTCATAACGCAACGCTTCAATCGGATCTAATTGAGAAGCTTTAATTGCAGGATATAATCCGGACACGAGTGCAACTATAAAGCTGGTGGTAAAAGCGGCCATCATTGCACCCCATGGAATTACAAAATCCCATCCGGCAGCAAGACAGATAAAAAAACCGGCAAGGATTCCAAATATGATTCCGAAGATACCACCTATTTGTCCAATGGTTAAAGTCTCTACAAAAAATTGTATAGCAATAGTGCTTTTTTTGGCGCCAAGAGATTTTCGTACGCCAATTTCTCGAGTTCTTTCGGTTACAGAAACAATCATGATATTCATCAATGCGATAGAAGAACCTAAAATAGTAATGATGCCAATTACCCATGCGGAGACGTTCAAAAAGCCTGTTAAATTGGCAATTCTATTTAGCAAATCGTCACTTCTTGAAATTCCGAAATTATTTTCTTCTACCGGATTCAATTTTCTCACTTTACGCATGGTGACTGTAGCTTCATCAACAGCTTCGTCTAAAAATTCTTTTTTTAACACCATCATGCTTAAAGAATAATTGATGTTAGGTGCTGAAAACATAGAGCGTGCCACTTGAATCGGAATCATAACTCTCAAGTCTTGGCTGTTCCCAAAAGTGGAGCCTTTCTCTTTCAATACACCAATTACTTTGAATTTGGCACCACGAATTGTTAGTATTTTATTGATAGGATTGACATCTCTCAGCAATCCGTCCTCAGAAACAAAATCGGAACCAACAATGCAAGCATAAATATTATTTGAAATATCAAAAGTGTTGAAGCTTCGACCTTGAGTAATTTCTAACCCGGAGTTGTTTAAGAAATATTCGTCAATACCTAAAACTGATATTTCAGGATCTGTTTTCTTGTTTTCAAATTTGACTTCAGCCGCCGAAGTGGCCACAAAAGAAAGAGACGTTTGAGTGAAAGGATAATTGAATTTATCCTTGAAAGTTTTGGCTTCGGTGTAAGTGATAATCGGATTGATTTTTTCTACTTCACCACCGCCACGGCGACGGTTTTTGAATTCGTATTGATTGATGTTAAAGGTATTAGAACCCATTGAAGCAAAACTCGAGTTCAAGTTGTATTCGATGGCGGTAACTACGGTTAGAATTCCAACCAAAGCCGTAATTCCAATGGCAATAATGATAACCGTTAATACGGTGCGGAGCAATTGTGTTCGTATTGAACCCAACGCAATTTTCACATTTTCTTTAAATAATCCAATCATAACGGTAATTTGTCACTAAAATACAGCTTTTGTTACAAGAATATTGACTGCGTTGTGGAAAATAGTTTTAAAAAATAAGATATTTGCAAAGTCAATTACGAATTGTCAATTACGAATTACGTGTTTGTAGACAATTGATAATTTGTAATTCGTAATTCATAATTAATTAAGATGGCACAAAGACCAAGTATTCCCAAAGGCACTAGAGATTTTTCACCGGCAGAAGTGGCCAAGCGTAACTATATTATTTCAGTGATGCGTTCCCATTTTGAGCATTTTGGTTACCAACCCATAGAAACGCCATCTTTTGAAAACTCCGAAACCTTGATGGGTAAATACGGGGAAGAAGGTGATCGTTTGATTTTTAAAATCTTGAATTCGGGAGATTATTTAGATAAAGTACCAACAGAAGAATTACAAAGCGTTAACTATAAAAAGCTGACTGGTAAAATATCTGAAAAAGCGCTTCGTTACGACTTAACCGTGCCTTTCGCCCGTTATGTCGTGCAACACCAAGGCGAGATTGAGTTTCCGTTTAAGCGATACCAAATCCAACCGGTTTGGCGTGCGGACAGACCACAAAAAGGAAGATTCAGAGAGTTTTACCAATGTGATGCCGATGTGGTTGGCTCAACATCCTTGTGGCAAGAAGTCGAATTGGTGCAATTGTACGATTCGGTTTTTGCAGAATTAGGACTGGAAGGCGTTACCATTAAAATCAACAACCGTAAAATATTATCCGGAATTGCTGAGGTGATTGGTGCTTCGGATAAATTGATTGATTTTACCGTGGCTTTAGACAAGCTTGATAAAATAGGAGAGGAAGGCGTAAAAAAAGAGATGATAGAAAAAGGCATTTCTGAAAGTGCTTTAGAAAAAGTACAGCCATTATTCAGTTTCACCGGAACGATTCAGGAGAAATTAGAAAAATTAGCCGGTTTACTTTCGACTTCTGAAGAAGGCAAAAAAGGGATAGAAGAGTTGCGTTTTATTTGTGGCAACGTAACCAACCTTGGTTTGCAAAAAGCCAAATTAGATTTGGATGTGACTTTAGCGCGTGGGTTGAATTATTACACCGGAGCCATTTTTGAAGTTTCGGCACCGGAAGGTGTTGCAATGGGTTCGATCGGCGGTGGCGGAAGATATGATGATTTGACCGGTATTTTTGGGTTGAAAAACATGAGCGGTGTTGGAATTTCTTTTGGGCTTGACCGAATTTATTTGGTGCTCGAAGAGTTGAATTTGTTTCCGCAAACCGTAACGATTTCTACTAAAGTAATGTTTTTAAATTTTGGCGAAAGCCAGGCTTTTGAAGCGATGAAAGCACTCACAACTTTGCGAAATAATAATATCAAAGCAGAATTATATCCCGATGCTGCTAAAATTGACAAGCAATTCAAACATGCAGAGCGAAGAAACATTCCGTTTGTGATCAAAGAAATTAATGGAAATTCTTTTATTTTGAAGAACCTAAAATCCGGCGAACAATCGGAAACCGATTTATTGGGTATTTTAGAGAAATTAGCTTAAGCGTTAATAGTATTAGCATAATGTTTAGGGCTTTTAGTTAAAAAACGCTCCACTTATGCAGAGCGTTTTTAGTGTCAAAATAAATATAAAAACTATTTAATTAAGATTTTCTTAGTGATATTGCCTTTGTCGGTGATGATTTTTACAATGTAACCGCCGGCACTTACACCGGTAACCGGTAAATGCATTTCTACTTGATTTTGGTTGTCTATCTTCCAAGTAATTACTTGTTGTCCAATTAAGTTATATAGCGCTACCGATTTAATAGAAACTTCCTGAAGTTCATTGCTGATGTTAATCATGTTGTCTGTTTGAGAATGGGTTACTCCAACACCATTTTGCAATTCGTTTTCAACCGTTCCCAAAGCAGATGGATTAAGGAATCTTAAGGAGAATCGGTTTTCATAAGTTCCTACAGGCAGGTTGATTTCAAAGTTTTGCGACTTGATATTGTGGTAAGTTTGCGTGGCATTGTCATAGATAAAGATGTCTTGATTTTCTTCGAAATTCTCTTTGTTATTGATGCCGAATTTTACCATACCGGCTGTAGCATTTTTAACGCCAAGCGGATAAGTATTGTTGATATTGAAAAAGCCTTCCCCTTGAATGTTTAATTTGGTTGTACCATTAATAAAATACATGTCATTGTTTAAAGTCTCAGGGCTTGGAGCATCATACCCTTTGTCTATACCAGCTGTAGCATTTTCATTCATGAAGCCTAGTAATATTTCTCTGTGGTAGTTATTGGCTGAAGTATAACCTAATCTTAATTTCATAAATTCTTCTTCTCCAAAACTATCTTCGCTGTTGTTGTAATTTGGATCAGCATTTACAGTGGCATTTGAGTTGTTTCTGAATAATGAATAAGAATTAGCGTTGTCTTCTTTAACAAAAAGTCTTTGGTTGTTGTTAAAAGTTATAGTACCGCCAGTTGCTGAACCGGTTACAAAGAAACCTTGACCTACCGGAATGAATCTTTTAGGCACTTTCGCACTTGAACCCAAGCCGCTGGTTCCGGCCGGAGCAACCGGAGCTGTTCCGCCTACTTTGGTATAGGTTGCATAACCACCTTGGTAGTCAATAGTGTTGTGAGAATTATTTGTGCTGAAATGTTCCCAAAACAATAGTGTTCCGGTTATGCTATTTAAATTGTCATCAATAAATTGATTAGCATCGATAGCTGAAGCAAATGGATTTCCACTCAAGTTTAAATTATTGGCTGCAACTGTTGAAGTTATAGTACCGTTATTTGGCTTACCTACGAATGTATAGTTTTGATTGGCAGTTGCAGCATTTGACCCTTTCATGGTATATCCTTGTCCGGCTGAAAGACTTCCATTTTGACCAACAGCAGACCAGTTAGCATAAGTATTGCTCAAATTTTGGAATTTAAATATCCAATAACTGGCAATGGTTACCGGACTTGTGGCAGCACCATTTAAACCGGCAGACCAGTTTAGGTTTTGCGGAGTAGAGGTTGTTCCATCTTTCATCACACCTGCTACAGTATAGCCATGATTGTTGGTAGTGTTATTTATGCTACTAACAGGAGAAGACCAATAGTTGTAGTTAAATATGTTTGATTGACCTAATTGGTCTCTTTCAATAGAACCTGCACTAGTAGCATCAAGGTCACTGTTGTTGGTTTGAACCAATTGTGATTTACCCACTAAGTCAATTTTCCCATCTAGTTTTAGGTAATGAGACAATTCGATTTTTGTATCGTTTGTAGCGCTTAGTGTATTTGCTGTAACAAACAATCCAAGTAAAGTTTTGTTTGCGGTTGATCCTATGTCATGGCTTGTTTTAACGATATTCCAATTGATAGGAGTAGTACCGTCAACAATTGAAATGCTATTTGGTTGTTGTTGGATTGTTCCGTGAGTCCAAGTATTAGCACTTGTCCAAGCACCATTTGCAGCACTTTCGTAGGGTTGAGGAGAAGACTGTACTGTTATTGTTGTTTTATTTGGAGAAAATACATCACCTCTGTTATTATTTTGAGAATCATCATTGATGTGAGTGCCAATGAAAGAGTTCATAGAATAATAGGCCTGAAGATTACTCCAATTTAAAGTATTAATGTCGTTTTTAGTAATGTTTGAAGGTAAAACGGCACCTCTAGTAACACTTCCGTTTTGAACTATTTCTTGGTTCATTACGAATCTTAATTCTGTTAGTGTTATGGCTTTATTCCATAATCTGAATTCATCAATATCACCTTTAAAGAAATTTCTAGTGTCTGATTTTGATCTGTATTCAGCACCAATAGAGAAAATGTTTGTGTTTGAAGCAGGCGCTGCAGAAGCAACCGTAGCATCTAAAACACCATCGATATAAAGTTTTATAGAACCACTAGAGTAGATAACGGCAATATTATGCCATTCAGAGTTTGGTAAAGCAGTGGTAGAAGTTAAAGTGGTACCGCCGGTCCAAGTAACATTAACTTTATTATTTGCAGATAAATAAACTCTGAATCCGGTTGAACCATTAGACTTTGATACAATTGTTCTGTCGTTTGCTAAAGTATTTGCACCTGTTGGTCTCACCCAAGTCATCATTGAAAAAGAACTGTTTAAATTGTTACTATTACTAACTTTCATAATATCATCAGTTCCGTCAAAAGTGGCATGTCTGGAATATTTGCTTTCATGAGCTACTCCAAAAGTGAAGTACTTCGTTCCGTCAAAGTCATAATTGGTTTCCTGATTAGCACCATTAGCTGTTAAGAATATGGTTTCTAAACTAGTTGTAAATGCAGCATCAGAGGCAACAATCATAACATAGGCGTCGTTTCCTGATAATGCCGGTAAACTTGTAAAAGCTGCTGTCGGGATGACTACTTTGGTTGTGGCAACATCTCCACCAACTTCTACAATTTTCCATTTTTTGTTTGGAAGATCGGTAAGTGTTGTAACATTAGAAGTCCCGCCAAAAGTTATAGTTAAATCAGTTCCGGAGTCGTTCATATTTCCTCCGTTATCACCCCAGATTAGGTATTTTTTATCAGTATCAAAAGCATTAGTATTTGCGGTATTAGTAGCGGCAATTGTTCCTAATCCAATAGTTAAATCGGCGTTGGCATTAACACTTTTAGATTGTTTTTGATTTAATTTAGAAGAGTCATCTCTTCCAATTCCGGCAATGTTGTAGTTATAACCAACATTTGCAGTAGCATCCCAAATAACTGTTCCGTCAGACCCAATATAATTCTGAGAAGTACCATTTACCCCTAAAGTTATCCCATATTTAACGGCTAAATATGTTTCTATTTTTGTTCTCTCAGTAACATCATTCTTTCTCGAAC
The DNA here is from genome assembly GCF_046293665.1 of Flavobacterium sp. Classification (GTDB taxonomy): domain Bacteria; phylum Bacteroidota; class Bacteroidia; order Flavobacteriales; family Flavobacteriaceae; genus Flavobacterium. The sequence goes on from NZ_JBKBOL010000002.1 coordinate 304,235, forward strand.
TATAAGTAATGATTTCAGCAATTCTTCCGTCCAAACTTCCATCCCAAGCTTCACTTCTTCCAATCCAATACTGGCTGTCATAAATATTTCTATGTTTGGCTGAGTTAACTTCGGAAGTTGCAATATTATTTGCGTTGTAGAATAGTTGCATTCCGGTGTTTCCTGAATTATTTCTTATGTTGATGATTCCTGGACTGTTGTATTGTGAGGTCGTGCTAACTTGAGCAGTTCCGTAAGATGAAGTTGTACCTGATGTATAAGACAATACTTCGTTAGTAAAACGACTATCAACATTTCCATAAGTGATTCCGGATTTGGCATTTTGAGCACAAGGAGAACCTTTTCCGGCAAATACATCCATACTATTTAAAGCTGAAGTTACTGTAACATCAGGAACAACTACGACAAAAGTTTCTTGTGAATAAAATCCGTTTGTTCCTTTTAAATATTGTCTTGTATTGCTCAAGTCAGTATAAACCTGTGAAGGACTATTGTAAGGGTTTGTAAAATCTACAACAGCGTTAAAGTTGATGTTGTAGGCTGCATTGTTACGGTATATCGGAGCTCCGACAGCTGCAGGTTTTATAGCATTAGCACCTCTAGCTTGAGTATACCATGTTGTAACAGGAGTATTATCTGCTACGGTTGTAGTCCCATTTAATAAATCAGAACGTAACCATAATTGCAAATTAGAGGTTACTCCTCCTGGAGCGTTTGTTATAGTTGATGGTAATGCGTTTACAGGCCATTTGATTATTATTTTCCCATTAGCGCCAAAACCACCCGTACCTTGGTTTACACCATTGTTTCCGTTTCTACGTCCGCCGCCGCCGCCGCCGCCCGGTGCGATACCAGGTGATCCATCACCATTTTGAGAAGTATATCCATTTCCGCCATTTCCGCCATTACAAGTGGCAACAGCTCCTAAGTTTACAGTTGCATCAACGCCCATATTTTCACCGGCTTCTGCACCTGCACCGCCACCACCGCCATAAGATCCACTTACGCCGTTTGCACCATTTCCTCCTCTTGAAGTAACGTCTCCAATACAACTTGCGGCATTGCCCCCGGCAGCCCCAATAACTGCATTGTTTAGAGCTGTAGTTCCTCCTTTAGCAAGAAAAATGGAAGGATCAATAAACCAAGAGTCTCCTCCATCTGAAGCGTTTGTTGCGCCTAATCCAACATTTACCGTATAAGTGGTTCCTGGTACAACCGGTATAGATTTTAGTGAATAAGCACCGCCTCCGCCTCCGCCTCCGACTTTACCTATATTTAGTCCGTCTCCACCTTTTCCGCCGCCGCCCCAAGCTTCAACTGTTACTTGATGAACACCGGCCGGTACAGTAAAAGTACCTGATGAATTGAATGTTTGTGAGGTGATTGCTAACATTTTTGTTGCAATTGTTGTAGAACATGGAGCGCTACTAGTTGCTGTTAAAGTTAAAGTGATACCTCCTTGGGTTAAACTAGTCGTGATATCAGCTGCACTTGGAGTATAAGTACATGCGGTTAGTGAAGTAGGATTCGTAAACGTACCGGTTCCACTTGAGGTCCAAACAATAGACGTATAATTAGAAGCATTGGAATTGGCAGTAATATTTACCGTGCCACAAGTAGAACAAGTAGCAATGTCAGAACCAGCATCTACATAAGGGGCAATTGTGAAAGTTAAGGTTTTGTTTGAAGTTACGTTTGGACAGCTTGTATTTGAAGCTGTAAGTGTTAAAATTACATTTCCATTAGCAATATCGTCTGCACTTGGAGTGTAGGTGCATGAAGTTAACGAGTTTGGATCAGTAAAAGAACCTGTTCCATTTGATGACCAAGTTACAAAGGTTTGATTAGTAGCACTAGAACCTGTTGTAACATTAATAGCAGTATTGGATGAGCAAGCTGTAAATGATGATCCTGCTATTGCAGTCATTGTTTGACTTATGTTAATTGTTTTAGTGTCAGTAACAGTTGCGCATGGTGCAATTCCATTGGCCGTAATTGTCAATGTTGCACTTCCGGTTGTTATATCAGCCGCACTTGGAGTATAGGTACAGCTTGTTAATGAGTTTGAGTTCGAAAAAGTACCGGTACCACTTGAAGTCCAAGCGATAGAAGTATAATTTGTAGCATTTGAATCTTCAGTTATATTTACCGCTCCTGTAGTAGCACAAGTATTTACTATTGTTCCGGCAATAACAGTTGGAGGAGAACTAATGGTTAATGTTTTTGTAGCAGTTGCATCAACACAACCAGAATTTGATGTGGTTAATGTAAAAATTACACTTCCATTGGTAATATCTTCTGCACTTGGAGTGTAAGTGCAAGTACTTAAAGAATCAGCATCGGTAAAAGTACCTGTTCCGTTTGATGTCCAAGTTGCACTAGTTTGATTCGTAGCGCTTGAACCGTCAGTAATGCTTATTGATCCTGCAGTGTAGCAAGTTGAAAAATCCGGACCAGCTACGGCTGTTGCTCCAAGACTAATCACCATATTTTTTGTTGAAGTAACATCACCACATGGCGTATTTCCAGTCGCGGTAAGTGTTAATATTACACTTCCTGCTGCTATATCGTCAGCACTTGGAGTGTAAGTTGCTAGAGTTAGAGAATCCGCATCAGTAAAAGTTCCGGTTCCGTTTGATGTCCAACTAACAGATAAATAGTTAGTTGCACTTGAGCCTACAGCTATGTTTATAGCACCATTACTGGAGCACGTGTTTATTGTTGTTCCTGCATCAGCAGTAGGAAGAGCGCTAAAGGATACTGTTTTTGTATCGATTGCATCAATACATCCTGAGTTTGAAGCAGTAAGAGTAAAAATCACTGTGCCTGTCATAAGGTCAGTCTCACTAGGAGTGTAAGTGCAGGTTGTCAAGGAATTAGCATTGTTTAAAGTACCGGTTCCATTTGAAGTCCAAGTTACATTTGTTTGGTTAGTAGCATTTGAATCAGCAGAAATATTAATAGCTTCAGATGAGAAACAAGTTGAAAAATCTGAACCTGCATCAGCGGTAGCTTGATTGTTTATCGTTACTGTTTTTGTAGAAACTACAGTTGAACAAGGTGCATTTCCAGTAGCGGTAAGTGTCAATATTACACTTCCTGCTGTTATATCGTCAGCACTTGGAGTGTAAGTTGCTAAAGTTAGAGAATCCGAATCAGTAAAAGTACCAGTACCGTTTGATGTCCAAGATATAGTTGTGTAATCTGTTGCATCAGATCCAGCAGTTACATTTATAGGTCCTGAAGTAAAACAGGTGTCTATTGCTATACCTGCCTCTGCTGTAACAGCAGGAACAAATGTTAGCATCTTAGATGAGGTTAAATTACCACAGCCAGAATTTGTAGCGGTTAGGGTTAGGATAACATTTCCTAATGCTAAATCAGCAGCACTTGGAGTATAGGTACAAGTTGTCAACGAGTTTGAATCGGCGAATGTGCCTGTGCCGTTTGAAGTCCAAGTTATCTCGGATTGATTATTAGCACTCGAACCTGTCGTAATATTAATGGCGCCTGAAGTAGAACAAGTGTTAAAGTCATCTCCGGCTATTGCTGTCATTGGGCTACTAAAGTTTAACGTTTTTGTAGAAGTTACGCTTGAACAAGGAGAATTTGCATGTGCTGTAAGCGTTAAAATAACACTACCCGCAATCAGATCATCTGTACTTGGAGAATAAGTTGCCAAAGTTAGTGAGTCTGCATTTACTAAAGTACCTGTTCCACTTGTCGTCCAAACAACAGTTGTGTAATTTGTAGCTGTAGATCCAGTAGTTATGTTTACTGAAGTATCGCTAGTACAAGCGTTGATTGTGGTTCCGGCTGAAGCGGTAGGTAAAGCAACAATTTCCAACTTCTTGTCCGCAGTTGCATTACTACAGCCTGTATTTGAAGCGGTTAATGTAATTGTTACTGCGCCTACTGCAATATCGTTCGCACTTGGAGTATAGGTACATGTTGTTAATGAATTTGGGTTTGAAAAAGTACCTGTGCCGCTTGATGTCCAAGTTACAAGAGTCTGATTGGTTGCACTTGAGCCTGTAGTAATATCAATAGCATCTCCAGAGGCGCAAATAGAAAAATCATCTCCAACAACTACTGATACAGGATTAGTAATGGTCAGTGTTTTTGTTGAACTTGTATTACCGCAAGGCGAATTGCCATATGCGGTTAATGTTAGCGTAACTGTTCCAGCAGCTATATCTGCAGCACTGGGAGCGTAGGTACAAGTAGTTAATGAATCAGCATTTGTAAGTGTTCCGCTTCCGCTTGAGGTCCACATAACAGATGTAAAGTTTGAAGCATTTGCACCGTCAGTGATATTAAGGTCTAATAAAGTTGAACAATTGCTTACATCTATTCCTGCATTCGCACTTGGAGCTGTAATTAATGATAAGACTTTTGTAGAAGTTGCATCAGCACAGCCTGCATTTGAAGCGCTAAGCATCAATATTACACCACCGGCAGCTATATCTTCTGGGCTTGGATTGTATGTACAGGTTGTTAATGAATTGGCATTAGTAAAAGTACCTGTTCCATTAGATGTCCATGTAACTGTTGTATAATTTGTAGCACTTGAGCCTGCCGTTATTGCAATAGCTGTGTCAGAAGAACATGCAGTTATAGTGGTTCCTGAAACTGCACTAGGAGCCATATTAGCAGTAATGCTAGTTGTATTAAAAGTTGTGATACTATTGCTGCAGTAAGAAGAGGCTAAATTTGTAATGGTTACGGTTGTAGAGCCAAGATTTAAAATTGATGTTGAAAAAGTTCCCGATCCAGGAGTTCCGGCAGTAAAATTCATAATAGCTGTATTTCCTATTGCAGTTGTTGCTCCACTAAGGTTATAAGTTACCGTATAAGAGCCAGTAGCTAAAGACGAAGAATTAAGTATAACAGTAGCAGATGAAGGACCACACAAAGGGCTATTTGAAGTAGTTGTGTTGGTCAGCGCATATGTAGGACAAGTATAAGATATCTTAAAATATCCAGGAGCGCCATTTCCTCCAGCTGAATTTTTGGTTCCACCACCACCACCACCACCATAATTGGTAATAGAAGATGAACCTGCGCCACTTGAAGCAGTAGTACCGTTTCCTCCGGCACCTGCATTTCCTCCTCCGGCTGTTCCACCTGTTGGTACTGTGCCTAAACCTCCATTACTTGTAGGTCCGGCGGCACCACCACCACCACCACTACCAATGCCATTCAATCCCGCACCACCAGAGCCTCCATTAAAGGTAGAGCCTGATCCACCTGTACCGCCTGCGCCACCATTGCTGTAGCCAAATCCTCCAATACCTCCATAAGCGGTTATCGTTGTTGCACCAAAAGTAGCAGTAGTATTGCCTCCGTTCATTCCATTTGGTGACGCACTAGATGTTGCGCCAGTTCCCATCGCACCTATGGTTATGGTATAACTTGTTCCGGCGGTTACAGGAATACTAGTGTTTCTTGAGTAGCCACCACCACCACCACCACCGGCACCATCTTTATTGGTTGTTCCTCCATAACCACCACCACCACCAGCACCATAGGCTTCTACTTGTATAGAAGTAACTCCGGTAGGAGCAGTAAAGGTTCCTGAGTTCGTGTAGATAATTTGCGATTGAGTATAGCCTAGACTAATTACAAATAATGCAATTAGAGTAGTATATTTTTTTCTTAATTTAATTTGTACTATTTCCATAACTCTTTTAATTTAAGGTATGTGACTTGTTTTATTTTGACAATTCAAATTTAGAGGGAATGTTTAATATATCGACAAAAAGCACAAAAAAATCGATGAAATGCATAATATTACATTTTATAAATATAAAAAACTTACAAAAAATTACTCTACAAGCATTTTCCTATAAGCTAATTTGAGAAAGCGCAAACCTTGTAAATGTGTTTTTATGTAGAAATTAAAAAGGGTAATAAAAAGAAATGAATTTAAACTTTATTAGAGCCGAAAAGTGCAATATGATTGTGGTGTTCACAGTTCAATTTTATCTGAATATCAAAGCTGATCCTTAAAATTAAATTCTTTGGAGTATTAAAAGGCACTCTTAAAAGTCACTCCAAATAAAAAAGGTTTTAGAAATAAATCTAAAACCTTGATTTTTAAGTAGCGAGGACGGGAGTTGAACCCGTGACCTCAGGGTTATGAATCCTGCGCTCTAACCGACTGAGCTACCTCGCCTTTCTGAAGGCATTCCCTGAATGCGGGTGCAAATATAAAATTAAAATTAATGGGTGCAAACTAATAAGCGTTATTTTTTTTATTTTCAAAAAACGTTTTTTTTTTGATTTTATATTCTATATATTTCCAAAAAATTTGTTGCATCATGGATAGTAAAATTCGCTACGAGCTTGAGTTTCCTTTGAATTCTTCTCCTCAATTATTGTATCAATATATATCAACACCTTCAGGATTACAAGAGTGGTTTGCTGATAATGTAAATTCCAGAGGTGAATTTTTTACCTTTATTTGGGATGGTGCAGAAGAAAATGCACGATTGGCTTCAAAAAAAACCGGTGAGAAAGTGAAGTTTAAATGGGTTGATGACAATAAAAAAGATACTGAGTATTACTTTGAATTGAGGATTTTAGAGGATGAAATCACTAAGGATGTCTCTTTAATGGTAGTAGATTATGCTGTTGAAGATGAATTGGAAGAGTCTAAACTTTTGTGGGAAAATCAAGTTTCCGACTTAAAACACGTAATAGGTTCTATATAAATATTTTTATTACAGTATATTTGTCCCGCTAAAAACGGGACTTTTTTTATGGTAAATTTTAACGGTGATATCCTAAATTCTGAATTGCAACTATCGGTTTCCAATCGATCATTTCTATATGGCGATGGCGTTTTTGAAACTTTGAAAGTAGTTGATAATAAAATTTTATTTTTTGAAGACCATTATTTCAGGTTATTGGCTTCAATGCGAATTATCAGAATGCAAATCCCAATGTTGTTTACTTTAGAATATCTTGAAAATCAGATTTTAACTCTGGTAAATCAACAAAAAATTCAAGATTCTGCACGTGTCAGATTAACGGTTTTTAGAAATGAAGGCGGATTTTACTCGCCAACAGACAATTCGGTTTCGTTTGTAATTCAGGCGAGTGAGTTAAAGAATAAAGAATATTCAATTGCCGATAAATCTTTTGAAGTCGATTTGTATAAAGATTTTGTGGTTACAAAACAATTGCTTTCGACGCTCAAGACCAATAATAAAATCATTCAAATCACCGCCAGTATTTTTGCCCAAGAAAACCAATTGGATTCTTGTTTGTTAATCAATGAAGACAAAAATGTAATTGAAGCCACTAATGGAAATCTATTTATGTTGATGAATAATCAATTGATTACACCGCCAATCTCTGAAGGATGTTTGAATGGCATCATGAGAAAACAAGTCCTAAAATTGACAAAAGAATTTGAAAATATTGAGGTAGTAGAAAAAGAGATTTCTCCTTTTGATTTACAAAAAGCGGATGAGTTATTTATTACTAATGTGATTATTGGTATTCAACCAATAACAAAATATCGGAAAAAGGAATTTGAAACTAAAATGGCTAAAAGAATATTAGCAAAACTAAATCAAGCGATTGCTGTTTAGTTTAAGATAGGATTTTCAGGAGCGTTGGACCAAATCAAGTATTCTCCACCTAATTCAATGATTTTTTCTTTCCAAAAATGAGTAGAAGCTTTTCCTAAAATTTTGTTTTCATAAATATTCTTCGTCAAAATCCAAGAACTCGACTGCATTTCAGTCTCTAGTTGTTCTGAATCCCAACCGGTGTAGCCTAAAAAGAAGCGAATGTTTTTCTTCTTTACCAATCCTTTATTAATTAAGTCTTTGGTTAACTCGAAGTCGCCACCCCAAAAAATCCCATTGGATATTTCAATACTGTTCGGAATTAAGTGAGGTACATTGTGTATAAAATACAAATTATCTTGTTCCACAGGACCGCCATTATAGATTCTAAATTTGGCATCAATCTCAGGGATTAAATCTTTGATGTTGTATTTTAAAGGTTTGTTTAAAATGAACCCGACCGAGCCTTCTTCGTTGTGGTCGGCCAATAAAATTACAGATCTATTAAAAGATAAATCACCTATAATAGATGGCTCCGCTATTAATAATTGACCTTTTTGCAATTTTTCCGAAATCATTTCCAGTTAATTTTTATTAAAGTTGGGGAAAAAAAATTAGAAATCCAAATGATTGTTATAAAAACAAAAAAACCATCCCGATTATTCAGGATGGTTTTCGTATATCAGAAGAACTAATTTATTAGTTTACTGCTCCGTCTAATTCAGCACCAGCTTTGAATTTAACTACATTTTTAGCAGCGATTTTGATAGTTTTTCCTGTTTGAGGATTTCTTCCGTCTCTTGCAGCTCTTTTAGATACTGACCAAGAACCGAATCCTACTAAAGATACTCTTCCACCTTTTTTCAAAGTACCACCTACATTTCCTAAAAATGATTCTAAAGCTAGTTTTGCAGCAGCTTTTGTGATTCCAGCGTCAGCTGCAATTGCATCGATTAATTCTGATTTGTTCATAATGTTAGTTATTAATTGTTGGTTAAACATTCTGTTAATGATAACAAATTTAATAGGAATTCCTTACCACACAAGCGTTTTAGCGTTTTTTTCAAGTTTTTGTTGATAACTTCGGGCTTTTGTTGATAAACCAGAGCTATTCATCGATTTTTCCAATCAAAATCCTCTTGAGACCTTATTCTGCTTGCGCTCTTTCAGAAAACGTAACGCCGTTTAACAACTCATGAGCCAACATTTTTTTCTTCCCCGGTAATTGTAAACTTTTTATTTGGACAAAACCATCTTTGACCGCCACTTTAATCTCTTTTTTGTTAGTGATAATTTGACCGGTAGAAAAATTATGTTCTTCCAAAATGATTTTTGCCTCATACAGTTTTACATTCCATTCTTCGTTATTGTCTTTAAAGAAACACCAAGCCGATGGATAAGGCGATAAACCTCGTATTAAATTATGAATCTCAGTAGCAGACTTGCTCCAATCTACTTTGCAGTTTTCACGATTGAGTTTATATGCGGTTTTTATTTCTGAATTATCAATTTGGATAGTAGTTCTTACATTTCCTTTTTCTATTAAAGATAAAGTTTCTACAACGGCATCGCTTCCTAATAGCATTAAACGATCATGCAATTCACCTGCATTTTCCTCTGAACTGATTCCGATTTCTTTACTCAAGATCATTGCGCCGGTATCAATTTTGTCATCGATAAAGAAAGTAGTCACACCGGTTTTGGTTTCTCCGTTAATAATAGCCCAATTGATTGGCGCAGCGCCACGGTAGTTTGGCAACAAAGAGGCGTGAAGATTAAATGTTCCCAATTTCGGCATACGCCAAACCACTTCAGGCAACATTCTAAACGCAACCACAACTTGTAAATTAGCATTCAAACTTTGTAATTCTGCCAAAAAAGTTTCTTCTTTTAAATTGGATGGTTGTAATAATCTTAAATTGTTTTCCAATGCATATTCTTTCACGGCCGAATATTTTATCTTTTGGCCACGACCGGCCGGTTTATCGACAGCAGTAATGACTCCGACAACTTCGTAATTATTTTTAATAATGGTGTCCAAAATGCCAACGGCAAACTCTGGCGTTCCCATAAAAACGATGCGTAACTTTTCCATGCTTATTTTAAGGAGTATAAATTATTCGATTTGATGCTGATGGTTTCTTCTTCCAACAACTTTTGTAACGCAAAGATAACATCGTCTTTCGGAAGTTTGGTCAACTTTTGAATATCTCTCGAATTGAAATCTTGCATTCTTAATAATTCCACAATTTTCTCGGAAACCGTTTCCGGATTTTGTTTCTTTTTATTTTTAGCAATACAATAGGAGCAAATGCCGCAATCTTCTTTTAGGCTTTCACCAAAATACTGCATCAGCAATTTATTCTTGCAAGATTTAGTGTCTTTACTATAATATAATACGGCCTGGAGTTGTTCTGTTTTTAATTTGTTCTGCGCTTCCAAATATTTTGAAACGCGGTTGATGGTGCGTTCATCTTCGCGAACTTCATTCAAAGTAATTGTCGCATCATTGTTCTTGGCTACCATTTCGATAATGTCTTTCTCTTTTAATTTTTGCAAAAGCGATAACACACTGTTTTCCGTATGATTTGATTTTTTGGCAATTAGTGACAAATTAAAAGCAGTTTGCATATCGTAAATTCCGGGATAAGTGCGCAACATTGTTAACAGAATTTCCTCGTCATTCGGATTCAAACTCATATAGCGAATCACTTCTTTGGACGGAATGATAAATTGCAAAGTGATTTTCTCTGAGAATTCTTGAGATAAAGTAATGATGCCTTGTCGGTCCAAAAACTGCAATGCATTATAAGTTTTTAAAGTCGGGAAACTGTATTTGGTGCAAAAATGATTCAGGTTAAAACTAAATTGCTCATCAATGCCTTCACCATAAGCGATTTGAAAGTAAGTGCACAATTTAGAAAACACCAAATTCAAAAATGCTTTGTCAGGTAAAACACTGATGAATTGCGCTTCGGCATGTAAAATATCAGATGGATTGTTCAATAAAATGGCAAAAGCTTTGTCGCCATTTCTTCCGGCACGACCTGATTCTTGGTAATAATTCTCTAAGTTTTGTGGCAAATGTAAATGGATAATCGTTTTCACATTCGACTTGTCAATACCCATTCCGAAAGCATTTGTCGCGACAATTACCTGAACTTTTTCATCCATCCAAAGTTGCATGTGTTTTTCTTTGTCTTTGGAAGACAAACCGCCGTGATAAAAAGTGGCAGTAAAACCCAGACTTTCCAATTGGTGAACCGTTTCATTACACGACTTTCTATTGGTTACATAAATGATAGACGGTTGCGGATTTTTATATAGTATCTGTTGTAATAAATGCAATTTGTCTTCTGTTTCAAAAACCATGTAAGCAATATTATCACGGTAAAAAGACTTGGTAAAAATTTGTGGCGTATTGAGTTTCAATTGTGTAATGATGTCTTCTTTAACTCGTGGTGTCGCTGAAGCAGTCAAAGCCAAAAAAGGCACTTTTGGGAAGAATTCTTTAAGCAGCACAATCTTCAAATAAGCCGGACGAAAATCATGTCCCCATTGCGATACACAATGCGCTTCGTCTATGGCGATAAGGTTAATAGGAAGGTTTTTAATACGTTCCAAAATCCAATCGTTTTGCAAACGTTCTGGAGACAAATAAAGGAATTTGTAATTCCCAAACTGACAATTATCGAGCAAATCGATAATCTCATGGGAATGAATTCCGCCGGTCAACGCAATGGCTTTGATGCCTTTGTTTTGCAAATTCTGCACTTGGTCACGCATTAAAGCAATCAACGGAGAAATCACCAAGCAAATGCCTTCCATCATCATGCCCGGAACTTGAAAACATACCGATTTTCCGCCACCGGTGGGCATCAATGCAAAAGTGTCTTTACCTTCTAAAACCGAAGCTATAATGGCTTCTTGCGGTTCGCGAAAAGCATTGTGTTTCCAATATTTTTGAAGGATTTCTGAGGCTTTATCCAAGTTATGAGTTATGAGTTATGAGTTATGAGCTAACTCAGTTTATGGTATAAAGGTATAAAATAAGATTGAGTTGCAGTTACAACAAAAGTGTACTAAGAAAGTTGGCTTAAGATATATTGAATTCGCTCTTCAACCGTTCCACAAGGTACTTGAATGAGTTCGTAACCATATTTTTCGTAGGTTTCTATCAAGTGATCGAAGATGAGTTTCGCCTGTTCAAAATTTTCATAACGCGCTTCGTCGCTTTCGTAGATTTCTTCCCAAGGCGGAAGTACGAATATTTTGGAATAAGTATGGTCTCTGCAAGCTTGGTCAAAAAATGCCGGATAACTGTCGCCGATGTAATGCATATAAGCTAAAATGTCCGGAATTCCTCTGTCTAGAAATACCAATTCGGCTACATCTTCTGTGGCTTGTTGGTGTTGTTTTCTTCTGCCTTCCAATAACAATTCGCTGAAAAGTAATGGTTTTTCTAAAAACAATTGTTCGATGCCTTGTTTTTTGGCTTCCAAAGTGACTTGTCTTGAAATTTCAGGGAAACACGCATAACCTTGTTCGATAAGTGCATCGATGATGGTGGTTTTTCCGGTGCCGGGACCGCCGGTTATGACTATGAGTTCTTTTTTCAAGATTTTGGAAATAAGGCGCAAATTTATTGAAACAAATCAGAATACCGAAAGGGATTTTGGTTTTTATTTCGGTCGTGGCCAAAAGTGCGAAAAGTTGCTCTAATAACCCCGATTGGAGTCTCGTTGTAAACGAGACGGAAAGCGGGAATACGGCTTGCTGAAACGGCCCGAACCTTTCGTTCAAAAAAATAAATAAAACCGATGGAATTCTTCTGTAAAATCTGAAATCAATACTGTATATTTGCTTTTATTTTTTGATGAATGGATAAGAAAACAGAAGAATTTTATACCCGATTACGGGAAGAGCTGAACAATACTTCAACCTGGCCTACTGAATATTTGTACAAATTTATTGTGCCCACTGATCCGAAAAAGATTGAAGAAGTGGAGAATGCTTTTGACAATTTGGGTGCTGTAATTCAAACTACTCAATCTAAAACGGGAAAATACACTAGTCTTTCGGTTAACGTGATGATGGAAAGTCCGGAAAGCGTAGTCGAGAAATACATCGAAGTGTCTAACATAGAAGGAATAATTTCATTATGATGGCCGAGAAATATATAAAGGAGAATGCCAATGATGTTGTTCACCATTTGGAATACAATGCTGAAAGACCACATTTACTCATTCCGGAATATGGTCGTCATTTGCAAAAATTGATTGACCAAGCTACAGTAATTGCAGATAGGGAAGAGCGCAACAAAGCGGCCAAATATATCATTCAAGTGATGGGCAGTTTGAATCCACACTTGCGAGATGTGCCTGATTTTCAGCACAAATTGTGGGATCAGATTTTTATCATGTCCGATTTCAGATTGGATGTTGATTCTCCGTATCCCATTCCGACCAAAGATGTAATTCATCTTAAGCCGGAAAGATTGCCTTACCCACAAAAAAATCCGAAATACCGTTTTTATGGCAACAATATCAAGTACATGATTGATGTGGCCAACAGTTGGGAAGAAGGCGAAATGAAAAATGCTTTGGTCAAAGTCATTGCCAACCACATGAAGAAATCTTATTTGAGTTGGAATAAAGACACCGTAACCGATACGGTGATTTTTGAGCATTTATACGAATTGTCTGAAGGCACGTTAAACTTATTGCAAAGCAGCGAAGAATTGTTGAATACTAATGATTTGATGCGAACCAATAAGAAAATGTCGAACAAGAATATGCCGCCTCAAAACGCCAAAATCAAGAGTAATAATAACGGGAAGAAACCGTTTATAAAGAAGAATAATAACAATCAGAAATAGTTATGAGTTATGAGTTATGAGTTATGAATGTATTTCTTAACGACCAAAACTCCTGATTCATAATTTATAATTCATAATTATAAAGAATGGGAACTTTTAAAATAGAAGGTGGTATCCAATTAAAAGGAGATGTACAACCACAGGGCGCAAAGAATGAAGCATTGCAAGTTTTGTGTCCGGCTTTATTAACTTCAGAAAAAGTTAGAATTACCAATATTCCGGATATTATTGACGTTAATAAACTAATCGTTTTATTGGGCAATTTGGGTGTGAAAATTCAAAAAAATGGTGTTGGCGATTACACGTTTCAAGCGGATGAAGTCAATATTGATTATTTAAAAACGGAAGCCTTTAAAAAAGAAGGTGGCAGTTTAAGAGGTTCTATTATGATTGTTGGGCCACTTTTAGCCCGATTTGGTTGTGGTTATATTCCAAAACCGGGTGGTGATAAAATTGGTAGAAGAAGATTAGATACGCACTTTGAAGGGTTTATTAATCTTGGTGCGAAATTCCGTTATGAAAGAGAAGATCATTTCTACGGTGTAGAAACCAAAACCCGTTTGAAAGGTGCGCACATGTTATTGGACGAAGCTTCCGTAACCGGAACAGCGAATATCGTGATGGCAGCAGTTTTAGCTGAAGGAACAACTACAATTTACAACGCCGCTTGTGAGCCTTATTTGCAACAATTGTGTAAAATGTTGAATTCCATGGGAGCCAAAATCACCGGTGTTGGTTCTAACTTATTGACGATTGAAGGGGTAGAAAAATTAGGCGGTTGCGAACACCGAATCCTTCCGGACATGATTGAAATCGGTTCGTGGATTGGTTTGGCAGCCATGACACGCAGTGAAATTACCATTAAAAATGTGAGTTGGGAAAACCTTGGCGTTATTCCGAGTGTGTTCAGAAAATTGGGCATCACTTTGGAGAAAAAAGGCGATGATATTTACATTCCGGCTCATACTAAAGGTTATACCGTAAAAACTGATATCGACGGTTCTATTTTAACGATAGCCGATGCGCCTTGGCCAGGATTTACACCGGACTTATTGAGCATTGTTTTAGTGGTTGCAACACAAGCGAATGGTGATGTGTTAATTCACCAAAAAATGTTTGAAAGCCGTTTGTTCTTCGTAGACAAATTGATTGATATGGGTGCCAAAATTATGTTGTGTGATCCTCACAGAGCCGTAGTAATGGGTCACAATTTCCAATCGCAATTAAAAGCAACCACTATGTCTTCGCCTGATATTCGTGCGGGAATCTCATTATTGATTGCAGCGCTTTCGGCCAAAGGAACTTCAACGATTCAAAACATTGAGCAAATTGATAGAGGTTATGAAAGGATTGATGAAAGATTGAGAGCTTTAGGAGCGAATATTGTTCGTGTTTAATCTAAGAAAACAGAGAAAAGAATATAGAAAATAGAGGCGCAAATTGTGCCTCTATTCATTTTAAGCCTATGGAAACTTACATCATCGTTTTGCTTTGTATAGCTTCTTTTTTTGCCGGATTTGTCGATGCGATTGTTGGTGGCGGCGGTTTGATACAAACTCCGGTCGCGATGATTTTGATGCCCAATTTATCAGTAGCGAGCATTATAGGTTCGCTCAAAATTCCGGCGTTTAGCGGAACTAGTTTTGCTGCTTTTCAGTATTTGAAGAAAGTAGAGATGAATTGGAAACTGCTTTCCATTATGGCGATTTTGGCTTTTTGTTCGGCTTTTTTAGGTTCGGCATTGTTGAATGTAGTGAGTAATGACTTTATGAAACCGCTGTTGTTTTTTGTCTTAATTGGATTGGCGATTTATACTTTTAGAAAGAAAAATTTCGGTCAGCATCAAGAAAAAACTCATTCTGTTAAAAGACAAATGCTTTACGCAGTTGTTATAAGTGTTATGGTTGGTTTCTACGACGGCTTTATTGGTCCGGGAACAGGGAGTTTTTTGGTGTTAGGATTTGTCTCTATTTTAGGGTTTGATTTCCTTCACGCTTCCGCAAATGCTAAAATGGTTAATTTGGCTACCAACTTTGGTTCGATTTGTCTTTTTATTCTCAAAGGAAAAATCATTTGGGCTTTTGCCATTCCAATGGCTTTTTGTAATGCGCTCGGTGGTTGGGTTGGCGCCAAATTGGCCATAAAAAAAGGAAACGACTTTATTAGAAAGTTTTTCCTTTTTGTAGTTGTCCTTACGTTACTCCGTTTTGGATATGATGTTTTTTGAAATAAAAATCAGATTAGAAATTCAAGCCAAACATCACGCCATCGCCTTGATAACCGTTTTGGTAAGTGCGAACATAATCGATTCTTAAAATTCTGAATTTCCCAAAACCTAAATTGCTCAAACCGGCTGAGAATTCTTGGTACGGATTTCTATCCGGAACCGCTAGATTTTTAAATCCTAAAACTAATTTTGACTGCAATTTGTTCAACAAAGGAATTTTATTCATGATAAATCCTTTGTCATTGTATTCCATATGCGTTTCAAAATAACTGTCGTTGGTACTGGCTAAATAGTAGGGTAAAAAGTTAAATTGATTGGTGTATGAACTGCCAAAAACGACATGGGTTTGGTTTCCGTTAAAATGCTGGTAATCTACAAAAGATATTCCTTCGGCATTAAAGAACTTTCCGGCTTTGATGTTGAAGGCTATTTGGCCCTTGTTACCCATCGTTAAATCATAGGTTGTTCTGGCTGAAATTTTATCATAATTGTATTGGCTTTCATTGCTTGCTAATCCTTTTTCGAAGTTTAAAGAAAGTGTCGGGAATTTGTCATTTCCGAGATTGTATTTTCCATCCGGTCGGGTGATGTATTTTTGTCCAAATCGAATTCGCGCACCAACATTTAACTTGACTAAATTGTGTCTGTCAATTGCAGGTGTTGAAAAATCAAAAGGCAATAAGGGATTATTTGAAGTATATAAATCATCATTTTTGATGATAGTGTAATCGGTAGTGTTGAAAAGTGGTTTTCTTTCAGAATATTCAAGTCCCAAGCTCATGTTCAATCCGTTGAACATTTCTCTTGAAAAATTAGCAGCTATATAATTCTTCTCGTACAATTTCATAAAGTTGTTTTTAAAAAATAACGTGCTTATGGAATTAATTAGTTTAGAAATAGGTTCTTCTCGATTGAACTGATTCACCGAATTTCCGCCAAAAACAGAAAGATAAGATTTTGATTTGTTGCTCAATTTAGACGAGAAATAGGCTGTTGGTCTAAACTTTTCATCTGAAAAGCCATACGCCAAAGACGAACCAAATTGGTAATAAGTATTTTTATCTTCGTTTCTTTTGAAGTAAGACAAGCCGATACTGGTATTGTAGCCTTGAACGGTGTTGAAAGAAGTATTTAACATTGGTCCGTTGTAGTTTATTGACCATTTTTTATAAGAATTGGAATAGCTATAACCATTCAAAATGTCCATCAAGCGGAATTTATTTTTTTTGGCATCGATAGAATCCAAGTATACTTTTGATTTCTTCTTTTCCTGAAGCGAATCTTTTTTGAGGTAATCGGTAGTTTCTTCTGAAGTCAATGGTACCGGACGAATGGTGTTCCAAAAAGCATCATCTTTTTTATTGGCATTTTCCTCAAATCGAATGACTTCTGCGGTGAAGGTTTTCTTTTCAAATTTTTCCGTAAATTCAAAATTGGAAAACACATAGGTAAATCTACCCGAGATATTCACGCCAAACATTCCGGCATCAAAATCTAAAGTTTGGGTGTTTTTAGCCCATATTTTTGAGGTATTGTTGTAGCTAAAACTTTGTTTCAAAGCCAAGGTGTTTAAAGCCGGATTTTGAATTTGCTTACCCGTAAAACTTACATCAACGGCATAAATCGCATAAGTATCATCAACAATATAAATGTAGCCCGACATTACCGGTTCGGTTTCTCTGCGAGGAATGATTTTAATTTTGTTAATCTGTTGTCGGTTTTCAGTAAAAAACGAACCTTCAAATTGGTATTTGTAATAGTTGAAAGCATTGTCAGCAATGGGTGACACTACATTGGCATCAAACTCTAAATAATTTTCATAAAAATCGAAATTGGCTGATGAAGCATCGTTAAAACTAAAACCATTGTCATTGCCGCTAACTTTAGAAGCCAAAATGACTTCTTTCATTTTATCTGGTTTTTGGAAAGTAACTTTGGAGACGGTTTCGGATAAATACAAAATGCCGCTTCTTGTTGAGTCGATTACCTCGTCAAAAAAATCGAGTTTTTGTCCTAAGATAGTTTTGGGTAAATTTTTAACCCTAAAAATGCCTCGTGAATAAAAATCGGCTGTGTACTTTGCTGTTTTGGCTGAATTTTCTTTTTTACTCTTGATAGCGTTCCGAATGATTTCATTGGCCGGATTGTCTTTTGGATTAATGACAACCTCGTTTAGAATGAAGTTTTCCTCAATCATTACAATGTCTAAAACAATAGGTGTTTTATCAATGCTTACGGTTTTTTTGTTGGTTTTATACCCTAAATATTGAAAAATAATGGTGTGTTGATTTCCGGCAGTTTTAAGATTTAATTCAAATTGCCCTTGATCATTACTCGTGGTTCCGTTATAGGTATTTTCTTCGAAGATGTTTACAAAAGGCAGTGGATTTCCTTTTTCATCGGTGATTTTGCCTTTGATTTGAGATAAAGCAATTGTGGTAAGGAATAAGAATAGGGCAGAGAGTAGTTTTTTTTTCATGGTTTTATTTGTTACACAGAGATTCGCAGAGTTTTAAGAGATTCACAGAGGTTTATATTCTAAATCTTTTTTAGCATTTTTGAGTGCTTTAATGTCAAGTCCAATAACTTTTTTAGTTACTAGATAGATTTACATTTCTCTCAGTGTATCTCCATTTTTCTTTGTGAATCTCTGTGGAATTTTATAATTACACAGAGATTCAAAGAGTTTTAAGAGATTCACAGAGGTTTATATTCGGAATCTTTTTATTCCTTGTTTTAGCATTTTTGTATTAAAGTTTATAAGTAAGCCTGTCGAATAATTCCCTAATTTCATGTAAGTAAGGATTTGTGCAAAATGTACATCGGTAAAAACTTCAACAGTTTTGAGTTCTATAACTAATTTGTTTTCAATTAATAAATCAATTCTATAGCCTTGCTCTAATTTTATTTCTTTGTAGACTAATGGTAATGCTTTTTCGCATTCAACAATAATTCCGGATTTTTTAATTTCATAAAACAAACATTCTTTATAAGCCGATTCAAGTAATCCAGGTCCAAGTTGTCTATGTACTTCAATAGCAAGTCCAATAATTTTCTCAGTTAGTAGATTAATTTCCATTTTTCTCAGTGTATCTCTTTTTTCTTTGTGAATCTCAGTGAAACTATAAAAAAGATTGTAAAGCCAATTCGTAACTTTTTAAACCGAAACCAATAATAATTCCTTTTGCATTTGGAGAAATAAAAGATTGATGACGAAAAGTTTCTCGAGCAAATGTATTAGAAATGTGTACTTCGATTACCGGCGTTGTGATAGCTTTAACAGCATCGCCAATTCCAACAGAAGTATGGGTGTACGCTGCGGCATTGAGAATGATACCGTCATAAGTAAATCCAACAGCCTGAATTTTATCGATTAGTTCACCTTCAATGTTGCTTTGAAAATAGCTTAATTCAAGTGTATGATATTTGCTTTTTAAAGTTTCAAAAAAAGATTCAAATGTCTCATTTCCGTATACTTCAGGCTCGCGTTTCCCTAGTAAATTAAGATTAGGACCGTTGATGATGGCTATTTTCATGGAGAGAATTTTAGTAAAAATAAAAAACCGTTGCTGAATGGGCAACGGTTTTATGGTAAAGTTATATATTTTTAAAATTTAAAGCCAACGGAGAGTTGAATAACCCTATTGGTAACCTCAGCATTTCTGGAGGCTTCGGTCAATCCTGCGATGTAACGTGCTTGAAGAAAGAAGTTGTCGGTGATGTTGTAACCTAATCCACCGGCTATGCCAAAATCAAATGTTTCTCCTTCAAATTGTTCTTCAACATTTTCATTGACTAAGAATGAAAATTGTGGACCGGCTTCAAAACTCAATTTGTTTTTGGTTAAGTAAAATTTAGCCAATACCGGAACGGTGATGTAGTTGTAATTAATGTCATCAAAGGCATCGCTGTCAATTTTTGTGCCTTGAGAAGAATATACTAATTCTGGTTGGATAGCCAAGTTTTCTAATAGCTTTAATTCTACTACAGCGCCAAAGTGAAAACTGGTGTAAGTAGAACCGCTAACATTATCGCCTTCAAGATTAGAGAAGTTGGCTCCGGCTTTTAAACCGAACTTTACCATTTGAGCATTTACAGTACTAATGCTCATTAGCAGAAATAATAAACCAATTGCTTTTTTCATAAACAGATTAATTAAAGTGAAACATGTGTTTATAATATACTTTTTAATATAACGGAATTAATTTAGATTTATTGCACCTGTATTTTTGAGCGATGAAACAAAGATATGGCAAAAATGAGGGCTGCTTTTTATTTGATGGTTTTTTAGCTAAATATTCATTTTTTAGTTATTTTATTGAAGAACAGCTGTTTTGGTATTTAAAAATGTTAATAACCTTGTTAATAACAACAAAAACCCTAATTATTCCTATTAAACTAAACCAATAACTTTGTTGTATTAATTTTAAAATTAAACAAACATGAAAAAAATTATTTTAACTGTTGCTGCAGTATTCGCTTTTGGGTTTGCTAATGCACAAGACAAAAAAGAAGGTTCAGAAGGATTTTCTAAAGGTGATTTGTACTTATCAGGTACTTTTAACTTCGCAAGTGAAAAAACTGGAGATTTCAAAACAGATCAATTTACAATTGCGCCAGGTTTAGGTTATTTCCTTTCTGAAAACCTTGCTATTGAAGGTTCATTAGCTTATCTTTCAGGTAAAGATGTAGTGGATGTGACAGGAGACGGAGATTTTTTTGAAGTTAAGAATTCTGGTTTTGGAATTAACGCTGGAGTAAAATACTTTTGGACACCGGCGAGTAAATTTTCTCTTTCTGTAGGAGGAAATATTTCTTATGTTTCTGTTAAATCAGAGATTGAAGGATTTGACTCAACATCAAAAATTATAGGTGTTAATGTTCCTGTTGGATTACATTACTTTGTATCTAATAGTTTTGCTATTACTTCTTCTTGGGGAGGTTTTGGTTATTCATCTAACGATAACGGAGGTGATGGAGCTGAAAAAACTACAGGATTTAATTTAGGTCTTGACATGTCAACTATTAATTTTGGTTTAATTTACAAACTGTAATTATAACTGACTTATTCACAAAACCACACTGAAAAGTGTGGTTTTTTTGTTTAATAGCTGATTGTCAATAATGTAAAATATATTTTTATGTTAACAACATTGTTGAAAAGATAGGGCGGGTGTATTTACGAGTGAAAAAGATTACTATAAATTTGTTGTACTAATTTTAAAATTAAACAAACATGAAAAAAGTTTTATTGACTATCGCTGCTGTATTTGCTTTTTCTTTTGCAAATGCACAAGACAAAGGTGGTTCGAGTGACATGAAATTTGGAGTTAAAGCCGGTTACATCAACTCTAATTTCACTGGAGATTTTGAAGGAGATGCTACTTCTGGTTTTTACATCGGAGGTTTAGTAGATTTCGCTATTTCTGAAAAATTCCACGTACAACCTGAATTGTTGTACTCAATGGAAGGTGCTAAAGATGCTGCTGTAAACTTTGTTAGAATTCCAGTTATGGCTAAGTATTATGTAATGGAAGGTTTAAATCTTCAAGCAGGACCACAGTTTGGATTTGTAGCTGGTGGTGATGATATTAAAGATAATTTGAAATCATTAGACTATGGTTTAGGAATTGGTGCCGGTTATGAGTTATCATCTGGTTTGTTCTTTGATGCTAGATATAACTTAGGTTTAGCAGATTTGAATGATACTGATTTAGATGCTAAAATCAATACTACTTCATTCCAAATTGGTTTAGGATACAGATTCTAATCAGTTTAAAAGATTATATTTTTAAAACCTCTCATTAATGAGAGGTTTTTTTTTGCCCATATTTCGTTTATTTGTACCATGAACTGGAGCAACTATATCAAGAGTTTTCAATCTTACTTAAAAATTGAAAGAGGTTTGTCTAAAAATACGGTGGCCAATTATACTTTTGATTTGGAAAGATTGTGTTCTTTCTTAAATGAAAACGGCATCAAAATAGCACCTGAAAAGATCAACGAGGAAGTAGTTCAGCAGTTTATTTATGCCGTCTCTAAAGAGGTTAATGCACGATCGCAAGCCCGAATTATTTCTGGACTGAAAAGCTTTTTCACGTATCTTGTTTTTGAAGATTTTCGCGCCGACAATCCGATGGAATTAATTGAATCACCAAGAATTGGCAGAAAACTGCCGGATACGCTCTCGGTAGAAGATATTGATAATTTAATCGGTGCTATTGATTTATCTTCAGCTGAAGGTGAACGTAATAGAGCCATGCTCGAAACTTTATATGGTTGTGGTTTACGAGTTTCTGAAATAGTATCTTTGAAAATATCTGATTTATTTTTTGAAGAAGGTTTTATCAAAATTACTGGGAAAGGTAACAAGCAACGATTTGTTCCAATAGCCGAGTCTACACAGAAATATATCAAAATTTATAGAGAATCTACAAGAAATCACATGGTTGTAACCAAAGGTTTTGAAGATACGTTATTCTTAAATCGAAGGGGAAAACAGCTAACCCGCGCTATGGTTTTTACGATTATTAAATCGTTGGCGGTCAAAATAAATTTGGGAAAAACCATTAGTCCGCACACATTGAGGCATTCTTTTGCTACACATTTACTTCAAAATGGAGCTGATTTGCGATCAATTCAAATGATGCTCGGACACGAGTCAATTACGACTACAGAAATCTATGTTCACTTGGATAGAAAACATTTAACACAAATAATTAATACATTTCATCCGAGAAAAAAGTAGTTTATCGGATTTATTGTTTAATTTTGTACGGTCAAAAACAATAATCCCCAAATCTGTTTTTAAAATGAAATTCAACAACCTATTTGTTGTGGATGATGATAAGGTACACCACTTTATCATCAAAAAGCTACTTGAAAAAAATAGTATCCAAGTCAATCCGTCTTTTTTTGAGAATGGTTTTGATGCTTTGTGCGCATTAAACGAAAGATTGAATACTGAAGAAAATCTCCCTGATTTAATTTTATTAGACATTAACATGCCGGTTCTTGATGGTTGGCAGTTTATGGAAGAATTGAAAGATTTACCAAATGAGATTTTAGATCGAATAACCTTATATATAGTTAGTTCATCAGAAGATTATTTTAATACAGATAAGCTTGAACAATTTAAGTGTTTAATTGAAGGTTATATTGTAAAACCTATGACTAGCGAAACAATTCTGAATATATTCCAACAAAAAAAAGCAACTTTGTAGTTGCTTTTTTTTATATTTTAAAATCATATTTTTAATTATTTTGCAATATTTACCGCTCTAGTTTCTCTGATTACGGTAATTTTAACTTGCCCAGGATAAGTCATCTCGGTTTGAATTTTTTGGGATATTTCAAATGATAGATTAGAAGCCATATCATCGCTAACTTTTTCACTTTCTACAATTACACGTAATTCACGACCGGCTTGAATAGCATAAGCATTTTTAACGCCGTTAAAGCCAAAGGCAATATTTTCTAAGTCTTTCAATCTTTGGATATAAGAATCCAGTACTTGACGTCTTGCGCCGGGTCTTGCACCTGAAATAGCATCACACACCTGAATGATAGGTGAGATTAAATATTTCATTTCTATCTCATCATGGTGCGCTCCAATAGCGTTACAAACTTCTTCTTTTTCACCAAATTTTTCAGCCCATTGCATTCCTAATAGCGCGTGAGGTAAATCACTTTCGGTATCCGGCACTTTTCCGATATCGTGTAATAAACCGGCACGTTTGGCCAATTTTACATTCAATCCTAATTCGGCCGCCATGATACCACAAAGTTTGGCGACTTCACGCGAGTGTTGTAATAAATTTTGTCCGTAAGATGAACGGTATTTCATTCGACCCACCACTTTAATCAATTCTGGATGTAAGCCGTGAATACCTAAGTCGATTACTGTACGTTTTCCTACTTCAATAATTTCGTCGTCAATTTGTTTTGTAGTTTTAGCCACCACTTCTTCAATTCTCGCCGGGTGAATTCTACCGTCGGTTACCAATTTGTGTAATGACAAACGAGCGATTTCTCTTCTCACCGGATCAAAACAAGAAAGGATGATTGCTTCCGGAGTATCGTCAACGATGATTTCAACACCGGTAGCGGCTTCTAAAGCACGGATATTTCTTCCTTCACGACCAATGATTCTTCCTTTTACATCATCCGATTCGATATTGAAAACAGAAACACAATTTTCAACTGCTTCTTCTGTTCCAACTCTTTGGATAGTGTTGATGATTACTTTTTTAGCTTCTTGTTGTGCAGTTAATTTTGCTTCTTCAATGGTATCTTGAATGTGCGACATTGCTTTGGTTTTAGCCTCTGCTTTTAAGCTTTCTACCAATTGCTCACGAGCATCTTCGGCGGATAGCCCTGAAATTACTTCCAATTGCTCTACTTGGCTTTTGTGCAGTTTTTCAAGCTCTTGTTGTTTTTTGTCTAATAACTCAATTTTAGCGTTGTATTCGTTTGTTTTGGCTTCGTAATCGTCGTTTACTTTTTTGGCTTTGGCCAATTCGCTAGACACTTGAGATTCTTTGTCACGAGTTCTTTTTTCTACTTCCGCAATTTTTTTGTCTTTGTTTAGAATTTCTTTTTCATGTTCCGATTTTAATTCTAAAAACTTCTCTTTGGCTTGAAGTAATTTGTCTTTTTTGATGTTTTCAGCTTCAACGTTGGCATCTCTTAAGATTGAGGCAGCCTCTTTTTTAGCGTTTTTAATCATATTAGAGACGTTGCTTTTTTCCAAGAATTTTGCAATTCCAAAACCTCCGCCGATTCCTGCGACTAACGCAATTATAATCAATATAGTTTCCATGTTTTTTGTTAGGGTTTATATATAAAAAAAGCCTACATTAGGTGAATGCATAAACTCGTAAGGACAAGTTTTGAGCTAACTCGTTGGTCAAGGATCCACGATAAAAGTGGCATGCTTTAGTAACGATGATTTGCTCATTCTAAATTGTTAGTGTTGAGTTTACCAATTAAAATCTAATGTAGGCGGTATTGTAATTTATGTTAAGAACGTTATTTTTTTTCGAGATAGTCGAACAATAAATCATTAATCTTTTTTAATCTATCCAGAGTTTCTGAACCATCAATGGCGTTGTCAACTTGCTTTTGCTCTACTTGCGAGGCAAATTGTAAAGCGCACATGGCCAATACATCTTGTTTGTCGCGAACTGCATAGTTTTCTTCGAATTGCTTAATCATCGCATCAATTTTTTTGGAAGCACTTCTGAGTCCTTCTTCTTGCGACATATCTACCGTTAACGGATAAACTCTGTCAGCTATTGATAACTTTATTTTAAGCTTATCCTCCATGTTTTAGTCTGACAACTGAGCAATACAGTAATCTATCTCTCTGATTAATGAATTTATTTTAAGCTTGGTATCTCTTTTGTTTTCTTCACCGCCTAATAATGAATTGGCCATTTTGAGGGATTCACATTCTGATTTCAGTGTTTTGATTTCGTCAGTTTGCTTTTGAATCATAGTTGCAGCTTCTTGTAATTCTGTTCTTAATGCCATAGAATTTTTCTCCAAACTGTCTATTTTCATAAAAAGTTTTTCAATCCTATTTTCAACAGAATCAATTATTTCTGCAATTTCACTCATAAATTACTTTATTCATTACTTACTTTACAAAGTTAGGATTCTATTTTGTTTGCACAATATTTTTGACAATTATTTATTCTTAGATTTTAAATGAAATTATAATATTTTGTTTTTTAAGAAGTTACGAATAAAAAATAGTAATCGTAAATTTTAACTTACTTTTTTGTACCTTAGCTAAAATATCTTTTTCATGAAATGCATTTGGTTTTTTTGTTTTTATGCTGCTTTGCTTTTTGGACAAAATCAGTATCCGAAGGACTATTTTCGTTCTCCTTTGGATATTCCATTGCAACTTTCGGGGAATTTTGGAGAATTAAGACCGAATCATTTTCATTCAGGTTTCGATTTCAAAACCCAAAAAAAGGAAGGTTTCAAGGTTTACGCCGTCGCTGATGGTTATGTTTCTCGTATCAAGATAGCCGAAAACGGATATGGTAAAGCCATTTACATCACTCATCCAAACGGCTACACTTCAGTTTACGGTCATTTGCAATCTGGTTTTGGGGAAGTTGAAAAATTAATTAAAAGAGAACAATACAAAGCCAAATCTTACGAAATTGACTTGGCTTTTTTACCGACTGATTTGTTAATTAAGAAAGATGATATTATAGCCATTTCAGGAAATACAGGCGGTTCTGATGGGCCGCATCTACATTTCGAAATTCGCGATACAAAATCTGAAAAAATCATAAATCCTTTGTGTTTCGGATTTGATTCGGCTATTAAAGATACGAAAAAACCAATTTTGAATAGTTTATTTGTTTATCCACTTGATAAAAATTCAGTGGTTAATCAATCAAAAAGACCAATTGCAGTCAGCATCTCACAACAAGCTGACGGAAGTTTTATAGCGGAGAAAGTGATGGCCAATGGAAAAATTGGATTCGGAATTACAGCCATCGACTATGATGATGTCTCTTGGAACGCTAACGGTATTTTTAGCGTGCAAACTTTTTTAAATGGAACAAACGATTTTAGTTATAAGTTCGATACTTTCGCTTTTGACGAAACCCGATACATCAATGCGTTAATTGATTACAGCCGATACAAAAAGTTAGGACAACGTGTTCAAAAACTATTTGTTGAAAATCCATTTCCGCTGAGCATAATTCAATCCGGTAAAAGCAACGGAATTATTACCGTCAATGCTAATTTCACTCAAAATTACAAAATAGAGATTGCCGATTTTAATGAAAATACGACCAAGATTTTTATTCCAATCGAATATTCGGTCTTGACGCCCAAAGTTGATGAAGTGCCAATTACGTCTAAGTATTTAGTGAAAGCCAATAAAGAAAATGTCTTTTCTATGGAAAATGTGACGGTTTCCATTCCGGCCAATGCATTTCTAAAAGATTTCTACATGGATTTTGAAGTCAAAAATGGTTTGTTGCATTTGCATGATGATTTAGAGCCGGCTTTTGTCAATATGACAATTACTTTTGAAGACAGTATTACGGCAGAAAAAGACAGACAGAAAATGTTTATTGGTTCTACTGACGGTAAAAAAGTCTACTACTACAATACTAAACGCTACAAAAATTCGTTTACTGTTTATTCCAAATATTTGGGAGATTACAAACTGTTCAAAGACAGTATGCCACCGAAAATTAAGATTGATAAAAAAATCGGTGGTCAATGGATTAGCCAGCAAAACGAATTAATATTTACCATTTCTGATGATTTGTCGGGCATCAAAAGCTACGAAGGCACGCTCAACGGCAAATGGATTTTATTAGAATACGAACCCAAAACCAAAAAACTAATTCATCGCTTTTCAGATGGGATAGTAGCGGAAGGAAAAAACGATTTAAAAGTCGTTGTTAAGGATAATGTTGGAAATTCTACTATCTTTGAAACACAATTTTTTAGAAGTCAAAAACCTTAATTTTATAGTTTGAGAACAAATAAATTCTTTTTCACGCTCCTTTTTTTTGCGTTCAGTTGCATCGCTTTTGCCCAACAAAACCCAACAGCTAAAGTCGCCGGAGTCGTACTCGATGAAAACAACAGACCGGTTGAAAACGCCAGCATAAGTTACCAAACCAAAACCGCTACTACCGATAAAAACGGTTTTTATGAAATAACTGTTCCCGCTAACCAAAAAGTGGTATTGGTTTTTACCCATAAAAATTTAAAAAATATAACGGCTACTTTTCAGTTGAAACCAGGTGAAAACTTTGAGTTTCACGTGATGATGAATGATAAAGCAGAACAATTGCAAGATGTGGTAATTACAAGCAGCCGAAGAAGAGTGCAAGGAATAACCTCAATCGAACCTGAAACCATTAGAAAAAACCCCAGTGCAATGCCCGGAGTAGAAAGTGTTATAAAGACTTTTGCCGGTGTAAACGCCAATAATGAATTGAGTTCAGGATACAACGTTCGCGGTGGAAATTATGATGAGAATCTGGTTTATGTGAACGAAATTGAAGTCTATCGTCCGTTCTTAGTTCGTTCCGGACAACAAGAAGGGTTGAGTTTTACCAATACCGATATGGTTCAAAATGTTGACTTTTCTGCCGGTGGATTTCAAGCTAAATATGGCGATAAAATGGCTTCTGTTTTAGACATCACTTACAGAAAGCCAACCAAGTTTGGGATTACAGCGGAAGCCAGTTTCCTAGGAGGAAGTGTTACAGGAGAAGGCATTTCTAAAAACAAAAAATGGTCAGCCATTACCGGAATTCGGTACCGAGACAATTCCCTTTTCGTAAACAGTCAGGAAACACAAACCAATTTCCGACCAACGTTTATGGATGTGCAAACCAATGTGAATTTCAGTCCTAATAAAAGATGGCAGTTCAGTTTCTTAGGAAACGCATCGCAGAACCGGTACAATTATCAGCCTTTGACACGCCAAACTAATTTTGGAACCATAGACGAACCAATTGCCTTGCAAATTTTTTACGATGGACAAGAAAAAGACCGTTACCAAACACTTTTTGGTGCTTTTAAAACCACTTTTACCCAAAATGAAAACAATAATTACAGGTTAATTACTTCAGTTTATCACACTCAGGAACAAGAATATTTCGACATTTATGCCGCATATTTTTTAGGAGAAGTTGATACTAATATCGGTTCCGAAACTTTAGGGGAAATTACCTTTAGCCAAGGCGTAGGAAGTCAGTTGAACCATGCGCGTAACGATTTAGATGCTTTATTTATTAATGCTGAAGTTAAAGGAACGCATTTTATTAATAACAAAAAACACCAAATCGATTGGGGTTTCAAATACACTCGTGAAAATATTCGCGACCGAATAGTAGAATGGGAAGTGATTGACTCAGCCGGTTTTTCCTTAAATCCGCCGGATTTTGATTTGCCAAACGACCAACCTTATAATCCATATACCGGACCATTAGTGCCTTACCAAAATGTGAGAGCGACAAATTTCATCGATATCGACAGACTTTCCGGTTTTGCTCAATGGAATACAAAAGCGAATATTGGCAACAGTCAATTATGGGTTACAGCCGGAACGCGTTTTCACAATTGGACCGTTTCGGGTGATGGCATTTCAAATGCTAAAAGCCAAACGGTTATTAGTCCGAGAGCACAATTGGCCCTAAAACCTGATTGGGATAGCGACATGATTTTCCGATTAGCAGCCGGTTTTTACCATCAACCGCCATTGTATCGCGAATTACGAGACAGAAATGGAATTGTAAATCCGAATGTGAAAGCACAACAATCCATTCATTTTGTGTTGAGTAATGATTATAATTTTAAAATGAATAATCGTCCTTTTAAGTTGGTTAGCGAAGCTTATTATAAAACCATGACAGACGTCAATACTTATACTCTAGAAAATGTTAGGATTCGATACCGTGCCAATAATGATGCGGAAGCTTATGCTTATGGTTTGGATATGAGACTAAACGGTGAATTCGTTCCCGGAACAGAATCGTGGTTGAGTTTTGGGTATATGAAAACAGAGGAAAATCAAAATGACAGGGGTTTTATAGCTCGTCCAACAGACCAAAGATTGAAATTCGGAATCCTATTCCAAGATTATATGCCGAATTTACCGAATATGAAATTGTACTTGAATTTGGTTTACAATACCGGTTTGCCTGGTGGTTCGCCTTCTTATGCTGATGCTTATACTTACCAAACGCGTTTGCGTGATTACCGTCGTGCCGATGTTGGATTCTCCTATGTATTGACCGAAAGAAATAACGAAAGACCAGATGGACATTGGATTAAGAAATTCCAGGATTTATCGATTGGTTTTGAAATCTTCAACTTGTTCAACAATCAAAATGCCATTACTAATACTTGGGTGAGAGATGTGTATACCAAAAATCAATACGGTATTCCAAACTATATGACAACGCGTGTTTTCAATGTGAAATTGACCGCGAAATTATAGAAATAAATCACTATTTTTGAGTACAAATTATTTCAAAATGAAAAATTACACTTTCTATATTTTCTTAGTTTTAACGTTGTCTTTGGTAAGTTGTAAAAAAGAAGAAGCGCCAAAACCCAAAGTGATTTACCAAGAAACTTCAAAAGCTAAAAACGAAGTTCCGGAAGACACGACTTTAATTGAAATCGCCGATTTGCCTATTAATATGGAAGGAACCAATTTTTTAATCTTTCCAATCGGAACGGTTTCCAGTGACAAAAAAGGTATAAAATCTTCTTATGATTCTAATACCGGATATACGGTTTCTAATTATGGGGAATACCAAATCACCGGTTATTTGCAAAATTTGAAGTTTCAAGAAATAGGGCAGGACACTATTTATAGTTTAACCGATAAAAATGTGTTGATTGAAACAGCGACTTATTTAAAAAATATAGCAGACAAAACCAAAAAACAGATAATGGTTTTTACTTTGGCAGATTTAGATACCAATAAAGACAATAAAGTAAATAATAATGATATTAAATCACTTTATTTAAGTGATGTTTCCGGAAAAAACTTTACTAAAGTCTCCACAGATTTTCAAGAATTGATTGATTGGAATGTCATAGATTCCAGAAACAGATTGTATTTTAGAGCCATTGAAGACACTAATAAAAACGGAGCATTCGATAAAGAAGACAAACTTCATTATTACTTCGTGAATCTTTTGGACAAAGAATGGAAAGCTACAGAAATTAATCCGTTACCTTAATTATTAGATTAAAATATCACTTTCTAAATCAGATTTTTCAATCTCGAAGTCAAAGCCTAATTTGGAAACCAATTCAATCACCAACTTTTTATACCAGTTTTCAGATTTGGGATGAATGTAGATTTTTTCAATCATTTGGTTGATATCGACATTTATTTTTAAACCTTCATTGATCTTCAAATCGTTTTCTGATAAATCTGAAATCACTCTGACTTCCCTTTCGTATTGAAAACTTTTTCGCTTAAATAAAAAAGGAAAGAACATATCATCAAACGGAATATATTCCTTTTTGTAATCGATATAATTGACTTCGCCGATAAATTGTTTGTAATTTTTTTCGGCTTCCAAAGCTTTTTGTAAACGACCAATCGTTGACTGAATCGCTAAACCTTCGCTGTTTTGGGTAAAAATTTGCCACATCGCAAACGATTCGTATTCGTTGATGTGCCAACTGCTAACGACGACTTTTTCGCGATGAGACTTGTAATAGGCTAAAAATTCAGGATTGTTTTCAGATAATTTTTTGATTTCTTCATAAGTAGGCTCGCTGAATGTACCTTCATATTGGTCTTCAAATTTATCCGAACGCGACATGAATAATTGATCTGAGAGCAATAAATCCAGAAATTTTGACAAGTCCAAATACTTCCAAATTACCGTATTGGAGTCTTCAGGCAATTTGATATTTGGATTGTTTACGTACATTTTGGAATTATGAATTACGAATTTCAGCTTTAATCTTAAAACTTCTAAAATCTAACAGTCCAATAATCTAATAATCTAACAATCTAATCAAAAGATTGCATCGTTACCAATTTAGAGTAAGTCCCGTTTTTGGCTAAAAGTTCGTCATGTGTTCCTTGTTCTACGATTTCACCTTTTTGCATTACGACTATCATATCCGCTTTTTGAATCGTTGAAAGTCGGTGTGCAATCACTACCGAAGTTCGATTTTGCATCATGTTTTCCAAGGCTTGTTGTACCAATCTTTCGCTTTCGGTATCCAAAGCAGAAGTTGCTTCGTCCAAAATCATAATCGGTGGATTTTTTAAAACCGCACGTGCAATCGACAAACGTTGTTTTTGTCCGCCGGAAAGTTTGTTACCGCTATCGCCGACATTGGCATAAATACCATCAGGTAAATCTTTTACAAATTCATAGGCGTTGGCAATTTTCAAAGCTTCAATGATTTCTTCATCGGTGGCGTCTAATTTGCCCAAAGCAATATTGGCTTTAATCGTATCGTTGAATAGGATAGAATCTTGAGTAACCAATCCCATTAATCCGCGTAGCGAATGTAAATCTATGTCTTTGATATCAACATTGTCTATCGTTATTTTACCTTCATTTACATCATAAAAACGCGTCAGTAAATTGGCAATCGTACTTTTTCCTGAACCGGATTGACCTACTAAGGCAACGGTTTTTCCTTTTGGAACAGTTAAAGAGAAATTCTTCAATACGTTTTCGTCTTCGTATCTGAAATTGATATTTTCTAAAGTAATGCCGCTTTCGAAAGTCGATTTGTTGATGGCGTTTTCTTTGCTTTCAATTGGGTTTTCTTGTTCCAATATTTCTAAGATTCTTTCGGCAGCAGCTTCTCCTTTTTTCACACCGTAACTCGCTTTTGAAATCGCTTTGGCCGGAGTCAGAATATTGTAAGCCAATCCCATGTAGCCAATAAATTTAGCGCCCGAAAGCGTGCCTTCCACTAAAACCATACTTCCGCCATAAACTAGAAGTACCGCAATAATAAGGATTCCCAAGAATTCACTTAAAGGAGAAGAAAGGTTTTGACGGTTTAGAATTTTATTGTTTAAATGGAAAAATCTATCAGTAGAATTGGTGAATTTTCCCTTAAATACTTTCTCACTGTTGAAGCCTTTTATCACTTTTAATCCGCTTAAGGTTTCTTCTATGATTGATAAAAAATACCCTTGTTCAATCGCCGCTCTGTCTGATTTTTTCTTCAAAGATTTACCAACTTTAGAAATAATAAAACCGGATATTGGGATGAATATAAAAACGAATAACGTTAATTTGATACTAATAAAAAACATTGCACCGATGGTAAATAAGATGGTCAAAGGTTCTCGGACAATCAATTCTAAAACCGACAAAAATGAATGCTGAATTTCTAAAACATCCGAAGTCATTCTCGAAATCACATCGCCTTTTCTTTTCTCTGAAAAATAGGAGATAGGCAATTCTACGGATTTTTGATACATCGCATTTCGAATATCTCTCAAAACTCCATTTCTAAGGAAAGTGATGAAATACATCGCCCAATAATTACACAAGTTTTTCAATAAAAACAACGTAATTATCAAAGAAATCATAATTAGCAAAGTGTATTGCGGACCTTCGGTTTGGTTGAAATGAGAAATGTAATATCCCATATAATTTTCAACATAATCGCCAAAATGTTCAATGCCTTCAAAAACCGGTTTCGTCGTGATTTTATTGTCTTCTTTAAAAAGTACGGACAACATCGGAATCAGCGCCACAAAAGAAACTGCGCTAAACAAAGCATAGAAAACATTAAAAAAAATGTTTAGGTAAACGTACTTTTTATACGGACGAATAAAAGGAAATATCTTTTTGATGCTGCTCATTAGTTCAACTGCATTTCTGAAATTATGTTTTGTATTTTAGTGTCCAAATAAGCATCAGCAGCCGGAATTTCTCCCAAGTTTTCGATGGCGGTATTGACACTGAAATAGAATTTGATTTTAGGTTCTGTTCCACTTGGACGTGCACAAATTTTTGAGCCGTCTTCTAAATAATAAATCAACACGTCTGATTTTGGAATCAGCAAACTTTCTGTTTCGCCGGTCAATAAATTTTTTGCAGTCGAATTTTGATAATCTTCTACCATGATGACACGTTGTCCGTTGATTTCAGCTACTGGTTTCTCGCGTAGGTCAATCATCATTTGCTTGATTTCATTGGCGCCTTCGATTCCTTTTTTGGTAATCGAAATTAAGTGTTCTTTGTAAAAACCAAAATCGACATACATCTGCTGTAAATATTGGTAAACCGAGCTGTTATTTTCTTTGGCTTGTGCCGCAATTTCACACATTAATAAAATGGCGCCTACCGCATCTTTATCGCGAACCGCATCGCCTACCATAAAGCCGAAACTTTCTTCACCACCGCCGATGAATTTCAGTTCAGGGAAATCTTTGATAAACTTGGCAATCCATTTGAAACCGGTTAACCCAACTTTGCATTCCACGCCATAAGCCGAAGCCAATTCTAACATCATAGGTGTTGAAACGATAGTCGAACCGATGAATTGTTTGCCGTCAAGCTTGCCTGCTTTTTTCCATTGTTCCAATAAATAGTTGGTCATTACAACCATCGTTTGATTTCCGTTCAGGAGAATCATTTTATTGTTGTTGTCGCGAACGGCAACACCTAAACGATCGCTATCCGGATCAGTTCCAAAAACGATATCGGCGTGTAATTTTTCAGCCAAAGCCAAAGCCATGGTCAACGCTTCCGGTTCTTCAGGATTTGGAGATATTACCGTTGGAAAATCACCATTTGGTTCAGCTTGTTCCGGAACAATATTGACATCGGAATATCCGGCTTTCGCCAAAACACTCGGCACCGATTTTATAGAAGTTCCGTGTAAGGAAGTGTAAACGATTTTTAAATTAGATTTGGCGCTTGCTGATGTGTTAAAACTAGCATTTTCCACAGTAGAATTCACAAAAGCATTGTCAACCTCAATATCGATGTATTCGATTAAATTATTGTTGGCTTCGAATTTGATTTCGCTGTATTTTAAGTTTTCAATGACCTGAATGATTTCTTCATCTTGTGGCGGAACCAATTGTCCACCATCTTGCCAATATACTTTGTAGCCATTGTATTCCGGCGGATTGTGCGAAGCGGTTAGTACAATTCCGGCATGACAGTTTAAATATTTTAAAGCGAATGACAATTCCGGAGTTGGTCTCATTTCTGAAAACAAATACACTTTAATGCCATTAGCCGAGAAAACGTCAGCAACCACTTTTCCTAAAGTGTCGCTATTGTGACGACAATCGTAAGCAATTACGACTTTCAGTTCTTCACCCGGAAAGGATTTTTTTAGATAATCGGAAATACCTTGGGTGTTTTTGCCCAAAGTGTATTTGTTGATGCGATTAGTGCCAACGCCCATAATTCCGCGCATTCCACCGGTTCCGAATTCTAAGTTTTTATAAAAACTCTCTTCCAAGTTTTTGGGAGAAGTCGTCATCATTTCTTTGATTTGGTTCTGAGTGTCAACGTCAAAAGTTGGGGTCAACCATTCGTTTACTTTGTCTAAAATATGTTTTTCGATATGCATGGTATTATTTTTTGTAACCGATTTTGTTTCTCTCGGTTTTATTGTTTGTGTCTTTGTCTACCAGATAATTTAAAGCTTTGTAAATATCGGGAAACTGACTTTCAAATTCTTCTATTCGGGTTTTAAGTTCAGCATAAGATAAAGAAAATTGTCTGATAGTAACAAAAGCTCTAATGATAGAAATGTTTATTTCAATCGCTTTTTCACTATTCAAAACGCTGGAAAGCATTGCGATTCCTTGTTCTGTGAAAGCGAAAGGCATATATCTTACACCTCCGTAACTTGAGGACGAAAATTTAGTCCTCAAGTTTGTGAACTCATTTTCAGTTAATTCGAACATGAAATCTTGAGGAAAACGATTTATGTTTCTTCTAACAGATGCCTTAAGTCGTTTATTTTCAACATTATACAAATCGGCTAAATCAAAATCGAGCATTGCTTTAAATCCTCTAATTTCATAAATTTTATTTTGTATAACTTCTATTTCCATGTTTTTGATTGTTTAAGGTCGCAATTTGCGTCCTCAAGTTTGGTTACAAATTCACTTCGCTTGAAATTTTATAACGCTCTTCATTGTTTTTGGTTCGAAGTATAATTTCGCCTAAAAATCCGGCTAGGAATAATTGAGAACCAATAATCATGGAGGTTAAAGCAATATAGAAAAGAGGATTTTGTGCCACCAAAATAGTTGGTTCGTTAAATACAAATAGCTTCATCAACTTAATTCCGATGATTAAAAAAGTTGAAATAAACCCAATGATGAACATCACCACGCCAAGTGCTCCGAACAAATGCATTGGGCGTTTGCCGTATTTAGAAAGGAACCAAATGGTAATCAAATCCAAGAATCCATTGATAAATCGGCTCATGCCAAATTTAGATTCGCCGTATTTTCGCGCTTGGTGGATGACTACTTTTTCACCTATTTTCCCGAAGCCTGCATTTTTGGCCAAAACCGGAATATAGCGGTGCATTTCTCCCGAAACTTCGATGTTTTTAATCACCACACTTTTGTAAGCTTTCAAGCCGCAGTTGAAATCATTCAAATAAACGCCTGAGGTTTTTCTTGCGGCCCAATTGAATAATTTGGAAGGCAAGTTTTTGGTCACGGCATTATCATAACGCTTCTTTTTCCAGCCCGAAACCAAGTCGAAATTTTGGTTCATCACCATATTGTACAAATCCGGAATTTCATCCGGACTGTCTTGTAAATCGGCATCCATAGTGATTACCACATCGCCTTGCGCTTTCGCAAAACCGGCATGCAAAGCTTGCGATTTTCCGAAGTTTCTCAGGAAGCGAATCCCTTTTACATTGGGGTTTTCTTTCGAAAGATTTTCAATTAATGCCCATGAACTATCGGTGCTTCCATCATCGATGAAAATAACTTCATAGGTGTAATTGTGGGCTGTCATGACTTTGACAATCCATTGGTGTAATTCGGGTAAAGATTCCTGTTCGTTAAGAAGCGGAATTATTATGGATAGATTCATCTATAATCCTTGATTCGATTTTGATTTAAATATGGCGGCTAAAATTAAACCGAAAATGGCTTGAAAAACCAAAACAATAGCCATTCCAAAAAGTAAATTGTCAAGAGAATAATTATCTGTTTCTGCTAACTTTTGCATGGTATCATTGATCGCTGCAGCTGGTGTTCCAAATTTTTGCATCATATCAGCCGTATACTTCATTGTTATTTCTTTGATAGTTTCTTTGGCTTGAGTGTCTATAAAATTGAATAAAACATAATTATAAATAGTTGAAACAAAAGTGCCAATCAGTGCAGCAATGAAATATACCGTGAAGCCTTCTTTGAAAGTCATAGTCCCCATTTGTTTTTTTGTTTTAGACACTAACACAACTCCAATTGTAATAGCTATTGCAAATGATACTAGACCAAGCCACCAACTTGTAAACAATTTCAAGTCAATAACATAAATTGCCGTTGTAAAAAGAACTGAAAAAAGTCCTAGGATAATTCCATAAGTTACGCCGTTTTTCTTAATAATTTCATTCATGGTTTTAGGTTTTAATTAATTAACAAATATAGTAATTCCGCAATTACTTACCAGTAAGTTCAAAACAATTAAAAAAAGTTACAGTTCGCTTTGATTTTTATAAAAAAGTTGTATTTTTGCACTCTCAATTTAAAAAAAGAAATTAATAAAAGTTGTAGCCAGTTTACACCTTTCAAAGTGGAAGCTTCAAAACGAACTACTTCAAAACAATAAAAAGATTTATCATGAAAAAAGGAATCCACCCGGAAAATTACAGATTAGTTGCTTTCAAAGACATGTCAAATGAAGATGTTTTTATCACTAAATCAACAGTAGAAACTAAAGAAACTATCACACATGAAGGTGTTGAATATCCAGTTTTCAAAATGGAGATTTCTAGAACTTCTCACCCTTTTTATACTGGTAAATCTAAACTTATCGATACTGCTGGACGTATTGATAAATTCAAAACAAAATACGCTAAACACGCAAAATAAGCCCCGAACCTTCGGGATTAGAGTTCAAATTTTAGAAAGACCATTCACCAAAGTGAGTGGTTTTTTTATTCAATAAACTTTGTAACTTTGGACTCGCAACTTTATAACCCGAAACTGACATGAACTACATACTTTTTGACGGAACCGTTCGCAATGCCTTACTGCCTTTTACTTTCACACGACCGGTAGCCGATATTCGCGTCGGAATTCTGACTATTCGTGAAAAATGGGAGAAATATTTAGGTTACACAACAACAACTCTAACCGAAGAATACCTTTCTGAAAAGTTTCCAATGGTAGAAATGGAAGAAAACGTAATGATTAACGCTTCTTTTTTGCCCAATGATGTTTTGGCTGAAATGGTCAAAAGTTTAGAAAGTAACCAAGCCATTTTTCAAGGTGAAGAAGTAGTCGCTTTTTTTACCAATGATACGCAAGAAGAGGTTGATTTTGATTCGTATGAAATTATCGAATATAATGAAGAAGGTTTAAAAATTGAACACACTTGGGATATTTTTGCCAAAAATGATGCGGCTTTGCGAGAAGATTTCGAATTAATCACTGAAGACAGAAATTCGCAACCCATTCCTAAAAGTGTCAATGTCATTTCGCCCGAAAATATTTTTATTGAAGAAGGCGCGAAGTTGGAGTTCGTGACTTTAAACGCTTCTACCGGACCAATCTATATCGGAAAAAATGCCGAAATCATGGAAGGTTCTGTTATTCGCGGACCATTTGCTTTGTGCGAATCGGGTAGGGTGAAGTTGGCTTCTAAAGTTTATGGTGCCACGACCATTGGGCCACATTCGGTAATTGGCGGCGAAGTGAGCAACTCGGTTTTAATGGGTTATTCTAATAAAGGTCATGATGGTTTTTTAGGTAATTCAGTTTTAGGGGAATGGTGTAATATTGGTGCCGACAGTAACAATTCGAATCTGAAAAACAATTACGAAGAAGTGCGTTTGTGGAGTTATGAAACGGAAGGTTTTGCTCGAACCGGTTTACAGTTTTGCGGACTAATGATGGGCGATCACAGTAAATGTGGTATCAATACGATGTTCAATACCGGAACGGTGGTTGGCGTTTCGGCTAATATTTTCGGCTCCGGTTTTCCACGTAATTTTGTGCCGAGTTTTTCTTGGGGTGGAAGTTCAGGATTTACTACTTATTTAACTTCTAAAGCTTTTCAAACCGCTAAAATAGTAATGGCAAGACGCCAAGTAGAATTCACTGAAGAAGATGCTAAGATTTTGGAACACGTTTTTGAAATAACGCAGAAATATCGAAAGGAATAGTTTTGATTTGAAAATTTGAAAATTTGCTAATTTGAAAATTAGTTCATCTATATAGTACATTTTCAAATTTTCAAATTGTATAATCTTCAAATTGAATTATCTTTGCCCACTCAATTTTTTGACAACGATTTCATCAATTGAGCAATTTTATGGAAAACAGAAAAAAAGTCGCCTTCTATACTTTAGGGTGCAAACTCAATTTCTCCGAAACTTCTACCATTGCGAGAAATTTCCAAGACGAAGGTTTTGACCGCGTCGATTTTGAAGAAGTTGCCGATATTTATGTAATCAATACATGCTCGGTGACTGAAAATGCCGATAAACAATTCAAGCAAGTTGTAAAGAAAGCCATGAAACTCAACGACAAAGCGTTCGTTGCCGCCGTCGGTTGTTATGCCCAATTGAAACCGGAAGAATTGGCCGCCGTTGATGGTGTCGATTTGGTTTTGGGTGCGACCGAAAAATTCAAAATCACCGATTACATCAATGACTTGTCCAAAAACGATATGGGCGAAGTGCATTCGTGCGAAATTGAAGAAGCCGATTTTTATGTTGGCAGTTATTCCATAGGCGACAGAACGCGTGCTTTCTTAAAAGTGCAAGATGGTTGCGATTACAAATGTACTTATTGTACCATTCCGTTAGCGCGAGGTATTTCCCGCAGCGATGCTTTAGACAATGTGTTGAAAAACGCTTTCGAGATTTCACAGCAAGGCATCAAAGAAATCGTTTTGACCGGTGTGAATATAGGCGATTATGGTAAAGGAGAATTTGGGAACAAAAAACACGAACATACTTTTCTCGATTTAGTAAAAGCGTTAGACGAAGTAGAAGGCATCGAAAGATTGCGAATTTCTTCTATCGAACCGAATCTGTTGAAGAACGAAACCATCGAGTTCGTTTCACAAAGCCGAACTTTTGTGCCGCATTTCCATATTCCGTTACAAAGCGGAAGCAATGATATTTTAAAGAAAATGAAACGCCGTTATTTGCGCGAAGTTTATACTGATAGAGTTGCCAAAATTCGCGAGGTAATGCCACATGCTTGTATTGGCGTAGATGTAATCGTTGGGTTTCCGGGAGAAACAGACGAACACTTTTTGGAAACCTATAATTTCTTAAATGAATTGGATATTTCTTATTTGCACGTATTCACCTATTCCGAAAGAGATAACACCGAAGCTGCCGAAATGGAAGGTGTTGTTCCTGCGAATGTGCGTTCGAAAAGAAGTAAAATGCTACGCGGTTTGTCGGTAAAAAAACGCCGTGCTTTTTATGAAAGTCAAATCGGAACCAACAGAACCGTTTTGTTTGAAAGCGAAAACAAAGAAGGCTACATTCACGGTTTCACGGAGAACTATGTAAAAGTAAAAACACC
This sequence comes from Flavobacterium sp., assembly GCF_046293665.1. Lineage (GTDB taxonomy): Bacteria > Bacteroidota > Bacteroidia > Flavobacteriales > Flavobacteriaceae > Flavobacterium. Next base: position 344,185 of record NZ_JBKBOL010000002.1, read on the forward strand.
ATGGAATCCGGAATTGGTCAATACTTTACACGAAATCAATTTGTCCCGAATAGATGAAGACGGAAGCGTGAGAATGGAGTTTCTAGATGTAGAAGTCTAAGCTTATCGTAATTACATTAATATTTATAGTGAAACCGAATTTTAGTTATTCTAAAAACGGAGTTTCCATAAAGTTCAATAAATTCAAATTTATGTCTTCCCGATTGTTCGAAACCTATAATCCTGTCGGCTGAAATTTCGTAGTACATATTGCTGCCTTCCATCATTAGTTTCTCACCTGTTTTTCGATAAGCAGAACGAATTAGTTCGAATTCAGATAAATTCCATGTGGTTAAATTGGCATCCAAATGCTCCATATCGGTACACAAACCTTCAGTAATTTCGGTTTTGGAGCCGTAATATTTATCGATGGTTTCAAAAAAAGCAATAATATCTTCTTTGTTCATTCGATAAATATAAATAAAATCCACAAAAAAAGTCGCCTTGATTTTAAGACGACTTATGTTAAAGTTATTTTGTATTAGATTTTTATTCCCGGAGGCAATAAATCTCTGTACGTAGTATTCTTTCTGAAGAAAAGCGCAATTTTCGGTAAAATCGGAACCACTTTTAGTTTGCGTTCATAAGCAATTTCCATGATGTTTTTCAATAGGTCATTGATAAACTCCTCATCATTAAAGCCGTCAAAAGTATTAATTCTCGTCAGGAATATTTTCTTTTCTTGAAAGGAATATTCAACAGAAATTAATTTACCATCAACCAATGTTTCAAACTGACGAGCAAAGGTGTTGTCTTTAATTTCCATTTTTTCTGAAATTAATGTTGTGTTCATAATCAAGTGAAATAAAAGGATTATTTTTATGCAAATTTACTAATAATTAACGAGTTTACCGTCAAATAATGTCTAAAATCCATGTTTACTTCATGCCAGGCATGGCAGCCAGTTCCACCATTTTTGAAAGAATTCAATTGCCTGAAGACACTTTTGAAATGCATTTACTGGAATGGGAAATCCCAAATATCGGGGAAACTCTAAGTGCTTATGCTCAGAGAATTGCCGAAAAAGTAACCTATGAAAATCCTATTTTGATTGGTGTTTCCTTTGGTGGTGTTTTAGTGCAAGAGATGAAACAGTTTCTCAAACCAAAGAAAGTCATCATTATTTCCAGCGTTAAGTCAAATACAGAATTTCCTAGACGATTTAAAGTCGCTAAAACCACTAAGGCTTATAAACTCATCCCAACAAAATTATTTGAAAACATTGAAATGTTGGTTAAGTTCTCTTTTGGTTCTTCCATTGTTAAGCAAAGGATGGCATTGTATGAAAAGTTTTTGGCTGTTCGGGACAAGCGCTATTTGGATTGGGCAATCGAAAAAATTATCAATTGGGACAGAACAGAAATAGACGAAGAGATAATACACATTCATGGCGATGCCGACGAAGTTTTTCCTCCAAAGTATATTAAAAATTTTATTCCGGTTAAAGGTGGAACGCACATTATGATTTTAAGTAAATACCGTTGGCTAAATGAAAATTTGCCTAAAATAATGTTAGAAGATAAGTCGTAACGGTTCAATTTTTGTAGCTTTACGATATAAAGTTGTAGTTTTACAATGTAAAAATGAATCATTATGAAAACGAATAAAGCCCTATTTTCGACTCTAACCATCATTGTAATTTCGGGATTTCTGATTTTTGGAATAGCCGGAGATAAAAAAGATAAAGTCTTGCGAGAAGGCACAGCCCTATATTTCCCGACAGAGGTTGATTTTGCCGGTGAAAAAGCACCACTTCAAATTACAGACGTACGAGAAAGATTGGATAGAGAATTGCTCATCAATGCCAATCTTGACGCAACCACGGCATTAATTATAAAAAGAGCCAACCGCGCTTTTCCAATTATCGAACCTATTTTAGCCAAGTATGGTGTTCCGGATGATTTTAAATATTTAGCCGTCATCGAAAGTGGTTTAGTCAATGCGGTTTCTCCGGCAGGAGCAAGAGGTGTTTGGCAATTTATGCCCGATACCGCTAAAGAAAAAGGAATGGAAGTCAATGACGTTGTAGATGAAAGATACCATTTAGAAAAATCCACTGAAGCCGCTTGTCGTTATTTATTAGCCGCCAAACAAAAATTTGGTTCCTGGACATTAGCGGCAGCATCTTATAACGGTGGAATGGCCGGTATTACTAAAAAAATTGAGGAGCAAAAAGTAAGTAACTATTATGATTTGGCTTTAACCGAAGAAACTTCACGTTATGTTTTTAGAATCTTAGCTTTAAAAGAAATCATGAAACAACCTGCAAAATACGGTTTCAATATTTTTGAGAGCGATTTGTATGCGCCGATTCCAACCAAAAGAGTTGCTGTAGATAGTACTATTACTGATTTAACCGGTTTTGCCATGTCGCAAGGCATCAACTATAAGATTCTGAAAATCCACAATCCTTGGTTGAGAGATAAAAAATTGGTGAATCCTAATAAGAAAAGATACGAAATTGAAATTCCGTTAGCGGGATATTAATTGAGTTTTCAGTCGCAGTCTCAGTAAGCAGAAATAATCAAAATAAAAAAACGTCCTGGTTTTTCAGGACGTTTTTTATTTACTGTAAACTGTGACTGAACACTAAATCTTCTTCATCTGCTCTTTCATCATCTTAATCTGATCATTCAGCATATTCTGTTTGTCAAGCTTTTTTGCTTCGTTTAATAAAGCGGTAGCTTCCATTTTGCGTCTTCTCGACATGGCAATTCCGGCTAAATTCAATTTGGCTACGGCCAAATCCATATCCATACTTAAACCCAATTCAATCGCTTTTTTGAAAAATTTTTCTGATTGGTGCAAATTGGTTTGCGACGTCATCAATCCGTGCAAATAATTGTAATAACCTTGTTGCTTTCTAACTAAAGCCGTTTCCGGATTTTTGATTTTGTCCAACCAAACTTTCGCTCCGGCAAAATCCTGCTTTCTCAATTTCAAGAAAGCCAATAGGATGAACTCGTTTTTGTAATATAAAAAGATAGGAATAGCGGTCAATAAAATCAAGAAAATACCGTTACCGATATTGCCTTCCGTAAATTGCCAAATGCCTACTGCGACCATCAATGCCGCTATGATTAATTTAATAAATCTGTGAAACATGTCTTTTAATTTTTAGTGGCACAAAGGTAATAAAAGGATTTGAAAATATTTTTATAAAACTACTTGCCAGAAAAAAAAAGGTTTGTATATTTGCACTCGGTTTTAAAACAGCCGTATACCATAGAAATTAAACAAGATTTTAAAGATACAGAGCAATGAGCAAAAGAACGTTTCAACCATCGAAAAGAAAAAGAAGAAATAAACACGGATTTATGGACAGAATGGCTTCTGCAAATGGAAGAAAAGTCCTTGCGCGTCGTAGAGCAAAAGGAAGACATAAATTGACTGTATCTTCTGAACCAAGACACAAAAAATAATGATTAGCAATTAATCAATATCAAGCCGTTACTTTTATTAGTAGCGGCTTTTTTTTAAACCTGTTCATAAATATTGATAATTTTTAGGAGCTATTTCCCGCTATCCGTTGCAATCTTTTTATTTTTAAAGAAAAATAAAAAGGATTTACACTACTATCGGGGCTAGGGTTAAGAATAAACAACATTTGATATTAAGAGGAGAATGTCCAGTGGACATTCGGAACAGAATTAATAGAAAACAACTAAATAACACACAACACAAACTACAATGCCTAAAGACAACTCCATCAAATCGGTTTTAATTATTGGTTCCGGACCAATCGTAATCGGACAAGCCTGCGAATTTGATTACGCCGGTTCTCAATCGGCTCGTTCACTCAGAGAAGAAGGAATCGAAGTTATCTTAATCAATTCCAATCCGGCCACGATTATGACCGATCCATCCATGGCCGACCATGTTTACCTTTTGCCATTAACCACCAAATCGATTATCCAAATCTTAAAAGAACACCCGCAAATTGATGCAGTGTTACCAACCATGGGCGGACAAACCGCTTTAAACTTGTGTTTGGAAGCCGACGAAAAAGGCATCTGGCAAGATTTCGGCGTGCGATTAATCGGTGTCGATATCAACGCGATTAACATTACAGAAGACCGTGAGCAATTCAAACAATTGTTGGCAAGAATAGATGTACCAACAGCACCGGCGAAAACAGCAACTTCTTTCTTAAAAGGAAAAGAAATTGCACAGGAATTTGGTTTCCCATTAGTAATCCGACCATCGTTTACTTTGGGTGGAACCGGAGCGGCATTCGTACACAAAAAAGAAGATTTCGATGAGTTGCTAACCAGAGGTTTAGAAGCATCACCAATACACGAAGTCCTAATTGATAAGGCTTTGTTAGGCTGGAAAGAATACGAATTAGAATTACTTCGAGATCAAAACGACAACGTAGTCATCATTTGTTCCATCGAAAATATGGATCCAATGGGAATCCATACCGGAGATTCGATTACGGTTGCACCGGCCATGACTTTATCAGATACCACTTTTCAAAGAATGCGTGATTATGCCATCTTAATGATGCGCTCTATCGGAAACTTTGCCGGAGGTTGTAACGTACAATTCGCTGTTTCTCCGGATGAAAAAGAAGATATAGTAGCCATTGAAATCAATCCGCGTGTCTCTCGTTCGTCAGCTTTAGCTTCAAAAGCAACCGGTTATCCTATAGCCAAAGTGGCGACAAAGTTAGCTTTAGGCTACAACCTAAACGAATTACAAAATCAAATCACCAAATCAACTTCAGCCTTATTTGAACCAACTTTAGACTACGTAATCGTAAAAATCCCGCGTTGGAACTTCGATAAATTCGAAGGTTCAGACCGAACTTTAGGATTGCAAATGAAATCGGTTGGAGAAGTGATGGGAATAGGGCGTTCGTTCCAAGAAGCCTTACACAAAGCGACTCAGTCGTTAGAAATCAAACGCAACGGAATCGGAGCAGACGGAAAAGGCTATAAAAACTACGAACAAATTATCGAGAAACTGACTTTTGCGAGTTGGGACCGAGTTTTTGTGATTTATGATGCGATTGCCATGGGCATTCCATTAAGCAGAATCCACGAAATTACTAAAATTGACATGTGGTTTTTGAAACAATACGAAGAGTTATACTTATTAGAAAGAGAGATTTCTCAATATAAAGTCGACACCTTACCCAAAGAATTGCTACTCGAGGCCAAACAAAAAGGCTACGGTGACCGCCAAATTGCCCACATGATGGGTTGTTTGGAAAGCCAAGTGTACAAGTTGCGAGACGAAATGAATGTGAAAAGAGTTTACAAATTAGTAGACACTTGTGCCGCCGAATTTAAAGCTTTAACACCTTATTACTATTCTACTTTTGAAGCCGAAATTCAAACGGCAACCGGAGAAAGATATGTTCACAATGAAAGTATTGTCACTCCGAAAAAGAAAGTCGTGGTTTTAGGTTCGGGACCAAACCGAATCGGACAAGGAATCGAGTTTGATTATTCTTGTGTTCACGGGGTTTTAGCGGCTAAAGAGTGTGGTTACGAAACCATCATGATCAACTGTAATCCGGAAACGGTTTCGACCGATTTTGATACGGCAGACAAATTATACTTTGAGCCGGTATTTTGGGAACACATTTACGACATCATCCGCCACGAAAAACCGGAAGGTGTAATCGTGCAATTGGGCGGACAAACCGCTTTGAAATTGGCCGAAAAATTAGACCGTTACGGCATCAAAATATTAGGAACATCTTTCGACGCTTTGGATTTAGCCGAAGATAGAGGTCGTTTCTCCGACTTGTTGACCGAATTAAAAATTCCGTTTCCAAAATTTGGCGTAGCCGAAAATGCTGATCAAGCTTCCGCTTTGGCCGATGTGTTGGATTTCCCGTTATTGGTTCGTCCTTCTTATGTATTGGGCGGACAGGGCATGAAAATCGTAATCAACAAACAGGAATTGGAAGAACACGTAATCGATTTGTTGAAAAATATTCCGGGGAACAAATTGTTGTTGGATAACTATTTAGACGGAGCAATTGAAGCCGAAGCCGATGCAATTTGTGATGGTGAAAACGTTTACATTATTGGAATTATGGAGCATATCGAACCTTGTGGTGTTCACTCGGGCGATTCGAATGCGACTTTGCCACCGTTTAACTTGGGTGAATTTGTCATGCAACAAATCAAAGACCACACGAAGAAAATTGCGTTGGCCTTGAGAACCGTTGGTTTAATCAACATCCAATTTGCCATCAAAGACGATATCGTTTATATCATTGAAGCTAATCCGAGAGCGTCGCGTACAGTGCCATTTATTGCGAAAGCGTATGGCGAACCATACGTAAATTATGCAACCAAAGTAATGTTGGGCGAAAATAAAGTAACCGATTTTACTTTTAATCCACAGTTGAAAGGCTATGCGATCAAACAGCCGGTTTTCTCTTTCAGCAAATTCCCGAATGTCAACAAAGCACTCGGACCAGAGATGAAATCAACCGGAGAAAGCATTTTGTTCATAGATGATTTGAAAGACGATCAGTTCTATGAATTGTATTCGAGAAGAAAAATGTATTTGAGTAAATAAAAAAAATCCCGAGTTATCGGGATTTTTAGTTTTAATTTTTGACCAATTTATATGTCGATTTTCCATGTTCTGTATTGATGGAGACGAAATAAAATCCGCTTTGAAAAGTACTGATATCTATCGGTTTCAAACTTTCAACGGTACTGCTTTGAAGGAGTTTTCCATTGATGTCAAAGATTTGGTATTGGGCATTCATTTCCGTTTGCATTTGAATTGTAAAATGATTTGAAGTTGGGTTTGGATACAAAGTGAAATTATTTTTAATATTTTCTGCAATAGACAATGCAACCATTTGAGTTGTGACTGTATTGGTTGTGATTGGTAAGTTGTAATCAAAATAAATATCTGATTTTGAACTCGCTATGTCGCCAATGGCAAAATTACTTTTAGGTTTGATTTTGTATACCATCCAACCGTGACTTGCCGGTTCGTTAGCCGATTCATACGGCAAATCAATATTAGAAAAAGTATAAGTCAAATCATTGCCGTAACGCAGTTGAATATTGGCTTCATGACTGGAAGCAATAGGTTCAAATGTATTCCAATCCAAATCGGCATCTAATGTTTCTTTGATAACTACAGTAGTTGCATTAGCAGTTCCGGAGTTTTGAAAACGAGTCAGGTAAGTCAGATAATTATTGGCTTCAGCCGTAGTAATATAATCTCCTTCGATTACGGTTTTGTCATTCGGGTCAAAAGAGCTTCTGACAATTTGATCCCAAACCAAAGTATTATTGGAAGTATTATTGTCTCCGGCAATTGGGTTTCCAACCACTGTAAAATTTAATAAATCATTGACGTTAACTGTTGGCGGCGTCAGAACGTTAAAGGACAGATTGATGTGTCGACTTTCAAAAGGCAATAAATTGTTGTAATTCCAGGTCAAAGTATTGGAAGTTGCATTGTTTTGAACAGGTGAACTATTTCCAAAAGTTAGTTTTCCATTGTCAAAAGTCAATTGGATACTACCGCTTAAATTAGTACTTCCACGATTAGAATAAACAATTCTGTAGGTTGCTACATTGCCCGGAATGGCTTGGTTGATGTTGAACATAGAAATACTTAAATCGGCAAAATCTGTAATAGCACTGATGCAGAAATTATTGTTATTATAATTAACCGGTATGCCCGAATTATAAGTTGTGGTTGTTAACGAAATAGGATTAGAGGTAAAATTGGGACTTAAATTAGTCGTAGCAGTTGTGGTATAATTTCCAAACATATTAGGAAGTATAATATGATAGTCACCACTGTAATTGGTGTAAGTTGTATAGCTATGAGTACCATCGGATGTGTCCACTCTTCTGTTTGGAAAATTTACACCGGTATTACAATTGTCATTATTGTTGTTGAATTTTACATTGCCTGAGATTAGATGGGGTTGTAAGTTACTTATTTTAGTAATAATATTGGCATTATTTGGATTGGGGCAACTATAACAAACGGATTCATCTTCGAATTCAACATAACTTGAACCCCAACACTGAGAAGAGTAATTGACATGGGAGTTGTTGTAGACATAGCCCATATTCACTTCAGCTTGTGTAATATAATGAATGCCTGTTGCTGAAACTTGACCTGACGAATATGTGATATCTGAAATTATGGCATTATCATCGAAAAAAGTCTGGAAATTGACGAATCCAAAAAATTGATAGGTATAATTGATAACATCACCAACGTCAACTATATTGTTGCTGTTTTGGTCAAAATAAGTTCCGTTTTGAGAAACTTGACCGATGTTATCCTCGTAAACGGTATGCGTAATAATGTCATTATAATAGGTGCCATAGGAAGGATACGAAGGGTCCGAAGATAAATCTGTTATTTCTGCATTAGCTGTAGTTGTAGCGTGGACAATGGTTTGACTTATGTCATAGCACATTGCATATTTATAACCATACAAGTAGCTAATTTCTTCGCCGGGAGCCAAACTAGCTATAGTGTTGAAATTGTATGTTATAGGCGTTGTACCAGGTGCTTCGGTTATGTATATATTGGTGAGGGTTTCGGTACCAGTATTTTTTATATAAAAAGAAAATTGAATGTTGCTAGATCCGCCCGAAAAAACACCAGACATCTTTAAACCAATTGCCGGGCCATTAACAGCAGCTTCTTTCGGCTTAGCAATAACTATGGAAAAAGTCAGTAAAAAAAGGAATAGTAGTTTTTGTTTCATTGATGTTGGTTTTTGGTTAACTATTTGGCATCAATAAAGATATAAAATAAAGTGTAAGTTTTTTACTTTTTTCTCTCTTCTTCCTCTATATCACTTAAATGAAGTCTCAATGCGGTTACCGAAATACTAATTTCCCAAAAAGAAATTGCTAAGGAAGTCAGTAAACAAAGTAAACTTGCCGCAAAAAGATAAATCCCCGCGGTTTGCCATTCCACAAACAAACACAGCATCGCAAACACGGAAAGAAACAAACACAAAACCCCAAAAAGTTGCATATAACGAATTAAAGAAAGCCTCAAGTTGAGGTTTCTGATTTGGAGTAAAATACTTTTGGTATGCACTTCGTCATAATGCTTTTTCAAGCTACGAACGATTTGCGCAATGGTCAAAAACCGATTGGTATAAGCCAATAGAATCAATGATGTGGCTGAAAACAATAAGGCCGGAGTTTCTATGTTGAGTGTCATTAGAATTATGAATTACGAATTACGAAGTTCGACAATTAATTTTAATAAAAAAACCTGCAAGCTTTCACTCACAGGTTTTCTAACTATTATCTTTTGGCTAATGCCTAATTACTTGATTAATTCAAAACTTCTTTTTACAAAAGCGGTTAATTCTTCGCCTTTCAATAAACCTTGAGAAATCTTAGCTAAATCTAAAGCTTGTTTCACCAAACTTTCCTGAGCCGATTTATCAACAGTATTTAAAATGGTTGTCGCCAAGTTTGAGTTGGTATTCACCACCAAATTATACATTTCAGGGAAATTACCCATGCCGAACATACCGCCGCCTCCGGACTGACTCATTTCTTTCATTCTTCGCATGAATTCCGGTTGTGTGATAATAAATGGTGCTGCACTACTGTCCATTGGTTCTAATTGAACAGAGTAATTGGTTTTTGGAACAATTTCTTCTAAAACCGTTTTCAAAGTGGTTGATTCTTCTTCAGATAATTTTGAAATCTGGGTATCTTCTTTCTGAATTAACTTGTCAATGTGGTCAGAATCTACACGGGTGAAAGTTAAGTTTTCATTATCGCTTTCCAGTTTCTGAATCAAATGTGATACGATAGGCGAATCCAATAGCAATACTTTATAGCCTTTCTCTTTGGCTATTTCCACATAACTGTGCTGTGCATCTTTGTTAGAAGCATACAATACGACTAATTTTCCGTTTTTGTCGGTTTGGTTGGCAGTAATGGCTTCTTTCAATTCAGACAAGGTGTAATATTTGTTGTCAACTGTTGGATACAAAACGAAGTCACCGGCTTTTTCGTAGAATTTTGGTTCCGATAACATTCCATATTCCAATACAATTTTGATGTCATTCCATTTTTTTTCAAAGTCTTCACGGTTTTCATTGAATAACGATTTCAATTTATCCGCTACTTTTCTGGTAATGTAATTCGATATCTTTTTAACATTACCATCGGCTTGTAAATACGAACGAGAAACGTTCAGCGGAATGTCCGGAGAGTCAATCACACCTTTCAGCATGCCTAAAAATTCCGGGACGATTCCTTCTACATTGTCGGTTACATAAACTTGATTTTGGTACAATTGGATTTTGTCCTTTTGCATCTGTAAATCGGCTGACATTTTCGGGAAATATAAAATCCCGGTTAAGTTAAAAGGATAATCCACATTCAAATGGATATTGAATAATGGTTCTTCAAACTGCATCGGATACAATTCGCGGTAGAAGTTTTTGTAATCTTCATCAGTCAAATCTGCCGGTTGTTTAGTCCATGCCGGATTCGGATTGTTGATGATATTGTCTACTTCCACTTCAGTGAAAATATTGTCTTTGTCTTCTTCGGCAACTGATTCGCCTTTTTTCTGTTCTATTTTTTCTTTTCTGGTACCAAATTTAATCGGCACAGGCATGAATTTATTGTATTTAGTCAACAACTCACGGATTTTGAATTCTTCTAAAAATTCTAAGGAGTCTTCCGCAATGTGTAAAATGATTTCGGTTCCTCTTTCGGTTTTGTCATGCGGTTCCAAAGTAAATTCCGGACTGCCATCACAAGTCCAATGCGCTGCCGGTTCATCTTTGAATGATTTGGTGATGATTTCTACTTTTTCGGCTACCATAAATGCAGAATAAAAGCCTAAACCAAAATGACCAATAATACCTGAGTCTTTGGCAGAGTCTTTATACTTTTCTAAAAATTCTTCTGCTCCTGAGAAAGCGACTTGGTTGATGTACTTTTCCACTTCTTCGGCTGTCATACCTAATCCTTGGTCGATTAGGTGTAATTTTTTGCCTTCTTTGTCGATTTTGACTTCGATGATTGGATTGCCATATTCGACTTTGGCTTCGCCAATACTGGTTAAATGTTTTAATTTTAAAGTAGCATCCGTAGCATTGGATACTAATTCACGCAAGAAAATTTCGTGGTCGCTGTATAAAAACTTCTTGATTAGTGGAAAGATGTTTTCTACTGATACATTAATTTTTCCTGTTGTCATATTTAGATTTTTAAACCTGCCAGCGGGCAGGCGGGTTAAACAATTTGAAAACTGATTGTCAAAACTAATACCAATTATATGATTTATGACAAATTGACGTAGTAACAATTCTACAATCATTAACAGAAATTATGTAAAAATGTAATCAAAAATGACCGTATATTTGTCTTAACAAAATATAAATATACAATAGGATGAAAAAAATTATTTTACTAAGTTTATTATCGGTTTTGATTCTATCTTGTAAATCGAATTCGGCCACCAGTACAAAAATTGACTCAAAATCTCAGATGGCGATTAAAGGGGAATGGAGGGTTTCTTCAGTGTCTTATCCCGGTTCGGAAGTAATTAAAGTTACCTCGTTTGACCTTGCTGATTCTAAGTGTTTTATCGGAAGTACTTGGAAGTTTGTTTCCATGAGCAACAAAGGGAATATGGCTTTAAACAGTTCAAGTTGTACTGCCTATTCTACGCCAATTTCTTGGTTTATTAACAAAGAAGGTGAATTTGTATTGAAAATTTTGGATGAGTCCAAAGCCAAAACGGTTAAATCTGGTTACGTATTAAGAGTAGCCAATCAAACCGGCAGTTCTTTTCAGTTGATTGACAAAATCAATGTTGGAGGAACTTTAACTGATGTAGTATATCAATTTGAAAAATTAAATTAATAAACATGAAAAAGTATAGCGCAATTTTATTAGGAGGTTTAATGGTTTTGTCAACAGTTTTTACCAGTTGTGAAGCAGTAAAAAACACCAGTAATTCACAACGAGGTGTGGCCATTGGGGCTGTTGGAGGAGCTGTTTTAGGTGGAGTTTTAGGAAATAATATCGGAAAAGGAGGGAATGGTGCTCTTGGGGCTGTTCTTGGTGGTGTAATTGGTGGTGTTGCGGGTGGTGTAATAGGTAACAAAATGGACAAACAGGCCAGAGAAATTGAAACAGCTTTGCCTGGTGCCCAAGTGGAAAGAGTTGGTGAAGGAATACGATTGGTTTTAGGAGAAAATGCAGTGCGCTTTGATACTAACAAATCAACACTTACAACTACTGCCAAAGCTAATTTAGATAAATTGGTTCCTGTATTTAATCAATATCCTGATACTAATATTCAGATTTATGGTTACACCGATATTACCGGAAGTCCTGAATATAATCTAACCTTGTCTGAGCAAAGAGCTGCCTCAGTTAGAACTTATCTAGCTGGTAAAGGTTTGTCATCAGGACGATTTACTACAACAGGATTAGGAATTGCAGATCCTATTGCAACTAATGATACCCCTGAAGGAAGAAGTCAAAACCGTCGAGTGGAGTTTGCTATCACGGCCAATGAGAAAATGGTACAAGAAGCTCAAAAAGAAGCGGGAAAATAAGAATCATTTATGTTTAATTGAAAGCGTTCACCACAAGTGAACGCTTTTTTTATTTTCATTTTTTTTGAACAACATTTAACAAAACTTTTTGTTTAGTTATTTTAAAAAATGATTGAACAGTTGTAAATTTACGTATCTTTTAAAATCAACACTATGGCAACAACTAAACGCGCTAAGGCAAAAAAAGACATCATTAATGACGATTACATTATAGAATTGTTTATTAATGATGTTTTAGAATCCAATGAAGAACCCAAAAATGCTTTTGTGTTTTGTAAGAAGCATGAAATAGAGGAAAGCGATTTTTATTCCTTTTTTGGTTCGTTAGAAGTTGTAAAACAGAATATTTGGGTCAAGTTTTTGGAAAATGCTATCGCTACAATTGAAAAAGAGCAAGAGTTTCAGAGTTATTCGGACAAGAATAAATTATTGACACTTTATTTTACTTTGTTTGAAATTCTAACGTTGAATAGAAGTTATGTGTTGTTTTCACTAAAAGAAAATAAGGAAGGATTAAAAAATTTGAAAAACTTAAAACTTTTCAGAAACCATTTTAAAGAATATATCGTAGATAAAATAAAGTCAAAACCCTCAGAGCAATTCGGGAAAGTAGCGAAAGTAACCGAACCTGTTTTCTCTGAAGGTGCTTGGCTTCAGTTCTTATTCATATTGAAATTTTGGATGGATGATTCTTCTAAAAGTTTCGAAAAAACAGATGTCTTGATTGAAAAATCAGTAAATACTGTAGTGGATTTATTAGATACTAAACCATTGGAAAGTTTGTTTGATTTAGGCAAATTTCTTTGGAAAGAAAAAATGCAATAAATGAAAACATTAGATAAAATCCCAACCGGTAAAATTGAACGCGCCAGTCAACTGGTTAAAACCGGAATTAAAGTTGGAGGGAATTACGTAGCTTATTATGGTGAAAAAATAGTGAATCCTAATTTAAACCGTGATAAGCTAAATGAAAGCAATGCTGAAGATATATATGACGGATTGAAAAACTTAAAAGGAAGTGCTTTGAAAGTCGCTCAAATGTTGAGCATGGACAAAAGCATTATGCCGCAAGCTTATGTCGATAAGTTTTCGTTGTCACAATTTTCGGTTCCGCCTTTGTCAGCGCCATTGGTTCGAAAAACATTTAAAAAATATTTGGGAAAATATCCTGAAGAATTATACGACTCCTTCACTCCGGATGCTATGAATGCGGCGAGTATCGGTCAGGTACACAAAGCAACAAAAAATGGGAAAAAACTTGCTGTGAAAATCCAATATCCGGGAGTGGCGGATAGTATTAGCTCTGATTTGGCTTTGGTGAAACCTTTTGCCACCAGAATGTTTAATCTGAAAGGAAAGGATTCTGAGAAGTATTTTCTGGAAGTAGAAAATAAGTTATTGGAAGAGACGGATTATATCTTGGAATTAAAACAAAGCTTAGAAGTATCCGATTGGTGTAGCAAAATAGACAACTTGCGTTTTCCGAAATATTATCCAGAATTTTCTTCAGAGAAGATTTTGACAATGGAATGGATTGACGGAGAGCATCTTTCAGAATTCACAGCGCACAATAAAGATAGGGTTAAAGGCGACAAAATTGGGCAAGCATTATGGGATTTTTATATGTACCAAATGCACCATTTGAAGCAAGTACACGCCGATCCGCATCCGGGTAATTTTTTAATTGATGCTGATGGAACATTAGTGGCTATAGATTTTGGTTGTATCAAGCACGTTCCGGAAGAATTTTACATTCCGTATTTTGAATTGGCAAAACCTGAAATCATTGGCAATCCAAAATTGTTCAATGAAAAATTATATGAATTAGAAATTTTGCGTCACGATGACAGCAAAGCGGAAATAGACTATTTTACCAAGATATTTCACGATTTGCTGAGTTTGTTTACCAAACCGTTTCATGGCGACTATTTTGATTTTTCAGACGAAGATTTCTTTGGTAAAATTGCCCAAATGGGTGAAGAATTTTCTAAAGACACCCAACTCAGAAAAATGAATGGAAATAGAGGTTCAAAGCACTTTTTATACATCAACAGAACCTTCTTCGGATTGTATAATTTATTACATGATTTAAAAGCAAGAATTGACACTAAGTCATTTGAAAAATACATTCAGAATTAAAGATTGTTTATTTATTGGTTAGGTTGATAAGAGCGACACTCCACGTTTGAGTCCCGTCGCTCTTATCTTTTTTTATAAAAAGCCAATTTAATTTCCAATCACTATCCAGTCGGCACCATCGCTTTGTACCATATATCGGGTATTTGCATTTAAAGTATTTAATATGGTATTGGTTACATCGTCATAAATTATTCCGCCTAATGTTGAAAAAATCTTAGCACCAATGCCGTTACTGCCAATAATGATAAATACTTTACCGGCATTACCAATAGCATTTGGCAAACGAATTTCCGAAACACCACCAAAAACTCTTATGGTATATTCTGTCAAAGAAACGTTGTAAATTCCGGTGGCTGCTCCGGTGGTTGTATATGGTTTTATTGTATTCACTGGAACGGTTGCCCAAGTCGTAATTCCTGCGCCATCGGTTTGTAAAAACTGACCGTTTGTTCCTCTGTTGGTTGGAAAAGAATAGCCGGTCGTTGTTGGATTTCCTATTTGTAGCGTACCGTTTGTTCTTAGGATGTTATTGTCAAATTCACCATAAATCAAAGCGTTAGAAGCATCAGCATTCGAATTTTCAATGTACAGTTTGTTACTTCCCGTTTCTAATCTTCCTGCTTGATATCCTATACCAACGTTTCCGCTGCCCAAAACATTCCTCAAGGCTTCATAACCTAAAGCGGTATTGTTGGTGCCAGAAACATTTTGGCGTAAAGCAGCAAAACCTACTGCCGTATTATTGTCACTATTGGATGTAGTCAAAGCATTTCTTCCAATGGCCACATTGTTATTGGCGGAACTATTGGAATATAACGCTCCTGAACCAATAGCCGTATTTGTGATTCCTGATGTGTTGGAGAATAAAGCAAATTCTCCGACACCTACGTTTAATCTTCCGGTTGTTAAACTCGGCATGACATTTACACCAAAAGCGGTATTTCTTACTCCAGATTGTGTTCCAAAATTAATGGTAGGATTAAGCATTGAATTAGCACCAAAAGAAGTGTTTCCATTGTTAAAATTGAAACCACCGTCATAAGTTGGATCTCCAATATAACCCGCTCTAATGTTAAATCTTCTGAAAACAATATCTTGATTATCAGTTGTTCCTAAAAAATGGGTTGCCGGATTTGTATTGGCATTTCCCAAAATATTCCAATCAATTCTTTCACTGGATTGAATGCCAATCCAATTCGCTGTCCCATTGTCCCAATAATAAAAACCTGGAGTGCGACTGCTACTCGCAAATGTTGCAGTTGTAGTAAGATAAACTAACATTCCCTGTTGCAATGCTGTTGGATTTGTGGCAGGAAAGCTGTCTATTTTTGGGATCAATATACCATCAGTATTGGCCGGAGTAGATTGGTTACTCGAGCGAATATCAAATTGGGCTTCGGGTGAAGTTGTATTGATTCCCACCTGAGCCAAAGTTTTGTTAGTAACAAAAACGATAAATAGAAAAATAATTAATTTCAATTTCATATTTCAAAGTATATTTGAACATCTTGTGTAATAAATTATTTTGTTCCGTGAATAGACCATAATCTCAACAAAGTTGAGGATTTTTGTAAAAAAAACAATGCGAGATTATGCAAAATTGCACATTTGTGAAATTTAATACCGGCACCAATTCCTTAAACCCATGCTGAAAGTTCAAAATATTTCTTTTTCTTATAAAGATAAACCCACACTGAGTTCCGTTTCTTTTCAATTAGAAAAAGGGAAAAGCTTAGTGGTAATTGGTGAAAGTGGCTGTGGAAAAAGTACGTTGCTTAAACTGGTTTATGGCTTATATGATTTAAACGAAGGGCGAATATTATGGAACAAAAATGAAGTTTTAGGGCCAAAATATCATTTAGTTCCCGGTATGGAATATATGAAATATTTGGCGCAAGATTTTGATTTAATGCCTTTTATTACTGTCGCGGAAAATGTAGGTAAATACCTTTCAAATATTTATGCAGACAAGAAAAAAGAACGCATAGCTGAATTACTTGAAATTGTTGAAATGACCGAATATGAGAATAGCAAAGCCCAGTTTCTCAGTGGTGGACAAATGCAACGCGTGGCTTTGGCCAGAGTTTTAGCACTCGAACCCGAAGTGTTGTTGTTAGACGAACCGTTTAGCCATATCGATAATTTCAGAAAGAATAGTTTGCGTCGAAAATTGTTTGCCTACCTGAAAGAAAAAAAAATCACAACCATTGTGGCAACACACGATAGCTCTGATGTGCTTTCTTTTTCTGATGAAGTGATTGTGATGAAAGATGGCAAAATTATCAAGGCGGATTCGCCTAAAAATTTGTACCAAAATCCAACCAACAAATACATCGCTTCGCTTTTTGGAGACGTTAATGAAATTGAAATCGATGGTAAGCTTCAATATGTTTATCCACATCAATTGAAAGTGGTTCCAAAGTCTGATTTAAAAGTTGAAATCGTCAATAGTTATTACAAAGGCAGTCATTATTTGGTAGAGGCAAAATACAAAACCCAAATCCTTTTTTTTGAAAGTCAAGAAGATTTATTGCCAGGTGGTTTCTTTTGCCTAAGTTTTAAATAAAATACCAAACCCATATTTTAGCAATCTCTAAAAAATGACTACCTTGTGTGGTGCTTTTTTAAAAGATGCTTACTTTTAACGCTTCATTTTTACTAAATTAATAGAAACGAAATATGTACCAGTCCAAAATAACAGGCTTAGGTTTTTATGTTCCCGATAATGTTGTGACCAATGATGATTTGGCCAAAATAATGGATACCAATGATGAATGGATTCAGGAACGCACCGGTATCAAAGAAAGACGACACATCATAAGAGGCGAAGATACAACAACTTCCATGGGTGTAAAGGCGGCTAAAATTGCCATAGAACGTTCCGGTGTTGCTCATGATGACATTGATTTTATTGTCTTTGCCACGATTTCTCCCGATTTCTATTTTCCGGGACCGGGTGTGGCTTTGCAGAAAGAATTAGGTTTAAAAACTATTGGTGCTTTAGATATTCGTAACCAATGTTCAGGTTTTATATATGCGTTATCTGTAGCCGACCAATTTATCAAAACCGGAATGTATAAAAATATTTTGGTGGTTGCTTCAGAAGTGCAATCCTTAGGTTTAGACATGTCCGATAGAGGTAGAGGTGTTTCAGTAATATTTGGTGATGGCGCAGGTGCTGCAATGTTAAGCAGAGAAGAAGATGCTACAAGAGGAATTCTTTCAACACACTTGCATTCAGAAGGAGAACATGCTAAAGAATTAGCCGTTTTAGCACCGGGAATGGGCGGAAGATGGGTGACTGATATTATCGCTGAAAATAATCCTGAAGACGAAAGTTATTTTCCTCACATGAACGGACAATTTGTATTTAAGAATGCAGTAGTTCGTTTTAGTGAAGTCATTAACGAAGGTTTACAAGCTAATAATTTACAAGTTTCAGATATTGATTTGCTGATTCCGCACCAAGCGAATTTGAGAATTTCTCAGTTCATTCAGCAAAAATTCAAATTGAGAGACGACCAAGTTTTTAATAACATTCAAAAATACGGGAACACAACAGCTGCTTCTATTCCGATTGCTTTAACAGAAGCATGGGAGCAAGGTAAAATCAAAGAAGGCGACACTATTGTTTTGGCAGCTTTTGGTAGCGGATTTACTTGGGCAAGTGCAATTATAAAGTGGTAAAAACAAACCTGTATCAATAGAAAAAGCCAAACTTTACGTTTGGCTTTTTCATAACAACTAAATTCAAATAATCCATGTGATAATTATAAAAGGCCACCACTACCTTGTGTTTCGTTTTGATCTCTTTGTTTGCGTTGCATAGCACTGTTTTTGCCACCACCAAACATATAGTTAAATCCTAAATAGAAGGTTTGACTTTCCCAGTAAAAGGCTCCCACTTGACGATAAGGAATATTTCCATCAAAGGCGAAATTCATTGTCTCAAAAACGTCATTTACTCGGGCGGTAATACTTCCTTTTCCTTTTAGAATAGTATATGTAGACCCGATATCCATTTTATACATAGGTTTTCTTTCAAACTGTAACCCTAAATCTCTTCCTCTGTACATGGCAAATAAATTGAATCTCAATTTTTTGGTTGCTACAAAGTTGTTGTTCATTCTCGCATTGAAGATGACTACATCGGCTTCGGCTCTTTCTTGTTCTTGGGTATTGGCATTTTGAACCGTTCCTCTAACGGTTTTAAAATAAGCATCGCTACTGGCATTGACTGACCACCATTTGGTTAACTTTAAGTTGGCAGAAACTTCGGCACCAATGGCACTATTATCATCAAAATTGTCATAAGAAATAATGTCTTGATTGTTATTGTCAGGGTTTTTATAAATGATTCTACCAATTTCATCATTGATTTGTCTGTAAAAAACACCGGTAGTAACCGAGCCTATTTTAGTTGTTCTGGTATAATTTACTTCGAATGAATTGGTAAATTGCGGTTCTAATGCCGGGTTTCCTCTTGATTCAACCAATGGCGTTGTCCATTCTCTGATCGGGCTGATTTGGCCAATACTTGGTCGGTCAACACGTCTTGAGTAGTTGAAGTTGAAAGAATCTTTGTCACTGGCTTTATAGTTGAAAAATAAAGAGGGATAAACTGAGAAAATCTCGTCCTTGATACTGCTTTGGTCATTGATATTCTCGGTCGGATCTGAGGAAGATACCACGTTTTCAAAATCGCCATCTATTTCATACTGTTCCAATCTTACTCCGGCTTGTACACTCCATTTTTCCCATTGCTTACCTAAGTTGGTATAAAAAGAATGAATATTTCGGGTAAATTCAAAATTTGAATTTCCAACTCTACTATAGGTAGGTGACTCAGTAATTACTTCATCAAAATCGTTTGTGATTTTTTGTAGACGCGTTTCAGCACCAATTTCCAACTTAACCGTTTCTGATAACGGATTTACATAATCTAAGTTGATTTGCAAATAATCGGTATCACGCTTGATGTCATTATTGGTAAATCTTGTTGAGGTTGGGTTGGTTTGAGCAAATACATAGTCAGTGTTTTCCGGACTTTTAGTATTCGAAAAGTTAGCCTGAAAATCTAAAGTTTCTCCTTTTTTAGTAAAATCATGTTTATAAGCTAAATCATAAGTTTGTGTATGGTTTTCAGTGTCAGAATCCGATGTTTGTCTAGAATTTCTCAATAATGAATTCAGATAATCAATATTCGTGTAGCCAAATCCTCCGCCATTTACAATGTTTTGATTGGTGTAAAAGGAAATCGTGTTTTTTTCATTAATAAAATAATCCATTCCAAATTTAATCAGATGAGAAGTATTCAAGTTTGAACCACCAAATTCTTGATTGTTTTCGAAAAGTGGTCTGAAACTGTCGATGTAACCGTTATTAGCGTTTTTGCCATGATTCAAACCATAATTGGTGTAGAAGTTTACTTTTCCCACTTTATAATTTAGATTCAAAGCTGTATTGACTTTAGGAGTGATACCAAAAGTTACGCCTGAATTGATGCTTCCGTTGAAACCTTCTTGTGAATTTTTGTGTAAGATGATGTTGATGATTCCGCTCATGCCTTCCGGATTGTATTTGGCCGAAGGATTGGTAATCAATTCTATTTGTTTGATAGAAGAAGACGGAATTTGTTGTAACAATTGAGCCGGATCAATGTTTGAAGGCTTTCCGTCAATTAAAACTCTTACGTTTGAATTTCCTCTCAAACTCAATTCTTTGGTTTGCGGGTCAACACTAACCGTTGGAATATTGTTCATGATTTCTGAAGCAGTATTTCCGGAAGCGATTAAGTCTTTTCCAACATTAACTACTTTTCTGTCGATTTTTTGTTCGATAGTTGAACGCTCTTTTACGATTTCAACTCCGGTCAATTGTACTGCCTCTTCTTCAATAGCAATCGTATTGAGATTAACGTTTTTATCGCTTTCTGATAAAGTCACTGTTTGAATTACTTTTTTATAGCCAATAAATTGAATTTCAATGGTGTATTTTTTTAAAGCCAAACCTTTTATAGAGAAACTACCATTTTCTTGGGTGATTCCTCCGGTAATGATTTTTTCATTTTCTAGAACAGACACATTAACATATGGTATTGGTTGTTTAGAATTTTTGTCGATTACTTTACCCGAGATTATACCATTGTTTGTTGAACTTTGAGCCATTAGTATTGAAAAATTACTAAGCACTAAAAGAAAAAATAATTTAAATTTCATTTTGTTTTAATTGATGATTTAATGTTGAGATTTTTACCGATGAAGATGATTCTTCAACAGTTGTTAATTTGATTCAACCAAGTAGACTTGAAAAACATTTATTTGTTACAGTAAAAACAAAAAAACTCTCAAAAAAATTGAGAGTTTTAAATGTTATTTTTAATTAGAAATTACCGTTTCATAGCGAAGTGCGCCTTGAACTCTTGTTTCGTCTGATTCTCATCAGTATAAGTAACTACAAACCAATAATCATCAGAAGGCATCATGTTTCCATTGTAGGTGCCATCCCAACCATTTCCGCTAGGTCTTATTTGTTTGATGGTTTTTCCATATCGGTCATAGATCGTAATGTTGGCACTTGGCTGATTTGATAAATTAGAGATATTCCAAGTATCATTGTAACCATCACTATTAGGGGTGAAATACTTTGGATAGTTGATTACTATAGCTTGAATAGTAGTAGAGCCACATCCATATTTGTCTCTTACAGTGATTGTGTGTACACCTGATAAAACATTTTCAAAAACCGGACTGTCTTGGAATGGTCCATTATCCAATTGGTATTCAAAATTATTTCCTTGACCGGTAGCAACAACAGTGATGTATTGTGAATCCGAAAAATCTTCTGTCACAGTATAAGTAACTACTGCCGGTTCAGAGGCAATAACAGTTACATTTACCGGTTCTGAACTACATCCCGTTGAAGTTCTAGTGGCTACTAAAGTATAAACTCCTGGTAATACAGCAGTATAATTGTTTCCGGTTCCAACCGTAACACCTTGTTCATTTGTCCAAACAAAAGTATGGGTAGCTGAACTTAATCCGCTAAAGATATTGTAAGCATTTAAAAGTGTTTGTGTTTCACTGTCAAAGCAGATTACCCCATCAATTGGAGTCGGTTCAGGGAGTTTGTTTACAATAATTGTAATTGGCTTAATGTCAAAACAACTTGTAGCTAAAGTATTGCTAACTCTAACATAAATAGTTGAAAGAGTAGTGGTTGCAATAGCATTGGATTGGTTTGAAGCATCGGCTAATGAAGCATAGTAAGCAACAGTGAATTCGTTTCCGGTTTGAGCACCTAAAACGGCAGCAGACAAAGTTGATAAATTAAAAGGAGTTACCCCATCATTCGTTCCATCTTCATCGCAAACGGTTCTTTGAGCAACTGGAACAGGATTAGCAACCGGTGTATCAATGATAGTTACTGTAAATGAGCTTTCATCAGAACAACTAGGAGTGAAAGGCGAAAGAGCATAAATATAAATAGTTTGTGAGTTTGAAAATGTAGTTCCTGCAGGGAGTTGTGTTCCTGTTCCGTTTGGTCCTGTAAAATAGTTTCCAATGGTCAAAGCAGGCAAAGTATAGCTCTCACAAATTGTCACATTGGGTATATCATCTACGTTAAAAATAGTGATGGTAAAGCTAGTTTCGCTGGTACAATCCGGAGTAGTATTTGTTCTTGCAAAAACATAAACAACTTGAGTTGAAGTTATAGCGTCACCGGCATTTAACATAGTTCCGGTACCATTAGGGCCTGTGTAATAGTTACCAACAGTTAATGGTTGTAGTGTATAAGAATTACAAGCAAACACATTGGCCATAGTTGCAACTATAGGAGTGTTATTAATGGTTACTGTAAATGATGTTTCATCAATACAGGAGAATGCAGTTCTAATTTCAGACTCTTTGTAAATGTAAATAGTTTGTGTAGAAGTAATTGTGGTTCCGGCCAAAATTTCTGTTCCGGTTCCATTTGGACCTCCAGATTGTGTATAATATTTATTGTTTGTTGATAAAGTTGGTAAAGTAAAGCTATCACAAGCGGTTACATTAGCTAATTCATCTGCAGAAGTTGTAAAAATATTGATTTGAAAACTATTTTGTGCACTACAAGCCGGAGTTGAGTTAGAAATGGCATAAATATAAATCAGTTGAGAGGTTGTGATAACCGTTCCGCCTGGGATTATTGCTCCTGTACCATCAGGGCCAGTGTAATAATTTCCTACTTGTAAAGGGGTTAAAACGTATTGGTCACAAATATCAATATCTGATCTTGAACTAATTGCCGGTAATGGATTAATTGTTACAGTAAAAGTTGATTGGTTGAAACAAGTACTATTCAATCTTTTGAAAATATAAATTGTTTGAGTTGAAATAATAACGTCACCCGGATACAATAATGTACCGGTACCATCTGTTTCTGTGTAATATTCTCCATGAGTTAACGCCGGTAGTGTATAACTTTCACATACGACTACATCACTTAATGTATCAATTAACGGTTGCGCTATGCTTATAGTAAAAGATAAATTATTTGTACAGTTTGATCCACCACTTGCGGTTACAGCATATATATACAGTGTTGTACTGGAGTTGATAACTGTACCTGGCTGAATTTGTTGTCCGCTTCCGTTAGGACCTGTAAAATAATTACCCACGGCTAATTCAGGCAATGTATAGCCATTACATTGGGCTACATCTTGAGGCGCTGTTAACCCAATAACTACTTCAAAACTGTCTTCATCGCTACAAGGTGTTGTCCCGGTTGTAGTAGCAAAAACATAAATCGTTTGGCTGGTAGTAATTTGCGTTCCTGCAGCAAGTTGTGTTCCGCTTCCGTTAGGTCCTGTAAAATAGTTTCCTAAAGACAAAGCCGGCAAAGTATACGAAGAACATTCAAAAACATTAGCTCTTTCACCAACTTCAACAGTTGGGAGAATAGTAACCGTAAAACTTGCATCCACTACACAAAGAGGAGGTGTATCGGTTACAAAATAATGATAGATGGTCTGTGAAGTATTGATAATTGTTCCTGCAGGAATTTCAGCTCCTGATCCACCCGGTCCGGTATAATATTTTCCATAATCCAATGACGGTAAAGTATAGCTTCCGCAATTCGTTATACTGGAAGGTGTAAGCGAAGGGATATCAAGAATTGTTATGGTAAATGAACTATTTGCACCACAAGTTGAACCACTAGGTTGATTATAAATATATAGGGTTGTGGTCTCAGTTATAACATCACCGGCATTCAGCATAGTGCCTCCACCATCTGTTTCCGTAAAATAGTTCCCGTGGGTTAGTGGTTGCAAGGTGTAATTTGAGCAAACTATAACGTCTTCTAAATCATCAACAATTGGTGTCGAGTTTACGATTAGATTAAAACTTGTAGTACTAAAACAAGCCGTGTCATTTGAGTTGAAAACCCTAACATAAATAGTTTGTTCAGAGGATAAAAAATTAACGGAATTAGCAGTAGATATAGGATTAGTCGCATTGGTTGCGTTAAGTAGCGAGGTGTAATATCTTAATGTATATATTGAGGTTGACTGTCCATTTAGTATAGCAAGAGTTTGCGAAGTTAAATTGAAATAAGCATCGTTATCAGCATGAGATCTAGAACACATTATCAAATCTTGTGGCTGTGTTGCTGTTGGGGGCGGAGATATTATTAAATAGAATGATTTAACTCTAAAGCAACCATTTGGCAATTGAATTCTAACATAAATAAGTAGGTCATAAGCTGTATCATACTGAAGAGGTAACGGATTAAGATTGTTGTTAGCATCATTTTGCGTAAGATGATAAGTAACTTGAGTTAAAGGATCTAAACCTTGCTTTACTCTACTAGTGTTTGAATCTAAGTTAAAAGAATAGAGAGCTGCACCGGTATTACATCTTGATAGTGCTCTTGGATTCAATGAAACTATTTCTGGATAATATTCTATAGTTACTGTGTCTGAAATGGGTTGGCAAAAATTGTTATTATTAGTATAAGTAACAGTATAATCTCCTTCTTGGTTAATTACAAGAGATGGTGAAGTTTCACCAGTTAATACCACACCATTTCTTTCCCAAACAAAGGTGTAATCACTGGCATTCAAACCGGTATTTAAAGTATGAGTTGTTCCAAAACATAATGCATTATTGCCTGCTGTAGTTAAGTCTAAACCTAAAACATTTTGTCCAATGTTAAAGCTGTCAGAAGACATAAAAATAGCCGAATCTGACTGTGGGTCTAATCTGTCTGCAATTACTAATTTAATATGATAAGGCACACCCGGAGTTAAAACTGAAGCCGCAGTTAATACTGTAGTTTGTCCATTAAAATTGGTGGCAGCACCTGCAGCACCTGAACCACCATTAAAACTCCCGAAATATTGTGAGTTCGCCGAAGGACACGAAGAATTAAAAAGAAAATCTCTAATGGTTACAACAGAAATAGGATTATTACTGTTAGGTACTACCGCTAAGTTGGTAGTTATTCCGGTATTCATATTAGTCAATAAAAATGCAAAAGCATCAGAATACTGACATTGAAAATTACCATATTCTTCAGAAGCAAATATAAAATCAAAACTAAAATTAGGTGAAATTGGTGTAAAGTCAAATTCCAATACAGTAGCATTCGAAGAAACCATTGGAATGCCTGCTGCTGCTAATGTAGCTTCAAGACTCGCATCTCCGGGCCAAGCAACTGAACCATCATTTAAAATTGAGGTGTTCGGCCCTGGCGCATTCAAAGCATTTCCGGTACTCAAAACTACACCACTTTGCATAGGAAAATTGGGATTGGTGTTTTGAAAGAATCCAATTCCATTAGAGGAACCAAAATTAGATCCCGTACTCCATGTGATATTCGTCGCCGAGACACAAGGGGAATTAATCAAAACATTGTTGACCAATTGTGGTACAGTATAACTGGTTGTACTAACCGTTATAGCCTGTGAGAATCCTAGAGTAGAGATTAAGATCGAAATAAATAATAATAGTTTTTTCATGATTTGGGGATTTTGACGAGACAAATATTGATAATAATATCGTTTAAGAGCAAATAAAATCGATGAAATGCAATACAAAACGTTTTTATTAAGTATAAAACTTACAAATACGTATTATTCACTTACTTATTTTCAAATTTTATATTGGTAAACCAATTATTATAATTTATCTATGAATGTTTATCTTTGCCAACCAAAAAGAAATTACCATGAAGCTTTCACAAATTTTAACGAGTCACATTCAAGTTGCCATTCAAGAACTATTCAATGCCAATGTTGAAAGGGTAGAGTTTCAATTGACCCGCAAAGATTTTGAAGGCGATATCACGATGGTTATTTTTCCGTTATTGAAAGTCATCAAAGGAAATCCAATAGAAATTGGAACAAAAATCGGGGAGTATTTAATGGCTAATGCTGAAGAAGTGGTTCGATTTAATGTTGTTTCCGGCTTCCTAAATATTGTCGTTTCTGATAATTATTATTTGAATTTCTTCAACGGTATTAAAGAAAATGAAAACTTCGGATTTGTTTCGGTTAAGCCAAATGATAAAGCAGTAATGGTAGAATATTCTTCGCCAAATACCAATAAACCGTTGCATTTAGGTCATGTTCGTAACAATTTATTAGGTTACTCAGTAGCCGAAATTATCAAAGCTTCAGGTAAAAAAGTATACAAAACCCAAATCATCAACGATCGCGGTATTCACATCTGTAAATCAATGTTAGCGTGGCAAAAATTTGGCGAAGGCCAAACACCGGAATCAGCCGGTTTAAAAGGCGACAAGTTGGTTGGCAATTTCTACGTAAAATTCGACCAAGAATATAAGGCACAAATAAACGAATTAATTGCCCAAGGTAAAACCGAAGACGAAGCCAAAAAGCAAGCGCCAATTATTGTAGAAGCCCAACAAATGCTTCTGGATTGGGAAGCCGGAAAGTCTGAAATCATTGAGTTGTGGAAAAAAATGAACCAATGGGTTTACGACGGTTTTGCCCAAACGTATAAAAACTTAGGCGTCGATTTCGACAGCTATTATTACGAAAGCAATACTTATTTGTTAGGTAAAGAAGTAGTCCAATTCGGTTTAGAAAAAGGCATCTTCGAAAAAGATTCGGATGGTTCGGTTTGGATTGACTTAACCGAAGATGGTTTAGACCGAAAAATTGTATTGCGTTCTGACGGAACCGCCGTTTACATGACGCAAGATATCGGAACAGCCATCCAACGTGTGAAAGATTTCCCGGATGTCGGCGGTATGGTTTACACCGTTGGCAACGAACAAGATTACCACTTCAAAGTACTATTTTTAATTCTGAAAAAACTTGGATTTGATTGGGCAGAAAGTTTATATCATTTGTCTTATGGTATGGTCGAATTGCCTTCGGGAAAAATGAAATCTCGTGAAGGAACCGTTGTTGATGCCGATGATTTAATGGAAGAAATGACCGAAACCGCCGGAAGAATCTCAACGGAATTAGGAAAATTGGAAGGTTATTCAGCCGAAGAAAAAGCCAAATTGTTCAAAACGATTGGTCTCGGTGCTTTGAAATATTACATCTTAAAAGTTGATCCTAAAAAACAAATCCTGTTCAACCCGGAAGAATCAGTCGATTTCGCCGGAAATACCGGTCCGTTTATTCAATATACTTACGCGCGTATCCAATCGATTTTGCGCAAAGCGAATTTCGATTTAAATGCAATAACAACTGCAATCGAATTACACGACAAAGAAAAAGAACTATTAAAACAAATCGAACTTTTCCCGGAAGTAATTCAAAATGCAGCTCATAATCACAGTCCGGCGCTGGTCGCTAATTACACTTATGAATTGGTCAAAGAATACAACTCGTTCTACCAATCGGTGTCAATTTTAGGCGAAGAAGATTTGACTAAGAAAACCTTCAGAGTCCAACTTTCTAAAAAGGTGGGCGAAACCATAAAATCAGCCTTCAAACTCCTAGGAATAGACGTTCCGGAAAGAATGTAAAAACAAAAAATCCAAACTGAACAGTTTGGATTTTTTGTTTTTAATTGTTGCCTCAATCAATATTTATTTTACAACAAAAGAATCAATAATCGCATCAACTTCTTGCTGACTGGCTTCCGGTTTTAAATCAAACAGAAAGGAGTAAAGCGGTTTGTTGTTCACCGATTTTTGAAGTGTTAAATCTTTGTCATTAGCAAAAACGGCATCCCATTTCGTTCTAACTTTTTGCCAAAGTGCTTTGTTTGTTTTCCAATAATCTTGCGCCGCTTTACACTTGCTGTCATCGACTTTGGTGTAAACATCAAGTCCTTTTTCTTGTGCCAAAAGAACATCATTGCCTTTGTCATCTCTGACAATTTTGTCGTTGTCTTGTTCGTGTAACCAACCGTAAGAGGTAATTTCGTGAATGTTTCTGCGTTTCAACACATTATAGTCATCTCTTTTAGTGTGTTCTCTTCTTGGTAACGGCGCATCGGTGGTGGTGTTCCAATAGCTTTTGCCGTCTACAAAAACCCAACTCGCTGTTCCTTCATATCTCGGACTGTCATCAACTTGATAAATTTTTTGCGTCCATTGGCCTTTTACTGATTTTGGCGCTAATTTTTGGTATTTCCAAGTTTTGTCTTTGAAGAAAGAATACAATTCGGTGTTTTCATAAAGCCAATCTTGTCTCCAGTGTTTAACAATGTCTTTTTCTGTACTTCCGACAATCAATAAATGTTGCAATACAATTTTGTTTTCTTGGTTTTCGACCAATTCTACCCATTCTAATCCGCTGTCGTGTTTGGTTTTGGACGGTTTGTAGTTTGCGCTGTCTTTTGAATAACTGAAAGTTTCCGCAAAATTGAACTTGACTTCATAGCAACCACACATCGATTTAATAGCTTTTTGATCTTGTTGTTTTTTGGTTTCCTGACTAAAACCACTGAATCCGATTAGCAAAATTGCTGTTGAAAATAGAAATGAATTGATTTTCATATTGTTAAAATTTAGGTTTGAAATTATGTGACAAAAATATTAAATTAATTTAGAATAAATAAAAATAAGAATATATATTTGTCAAAAATTATTAAGAATGTTTCTAAATAGATGTTTTTGTTTTGGATTGATAATGTGCTCAGGTCTTGTTTTTGCTCAGGAAAAGCAAACAGTTGACAGTGTAAAAGTCAATGTGCTAAATGAAGTTGTCATTACAGCTACCAGAACAGAACGCAAACTCTCTTCGTTACCATTACCAACATCCATCATAACTTCTGATGCAATTTCAAGAGCCGGTGTTACCAGATTGAATGAAATTTTAGCAGAGCAAATCGGATTAATTACGATTCCGGATTTTGGCGGAGTAGAAGGCATTCAAGTACAAGGTTTAGACGCTGCTTACACTTTAATTATGATCGATGGCGTTCCGCTAGTTGGAAGAAGTGCCGGAACTTTAGATTTATCCAGAATTAGTGTTGGCAATATTGAACGAATTGAAATTGTAAAAGGCGCCTCATCTTCCTTATACGGTTCCGAAACTTTGGCCGGCGTGATTAATATCATCACCAAAAAACCAAAAAAAGACAATCTTTCAGGAAATCTGTCTTATCGATATGCAACTTTTAATACGAATGATGCCAATGCTGATTTTGTTTGGAAAAAAAAGCGATTTTCTGGAAGTATTTTTACCAATTACTTCGCAACGGATGGTTATGACTTGGACAAAACCAATGCGATTCAAACCGTAGAACCTTATTTCAGCACAACCATTCAGCCCAAATTGTATTATGAATTTTCAGAAGACCTAAAGTTGGTTTTTGGTAATCGATTTTACCATCAAAAACAAGAGTATAAAGCGGTTGTTTCAGATGAAAATTATAATGGCGATGCGAAAATTAACGAATGGAATTCGCAACTAAAATTGGAACAAAAATGGAATGCTAAAATTAATTCCGAATACGAAATTTACGCTACAAACTACAAAACAGCAGAGTTTTTAAAAGATGTCAATAACCAACTTTTTGAAGAAAGTTATTATAACCAATGGCTATTTCGACCGGAAATTAGAACCGCTTTCTCAACTCCAAAAAGTAAAACTACGGCCGGAATCGGTATCAACCATGAAACTTTAGACCGAACCTATTTCAGTTCCAATGTCACTTTCAATTCGCAATACGGATTTTTGCAATATGATTACAATCCAACAGAAAAGTGGAACATCTTGGCCGGATTTCGCTACGACAATCACAATCAATATCAGTCGCAATTCAGTCCAAAATTGGCTCTAAATTATAAAGTTAACAAAGTCATTTCTTTAAAAACTTCTGTCGGTTACGGTTTCAAAGCACCCGATTTCAGACAATTGTATTTCGACTTCACCAATTCATCCGTTGGTTATACCGTTTTAGGTTACAATGTCGCAGAAGATCGTTTGAACGAATTAGACAATCAAGGCCAAATTTTATTCAGAAGTCCGGGCATTGATTTCAACAATCCTCTAAAACCGGAAAGTTCGGTGAATTTCAACTTCGGAACTTATGTCCAAAAAGGCAAGTTGACGATTGACATTAATGCTTTCTACAATTCGATTTCCAATTTGATAGATACCAAAGTTGTTGCCCAAAGAACCAACGGTCAAAATGTATTCAGTTATTTCAATATCGATGAAATTTTCACTTACGGCATCGAAAATAACATCGCTTATAATTTCACGAATAAGTTTAAAGTTTCTGTCGGTTACCAATATTTAATTGCCAAAGACAAATCAGTAATTGAAGCAATAGAGAACGGAGAAGTTTTTGCCCGTGATCCCGAAACCTTACAGTCTTTTCAACTCAAAAAATCAGACTATTTCGGATTGTTTAATCGGTCGAAACATACCGCCAATTTCAAAGCCTATTACACTTTTACAAAGCTAAAAACAGATGTCAATTTGAGAATTTTTTACCGAAGTAAATATGGCATTTTCGACAGCAACAGCAATCAAATTTTAGACAAATACGACGATTTTGTCGATGGCTATTTCATCACTAATCTATCGGTTTCCAAACATTTTAAAGAAAAATTCTCACTCCAAATCGGAGCCAATAATCTATTCGATTTTACCAATCCGCAGGAAATCAGCAATATTTCCGGAAGACAACTTTTTGCCCGAATTCAATTTAATTTTTAATCTATAAATCCTTTTTTATGAAAACAAATTTCTTAAAACTTTCAATGATAGCCTTAGCTATAGTCGTTTCTTCTTGTAGTAATGACGATTCCAACGCAAATACGGCTTTGGAAACAGAAACTTTCTCTAATTTATTTGCACCACAAACCGGTGGTCAAGGACAGCCTGTTGGCGGCGCGTTTACCAAATTCAGTTTCTCGGAAAATGCCGTAGTTACCAATGACAATTGGGATATTGCTTTTAGAGGAACAACCATCATTGTAAATGGCGGAACTCAAATCGGAATTACAGATGAACCAACAAGAACCGGTGTTGGAGCAGTTAGCATGGTGACTGGAACATTGGCTGGAGTTACATTAATTCCTGCCGCTTCTACTTTTGCTCAGGATGGAAATGCAACTTACGCTATTCCAACGGGAAGTGGAAACGGTTGGTATGATTACAATCCAAGCAATAACATCATTTCGCCAATTGCCGGTAAAATATTTGTAGTAAAAACGCATGATGGGAAATATGCCAAGTTCGAAATTTTAAGTTATTATCAAAACGCACCTTCAAATCCGGATGCGACTTCTGTTGGACGTTACTTTACTTTTAATTTTGTGTATCAGCCTAATAGTTTGACAACATTTTAATTTTTTTGGTTAGTTTGTGCAGAAAAAGGCTGGAATTTTTTCCGGCCTTTTTTTATACTAAAAACTGAGTTTTATATTGAAGTTTGGCGTCATTTCAAGCGAATAAGTATCGACACTTTCTACCGAATTATCGGTTGTGTTGACTCTGTAAAAGCGATTCAAACTGTTTTGGGTATTCAATAAATTCAAGATAGAAGCAACAGTTTGCAATGTAACTTTCGAACTCAATTTCCAATCTTTAGAAACCGAAAAATTGACTTGAAAATAATCTTTAAGTCTGGAATTGTTCGGTGAATGATAAACGATATTCGGATTCGCTTCAGTAACCGTAAATGAAGCCGGCGTTGTAATTGGTCTTCCGGTATGCCATTTGGTTCCCAAAGCCAATTTCAGTTGCTTCCATTCATAAATTCCCGCCCAAGAAATAGCATGAGTAATCGCATAATTGTTAGGGAAAGTAGTAGTCGATAAGACTTCAAAATCGTATTTATTGTCATTGTAAGTATAACTCAACCAAGTGTAAAATCGATTAAATGATTTCTGAATCAAAAATTCGGAACCCAAAACCCGGTAATCACCTGTGGTTTTTTCCAATTCAAATTGGTTCTGAAAACCCTGACTGCTACTGGTAATTCCGGTGATTTTTTTATAGAAATTGTCTAAAGTCAAAAGCCAATTGTTCTTTTTATAACTAAAACCTAATGAAATCTGATTGCTTTTTTGAATAGGTATAGTCGAATTGTTAGCCAATGTCCATCGTCGTTTTTCAACACCCAAAAAATCTTGTTGCAAGTCGATAATTTGTGAAAGTGTTTGGCTTTTTTGTTCGCCCAAAATTTCAAATCTCAACTCAGAAGTTAACGCTTGATTGAACTGAAGTCTCGGTTCTAAAATAAAGGCATCGAATTTGTCAAAATAATTGGCCCGAAAACCGGCTTTCAAAAAGGTTTTTTTGCTTTCGGTTTCAAAAACACCTTCGGTAATTCCAACATGTGTCAGCAAAACATTGGTAATGGTTCTCGAGAAGAAAGGTGAGTTGATTTCGTCAAAATTCGTAATCCCGGTTTCATTGAATTGGTAACCCGAATTAAGGGTAAATTGATTTGAAATCGTATTCGAATGCCTAACTTGAAATCCGGTGTCAAGCACTTGATTTTTTTGATCTAAAATCTGATTGTTCTCCAAAGTTTCATAAGACGAATTCAAATCATAACTCGAAAAATAACCTTTAAATTCCGTAACATTTTTTGCATTCCAATTGGTTTTCCATTGAATTGTAGCACCGAAATTTTCCTGCTCCAATTGGCTGGTTCTGCTCAAATCGGTTGAAGTTTGATTGAATTGTAAAGTGTTTTCAATGGCAATAACATCAATATTCAATTCGTTTTTGGAACCAATTTTTTGCTCAAATTGTGCCGTCATATCGTAAAAATAGAAATCGACTTCACTTTTGTAATTCACAATTTCATTGTTGTTCAAATCGGTAATTACGGTGTTTTGAAAAATTCTGTCACTGTAGTTTTTATACGTAGGCGATTTAAAAAAATCAGTTAATGAACGTCTGGCAGACAAAGTCAAATTGGCCTTTTCGGAAACTTTTAATTTGGTGTAAAACTCAACACTAATAAGATTGGTACTAATGCTACTATTGGTTTTTTCTATCGAATTGGTTCTGGAAGAAATGTCAACCAAACTCGAAACACTTTCGCCAAAAAATGCCGAACTACCGTTTTTTGAAATCAAAATAGTTTGGGCCAATGATGGATTAAAAGCCGAAATCAAGCCAAAAAAGTGTCCGGTTTGAAACATCCGAATGCCATTCCAAAGAAATAAATTTTGGTCATGCGTTCCGCCACGAACATTGATGTTAGAAATCGTTTCATCAACGCTGATAATGCCCGGAACTTGTTGCATCGTTTGCAAAACATCGGGTTCGATTAAACCGGGTAAAATGCCGAATTTCTTTGGTTTTACTTCAATGGAACCATCCGTTTTTTTGCTGATTCCGGTTGCCAAATACCTTTGCGTTACAACTTCATCAAGCGATAGTGTTATAGACTGTAATTTGAATTTAGGACAATCAGCAACATTTAAATCTTTCGGATTGATGCTAAACGATTGGTAGCTTTGGTGTTGCACTTCAATTAAATCGGAAGAAATTTTAGGCAATTCAAAATAGCCGGTTTCATTGGTAAAAACTGAAATCGAGGTTTTGTCAATTTTGAGTAAAGCATTTTCAATTCCTTTTCCGGTTTCAACATCAAGCAAAAAACCACAAAGTGGTTTGTCTAATTTTTGGTCGTTGAAAATGCTGTAATATTTTTGGCTAATGGCTTTGAATCCGAGCTGAGTTTCTTTTTTTAAGTAATCAATTTTTTGTTCCAAAGTCCAATTTTTATCGGGTGGAACAATTGCATAAACTACAATTTCGTCTTCGATATAACTGAATTTTACTTCGTGTTTCTTCGTGATTTGTGCCAA
Source organism: Flavobacterium sp. (assembly GCF_046293665.1). Taxonomy (GTDB): domain Bacteria; phylum Bacteroidota; class Bacteroidia; order Flavobacteriales; family Flavobacteriaceae; genus Flavobacterium. Next base: position 378,188 of record NZ_JBKBOL010000002.1, read on the forward strand.
AATATTTTTCAATGGAATGGCCTTCTTTTCTCCTTGCGCCAAACATTGGGCAACCAAAAAAAGAAAAATAAAGAAAGAATAGACTAATCTATTTTTGAGCATCAACCGCTTTTAAGAGGATTTTGTTTTTACTCACTTTAGTAGGTTTCAAATGATAAGTTGTGGACAAAATCTGCAAGGCAACATCAATATTTTCTGCCGGAATAGTTCCGGTGAATAATTGGGAATTGTCATTTGATTCTAAGGTCAAAGTTACATCAAAACGACGTTCGAATTCACCTATAATTGATTTTAAATTGGCTTGATAGAAAACCATTTCATTGTTCAGCCATTCCGGATTTTGAATAGTACTTTCGGGAATTTTGATAGATTTTCCGTTTTCAAAAGCAACACTCATGCCTTTGGTAATAATGACTTCAGTATCGCCATAATTCACTTTGACTTTTCCTTCATAACAAGTTACGTCAAATCGGTTATCGCGTTGTTTTACATTAAATTGTGTTCCGAGTACAGTCACTTTTCCGAGTGAAGTATTGACTTCAAATTTTTGCCCTTTGGCAACTTTAAAATAAGCTTCTCCGTTGAGTTTAAGCGATCGATGGTTGTCCCAATTCCATTTTTTATAGTCTATTTTGGAACCCGAGTTTAAAACTACTTCTGAATTATCCGGCAAAATAAATGAGTTTAAAACACCATTTTCAGCATACTCAGTTGAAGTGGCAAAGTTTTGGTAACCCAAAAACAATCCCAATCCGATGACTAAAACTGCCGCAATTCTGAAGAACCAATTTTGAGTGAGTGAAACGGTTTTAATTTCTTTCTTTGGTGAAGCTAAAATAGTCCGCAAAGTTTTATCTTCATCAAAATTGGGTGTTTCCAAAGATGATGAGTGTTTTTTAATATTTTCATAAATGGCAAAGTCGGGTTCCGCTTGGAATGCAGCCAATTCTTCATCGGTCATTTCGCCGGCCAGCCATTTTGCTAATTTGTAATTTTCTTCCATAATCTTCTGCATTTCAATACTGAAACCGTTTTATTTAATTTTACCCTACTTAAAATGATCAAACTCTTTTCTTAGTTCTACTAAAGCCAAATGAATTCGTTTTTCAACTGCTTTTACAGAGATGTTTAATATTTCAGCAATTTCAGCATATTTTTTACCATCAATACGATGCATTAAAAAGGCTACACGTTGGGTTTCGTTTAGATTGTCAATTGCTTTTAATAGTTTGCTTTTGAATTCGTTTTCTTCCAAAATAAACTCCGGACTTACATTAGTGGTATCTTTATTGGGAGCACTTTTAGCATAATTCAAAACCACTTTTTGATGGGCAATAACATTTAAGGAAGCATTATTGGCAATCGTATAAATATAAGATTTGGCCTTTTCAAGGGGAACATCGGCACAATTTTGCCATAATTTGATAAAGGCTTCTTGGGTTATATCTTCGGCTTGGTCTTCGTTGCCAAATTTGTAATAAAGGTAATTCCGCAAGGCTTTGGCATGACTTTTAAAAAAGCCGGAAAAAATATTTTCCTTACAAATCCCTGATAATTCCTTGTTTGACATAAAATTTAGTGGCTAAGTCTTTGGTAAAAATAATTATTTTTTTCAATTAAAGTAGGGTAATTTTACATTGACTTGTTTTACATCCAAACCAACCAAAGCCAAAGGCGAACGGAGCGGAGCTAAACCTATTATCATCTTATGAAAGCAGTACGATATATAATTTTCGGCTTTATTTTTATCTCTTTAGGCAGTTGTCAGGAAGAAGAGGAAACGATTATTCAAGACAATACCCAAACTTTTGTGGTTGGTTCAAGGATAGCAGGATTGTTGTCTCGAACTTCTCAAAACCCAACGGCAGTTGATAATGTATTGGATAGTTCGAGTTGTTTTAGCGTGCAATTGCCAGTAACTGTGATTGTAAACGCACAACAAATAGTTGTATCTGACCAAGCAGATTACCAAACGGTTCAAAATGCAATTGATGAATTTTCAGATGATGATGATTTGGTGAACTTTGTCTATCCGATAACTATTATTTATCAAAATTTTCAAACCCAAGTGTTGCAAGATGCTGATGATTTAGAGGATGTCTTAGAGGATTGTGATGAAGATGACGGTTTTGATGAAATTGACTGTATTACATTGGTTTACCCAATTACATTGAATATCTATGATAGTAATAATCAGTTGGCTAATACTATAACCATTACCAATAACAGTAATCTTTTTAATTTTTTGAGCAATTTAGGAAACAATGTTTTTGTAGCTATTAATTATCCTATCTCGGCAGTGAATTCTAACGGACAAACAATCGTTATTAATTCAAATAATGAGTTAGAGAATTTTATCGACGATTCTATAGATGATTGTGATGATAATAATTCAGGCGGTGGAAGCGGAAATCAAACTTTTATAGCTGTTTTGACTTCCGGCACTTGGTATATTTCTTATTTCATGGAAGATGATGATAACCAAACGAGTTATTTTAACGGATATGATTTTACTTTCAATAATAATAGTACTGTTGCAGCGGTTAAAAACGGAGTGACCACCAATGGAACTTGGAGCACATATGTTAACAGCGGAGTAAATAAACTGGACTTAAGTTTTGCCGGAAATGCTTTAGATGAAATAGAAGAAGATTGGAGAATCATTGAGTTTTCAGCAACGCAAATCAGATTGAAACACGTCAGCGGCGGCGATGGAAGTACCGATTACCTGACTTTTACAAAAAACTAAATATTAACCTAATAAATACTAAAACAATGAAAAAACTAATTTTAATCCCGGCCCTTTTCTGCCTATTCATGCTAAATGTGGCATCCATGTGCAGTTCTGATGATGATTCCTCTTCCTCATCAGATCCTACTCCGGTAATCAATACTGCTACGAATGGAACTTGGAGAGTAACGAGTTACGTTGATTCAGGTAACGATGAAACCAATCATTTTACAGGATACAATTTTACGTTTGCTACAGGTAATGTTTTAACGGCAACCAACGGAACCAATACTTATGCCGGAACTTGGTCGGTTACTTCTGATGACAGTAACGATGATAGTCCAAGCAACGATTTAGATTTTAATATTGGTTTTACTTCACCAGCTAACTTTGCTGATCTTACAGACGATTGGGATATAGTGTCTTATACTGCAACAACCATTTCATTAATTGATGTTAGCGGCGGAAATGGCGGAACCGATACCTTAGTGTTTACTAAAAATTAAGTTTGATTTTAAATAGAGTTATTGATTGAAAACCATCCCGATAAAAAGGATGGTTTTTTTATTTGGTCAAGCATAGAAGTTCTAAATCAAATCCTTAAATTTGCACTTCATTAAAACAAAGCATAGCATTATGTTCAATAATTTAAGTGATAAACTAGATAAAGCATTACATATCCTAAAAGGACATGGAAAAATCACCGAAGTCAATGTAGCCGAGACTTTAAAAGAAGTACGTCGTGCTTTATTGGATGCCGACGTTAATTTTAAAATTGCCAAAGATTTTACCACTAGAGTTAAAGACAAAGCTATCGGTGAAAATGTATTAACTACATTACAACCGGGACAACTGATGGTCAAAATCGTAAAAGACGAATTGACCGAATTAATGGGCGGCGAAGCTACAGGAATCAACTTGTCAGGAACGCCATCGATTATTTTGATGTCGGGTTTACAAGGTTCGGGTAAAACCACTTTCTCAGGAAAACTGGCTAATTACTTGAAAACCAAAAAAGGGAAAAAACCATTATTGGTAGCTTGTGATATCTATCGTCCGGCGGCGATTAACCAGTTACACGTGGTTGGTGACCAAATCGGAGTTGAAGTATATTCTGAACCTGAAAATAAAAATGCGGTTTCCATCGCTCAAAATGCCATTCAATATGCCAAATCAAAAGGATTCAATGTAGTCATTGTCGATACTGCCGGTCGTTTGGCCATCGATGAAGAAATGATGAACGAAATTGCTAATGTGCATGCAGCTATCAAACCACAAGAAACATTGTTTGTAGTCGATTCGATGACCGGTCAAGATGCCGTAAATACTGCCAAAGCGTTTAACGACAGATTGAATTTTGACGGAGTAATTTTAACCAAATTAGACGGTGATACTCGAGGTGGAGCTGCGATTTCTATCAAATCGGTAGTAGACAAACCAATCAAATTTATCGGAACCGGAGAAAAAATGGAAGCTATCGATGTATTCTATCCATCGCGTATGGCGGAAAGAATACTTGGCATGGGTGACGTGGTTTCGTTAGTAGAAAGAGCACAAGAGCAATACGACGAAGAAGAAGCTAGAAAACTCCAAAAGAAAATCGCTAAAAACGAATTTGGTTTCGACGATTTCTTAGCCCAAATCCAGCAAGTGAAAAAAATGGGGAACATGAAAGACTTAGTCGGCATGATTCCAGGTGCCGGAAAAGCACTAAAAGATGTTGAAATTGAAGACGATGCGTTCAAACACATAGAAGCCATCATTCACTCGATGACACCATTGGAAAGAACCAAACCGGCTGTTATTGATATGAAAAGAAAAAACAGAATCGCCAAAGGTTCGGGAACGAAAATAGAGCAGGTAAACCAATTGCTGAAGCAATTCGACCAAATGAGCAAAATGATGAAGATGATGCAAGGCGGTGGTGGCAAAAACTTAATGCGCATGATGGGCGGCATGAAAGGAATGAGATAGATTAGTTTAAGGTTTAAAGTTTCAAGTTATGAAGTTTTAAACCTTAAATTTTTTCAGTATATAACTAACTACTAATGTTTCAGTTTTACACAACTTTAAACCTGAAACTTTAAACCTGAAACATCGATTATGGAATTATTAGACGGAAAGAAAGTATCGAACGATATTAAAGCAGAAATCACGGCTGAAGTGAATAAAATGAAAGCCAATGGTGAAAAAGTACCACATTTAGCTGCAGTAATTGTAGGGAATGACGGTGCGAGTTTGACGTATGTCGGAAGCAAAGTAAAAGCCTGTGAATTGGTGGGTTTTGAATCAACTTTGGTTAAAATGCCAAGTACTACTTCGGAAACGGAGTTGTTGAAGAAGATCAAAGAACTCAATGAAAATGATGATATCGATGGTTTCATTGTACAGTTGCCCTTGCCGGAACAAATCGATACACAAAGGGTTTTGATGGCGATTGATCCAAGCAAAGACGTTGATGGTTTCCATCCTGAAAACTTCGGAAAAATGGCTTTGGATATGACAACTTTTATTCCGGCAACACCATTTGGAATTTTAGAATTATTGGAACGATACAATGTAGAAACCAAAGGAAAACATACCGTTGTCATTGGAAGAAGTCACATTGTTGGTCGCCCAATGAGTATTTTAATGGGAAGAAAAGGATTTCCCGGAAATTCGACCGTTACCTTGACACACAGTTACACTAAAAATATTGCGCAAATCACCACGCAAGCCGATATTATTATCACCGCTTTAGGTGTTCCAAATTACTTGAAAGCCGAAATGATTAAAGATGACGCCGTAGTAATTGACGTAGGAATCACTCGTGTAGCCGATGATACTGATCCAAGAGGTTACCGAATTACCGGTGATGTTGATTTTGAATTTGTATCCAAAAAAGCTTCTTATATCACACCGGTACCTGGTGGTGTTGGTCCAATGACGATTGCTATGTTGCTGAAAAATACGTTACTCGCCAGAGAGCAGAAACGATTAAGATTAGAATAAAAAAATCCTGAGTGAAAGCTCAGGATTTTTTGTTTTTACCGTTTTTATATTGCACTTTTTCCACTACTTGGACTTTGGGCGCTTGCTTTTTGTCTTTTGGATTGAAAGGCTTTTTCTTTGTAATTGTTTTAGGCTTTGGCTTGAATTCAGTTTTTGGCTTTTCAATTACATTTTTCTTTACCGCTTCCTGATTTTGTTTAATCACATCCATCGCATTTTTGGGTTCTTCTTTGGTACCACGCAAATGAATGACCAATCCGTTCAGAAAATTACGTAGCACTTGGTCACCACAATCCATATATTTAGGATGGTCGGCATTACGGAAAAAAGCACCCAATTCGGCTGCCGAAATTCTGAAATCTACCAATTGCATGATTTCTACAATTTGGTCATCGCGCAGTTGTAAAGCGACACGGAGTTTTTTGAATATATCGTTGTTGTTCATTTTTCAAATTTTACTTTGTACTTCGTAATTTTTACTTCGTACTTTAAAACAGCCAAAGATACGCCTTTTTAAAATTCTCCCGCCACAATTTTTCGTTGTGTTGTCCGCCTTTGACAATTACTTTTTTGTTGAGTTTTTTGCATTCACACCGCTTGGTATTGACCCATTTTTCTACATTTTCCATGTCTGGGACAATATCGGCATCGCCTTCATTATCGCCACAAAGAAAATAGATTTTGGTTTTGAATTCAGTTGTTTTTGATAGTAAATCATTAATATCTTTTCGATTAAACCAAAAAGAAGGCGAGAAGCAACCTACTTTTCCAAACACATCAGGATATTTCAAAGCGGCATAAAAGGAAACCAATCCGCCTAAAGAACTTCCCATAATGGCTGTGTTTTTGGCATTGGTTTTGGTCCGGTAAGTCGCGTCAACTTTAGGTTTTAGTGTACTGACTATAAAATCTAAATAATCATCAGCTTTGCCACCAGCGTATTTCGGATGCGGATAAGGCGTCAATTCTTCGATGCGCTTTTCTCCACCATGTTCGATTCCAATTACGATTACTTGTGCATTGATGCTGTCTAAAGTCTCATCAACATTCCATTCGCCTACATAGGAAGTCTTAGCATCAAAAAGGTTTTGAGCATCATGCATGTAAAGAACAGGATATTTTTTGGCGGAAGCCGAATAATTTTTAGGCAAGTACACCCAGATTTTCTTAGTGGTTTTTAGTTGCGGCGCTTCAATGGTAAAAGTTGAAACTTGCTTGCTGGCTGTGCTTTCTTGGGCATTTAGCTGACTGAAAGCAAAACTAACTAGAAGAAAAAAAAGGACTTTCAAAATGATTAGTTGTTAGAATCGGTTTCTTTTTCCTTTTCTTCAGCTCCGCTTTGCTCGGTAGTGCCTTTTGTTTTTTTCTTCTTCTTATCTGCTTTTTGAGTTTTTAACAGTGCGTATTTTTCTTTTTGGGAAGCATTCAAATAACTCACTATGGTTTTATCCATATTTTCTTGAATGGATTTCATTTCCGCTGTTTTTTCTTCGTCTGAATAGTCACTTTTAAGTACAATATCCATTCTTTTACTACTGTTGATCATTTCGTTTTTAATCGCAATATATTGCAACTCGTCAAGAGTCAACTCAGTTTTTAAAACAGACATATAGCTGTCAACTTGCTTAGTCCTGTTTTTTTCAATTTCTGCCGGAGTTAACTCTCTTGGGGTTGATTGAGGACTTTGCATTCGGTTATTTCTATTCATGCCTTGTCCGCCGTTGGGATTAACAAACTGTGCATTGGCTTCAATTGTAAAAAAGAGAATACAGAACAACACTATTTTTACTATTTTCATGGTAGCATTAATTTTTAAAAAGGTAAAATTAACTAAAATTATGGAGGTATCAATGTTTAAAATAAATGATTAACATTTGACAAAAAATCATATTTTAGCAAAAAAATAATTATTGATTGATGAATAAATACGAAGAAAAATTAGCGTTATTGGCCGAAATGATTGCTTTTTCTGTAGTTGACGGAAGACTGCACGAAAGAGAATTCCTTTTTTTATCAATGATAGCCGATGAACTTCAGGTGGCAAAAGAAGATTTTAAAGCCTTATTTCATCAAGAAAATTATCCTACTCATATCAAAACAGAGTTTGAACGTATCCAACAATTCTATCGTTTGGCTTTGTTAATGCATTGTGATGGTGTGTTACACGAACGTGAACAGATTAAAATTCATGAAATAGGAATCAATATGGGATTGAATCCGCATGCAATTAAACGCGTATTGAAAGCGATGGAAATTTCGCCTACCAAAATGATTTCTCCGGAGTTTTTACTCGAAGTATTTCAAGAGCAATTAAACTGATTTTTAGTCAGTTAAAAGATTCTTAAATCCGACAAAATTTCATTTCTAACTTAAAAATATTGCCAAAATGACTTATGTATTGTCTTGGTATATTGTTTGTTTTTTGGATTGTGATTAAAATAAAATGTTTAACATTAAATTTTTACAACCATGAACTTAGTTAAAAGAAACTACAACAACTTTCCATCAATCATTGATGAGTTTTTGAAGCCTGATTGGTTTGGCGGATTTCAAAATTTACAAACCAATATACCGGCCGTTAACATTAAAGAAACCGACACTAATTACAGTTTAGAGTTAGCCGCACCGGGAAAAGTTAAAGACGATTTTACCATTGAAATCGACCACAATGTCTTGACTATTTCTTCAGAAGTAAAAACAGAAAATGAGCAAAAAGACGATAACGGAAGATATACACGCAGAGAGTTTAGCTATGCTGCTTTCAGAAGAGCATTTACTTTACCGGAAACAGTAAACACAGAGGACATCAATGCTAATTATGAAAACGGAGTATTGTTTGTAACGTTACCAAAAAAGCAAGAAGCGTTGCCTAAACCAAAAAGATTGATTGATATCCTTTAATCAATAAGCGTCCTAAATTAGGGCGCTTTTTTATTTAATGGTTGATCTTTATTTCAATGAGATTTAATATATCGTTTAGCAAAGTTTTATCAGTAATTTCAATCCTAATTCCACGTCCTTCAGCATATACTTTAGCCGCTTGAAGTTCGGTTTTTATAGTTTCAGAAATGTTACTTTCCAAAATAGCATCGGTGGCTTTTTGGCCAAAAACAAAAGCAACTTTAAAGAATTTATCCCTTGGTAACAAGTAAATAATCACTCTTTTTTTATCTTTTATCCTATAACTCCAGCCGAATTTCTCGCTTGAAAAATGCCATTCGCTTACAGCTTCCGGATATAATTTTAAAGTATGTTCCATAAAAGTTTGCCAAAAAGGATAGGCTTCTCCCAAAGCTTCTTGAAGCTGAAGTTCTGTTGGTGTTTCCGATTTATGGGTAAAAATACTTTTCATTCAATCGTAGTCAATTTACTTTGCAACGCCTTAATTTCATTGAAAATTTTTTCGCATAGCAACAGATAAATAATTAGATTATTTTGTCGTTTATCCTAAAATTCCAGCCAAATAATTTCTTCTTAGTTTGTGAAAATATTATAAAAATTCTTCAATTGGTAGGTTCTAAAATTGATATCCAATTCTAAGTAGAGGAGATATTTTCGTCCAATTCCATTGTTTTACATCATATTTTACGTCTCCATATACTTCAACATGTTCATTAATATTTTGATTAGGAACCGATACATCACTTATTTCAAGTCGCGTCGACTTGTTATTGGAAAATGTTTTCATGAAGTAAACCTGAAATTCGGCAGATACAACCCAATTCTCTGAAAAATTGTATTGTGGTTTAAAAACCGGGCCTAATCCGAAACTGGATATATTTCCAATCCTATCATTAACAGTTATGTTTTGTTCGTACAAAGGACTGTTGTCCAAAGTACTTTCTTGGTAAAGATTGTAGTTATAATCACCTTTTCCTTCCAAATAATAAACCGAAGCAAGATCGATTCCAAAATCAAAATCAAAATTATTGGCTAAATGAATTCGTTTTGCAATACCGACAAAGACATTGATATGATTTTGAGTATAAGTGTAGTTGTTATTGACAGTTGTTTTAATATTTTCATCAATATTGAAAGCTTCAAAATCCAGATGTTCTTTGATGTCTCGTATGGTAAGTCCTAATCTTGTTCTAAAAACGACATCATGCTTGATTCTTTCATAACTGATTCCAAAGGCATTTGAGAAAGCATTTCTGGAATAATTATTCTTCTCTGTCAAATAGGGCGATAATAACCAATCATCGTTATAAAACTCCCGAAGAGAATTTTGTATGGGCTGGTAAAATTCTATAGAGATGGTGTTTTTCTTTTTGGCTTTAGGTTTAATTGTTTCCTGTGCAGAAGCTGTGTATGAGATTAAAACAATGAAAAAATAGAGTGTCTTTGTCATAGTATTTTTTATGTTGTAGTTAATTTACTTTGCAACGTCTGAATTTCATCACGAAACTTTGCCGCTTGCATAAAATCTAAATCTTTTGCCGCTTTTTCCATGGCTTTTCGAGCGTCACGGATTTTCTTTTCGATTTCGGGTTTGGATAAATACAAACTTTCCGGTTCGGCTGCTTTGGCGATTTTGTCTTCAAAATATTGGGTTGAAACCGAATTACCACTTAAAGCATTTCCTAAACTTTTGTTCAGTGCTTTTGGTTCCAATCCATGAAGCGTATTGTATTCTATTTGTTTGCCACGACGGTAATTGGTGTCATCCATCGTTTTTTGCATGCTGTTGGTAATCTTGTCAGCATACATAATTGCTTTTCCGTTCACGTTTCTTGCGGCACGACCTACGGTTTGGGTCAACGAACGATGACTGCGCAAAAAACCTTCTTTATCGGCATCCAAAATCGCTACCAAAGACACTTCGGGTAAATCTAAACCTTCACGCAATAAGTTTACGCCTATCAAAACATCAAATAAACCTTTGCGCAAATCCTGCATAATTTCAACACGTTCCAAAGTATCAACATCCGAATGAATATAGCGACAACGAATGGAAACCTTCGTCAAATATTTGGTCAGTTCTTCCGCCATTCTTTTGGTTAAAGTGGTGACCAAAACTCGCTCATCAGCTTCACATCTAACTTGAATTTCTTCGATTAAATCGTCAATTTGGTTCAAACTCGGACGTACTTCAATAATTGGATCCAATAAGCCCGTTGGACGAATCACTTGCTCTACATAAATTCCTTCGGATTTTTGCAATTCATAATCTGCAGGTGTGGCGGAAACATAAACCACTTGGTTTTGCATGCTTTCAAATTCCTCAAACTTCAACGGACGATTGTCCATCGCGGCCGGTAAACGAAAACCGTATTCGACTAAGTTTTCTTTCCGACTTCTATCACCGCCATACATGGCATGTACTTGTGAAATCGTGACGTGACTTTCATCTACCACCATTAAATAATCGTCGGGAAAATAATCTAACAAACAAAAAGGTCGTGTTCCGGGAAGTCTTCGGTCTAAGTAGCGAGAATAATTTTCGATTCCGGAACAATAGCCCAATTCGCGAATCATTTCTAAATCGAAATTGGTGCGTTCTTCCAAACGTTTGGCTTCAAGATGTTTGCCTATTTCTTTAAAATAATCGACTTGCTTCACCAAATCCTGTTGGATATCCCAAATTGCCGCTTGCAAAACATCGGGTGATGTTACAAACATATTGGCGGGATAAATATTCAGTTTTTCGTAGCGTTCGAAAACTTTGGCGGTTTTTGGGTCGAAAGCTTCTATTTCTTCAATTTCGTCGCCAAAGAAATGCACACGGAAAGGTTCGTCTGCATAACTCGGGAAGATTTCCACAGTGTCGCCTTTGATTCTAAATGTTCCCGGAGTGAATTCTACTTCGGTTCTGGAATATAAACTTTGCACTAGGCGATGTAATAATTTAGTGCGTGAAATTATTTGGCCTTTGTCAATTGAAATCACATTTTTTTGAAACTCGACCGGATTTCCGATACCGTACAAACAAGAGACAGAAGCTACAACCAAAACATCTCTTCGTCCTGATAATAGGGCAGAAGTAGTGCTCAAACGCAGTTTCTCCAATTCGTCATTGATGGACAAATCTTTCTCGATAAAAACGCCGGTAACCGGAATGTAAGCTTCGGGTTGGTAATAGTCATAATACGACACAAAATACTGTACGGAATTATTCGGAAAAAATTGCTTAAACTCTGAATACAACTGAGCTGCCAAGGTTTTGTTGTGAGCCAAAACCAAAGTCGGTTTTTCCACATTTTGGATCACATTAGCCATAGTAAACGTCTTTCCGGAACCGGTTACGCCTAAAAGTGTTTGGTATTTTTCACCATTAACAATGCCTTTGACTAGTTTGTCTATAGCTTGTGGTTGGTCACCGGTAGGTTGGTATTCGGATACGACTTGGAATTTCATTTTTTAAGTGCGATTTACAAAGTACAAAGTACGAAGTTTTTATTTGGTTTTAATATTACTTTTGGTTGTTTTTATAGCCGCAACTATAATAGCGGTTAATTCTTTTGCCTCTTTTATTAATGGTTGAAATCCAGATTCCAAATTTAATTTTTCCATTTGAGAAACCTCAAAAAGTAACTCTAAAAAATAATCACTTTCATCAATTTCTTCTTCCACAATTTTAAGTTTGTTTAAAAAATCTGCGGTTGATTTAGCCCGTTGTGATGCCCTGTAATTGGCACCCACAGAACTCGAACTTCTGATAAGTTGATTGACATAGGCATTGTACTCTCTGGTTTTTGGTAATTGTGAGCACAATTTCCAACAATCTAAAGCAAACTTTTTTGTTCTTTGTTTCAAATCATTTGTCATATAAATCAAAATTAAAATTTTCACTTCACACTTCCCACTTCCCACTTCGTACTTCTCACTTCGTACTTTGTACCTCGTACTTCCAATCTTGCTGTTGTTTATTGGTCAAAAACGTCCACGCCACTATTCGGCTAATCTTTTGGCCTTGCGCCATATCGATGGTTCTGATTTCGGCAGCGCCAACTTTATTCAGCGTTTTATAAATGCTTTTCAGGTTGTCTTTTTTGGAAACTAAAGTCGTAAACCATAAACATTGCATCGGATATTTGGCGCTTTCATAAATCATTTGGGTGATAAAACCTATTTCGCCGCCTTGGCACCACAATTCTGCATTTTGGCCACCGAAATTTAAAACGGGTTTTGAGGTTTTTTTATCACTTAAAGTATTCACTTTTCGCAAAGCACTTTTCGCCGCTTCTTCAGCCGAATTGTGAAACGGCGGGTTACAAATCGTAAAAGCAAATTTGTCTTCCGGCAAAATGATGTTTTTGAAAATAAATCTAGGTTCAATTTGCAATTGTAAACTAATCACCTCAATCAACTTTGGATTATTGGCTATGATTTTTTTGCAATTTTGCAGCGCTTTTTCGTCAATATCGGTGCCAACAAAACTCCAACCATAAGAGCTATTTCCAATAATTGGATAAATGCAATTGGCACCAATCCCAATATCTAAACCTACTATAGCTTCGCCTTCAGGAATGACACCATTGTTTGTTTCGGCCAATAAATCGGCGAGGTAATGAACGTAATCAGTTCTTCCCGGAATCGGTGGACAAAGATAATTGGTCGGAATGTCCCAATTTTGAATGTCGTAATAGAAAATCAACAAGGCTTTGTTCAGTGCTTTTACAGCATCAGGATTACTGAAATCTACAGATTCTATGTTGTGCTCGTTGGTGTAAACAAAACTTTGCAATTCGGGACAAACTTTTATCAAAGCGTCGAAATCATATCGAAATCGGTGTGGATTTCTCGGGTGGAAGCTTGTTTTTTCTGAACTATTTTGAGTTTTCAAAGTATATTTTAATTTAGTAACTGCAAATTATTTATGAGATATTTAATTTGCGAATCTGCGGTTATTTTTAATCCCAACATTCCATCAGCAACAAATCGCCGTCGGTGTGAGTGATTTTTACGATTCCGTCTTTAGTAACGTGGTTGCTGCTTCCGGTTCGGTAACCGATGGTTAATGCTTCATTGGTTAAAGAATAGAAAAGATTTTGGGTTGAGATGCCGGTTACTTTTCCGATAGGAATTAGAGAAAGTATGGTGTTTTCCGTATACCATTTTTCAAATTGATTCGGCAATAAAAACACTTTCGAATGGTCGTCAAGAATCACGACTTTTAATTTATTTCGATAAGCAACTATGTTGGTTAAATTGGTAATTGTATGGTCGGCTCTTCTTCCGGTAGCCCAAATCACATTGGCAGCTTTGTGACCTTTTTCGATTAAATAATCAAAGGCTTTTTCCAAGTCGGTTTTCTCTTGGTTGGGTGCGTAAACAATTTCAATGGGGTATTGCTTTTCTTTGTAATATTCCGGGTCAAAACCTCGGTCAAAATCGCCCAGCAATACATCAACTTTAATCCCTAACTCCAAAACCCGCTCAATAGCCGAATCTAGAACGATGACTAGTGGTGACCATTCAAGCAATTGTCCTAATAGTTCTGTACTACAAGCCTCGCCATTGGCAATAATCAAAGCTGGTTCTTGGTCGTCGCGAACGATGTGATGTGATGACATTGTGAATTTAGATTTTAGACTTAAGATTTCAGAATGAAAAGGTGTAAATTTAGTGATATTGTTTTACTTTATTCTAAACTTCAGAAATCTAAAATCGTTAGGCTTAGCGTGTCAATTTATTGTATAATATATTCGGAAACTTCGGTTTTGCTCAATCTGAAAAAACCTAGGGCAAAATTATTGAAATCCGTTTGGTTGATGATATTGCCTCTAACCGTTGACGTTGGTGTAGAAAATGGTCCCATACTATTTGAACCGGTTTGTTCCAATAAGATATCCATATAGTTATAGTAATTTAGGGTAATACCGTTTAGGGTAAATTTTAAGGTGTCTCCGGCTTTTAAATCTTCACTGAAATACAAACCAAACATCTCATTGTTTTGAAAAAAACGGTCTTCAATTACACCATATTCGGGGATGACTTTATAGGGGTCATCAATTCTTACCAAATAATGATTGGTTTCATTGACTAAATCATTGAAAAAGAATTTCACTTCAATTTCATCGCCTAAAATACCGCCTTCATCGTTTTGTTCTATTCTGGTTACTGTTGGCGTATCTAACAATTTTTCAGTTGAAGTATAAGTTTCTCCTTCATAGATAACGGTTAAAGTGTAAGTTTCATTTAATACCGGATTAAAGTTTAGGCATTTGTAAACTCCGAGTTCTGTGTCTTGAATAAAATTAAAAACCTCATTAGAACTATTGGTAATGTAAACTATCGCATCAGTTACCGGAGGAATTTCATTGGAGAAATAACCGGTCGTAGTAGAAAGTTTGATGATTTGTTCATTTCCCGGAGTTCCATTCATCCATTGAATAGAAGCTTCAATAACCAATCTTGGTGCTGAGGTAGACAAATCCACATCAATTACTTTTTCACAAGAAGTGAAAGCAAAAAGAACTATGGATAAACTGAATAATATCTTTTTCATAAATTTAGAATTTAATGTTATAAGTGGCACTGGGAACAATTCCGAAAATCGACAGTCGGATGGCTTCATTAGAACCGGTTTCTTGGTTTTGTCTGAATGTAATGGAAGCCGAATTCATCCTGTTGTAAATATTGTAAATTCCGAAAACCCATTCACTTTGCCACTTTCTGCCTTTGTTTTTAGTTGGTGTCAAAGTAGCCGAAACGTCTAAGCGATGGTACATTGGTAAATTATTTTCGTTTCGCGAGCTGAAAATCGGAACGGTGATGCCTTGGTATTCATATTGACCGGTTGGAAAGGTAACGGGTTGACCGGTTTGCAAAATAAAATTGGAACTAAAACGCCATTTTTCATTTAATTTATAATTGCCTACTATGGCCAAATTATGCAGTTTATCAAAACCGGTGCGATACCATTCTCCGTTATTAATACCCGTTTCCTCTGGTGTTCTGCCTTCAACTTGTTGTTCTGTTCTCGACAAGGTATAAGAAACCCAACCTTTGAATCGACCCGAGTTTTTTCGGAACAAAATTTCTAAACCATAAGCCCTGGCTTTTCCGTTTAAAACAACTCTTTCAATGGCTTCGTTGGCTATTAAGTTTGCACCGTCAATATAATCGACGCGATTTTTAATTTTCTTAAAAAAAGTTTCTACTTCAAGCGAATATAAATCATCACTTAAATTTCGGAAATAACCCAAAGCGACTTGGTCTAAAATCTGTGGTTTCAAATATTGGTCACTTGGTGCCCAAACGTCTAAAGGTGTTGGCGACTGCGTGTTGGAAATCAAATGCAAATACTGCGACATTCGGTTGTAACTCGCTTTTATCGATTGGTCATCATTTAAGGTGTAAGCAATAGCAAAACGAGGTTCAAGATTTTCGAAATGGGCTATCGTTTGATTTTTACCATAACTCACCGTTCCGATAGGTTCCGCGCTTTCATAAATTTGATATTGAGAATTAAAAGTGACCGGCTGATTATTGGCATAAGTGTTTAAAGTTTGTTGTCCTAAACGAAGAAAATTACTAACGCGAATGCCGTAAGAAAGCGCAATGTTTTTAGAGATTTGGTGTTCTGCATCTAAATAAACGGCATTTTCCACAGCATATTTTTTGTCCAATTGATCCGCATTAATTCCGGATTCTTCATTGGTAGGTTCAATTTTACCCGGATTAAAATCGTAATAATTGGTTTGTAAACCGTAAGTCAGTTTGAATTTATCGGTCAAATAATGTTTGAAATCGTATTTTAAATTGTAGTTCTTAATACCGCTGTCCCAATTGAATCCGATAAAATCCAATCGAAGGCCATAATAATAATCAGAATAAATCATAGAAAGATTAGAGAATAATTTGTCTGAGAATAAATGATTCCATCTTAAATTAATAACGGTATTTCCATAAGTGTTGACAAAACTATTATTCAATTGAAATACATCTCTGCCAAAATATCCCGAAAGATAAACATTGTTTTTTTCATTAAGAGAATAGCTCAATTTGGTATTCAAATCATAAAAATAAGCCGAGTTCGGATTGTCTACCAATTTTAGAAAAAGGTGCGCATACGAACCTCTTCCGGCAACCACAAAGGAACCCTTACCTTTTACGATTGGTCCTTCAGCCAGGATTCTGCTTGAAATTAGACCAATACCGCCATTCATGTGAAAGGAATCTTTGTTGCCTTCCTTTTGGTAAATGTCTAAAATAGAAGATAATCGACCTCCGTATCTTGCAGGAATTCCACCTTTGTATAGCTTTAAATCTTTGATAGCATCCGGATTAAAAACTGAAAATAACCCAAACAAGTGAGAGGAATTATAAATAGTAGCTTCATCTAACAAAACCAAGTTTTGATCTGCACCACCGCCACGAACATTAAAACCCGATTGTCCTTCGCCGGCATTGGTCACTCCGGGAAGCGTTAGAATCGATTTAATCACATCAACTTCTCCGAATATTACGGGCATTTCTTTGATTTCCTGAATGGTCAGTTTGTTGACGCTCATTTCAGGCTTTCTCACATCGACACGCTTGCTGTTTTGAAGAATTACGACTTCATCAAGTTGTTGACTGCTTTCTGATATTAAAAAATTCTTTCGAATGTCTTGAGTAAGTTCTATGGTTTCAGTGATGGTTTTGTAGCCAATGTAACTAATCGATAAAGTATAGCTTCCTTTGGGCAAAGTAATAGAATAGAAACCGTATTCATTAGTGGTCAGGCCGGTTTTGGTTTCTTGAATATACAATGAAACACCTATTAAGGTCTCTTTATTTTTCCCGTCTGAAACCAAACCACTGATGGTATATTTTTGTTGAGAATAGAGTTGAAACGTTAATAATATTAAAAAGATAGGAGTGAAAATATTTTTTGGCATAAATTTGGCTTTTAGAGTTGCAAAATTCTTGATAAAATTAGTAATTTCCTCATAATCATTTGTTAAGGTTTGGTTAATACAAAACAGTTTTTTTAGAGATTTTATTATTTTCACTAATCACAAGAAAGATATAATGAAGGCAAGTTTTACGATATTATTTTTGATAATTGTCAGTTTTGAAGGGTTTGCTCAATTTGAGCAGCCCAAGAAGACTTTAAAAATAGCACCGGTAACTAATCCAACCGGAGAAGTATCTCCAACTTCTTCAAAATCGATTACTTATCCTAGTATTTTTGATAAGAAAGACAAGTTGCTCGAAAATGTTTCTCTGTTAAAAAAGAAACCCGAGGAAGAAAAGAGTATAATGGAAAAAGAGAAATTTGCTGATCCATCAAAGCCATATACTGAAAGAATGAACAAGAAAAGCAGCGATGGTGAAATTCTGGAAAAATTCAAAAGTGATAGTTTTTTAGGCCAATTTAAAACCGGCTCCAAAACTATAAGTATTGCTTGTAGAGATCATGAAGCACCTGACGGAGATTTGGTTAGAATTTGGCTCAATGATAAAATTGTGGTTGATGCTATTTTATTAGAAGTTAGTTTCAAAGAAGTGTATCTAGACTTAAACGAAGGGATCAACAAAATAGAAATAGAAGCTTTAAATCAGGGAGAATCCGGACCAAACACAGCGCAGTTTGTAATTTACGACCAAAAGAAAGGCATTGTAACCACTAATAAATGGAACTTGACTACCGGTGTCAAAGCCAAATTAATTATCTTAAAAGATGACGGCGGTTTACAAGAACAGAAATAAAAAAAAGCGACTTAATTAAGTCGCTTTTTTTATTAAATAAATCGAATTTGATTATACTAATTTTGATAAAATAGTATTAAAAGTTTCACTCGGACGCATTGCCTTTTCAGTCAAAACTTTTGAAGGTTGATAATAACCGCCAATTTGCTGAGGTTTCCCTTGGGCTCCAATTAGCTCTTCATTAATTTTAGCTTCGTTAGCGTTTAATTCACCTGCAATTTGAGTAAACTTAGCTTGTAATTCTGCGTCCTTAGTTTGAGCAGCTAAAGCTTCTGCCCAATACATCGCCAAGTAGAAATGCGAACCTCTGTTGTCAATTTGGCCGACTTTACGCGCCGGAGATTTATCGTTAGCCAAGAATTTTTCAGTGGCAACGTCTAAAGCTTCGGCTAAAACCATCGATTTAGGATTGTTTTGGGTTTGCGCTAAATGTTCCAAGGAAGCGCCGAGTGCTAAGAATTCGCCTAACGAATCCCAACGCAAATAACCTTCTTCAATAAATTGCTCAATGTGTTTTGGTGCTGAACCTCCGGCTCCGGTTTCGAACAAGCCACCGCCATTCATTAATGGAACAATGGATAACATTTTGGCCGAAGTGCCCACTTCTAAAATCGGGAACAAATCGGTTAAATAATCACGCAATACGTTTCCGGTTACTGAAATGGTGTCTAACCCTTGACGGATTCTTTCTAAAGTCAGTTTAGTCGCATCAATCGGATTCATGATTCTAATGTCCAATCCGTTGGTGTCGTAATCTTTTAGGTATAAGTGTACTTTTTTGATGATTTCTCTATCGTGTGCACGGTTTTCATCCAACCAGAAAATGGCAGGTGTCGCGGATAATCGCGCTCTGTTTACCGCTAACTTTACCCAGTCTTGAATGGGTGCATCTTTGGTTTGACACATTCTGAAAATATCTCCGGCTTCTACCGCTTGTTCCATCAATACATTGCCTTCTGCATCTAAAACTTGAATAGTTCCGTCAGCTTCGGCTTGGAAAGTTTTGTCGTGTGAACCGTATTCTTCTGCTTTTTGAGCCATCAAACCTACATTCGGTACTGAACCCATAGTTCTTGGGTCGAGCGCGCCATTGGTTTTACAATCTTCAATAGTCGCTACGTAAAGACCTGCGTAACATCTATCCGGAATTAAAGCAAAAGTATCTTGGGCTTTGCCTTCTTTGTTCCACATTTGTCCCGAAGTACGAATCATCGCCGGCATAGAAGCGTCAACAATAACGTCTGATGGTACGTGGAAGTTAGTGATTCCTTTATCAGAATTCACCATGGCTAACGCCGGTCCGTTGGCAATTGCCGTTTCAATCGCAGCTGTGATTTCAGCTTCTTGCGGATGACCTGCAATTTTTACATACAAATCACCTAAACCATTATCGGCTTTGTAGCCTAATGATTTGAATACGTCGCCATATTTAGCAAAAACGTCTTTGAAATATACTTCCACCATCGCCCCGAAAATAATCGGGTCGGACACTTTCATCATCGTGGCTTTTAAGTGAGCCGATAATAAAACGCCGGCGGCTTTGGCTTCTTCAATAGTTTTAGAAACAAAAGTCTTTAGGGATCTTAAATTCATTACCGAAGAATCAATTACTTCTCCTGATTTCAGAGCAGATAAGCCTTTTAATTCTTTAGTCGAACCGTCTATGCCAACAAATTCTATTTTGAATTGAGCTGCATTGGCCACTGTAACCGATTTTTCAGTACCGTAGAAATCGCCTTCATTCATAAAGGCTACTTTGGTTTTAGACTCTTTAGACCAAGCGCCCATAGAATGCGGATTGGCTTTGGCATAATTTTTCACCGCTTTCGGTGCTCTACGATCAGAGTTTCCTTCACGTAAAACCGGATTTACGGCAGAACCCAATACTTTAGCATAAGCTGTTTTAATAGCTTTTTCTTCGTCGGTTGTTGGATTGTCAGGATAATTCGGAACTGCGTAACCATGTGCTTGTAATTCGGCAATAGCGTCTGTTAATTGCGGAATAGAAGCGGAAACGTTGGGTAGTTTTATGATGTTGGCTTCAGGCGTTGTAGCCAGTTGTCCTAATTCGGCTAAAGCATCGCTAACCCTTTGGTCATCTTTTAAGTATTCCGGGAAATTAGATAAAATTCTTCCGGCCAGTGAAATATCTCTTAATTCAATATCGATATTAGCCGGAGCGGTGAAGGCTTGTACTATAGGCAAAAACGAATGCGTGGCCAACATTGGCGCTTCATCTGTTAAAGTGTAGTGGATTTTTGCTTTTTGTGTCATTGTAAAGGTTTTTATTCGTAATGTTTGTTTGTGTTGTATGACCTCAAAAGTGTTTATTTTGAAGCAAGCAAATATAAAGAAATCAAGGCGAACCTTTTACGAAATCGATTGAATTATCAAATCGACAATTAAAGCAGAAAAAAATATTGAATTGTCAAAATATCGAATTTAAATTGTCAGGAATAAAAAAAGTCCCGACAAAATCGGGACTTTTTTTATGAGTACAAAGCGGAGAATTATCTTCTTCTTTCTTTGATTTTTGCTTTTTTACCGGTAAGTTCTCTAAAGTAGTAGATACGAGCTCTTCTAACTTTACCTCTTTGGTTTACTTCAACTTTTTGCAAAGCCGGCATGTTTACTGGGAAGATACGCTCTACACCAACAGCACCAGACATTTTACGGATAGTAAAAGTTTCAGTCAATCCTGCACCTTTTCTTTGGATTACAACTCCTTTGAAAAACTGAGTTCTTGTTTTTTCACCCTCTTTAATTTCGTAGTAAACTGTGATAGTATCACCAGCTCCGAATAAAGGGAAATCTTTTTTTGTTGATAATTCGTTATTAACGAAATCTACTAAATTTGCCATTTTTAAGAATATTATGGTTTGAAATCTGAGCAACATTCACGGTTTTCGCCAGAGGTTAGTCAAATGTGGGGGCAAAGATAAAAAAGAATTGCGAATTATGAATTACGAATTACGAATTTTTTTTAATCAAACAAGCAATTTTAATTGAGCCGTAATGTCTTGATTTTTAACAGAATACTCTTTGTTGCTGCGAATGCTTTGATAAACTTCATCAAATAGTGCATTGAAATTTCCTTTAATTGACGGAATCGTTTCAACTATTTGTTGGTCGTTTTCATTGTAATAAGTCAGTTTTCCTTCTTTGTTTGGTTTTTCCATGCCAAATTTTGGATGTAAAGGTGACATGCCTTCAATCAATTGATTTTCCTGCTCGTCACAGAATGCTTTAATGAAACTTCCTTTAGTACCATGAATTACAATGCCGGCCTGGGCATCGGTAACCAACATACTTGTAGTAATAAATACATTGACTTTATTCGGGAAAACAATATGCATAAACGCAAAATCATCAACTTGAGAATTGTCGCGATAGCTATTTTTATGTCTGTAATGACGCTCAGGTTTTCCAAAAATAGAAATCGCTTGGTCAATCAAATGCGAACCTAAATCATACCAAATCCCGCTACTCGGAATCGGAGTTTCTTTAAAAGTTTTGACACCAATCGTTGGACGATAACGGTCGAATCTCAAATGCATTTCAATAATATCGCCGAGTTTTCCTGAGTTTATGATGTTTTTAGCCGAAGTGATATCACTGCTCCAACGACGATTTTGGTAAACAAAAACTTTACGGGTTACTTTTTCGGACAAAGCCAAAAGCGTTTCAAATTCTTTCGGAGTAGCAGTAGCCGGTTTTTCAATTAAGACATGTTTGTTAGCTTCTAAAGCCAACTTGGCATAATCAAAATGAGTATTATTCGGCGTGTTGATTACCACCAATTCAATGGTTTCATCTGAAAGTAATTCGTCAATAGTCGAAAAACTAATGATTTCAGGATAATCGTTTGCCGCTTTCTTTGCATTTCGTTCCAAAACGGCATAAAGCTGAAAACCTTTATTCGTTGCTAAAAACGGCGCGTGAAAAACTTTCCCCGACATGCCGTAAGCCAACAAAGCAGTAACAACCGGTTTTTCCATGATTAGTCTTCCAATAAATCAGGTCTTCTATTTTTGGTATGCTCATACGCCATGTCTTCTCGCCATTTGTCAATTTTAGCAAAATGACCACTAGTCAACACTTCAGGCACTTTCCAACCTTTATAATCTGCCGGTCGTGTATAAATTGGTCCCGATAACAAATTGTCCTGAAAACTATCTGTCAAAGCCGAAGTTTCATCACTCAAAACACCGGGAATCAATCGGATAATTGCATCGCAAAAAACAATCGCGCCAATTTCACCACCCGAAAGGACATAATCGCCAATCGAGATTTCCTTCGTAATAAAATGATCGCGAACGCGTTGGTCAACGCCTTTATAATGGCCGCAAAGAATGATAATATTCTCGTACATCGACATCGTATTGGCCATTTTTTGGTTCAACGTTTCTCCGTCGGGCGACATATAAATAATTTCGTCATACTCGCGTTGGCTTTTCAAATGCGTGATGCAATCGTCTATCGGCTGTATCATCATGACCATGCCTGCACCGCCGCCAAATTGGTAATCGTCAACACTTTTCTGCTTGTTGGTCGTGTAATCTCTCAGGTTGTGAAAATGCACTTCCACCAATCCTTTTTCGATGGCGCGTTTCATAATCGAGCCTTCAAACGGACTTCGCAATAAATCGGGTAATATGGTAATGATGTCTATTCGCATGGTGCAAATATAAAGAAGTTTTTTTTGAAGCTGTTTCCGGCTTTCCGCTACAATCTTTTTTAAATTGCCAAGGGTTAAAACCCACGGCAAATTAAAAAAGGATTTTCACTTCAATCCGGGCTAGGGTTTCAATTTAAAGAGGAAATTTATTTCTTCGATGCCAAAATCGAATACACCATCGGGATTTTATTGTCCAAAGGTTTGATACGGAACTTTCCCGGTTCTGATTCTATCGTTTGGTTAAAACAATTATAAGGCGAATAATCGTATTCGTTAAAAGTGTTGATTTCCAAACCGCTTTGTATCAAACTGTTCAAAATCTCACTAATCGGGTGGTTCCAAGTAATGGTTTTAGTTTCAATCGGCGCTTGCTTGTCGGCGTAAGTTCCGGTAGTGTTTTCAATAATGGGCTCGACATTAAAATAATTATAAAAAACGGTTGTAAAATCATCATCAAACATCCAAACCACCGGATGAAAATCCGCCATGATAAATTGTCCGTTCGGCTTTAAAAAATGCGAAACCACTTTCGCCCATTTTTCCAAATCGGGAAACCAGCCAATAGTACCATAACTGGTAAAAACAATATCGAATTTTTCATCGATTAATGTTGGAGCCTCATAAATATCGCAACAAACAAAAGTTACGTCGAGATTAAGTTTTTTAGCAAATTCTCGAGCTCTTTCAATGGCTTTATCCGATAAATCTAATCCGGTGGCTTTGGCACCCATTCGCGACAACGAAATCGTATCTTGCCCAAAATGACACTGCAAATGCAATATCTTTTTACCGGAAACATCGCCCAATAAAGCCAACTCAATGTCGTTCAGCGTTGATTTTCCGTTCAAAAAACTTTCCATATCATAAAACGCTGAAGCGATGTGAACATCCACTTTATCGTTCCAAGTAGCTTTATTGAGTTTGATATAATCGGAACCTTCTTTCATCTTTTCTCTATATTCTATTCTCTATATTCTATTCTCTATTTTCTATTTTCTATATTCTATTTTCTTTTTTAAACCCCAAATTGTCTCAAATGGTGATCCAAATGCATGGTGTGCATTTTACTCCATTCTTCATAAGTCATTTCCCCAAAGAAAGGATGCTTAGTCGTTTTAATGGCTTTCTGACCCAGTTCAGAAAAAATATTGATTCTTTCAATCAGTCCTTGTTTTGCGGCTTCAAAATCATAAGTTTCTTTTCGGATAAAAGCCGGCGCAGTCGGACTGTTCTTATGGTATTCTTTTGAATTCAATATTTTATTCCGTGCCAATTTCCCAATGATACGCATCAAAAAATTGGCCTTCATAGGTGTTTTTCCAAAAGCGAAATCCAATGGTGCCTGACAATGAGACAACATCTGGTCTACGGTCATTTTTCCCCATAAAGCTTTACTTTCCGGGGTGAGTTGGTGGATTCTGGAGATGATTACATCGTTGTCGACTTTACTGAAAATTGAACTCATGCTTTTGTTTTTGGTAACCAAATTTACAATATAAAATAGTACCTTTGCACCAGATTTTTTAAAAAATAACACCATGGAAAACGGAATATACGCTAAATTCAACACCACAAAAGGATCGATTTTAGTAAAACTAACACACGATTTAACACCGGGAACGGTAGGGAATTTTGTAGGCCTAGCCGAAGGACAATTAGAGAATTCAGCCAAACCTATGGGAAAACCTTATTATGATGGCTTAAAATTCCACCGAGTAATCCCCGATTTTATGATACAAGGTGGTTGTCCGCAAGGTATCGGAACCGGTGGTCCGGGTTATAATTTTGACGATGAGTTTCACCCAACGTTAAAACACGATAAACCGGGTGTTTTATCAATGGCCAATGCCGGACCGGGAAGCAATGGTTCCCAGTTTTTCATCACGCATGTACCAACAAATTGGTTAGACGGAAAACACACTGTTTTTGGTCACGTGGTTGAAGGACAAGATATTGTTGATGCAGTTGCCCAAGGTGATTCAATAGAAACATTGGAAATCGTTAGGGTAGGAGATGAAGCTCAAAAATGGAATGCCATTGAAGCCTTCAGAACGTTTGAAGGTTCAAGACAAAGAAGAATCGAAGAAGCTAAAAAACAAGCGGAAGAATCGATGGAAAAATTGGCTGCCGGTTTTGAAAAAACAGCAAGCGGTTTGCGTTACAAATTCATCCAAAAAGGAAACGGCAAACAAGCCGAAGCCGGCAAAACGGTTTCAGTTCATTATACCGGACAATTAGAAAATGGTAAAACATTTGACTCGTCTTATCCACGTAAAAAACCAATCGAATTCCCATTAGGAAAAGGTCACGTGATTGAAGGTTGGGATGAAGGCATTGCCTTGTTACAAGTTGGAGATAAAGCGCGTTTTGTAATTCCGTCTTATTTAGGATATGGTTCAAGCGGCGCCGGAGGTGTAATTCCACCGGATGCAACTTTGGTTTTCGATGTAGAATTAATGGATGTAAAAGGGTAATACAAAACTTAAGTTTTGATTAAAAGAAAATCCCAACTGTTTACGGTTGGGATTTTTCTTTACATTTACTTCAACCAATAACTAAAAATCATGAAATATAAAGTACTTGCCTTGGCTGTTTTGGCCACTATTATTTATTCATGTGCTTCTAAATCGAGTATGCCAATGGCAACAACACCAAAAGAGGAAATTAAATTCGCTACAGTCATGACTCCTGAATTGGCAGAAGGAAAATCTCTTTTTGAGAATAATTGTGGTAAATGCCATTCTTTATACCAACCAACTGACTACAATGCAGAACAATGGAAACCGATTGTTTTAGATATGCAAAAGAAAGCCAACTTAGATGATGCCCAAGGTCAAAAAATCTACAATTATTTGACTATGCAATAATAAAAAAACACTCTGTTTAGAGTGTTTTTTTATTTTATACAGTAAATCCATTCGGAAGGATAGCACCTTTTTTGACGACTATGATGCCATCTTTTATCGTGTATAATTCAGTATCGGTATCTTCTAAGTGTTTTCCACCGTTGAGACGAACATCATTGCCGATTCTACAATCTTTGTCAACTATAGTGTTATTGATAAAACAACGTTCACCAATACCAACGTTGATAATTCCATGCAATGAATTGGTTCTGATTTCTTCCAGGTTTTGATAATAATCATTGCCCATCAAATAGGAGTTGATTACGGTTGATCCATAACCTACGCGACTTCTAATCCCGATCACTGAATGTTCAACAGTAGCTCCGTTTAAAATACAACCTTCGGCTATAACTGATTTGTCAACGGTTGATGAACCGGTAATTTTTGACGGAGGCAAAACCCTGGCACGGGTATAAATTTTACTCGAATTGTCAAATAAATTGAATTTAGGAATGTCATCGGTTAAGCCTAAATTGGCCTCAAAGAATGAGTCAATGTTTCCAATGTCGGTCCAATAACCTTCATATTGATAGCTTAACATTTTTTGCTTTCCAATGGCTTGCGGAATGATTTCTTTGCCAAAATCCTTAGTGTCCGGGTTTTTCATCAATTCAACTAACAATTCTTTGTTGAAGATGTAGATTCCCATTGACGCCAAATAATGTTTGCCTTCGGCTTGAGATTCTTCGCTTACCTCTGAAGTCCATTCTGGGAGTAAACTCGCATTGGGTTTTTCGATGAAAGAAGTAATGTAATTTTCGGCATCAGTTTTTAGAATCCCAAATTCGGTAGCTTCTTTAGCGGTAACCGGTAAAGTGGCAATCGAAATATCGGCACCGGCATCATGATGCGCTTTGATCATCGCATTAAAATCCATTTGGTACAATTGGTCACCCGATAAAATCAGCGCATAATCAAACTCATGGTTCATAAAATGATGCATACACTGTCGAACCGCATCAGCTGTACCTTGAAACCACGTAATATTGTCGGGTGTTTGTTCGGCCGCTAAAATGTCAACGAAAGCCGTACTGAAATGGCTAAAATGATAAGTATTTTTGATGTGTTGGTTCAATGAAGCCGAATTGAATTGCGTTAACACAAACATCCTTTTAATATCAGAGTTGATACAATTCGAAATCGGAATATCCACCAAACGGTATTTTCCGGCAATCGGGACAGCCGGTTTTGAACGGGTCAGTGTTAATGGCGCCAATCTTGAACCTTGTCCGCCACCTAAAATAATGGCTAGTGTGCTTTTATTTATCATATTTCAATTTTTTTTGGCTGAGATATATATCAGGCTTTTTCTTTTTCAAATTGGTTGATTACGTCTTGGTAATAGTTATAAGTGGTTTTGGCAATGGAGGCCCAACTGAATTTTTCTAAAACCCTTTTTCTTCCGGCTTTGCCCAATTGCGTTGCCAAACTTTCATCGGCTAATAATTGATTGACTTTAGCAGCAAAGTTCTGCTGAAATGCTTCAGGATGTTTTGGGTTAAAATCGGTTCTGGAAATGCTTTCCAGTTCAATTAAATAACCGGTTTCGCCTTCAACTATAATTTCGGGAATACCGCCAACAGCACTTCCAACAACCGGAGTTTCACAAGACATGGCTTCGAGATTGATAATGCCAAATGGTTCGTATAATGACGGACAGGCAAAAACGCGAGCGTGACTGTAAAGCACTTTGATTTTTTCGCGAGGCAACATTTCTGAAATCAGAATGACCCCATTTCTTTTCGCTTTTAAATCGGTTATTAATTCTTCTGTTTCTTGAGCTATTTCCGGAGTATCCGGCGCACCGGCACAAAGTACAATTTGACAATCTGCATTGAAATATTTAGCAGCCGAAATCAATTGAGAAATCCCTTTTTGGCGCGTAATTCTACCCACAAAAAGCACAAACGGAATATCAGGATTGATGTTGTATTCCTTTAATAAATCGTTGTCAAAAGTGGGTGCGTAAAAATCAGGATCAATGCCGTTGTGAATGACTGTTACTTTTTCCGGAGCAACGCCATAAGCATCAATGACATCGGTTTTCATTTGTTCGCTAACGGCAATAATCCCGTCGGCGGTATTGTAAGCATGGTTTTCTATCCAACGCGACAAAAAATAACCATTGCCCAGTTGTTCCACTTTCCAAGGGCGATGTGTTTCTAAACTGTGTGTCGTTAAAATTAACGGCGATTGCAATAATTCTCTCGAAAAGATTCCGGCCAAGTGCGTGTACCAAGTGTGACAATGAATGATATCGGCTTGTAAAGTGTGTTGCGACATTTCGACATTCCGACTCAAATTATGAAACATCTTGAGATGCGGATTGTTGTCGTCTTCGGGTTTGGTTAAAGAAGATTGAATTCCGATGACATTCATCGATTCGGTTGCTTCTTCTTGGTTGCCGAAACAACGCACTTTCACTTCACTTAATTTAGCCAATTCCTGACTTAGAAAATCGATATGAACTCCGGCGCCGCCATAAATATTCGGTGGAAATTCGTTAGTAAACAAGGCAATTTTCATAGCGATAACCTTAGTGTGATTTATTAAAACCTAAATGTATAAAATATATTCAACTTTTAGATTAACAGTATTGTATAAAAATAATAAGGTTATAAAATAAAAACCCGAAGTGCATTTGAAGTGCGCTCCGGATTTTCATCTTAAGGTTTTTGAATTATGAATTAAGAAAGGCAATTAAGTCCTTGTTCAATCGCTCTCTTTCGGTATAAAATAAGCCATGTGGTGCTTCTTCGTAAATAATAAAGGTGTTGTTTTGAATCATAGCGGCCGATTTTTCAGAAGAAACTTCAATCGGTACAATTTCGTCTTCATCGCCATGAATAATCAGCGTTGGAACTTTTATGGTTGCCATTTCTTTACGGAAATCCGTCGTCGAAAAGGATTTGGCGCATTCTAAAGTCGCCCGTGGTGAAGCAAAAGAGCACAACATTTTGAAATAATCCAATAGAGAAGAACTCATAGGATTGGCTAGCATACTTACGCCAAAGAATGTCTTTCCAAAACCATCCAAGAAACCAATTCGGTCTTCCTTGATTTTATTGGCAGTGGCTTCGTTTTTTTCTGGAAGATTACCTTCAGGATTGTTTTCTGTCCATAATCTGAATGGCGTCACTGAGGAAATCAGTGCGGCTTTGGAAACATTTTTTCCACCATAACGACTGAAATAGCGAACCACCTCGCCGCCGCCCATAGAGAATCCTACCAGTGTAACATCAGTTAAATCCAATTGGTCGATAATCGATTTTAAGTCATCGGTTAAAGTATCATAATCATATCCGTTCCAAGGTTGTGAAGATTTTCCAAAACCTCTTCGGTCATAAGCAATTACTCGGAAACCGCTTTCGACCAAAGCTTCAATTTGATATTCCCACATTTCGTTTGACAATGGCCAACCATGAATTAAAATCACCGGTTTTCCATAGCCGTAATCTTTGACGTAGAGTTTTACATTGGGCGCAGTTTCGATAAATTTATCGGTTGAATTTTCTTGAACTATGAAATTAGTTTCTCTTAAATCCGGTTCATGGTCTACTTGATATTCTCTCATCTTGCTGGAATTTTACATTTGATTTCGCTCAAATATTGATTTATAAAATTACACTTCTGACCTGAAAAAAGCGTTACACAATTTAAGGACATGTTTTTATAATTCTTAGGTTTGTTTATTGATTAAACCAAAGATTATGGAATTGACTTGGCAAGAATTCGAAAAAGTAGCTATGCGTATAGGAACCATATTAGAAGCAAACGATTTTCCCGAAGCCCGGAAACCGGCGTTTCAATTGGTAATTGATTTTGGAAATGAAATCGGCATCAGGAAATCATCGGCCCAAATTACCAAGCGATATGCTAAAGAAGATTTAATTGGCAAACAGATCGTCGCAGTGGTTAACTTTCCTAAAAAGCAAATAGGGAATTTTATGAGCGAATGTTTGGTTTTAGGTTCAGTCGGAGCTGACAATGATATTGTTTTATTGACTTCCGATTTGAAAGTCGAGAATGGCTTGAGGATTGGTTAGCTTTGTTTTCTTTTAATTATAGCTCTGTACAAATTAAAGATCGACAAAAACAAAAACATGATCAAACCTCCAAAAGCGATTTTCTTCGTTAAAGGTAATTCCTCAGTTTGCATGGTTTGAATACCGTTAGAAATCAGCCATAGCCAAAACAGTATGCTCAGACTGTGAAATAGGATGCCATACTTGTTGATGAAAGCTGTAAATTTTTGCATATCAATTAATTTAAAAAAGTCCAAAACTTTTCAGCTCCGGACTTATCTTTATTACTAGTCACTAATTACTTTTTTATATATCGTCAAAGTCGATATCAGTGAAACTCTTTTCAGAAGTTGTATTGGTTTCTTCAGCTGTTTCTTGTTGGTATTCTCTTTTGAAGTCTTTTTGGTGTCTTTCTGAAATTACTTCTTCGCCTTTGTGGTTCAAAACGTAAGCGGTCATTTCTTCTAAAATATCAGTGAAAGCGGCGAAATCTTCTTTATACAAATAGATTTTGTGTTTTTTGAAGTGAAAAGAACCATCTTCTTCAGTAAACTTTTTGCTTTCGGTAATGGTAATGTAGTAATCATCTGCTTTGGTGGCACGCACATCGAAGAAATAAGTTCTTCTTCCCGCTCTTAAAACTTTAGAAAAAATCTCATCTTTTTCTAACATATCATTTTCTCTCATATTCTTTCAGTCAATTAATGGTGTTTCTATATAGTTCAAAAATGGTAAATTTTTTGTTACCAAACAACAATTAATTTAATTCTTTTTCCGAAAGTTGTTTGAGATATAACTCTGCATAATAACCCGGTTGGTTTACCAATTGATTATGAGAACCTTCTTGTATTATTTGGCCTTCATCGATGATGATAATTTTGTCGGCATTTTTCGCCGATGAAACCCGGTGACTCACTATGATGGTAGTTTTGTCTTTAGAGATTTGGAGTAAATTATTCAAAATTTGTTCTTCTGTTTCGGTGTCCACTGCCGATAAACAGTCGTCAAACAACAATATCTCCGGATTTTTTATAATCGCTCGAGCAATGGAAACCCTTTGTTTTTGCCCGCCCGAAAGCGTAATCCCACGTTCACCCAAAATGGTTTCGTATTGCAAATTAAAATTCATAATGTTGTCATGAACTACAGCGTTTTTGGCTGCCGTCATTACTTCTTCATCAGTTGCGTTTTCTTTACCGAATTTGATGTTGTTTTTTATCGTATCCGAAAATAAAAAGGCATCTTGTGGTACGATTCCAATGCTGTTTCTCAAATCGTTTAAATTAACTCGGTCTATAGCTTTTCCGTCAATAGTAATTTGGCCTTCTTTGATGTCGTACATTCGGGTAATCAAGGAAAGTATACTCGACTTCCCCGAACCGGTTTGCCCTAAAATGGCTAAAGTTTCTCCTTTTTTGACCTTGAAGGAGATGTTTTTTAGCGCTGTAATTTCAGTATCTTCATAAGTAAAAGTTACGTTCTTGAACTCGATTTCGCCTTGAATGTTGGTGTTTTCCGTCGCTTTGTTTTTAATTTCCGGTTCAATTTTCAGGAACTCATTGATTCTTTTCTGTGAAGCTTCGGCTTCTTGTACTAAAGAGGAAACCCATCCGATAGAAGCTACCGGCCAAGTCAGCATGTTGACATACAAAATAAACTCGGCAATGGTTCCGATGCTTTTAATCGTTCCATCGATATACATTAAGCCACCAAAATAAATTACCACCAAGTTACTTACGCCAATTAGTGCAATCATCAACGGGCCGAAAAGCGATTGTACACGAGCTAAACTCATACTTTTCGTTTTGCTTTCTTTAGCCAAGTCAATGATTTCTTCTTGGTATTGTTTTTCCATCGCATAAGCTTTCACGACACGAATTCCGGAGAAAATCTCTTGGGTAAAACTCGAAATTTTAGATAAATATTGTTGGAAAGTCGTACTGCGTTTGTTGATTTCGGTACTCAATCGGAAAATGATAAAGGATAAAATCGGTAATGGTAAAATGGTATATAAAGTCAATAAAGGCGATACATTATACATATAAATAATGACAACAGTAAATCGAATAAAAGTATTGATGGTGTACATCACGGCCGGTCCAACGTACATACGCACCTTACCAACATCTTCGCTGATGCGGTTCATTAAATCACCGGTTCGGTTGCGCTTGTAAAAATTTTGGTCTAAAACTTCGTAATGTTTGAAGACTTCATTTTTCAAGTCAAATTCCACATGGCGCGACATTACGATTAAAGTTTGGCGCATCAAAAAAGTTAAAACACCGGCAATCAAAGTAGTACCAATAATCCAAAGGATGTTTTCAATCAATTCGGCTTTAATCAATTCGCTGCTTATTTTGTTGCGGTTAAAATCCTCAATGGCTTTGAAAGATTTGCTGATTAACTTAGGAGTAAAAAGAGAAAAAATTTGTGCGACTATAGTGATTAAAATTCCTAATAAGAAATGGAATTTGTATTTGATAAAGTATTTGTTTAAATATTGAAGTTCTTTCATGTTAATTTTTCAAAAACGGGAATTACGACCTAAAATTTGTTAAAACGCTGAAAATAATTAAATTATTATATTCTTTATTTAAATTGATTTTATTAACAATTTGCTAATTATTCCTGATATTGGTGAGTTTTATTGAATAATATTTTATTTTTGTACCGACTTTTTACAAAGTCTTAAATTAATACAACTTCATTATGACTTCAGAAATCACTACACCGGTCGAGCTAAAAAAGATGGATCCTGTTTTCGGTCAACTTTCTTTTGACAATCACGAACAAATCGTTTTTTGTAATGACAAAGATACAGGTTTAAAAGCAATTATTGGTATACACAACACAGTTATGGGACCGGCGCTTGGTGGCACTAGAATGTGGAATTATGCTAACGAATGGGAAGCATTAAATGATGTTTTAAGACTGTCACGCGGAATGACTTACAAGTCGGCCATCACTGGTTTAAATCTTGGTGGTGGAAAAGCCGTTATCATTGGCGATTCTAAAACCGATAAAACGCCTGAGATGATAACACGTTTCGGAGAATTCGTAAATTCTTTAAGTGGTAAATACATCACGGCCGAAGACGTTGGAACAACAACGGAAGACATGGACAGAATCCACAAAGTAACCAATCATGTTACGGGTATTTCTGAGTCAATCGGAGGTTCAGGAAATCCTTCTCCGGTAACGGCTTATGGTGTTTACATGGGAATGAAAGCCGCCGCTAAATACCAATTCGGTTCGGAAAAATTAGAAGGTAAAAAAGTATTGGTGCAAGGAACCGGTCACGTAGGTGAAACGCTAATCAGCTATTTAAGAAAAGAAGGCGCAGAGGTTTTTGTGTCGGACATTCACCAAGATAAAATGGAAAACATGGTAGCGAAATATGGCGCCAAAATTTTCACCGGAGCCGATTTATACAGTGCTGACGTTGATATCTATTCGCCTTGTGCTTTAGGTGCTACCATCAATGACGAAACGATTCACAAAATTAAAGCTAAAGTAATCGCAGGAGCGGCTAACAACCAATTGGCAGTAGAAGCCATTCACGGTCAAATTTTAAGAGAAAGAGGCATCGCTTATGCACCTGATTTCTTAATCAACGCCGGTGGAATTATCAATGTTTACGGCGAAATCGTGAAATACGGTAAAGACGAAGCCATGAAAAAAACTGAGAATATCTATAACACTACGTTAGAGATTTTCAATTTTGCCGACATCAACAACATGACTACGCAACAAGCAGCGATGCAAATTGCGCAAAACAGAATTGACCAAAGAAAAAAAGAAAACGCTAATAAATAATATTAGGTTTTAAAATATTCCTATTTTTGCAACGCGAAAGAAATTCTTTCGCGTTGTTAATTTTTAAAAGTTCTTATCCGTGTTAAACAGAAGACATATTCGAGTAAAAGTGATGCAGTCCATCTACGCCATGCATCAAAAAAATTCTGAGGAATTGGAGAAAGAAGAAAAGTTCTTAATCCAAAGTATTGATAACATTCAGGATTTATATTTAATCATGTTGTCGACTTTGACAGAAATCAGAAAAAAAGAGATTGTTTTTTTGGAAGCTTCCAGTAAAAAACATTTGGCCACGCCTGAAGAAAAAAATCCCAATAAAAAATTTATCAATAATGCGGTGCTGCTTCAATTGGAAGAGAATAGCTCGTTGAGTATCGCTTTAGAACAAAGAAAAATCAACAATTGGTCACTAAACGATGATTATATTTTGATTTTGCTTAATGACATCAAGCAGAGTGATTTGTATGCCAAATACATGAGCAACCGTCAGAATAATTTTGAAGAAGACAAACAGTTTGTGGTTGACATGTTCACGGATCTAATTGCACCCAATGAAAAGCTTTATGAATATTTGGAAGACAACAAACTAACTTGGACAGACGATATTCCGGTAGTGAATACCCAAATTCAGAAGCAGTTAAAATTGGTTTCCGAAAAGGGCGAATTCAAAGTGGTGAAATTGTACAAAGACGAAGAAGACAAAGAATTTGTGGGCAACTTGTTCAGGAAAACAGTTTTAAATGAAGTACAATTAGCCAAAGAATACATCGATAAAACCCCAAATTGGGATGCCGATCGTATTGCCGAAATTGACACCATCATTTTAAAAATGGCCATTTGTGAGTTCTTGAAATTCCCGTCTATTCCAATAAAAGTTACGATTAACGAGTATTTGGAAATTGCCAAAGAATATTCTACGCCAAAAAGCAGTATTTTTATCAACGGAATTTTAGATAATTTAGTCAAAGAATTTCAAACGGAAGATAAAATCAAAAAAACCGGTAGAGGTTTACTATAATTATAAACTATGAAAAAAAGAATCTATTTAATCGCCATTTCAGCTTTGTTAGCCTTTACAACAGCTTGTAAAAAAGACAATGCAGCCGAAAACAATTCGGGTGCCGACACCATTTCGGTAAAACAACCGGAAGCCAATATGAATGATATTCCG
Source organism: Flavobacterium sp. (assembly GCF_046293665.1). GTDB lineage: Bacteria > Bacteroidota > Bacteroidia > Flavobacteriales > Flavobacteriaceae > Flavobacterium. The sequence goes on from NZ_JBKBOL010000002.1 coordinate 413,148, forward strand.
GTAGTTCAAGCAGACGCAAACGGAAAGTATCCGGTAATGACTTTTGACAATGAAGTACATGATTTTGGAACTATCCAACAAGGTGACAAACCAAGTTATGTTTTTGAGTTTAAAAATACAGGGGAAGCCGATTTAATTATCACTTCTGCCAAAGGTTCTTGCGGTTGTACCGTTCCTGAATATCCTAAAACACCTATCAAACCGGGAGAATCAGGAAATATTAAAGTGTCTTTTAATTCTGCAGGAAAGACCGGATCAACAGCCAAAACCGTTTCTATCATGTGTAACACTGCAGAAGGCAATAAAATACTAACCATTAAAGCTAACATCGAAGTTCCGAAAGGAGCAAAATAAATTATTATTATGGAACAATTTGGACAATTAGGAAGTTTTTTCCCGTTTTTATTAATGTTTGTCGTGATCTATTTCTTTATGATCAGACCGCAACAAAAGAAAATCAAACAAGAAAAAGAATTTGAATCAAGCTTAAAAGTAGGCGATAAAATCATCACCAAAAGTGGTTTCCACGGTAAAATTGCTGAGTTGTCAGAAGGTACAGCCGTCATCGAAACCATGTCGGGTAAATTAAAGATTGAGCGTTCCGCTATTTCTTTAGAATTGACTGCAGCGGCTAATAAGAAAGCATAAAGCAAAGTACGAAGTAAGAAGTACGAAATACAAAGTAAAAATCCCAAATTCCATAATGGAGTTTGGGATTCTTTTTTAAACCTTTTCACTTCGTACCTCGTACTTTGTACTTCTTACTTATTTTCGGTATTTGTCGTTAAATCCTTTGCCTTCCAAAATCATTGGTGTGATTTTCTCCAATCGGGTGACTTTCGTTTTCTCCTGTTTGGCTGTCGCCATGTATTCCCAATATTCTTTTTGCTTGAAAGGCGTCAGTTGTTCTAAAGCTTTTTTTAATGCAGTATTTTTATTCAATTCGGCTTCAAAGAAGGCACATTGCATCGCTTCTTTCTTTTCGGGTTTGAAAGCTAAGCCAGCTTTTTCATTGGCAATCGCTTCGTTTATGTAATGTAAAATCAGTTTTTCATCAATTTCGGTAGCCGAAGTAAATCGCCATTGTCGCAAAGCTTTCGTCACGCCTTCATTGGCATTGACTAAAACCTTGGCTTCATCTTTTAAGAAAACACCGTTGAAAAACCATAGCGCAAAATAGTTTTTAAAACTCCCAATGCCCAATACGTTTTTGTTATTCACCGTATAAACTTCGCCACCCCATTTGTTGGTTTCCACCAATTCGGTTTTCAAAACAATAGCACGCAACAGACCAATTTCTTCGTTCCATTGCTCATTTTTCATCCAGGGGTTTTTATCTTCTTTCATATTACTGATTAGGATTTTATACTCACTTCGTACCTCGTACCTTGTACTTCGTACTTATTTCTTCTTAGCCTTCTTTTCTTTCTTCGCCTTTTTACTAAAATCAGTCGTTGCCGTCAATTCCGCAATTTTTACAATCACTTCTACCGCTTTCTGCATGCTTTCTACCGGAACGTATTCGTATTTCCCGTGGAAGTTGTGTCCACCGGCAAAAATGTTCGGGCAAGGCAATCCCATATAAGACAAACGACAACCATCGGTTCCACCACGAATCGGTTTGATTAGCGGTTTAATACCTAAAGATTTCATCGCTTTTTCGGCCAAATCCACGATGAACATTACCGGTTCTACCTTTTCCTTCATGTTGTAGTATTGGTCTTTGATTTCGCAGATGACAATGTCTTCTCCGAATTGCTTTTTGAATTCTTTATTGAATTTCTTCGTGATTTTGTGAACCAATTCTTTACGCTTGAGGAACTTCTTCATATCGTGATCACGAATGATGAGTTCCAATTTGGTTTCCTCAATGCTTCCGGTCAAACCCGTTACATGGAAAAAACCTTCATAACCTTTCGTTTCTTGCGGTGTTTCGTGCTTCGGTAATTCGTTGATGAAATCGTTGGCAATCAACATCGAGTTGATCATTTTACCTTTGGCATAACCTGGGTGAACTGATTTTCCTTTGAAAGTAATTTTCACTCCGGCGGCGTTGAAGTTTTCATATTCTAATTCGCCAATCTGACTGCCATCCATAGTGTAAGCCCAATCGGCTCCGAATTTCTTCACGTCAAACAAATCGGCACCACGACCAATTTCCTCATCGGGTGTAAAACACACCCTGATTTTTCCGTGTTGAATTTCCGGATGTTGGATTAAATATTCCATCGCGGTCATGATTTCGGTGATTCCCGCTTTGTCATCGGCACCTAATAAAGTCAGACCGTTAGTGGTGATTAACGTTTGTCCTTTGTACTGCAATAAATCTTTGAAATAACTAGGCGATAAAACGATGTTTTGTTCCTTGTTTAGTATGATATCGCCACCATCATAATTGGTAATCACTTGTGGTTTAACATCTTTCCCGGTAAAGTCGGGCGTAGTGTCAAAATGCGATACAAAACCTATTGTTGGGACTTGGTGTTTCACATTCGAAGCCAAAGTCGCCATCACATAACCGTGTTTGTCAATCGTGACTTCTTTCATACCAATAGCTTTCAATTCGTCCACCAATTTATTGGCTAAATCGAATTGCTTTTTGGTACTCGGTGTAGTGGTTGAATTCGGGTCTGATTCGGTATCAATAGTGACGTAGCTGATAAAGCGGTCTATAATGTGTTGCATGGTTTTTTATTTTTGGTAAAGATAAGAATTAGGAGTTTAAGTTGGGAGTTTGGAGAAAGGAGTTTGGAGTCGAAGTGCTTGTCAAGACTAAAAGAAGAGTTGTGGCAAAACGAAAATCAATTTCAAAATTGCCACAAAGCTGTGGCAAAATGAAAATCAATTTTAAAATTGCCACAAAACTGTGGCAAAATGAAAATCAATTTCAAAATTGCCACAAGAATTTAGAAGGCCATCAGTAAATCTCCGAAGCTAATTTGTGTGAGTCCGAAGCTCGTTTGCGGGCTGGGAAGGCTTGGAAATGCTGGGAAGTTGGGTTTTGGGGTTTTGGGGAAATAAAAACACCTAACGGGGTTTTAGGCGGTTAGGTGTTTGATTGTACTTGTTGATTTGGATTGACAATCTTTAGTATCAGGTTTTTCGTTTAAAACCCATATTTGTCTTTTCGGAGTTTGAATGCTTTCTCTCCACCTTCCATAACTGAGGTAATTTCGTTTCTAACTAATTTTTTATCAATAGCTCCCTCTTCTTTTATTATACCTCTAGTTTGACTTGTTGAATCTTTATAGTCGCAACAAATAACAAGTTCAGCATCACCGTTAACAACAAGGTTAGCGTTATGACTAGTAAATATGAGTTGTCTTTTTTTCTTAGCTTCCCAAATGTTTTTAATTATTTGGTCTATTGCTCTATTATCAATGTCGTCTTCAGGCTGGTCAATTAATAATGGAATACCAGGTTGGTTTAGTAATACTGTCAATAATGCGGTAGCTTGTTGACCAGCTGACGCTTCTCTGAAAGGGATTACATCTCCAAGTTGATTATTTGTAGTGTAATAAAATTCAGGATTGAATTCTAGTTCACTTGCAGAAAGGCGTAACCAATCATCAGCAGATATTTGACTACATAGTTTTGATTTATGGTCTTCACTATAACCGCAATTAGTTAATATTGGAGTCTCTGGAATTTTGAGGGTTTTGTCTTCAGATACTTTAAGTTCTGCAAGAAGACGGAATTCTTCAAGAATAGCTGTATATTCTTTTATTGGATCTGCTGATTGCTTTATGGTTTCAACTACAGAATCTATTCTTTCTTCTCTAATTCTTGTTCCCTCAAATATGTTTTTGAGTTGTGATTTGAAAGGTTGAAGATTTATACTCTTGGTAACCTCTGCTTTAATTAGATTTTTAGATAAATCTGTAAATTTAGCCGCTTGATCATTTAGCAATTCAACTTTTTCAATATGATATTTTTGCCAATTATGCCTTTGTGTTGTGAAATCTTCTTCTGGTGAGCCGATTTCTTTTAAAAGTAGTTTCCTATCAGATATAATTTTGTTAATTTCGCTAAGTCTCTTTTCTATTCTTTGAATTTCTAAAAGTTGTTGCTGGCTGGATTGCGAATTGCTTTTTGAGAGTTCATAAGCTATTTCAAAAGCTTCTTTCTTTTGATTCCATTGTTGAATAAATTCATTTAGTTTTGATAGTTTTTCAGGACTGAAAATTGCTTTAAGTGCAAGAGCCGTGGTTTTTATTTCTCCAAATGTTGAATCAATTTCATTTGATATATTCTGAATAATCTCTTTATTTTCTATTTCTCCAATGTCGCCAAGTGGTTCTGGATATTTTTCCAAAAGGCGAAGTAATTCATCTGCTTTATTCTCAAAAACTGTCAGTTCATTTTTTGAATTTGAAATTATAGTTTCCTCTTTCTCAAACTTTGGTTTTTTATTAATTGTTTCTTGGTCAGCAATTGTAACCCCTTTTAAAGACTTACGAATATTTTCTGCCTGATTGTTTAAAGATTGAGATTCAAGATTAAAGTTGTCAATTTCTTGCTCAATCTCTTTTTTTCTAATTAGCTGGTTATATGAGTTTTTGAGTTTCGTACTAGTTTCATTAAGATTAAATTTTATTGAATCTAATCGATTGGTTATAGGTTGTTCAATAAACCTTTTTAGTTCATCAGTTTTAACACCAACATCACTTAGTTGTTTTTGGCTGTAAGATTGTATTGGAAGAATCTTTCTTATATCATCTTCTTTTACTTGCTGAAAGTCCCCATTGCCAATTTTTAAAAGGATCTCTCGTGATTTTGAATTTCTTTTAACTATATGCAAAATACCATTTTTCTCCATTGTAATGCGAACCTCTCCATTAACATCAGTAAGTGTTTTTTGAATTAATGCTTCTCTTCTTTTTTCTATAATACTTAATTCATCAAAATCTGAATTTTGAATTGTTTGATCGCAAAGTCCCCACCTTAAATATTCAAGGATTGTAGACTTTCCGGTTCCTCTTCCACCAATTAAAGCATTATATTGTCTATTTAGATTAATGTTGAACGTACCGAGAAATTTTGAGGTAGTAACATCGATTGAATGAATGAAAATTTGTGGTAATTCAGGCTCTATTTGCGATATTCTAGATTCTTTTGCAAGGCAAGCTTGTTTTATAGCTTCCGCAGTTGGTTCAGCCCATTTTATCCAAGTTGAATATTTACCAAATTCTCTACCATCTTCATAACGATTATCTGATGTAGAAATTAATGCAATAGATTTATTTCCATAATTAACATCACCGCCGTTCAGTTTATTTTGATAACCGCTTTCCTGTGAAATTGCTTTGTCAACATACCCTCCAACGCAAGGCATTTTTCTATAATGTTCATGAAAACCATTTCGCATAATTGTATGGTCTCCACTTTTTCCAACGTTTGGGAGTATTACATATCTGCCTTTGCAATAATTTAGTTCATCTAATTTTTCGTGTAAATGAACTAGGTCATTGATTACGGTCTGTGATATTTTTAATGTTGGTGTAGTTACTTTTTCAAATTCATTAGTTGGATTTATTCCAAAAAAATGTAACACTGAATCTAAATTTGAATCGCTGAAGTCAGAATCAAAAATTATTATACATTGGCTAACAGGATTCGCTAAACTCATTTCAATACCTGGAAATACAGTAATAATTTTTTCGAATTCCGAATTTGATTTATAGATTTGATTCTCTGCTTCTGCAACTTTTCTCAACTGCTTTACAAATACAACATCATGATGATCTGTCATCGCTATCGCATTTAATCCAGCGTCTCTCATCTTTTGTAAATATTCCTTTGAAAACTGCTCCCTTTCTGAAATGATCTTTTCCTTTTGTTGGTGAGTTATGTTTTCAATCTCTTCAGGATTTAGGCCATATTTATTGCCTGTATAGGCTATATCTCTTGGACTATGAACTTGAAAATCGCATCTATAAAAGTGAGCTCCTTTATCCATAATGTTTATGAGTTAATTTTAAAATGAGTTGAATATGTTAATGCGAAATACTTTAAGGTATTCTCACAAATTATTTGGCTATCTCTCAAATATAACCAAACCCATAAAATAATAATCCATCGTCTTGTAAAAAACTCCTTTCATCGTAAAATTCTGTTTTTAGTCGGTGGTAAATGAATAATGAGATTCTTCCTTCGTCAGAATGACAAAGCAATGAATAGTGGAATGACAAAACTGAGGACATAAAAAAAAGGAACCAACCGGTTCCTTTATATTAATACAAACTCGGATATTCCTCCGGTTTCGCTTCGTGCATAATCGCGTAAACCTTTTCAAAAACATCTTCAGCGGAAGGTTTGGAGAAATAGTCTCCGTCAGTACCGTAAGACGGTCGGTGCGCTTTCGAGGCTAGCGTTTGCGGTTGGCTGTCTAAATGTTGGTAAGCGTTTTGCTCGTCTACAATTTGTTGGAGTAGGTAAGCCGAAGCGCCACCCGGAACATCTTCATCAACCACCAATAATCGGTTGGTTTTGGCGATGCTTTTCACACAGTCGTGGTTCACGTCAAACGGCAACAACGATTGGGCGTCGATGATTTCGACATCAATCCCAACTTCCAATAATTCTTTTGCAGCTTGCTCAATGATTCTTAGCGTAGAACCATAAGAAACTATCGTGATATCGCTTCCTTCTTTAATGGTTTCCACCACGCCAATCGGGGTTTTGAATTCGCCCAAGTTGGTCGGCATTTTTTCTTTCAAACGGTAACCGTTCAAACATTCTACTACCAAAGCCGGTTCGTCGGTTTCTAATAAAGTGTTGTAAAATCCTGCTGCTTTAGTCATGTTTCTCGGAACCAAAACGTGAATCCCACGAATGGCATTAATAATCATACCCATCGGTGAACCTGAGTGCCAAATTCCTTCGAGTCTGTGACCACGCGTTCTGATAATCAACGGTGCTTTTTGACGGCCGTGGGTTCTGTATTGTAAAGTCGCCAAGTCATCACTCATGATTTGGATGGCGTACAACAAATAATCTAAATACTGGATTTCGGCAATCGGTCTCAAACCACGCATCGCCATCCCGATGCCTTGTCCTAAAATGGTGGCTTCACGGATACCGGCATCGGCCACGCGAAGTTCACCGTATTTTTCTTGCATGCCTTCTAAACCTTGGTTTACATCGCCAATGTTTCCGGCATCTTCTCCAAAAATTAAAGTCTCAGGATATTTATTAAAAATCGCATCAAAGTTGTCGCGCAATACCAATCTTGCATCCACTTCTTCCGCTGCCTCATTGTATTGGGCCGCTACTTCAGTGGCGGCTAAGGCATTTGAATTTGATTGCGAGAACAGGTGCGAACTGAATTTCGGCTGGATTTTATTAGTGTAATTGGTAATCCATGTCGCCAATTGTGATTGACCGCTTTCTTTGACTACCAAACGCAATACTTTACGCGCGGTTGTGATAATATCTTTGCGAATTGGTTCTTTAATCGAAGCCAATTCAGCGGCATATTTTTCAATAAAGACTTTATTCGAACTGGTTTCCGCAATCGAATTTAGTATAGAAACCAATTCTTGTTGCTCTTCTTTCATAGGCGAAACAAAAGCAGTCCAAGCGGCTTTTTTGCCTTCGAGCACTTCTTTCTTGGCTTCGTTATCGATGGTTTCTAATTCTTCGGCGGTGGCCAAATTGTTATCGACTAACCAAGTTTTCATTTGAGCCAAACAATCAAATTCGGCTTCCCAAGCCAAGCGCTCGGCATTTTTATAACGCTCGTGTGAACCCGAAGTCGAGTGACCTTGCGGTTGCGTTAATTCGTAAACGTGTATTAAAACCGGAACATGTTGCTCACGAGCAATCGCGCCTGCTTTTTGATAAGTTTCTACCAAAGCCGGATAATCCCAACCTTTCACAGTCATGATTTCGTAACCGTTATTGTCTTCGTCGCGTTGGAATCCTTTTAAGATTTCCGAAATGTTTTCTTTGGTGGTTTGGTAACGGGCGTGAACAGAAATTCCGTATTCGTCATCCCAAACACTCATCACCATCGGCACTTGTAAAACACCGGCAGCATTGATGGTTTCAAAAAACAATCCTTCTGAAGTGGAAGCATTTCCAATCGTTCCCCAAGCGACTTCGTTTCCGGCGTTAGAGAAATTTGTTAACTCTTCTAAACCACGAACGTTTCTGTATATTTTTGAAGCTTGTGCTAATCCTAACAAACGCGGCATTTGTCCGGCAGTAGGCGAGATATCGGCACTCGAATTTTTTTGTTGCGTTAAGTTGTTCCAATTCCCGTTTTCATCTAATGAATGGGTGGCAAAGTGACCGCCCATTTGACGGCCGGCACTCATTGGATCGTGAGCCAAATCGGTATGACCATACAAACCGGCGAAGAATTGCTGAATAGTCAATTGCCCAATCGCCATCATAAAAGTCTGATCGCGGTAGTAACCCGAACGGAAATCACCATTTTGAAACGCTTTCGCCAAGGCCAATTGCGGCACTTCTTTCCCGTCTCCGAAAATACCGAACTTGGCTTTTCCGGTCAGTACTTCTTTTCGGCCTAACAAACTGCATTCGCGGCTTATCTTGGCAATTCGGTAATCATTCAGTACTTCTGCTTTGAAATCTTCGAAGGTAATTTCGGTCTTGGTTTGTGCTTCAGTCATAGTGGAAAAGTTTCTTGAAGTAACAAATTTAAATAAAAAGAAGTAATTTCCACCATACTGTTGAAAAAAACTAATTTCAGTATCAATAATTTTAAACCTTAAAAAAGAGAGTTGATTGAGAAATTTTCAACAATATTCAAATATCGTAAAGAAATGTGTAATATTTAAACGATTTGAACCGTGCTTAAAACCACTTTCTGGTGAAAAGGCCAATCAAAGTATCAGGATTGAAAGTGACGATAAATCGGATTCTTTCGCCGTAGTTTTTTTCGCCAATTTCCCAACCGTTGTTCGAATAAACCGGGAAATACAATTCGAAATAATCGGTAACTAAGTTCAAGCGAACACCACTGTCGTAAACAAATTGCTCCGCAGAATTCTTATTTTTTATCATTCCGACATCGCCATACACTTCAATCCAATTCCAGATGTTGGTGCTGGCGTTTAAAGTCGTCATCCATTGGTTAGCCGTTCTGGTTTCCAATATCGATTTGAAAAATCCATCTGAAGGAAGTAATTGTTGGCTGAATAAACCGGTGGTTTCAGAGCGACCTAAATAATCATATTCGAACAAATAATCGGTAGGTCGATCTAAAGCAAAATCGAAATAGGTAGAGACATTTTTATTGTAAAAAAATGTTCCGGCAAACCAACGTAAATTTAATTGTCTTTTGTCGTTGTAAAGTTTACGATATTGTACCTCTCCGGCTATTTTCCCGAAAGAACTCGACAATTGAAAATCGCCCAAGAAGTTATAGTGCTGAGTGACTTCGGTTTTACCATTGTAATATTTGGCATTGAATACCTTGTAGTTTTCGGTGTTTTCATCTGTCGTAAAAGCTGATTTTTCTCGATCAATCATAATGTATTTGAAGACAAGCATTTCCTTTTTGTTGTCTCTCAAATCATCGGGACGGAACCGTAGGAAAACCATCGGATTGATTTTGGTGTAATAAGCATCAGGGGCATAATGCAAATAGTGGCCGTTCAGTTGATACCGAATATTATACAAATTACTCTCGCGATTGAATTGGTTGACCATAAAATTGGCTTTCCCCGAAAGACTTTGCGTTTTGGTAGAAATCGTCGGATTGACATCAAAATTAAACGGTTTGTCTAAAATGGTCTTGTTGTGAATGCGAATACCCGGCAATAAACCATCGTATAAATTGTATTCCAAAGTCGGAATGTACACGATCTGGTTGTAATTCGGATCTTCTAAATCTTTGAAAAAAATGAATTTTATTGGTCGACTGTTTAGGCGAAATCCCCGCAGTGATTGCCAGTTGTTTCTCAAGTTGAACTCGGGCACTTCGTTTTTATAATTGATGACAATTTTCTCGGCTTCATTTCTCGGAACGGTAAAAACACTGTCTTTTGGAAAGGTATCAATCCATTTTTTAAAGACTACATTTTTGCCTTTGATACCATAAATAGGAATTGGCACATTGGTTTCGGTTTTGTTCTTTAGTGAAAAACTGATGCTGTCTTTGGTTTTGATTACTTTGTCAAATTTGAAATCGATGATATCCCGTGAGTAAATGATTTTGTCAAAAAACCAATTGATGTCTTTGGGCGAGTTTTTGGTCAGTAAGCTTTCAAAATCATTCCGACTGGTTTGTTGCTTTTTATTCAAGTCGATGAATTGTCTGATGCTGTTGGGTACAACATTTTGTTCGAGATAACTGTCAAGGTATTTCAAACTCAATCCGGCGCGGTATTTCGATGCGATTTTTTCGTTGAATTTAATCAGAGTATTTTTAGGCGCGCCCAAAGGTTGGTCGAGATTCTTTCGCGCCATCAACATGTAGAAATAGCTGTATTGTCCATTAAAATCAAGGCTGACCAAATTGTAAGCCCGCAAAACTTTGAGCTTGGCGACGTTGCCCATCATTTTGCTTTCAGGATGAAATTCATCAATGTATTTCATCATCGTGTACACTTGAATGCCGTTGATAATCCAACTGTCTTTTCTTGGATCGAGTTGGAGTGCATTGTGCAAAAAGTTATTCAAATAAGTTTTCAAAAACTTAATTTCATATAGGAATTCATCAGGAAACGGACTGATGAAATTGGGCAATTGATTCAAACCATAAAACGGATTTCTATCGTAATCAGCTTGGGAAACTGTAATTTTTTCATGTGGATATTGCCCTAAATTTTCGTAGACATAATTAACGATTTTGTCAATAACAATGGCTCGTTGAATGTCGGTCAAACGATTGTCTCTTAGGTTAGAAATGACTTCTACTTGACTGTTCTTGAACACCGAATATTCTTTGGGAATAGCAACAAATAAGTTAAGATTCAATCGGTTTTTACCTGAAAACAAGTACTGGTTTTGGTTGTTTTGCGTTTCTTTTTGAACTTGATTTAAATCGGAGTTCACCGCTAAATTTGCCGCAACTCTAATGTTTAAATCATAATCCGTAACCGCATTCGCGGCATCATCTAAGTTCAAATTATTGTATTTGACAAAGGCTTTGTTTTCGTATCGCGCCGGAGTCAGAAAACAGTTTTTGAGGTTCATTTTTTCGTTGTCGCCATAACCAAAAGAAGTAAATTTATCACTTGGAATCTTGACAAAATAGGTCAATTTGATAGTTGCTTTTTGATTCGGACTTAACTTTTCGCGCAAACGAATCTGAATCACATCGGGATACTTGTCATCTCTTTCCCAAGTCAGCATCGACTGGTTTTGGTCGATGATGGTAATGTTATCGGTTTGACCTCGTTCTTTGTCTTGTGCCAAATGAAAATTACGCACAAATTCATCGGAAAAACGTTCGGCTAAAGGCGTATTTTTATCCCGATACGCATTGTTCCAATCATTTAAAACGATAAAACTTAAAGTGTCGTTTGATTGGTTGTGAAACGTTAGCTCTTGAACAACGTTGAGTGTTTTGGTTTCGCTATTGATTTCCACCACCATTTTAGAATGATGTTGGGCAAAAATTGCCTGACTTAGGAAAATAAAAAACAATAGCTTTTTCAAATGAATTTATTTTGGATATGACTGTTTTATTTTTTAAAACATTAAGGAATTAAGTTTCATTAAGAGCGCCAAAATCTTAATTTTTCTTAATTCCTTAATGGTTTAATTCTTTTTTTTAAATGTTGAGCCTAGAAATTCGGACTCAAATTGTATTTTTTGTAGAAATTATCCAAAGCTTCTACCACTTCGTCTTCGGTATCAACCACTTTAATGAGGTTCATATCGTCCGGACTGGCATTGTGTTCTTTCTCAATCATGGTTGTTTTTATCCAATCTAATAAGCCTGACCAAAATTCAGTGCCAACCAAAATGATTGGGAATCTGCCAATTTTCTTCGTTTGGATTAAAGTAATTGCTTCAAACAATTCGTCCAAAGTCCCGAATCCTCCCGGCATAACTACAAAGCCTTGAGAATATTTGACGAACATGACTTTGCGCACAAAGAAATAGTCAAAATTCAAGTTCTTATCCTTGTCGATATACGGATTAAAATGTTGCTCAAAAGGCAATTCGATATTCAAACCCACCGAAGTACCGCCGCCATTGTGCGCGCCTTTGTTTCCGGCTTCCATAATTCCGGGTCCGCCACCGGTGATGACACCATAACCGGCTTTACTGATTTTATAAGCAATTTTTTCCGCCAATAAATAGTATTTGTTATCCGGTTTGGTTCGGGCTGAACCAAAAATCGAAACACACGGACCAATGCGCGCCATGCTTTCGTAACCGTTGACGAACTCCGACATGATTTTAAAAATTGCCCAAGAATCGTTGGTTCTTATTTCGTTCCAGGTTTTTTGTTTTAGTTTTTCCTGAATTTTATCGTCTTCATTTTCGTATTGTTCAAATGCCATAGTAATTTTTTTAATTTTTATTTGAAGCTGTTTCCGGCTTTCCACGGCAATCTTTTTAATTTTAAAGAAAAATTAAAAAGGATTTCTGTTACAATCCGGGCTAAAAACAGCCTGCTAATTTAGTTCTTTTTTTAAGAATTGAGCCGTATAGCTTTTCTTGTTCTTTACAATCTCTTCCGGTGTTCCGGCGCAAAGAATTTGTCCACCGCCTTTGCCGCCTTCCGGTCCAACGTCTATAATGTGATCGGCTAGTTTAATCACGTCCATATTGTGTTCGATAATCAAAATCGTATTGCCTTTGTCGACCAATTTATTAATCACATCCATCAACACGCGTATGTCTTCAAAATGCAGTCCGGTTGTCGGTTCGTCCATGATGTAAAACGTGTTTCCGGTGTCTTTTTTAGATAGTTCTGTGGCCAATTTGATGCGTTGCGCTTCACCGCCTGAAAGTGTTGTGCTTTGTTGGCCTAAAGTGATGTAACCCAAACCAACATCTTGTATCGTTTTGACTTTTCTGTAAATTTTCGGAATGTTTTCAAAGAAGACTACGGCTTCATCCACGGTCATATTCAAAACATCGGAAATGGATTTGCCTTTGTATCGAATTTCTAACGTTTCCCGGTTAAAACGTTTCCCTTGACAAGTTTCACATTCGACATAAACATCCGGTAAGAAACTCATTTCAATGGTGCGAACACCCGAACCTTCACAAGTTTCACATCTTCCGCCCGAAACATTAAAGCTAAAACGTCCGGCTTTATAACCGCGAATCATGGCTTCAGGCGTTTGGGTGTACAAACTTCTGATTTCTGAAAACACATCGGTATAAGTCGCCGGATTCGAGCGTGGCGTTCTGCCTATCGGACTTTGATCAATATCAATAACTTTGTCGATATGTTCTAAACCTTCAATTTTTTTATAAGGTTGCGGTTTTTTAACGCCGTTGAAATAATACGCATTCAAAATAGGGTAGAGCGTTTCATTAATCAAAGTCGATTTACCACTGCCCGAAACTCCGGTTACGCAAATCAATTTACCCAAAGGTAACTCGATAGAAACATTTTTTAAGTTGTTTCCGGTTGCGCCGCTTAGTTTCATAAACTTACCATTGCCTTCACGTCGCTTCTTTGGCACTTCAATTTTCATTTCACCATTCAAATACATGGCGGTAATGGTGTGTTCGTTGAGCAATTCCTTAGGCGTGCCTTTGCTGATGATTTCCCCGCCAAATTTTCCGGCTTTCGGACCAATATCAATGACGTAATCGGCTCGTTCTATCATGTCTTTGTCGTGTTCCACCACCAAAACAGAATTCCCAATATCTCTTAATTGTTCCAAAGAATGAATCAGTTTTTCGTTGTCTCTTTGGTGCAAACCGATACTTGGTTCGTCCAAAATATACAACACGCCAACGAGTTGCGAACCAATTTGCGTGGCCAAACGAATACGCTGTGCTTCACCGCCCGAAAGCGATTTGGAGCTGCGATTTATCGATAAATAATTCAAGCCCACATTCACCAAAAAGCGCAAACGGTCTTTGATTTCTTTGACAATTTCGGAAGCAATTATGGTTTGTTTTTCAGAAAGGTGTTTATCCAAATTATCAAACCAAACTGACAAATCCGAAATGTCCATAGTCGATAAATCGTAGATGTTTTTTTCGTGAATTCGGAAATACATCGCTTCTTTTTTCAAGCGCGAACCTTCACATTCTGGACATTTTATCTCATCCATGAATTCTTTCGCCCAACGTTTGATAGAAGTCGAATTGCTTTCATCGTATTGGTTTTTGATAAAATGCGAAATGCCTTCGAACTCTATTTTGTATTCTTTAGTAATGCCCAAAGTTTTTGATTCTACACTAAATTTTTCTTTGCCTCCGTGCAAAATAATCTGCATCGCTTCTTCGGGAATATTTTCAATAGCATCGGTTAGGCTAAAGCCAAATTTTTCTCCGATAATCTCCAACTGCTTAAAAATCCATGACGATTTGTATTCGCCTAACGGAGCAAAACCACCATTTTTGATGGATAACTTCGGATTCGGAATTATTTTTTTTAAGTTGATTTCGTGAACTGTTCCCAAACCTTTACATTCTTCACATGCACCTTTTGGGGAATTGAACGAAAATAAATTCGGCTCCGGATTTTGATAGGATATTCCGGAAGTCGGACACATCAAATTCCGACTGAAATAACGAACCTCATTCGTGTCTTGGTCCAAAATCATCAAAACATTTTCGCCGTGATACATCGCGGTTTTGATGCTTTCGGCCAAGCGTTTTTCGTTGTCCTCATTGTTTTCTATCACCATCCTGTCGATGACAATTTCGATATCGTGGGTTTTGTAACGGTCGAGTTTCATTCCGGGAAGCAAATCTTGCACATCGCCATTGACACGTACTTTCAGAAAACCTTGTTTGGTGATTTGTTGGAACAATTCGGCGTAATGTCCTTTTCTGGCGCGAATAATGGGAGCCAAAATGTTGATGCGTTTTCCGGTAAAGTTTTGAATAATCAAATCCTTGATTTGTTCATCCGAATAAGAAACCATTTTTTCGCCGGTGACATAACTATAAGCTTCGCCACCACGGGCGTAAAGTAAGCGTAGGAAATCATAAATCTCAGTGATCGTTCCCACAGTTGAACGCGGACTTTTACTCGTTGTTTTTTGTTCAATGGCAATTACGGGTGACAATCCATCGATTTTATCCACATCCGGACGTTCCAATCCGCCCAAAAATTGACGTGCATAAGCCGAAAAAGTTTCGATATAACGACGTTGCCCTTCGGCATAAATGGTGTCGAAAGCCAAAGACGATTTCCCCGAACCCGAAAGACCGGTAATAACGACCAGTTTTTCGCGAGGAATGTTGATGTCAATATTCTTCAGATTGTGTACTCGAGCGCCGAGAACTTCAATAGTATTTTCTGTTTCAAGCATAGCAATTGGGCATTCCGAAATTTCGGAAGCAAAGGTAGTGTTTTGGATGCAATTTTTGAATAGACAGTTAAGAAGTAATTGTTAAAAAAGAAAGCGCTAAAATTGGATTAACGCTTTCTTTGTCTATTGTTTATGTAGTCCTCGATGGCTTTCTTGGTGGTGAACCAATTTCTACCTTCTTTATGAGCATCAATCTTGCCTTGACGTGCTAAAAGCGATACATATTCTTGACTATAAGTGGAACTTGGCTCACTGACAATACTGGAAATTTCTCTAAAATCATAATCATTATCAGGAAGAGAACTAATGTAAATATTTAATGTTCTTTCCAAGGCTTGACACATCAGCAAAGTGAGTTTTTGATAATTGCCACCATTGGCTTGATTGAGCGCTTCGTAGTATTTTGCTCGGTCATTTTTTAAAATGATAGCCGGTGGAAACCCTTTTCTCATCAAGAGTAAATTCATAGCTAGTCTCACGGTTCTTCCGTTGCCATCAAAGAACGGATGTATCCAAACCAATTTATGATGAAAAACAGTAGCCAATTCTATGTCATTTAAACCAAGCGGATTAGCATTTACAAAAGCAATCAACTCATCCAATAAATCAGAAACCTTATTGGCATTAGGTGGTATAAAATTAGCCCCTGAAATTCTAACACCGGCATTTCTGATTCTTCCTGCATAATCATCTTCAATGGAACGCAAAACCAAACCATGTAATGAAAGAACATCAATACTTCTTAAAACATAATCATCATTAACAATACTGTATAAATAATCAATGGCTTTCTCATGGTTTTTGGCTTCAAAATGTTCCCGAAGTGATTTTCCTTTGATGGTAATTCCTTCTTGCAAAACCATTTGTGTTTCACGTAAGGATAAAGTATTGCCTTCGATACTATTAGAATTATAAGTCCATTCGATAGAGAGTGTTTCTTTTATTTTTTGCAAAGCGATGTTTGGCAATGGTCTGCTTTTTTGTAAAAGACCTTGCTTGTCATACAATCTTTCAAAAGTTGTATAGAATTCTTCGCGATAGGTTAAATCAATATTCCACATTTCAAAAACAAAGATATGATAATTATCGGGAATATAAAAATTTAAACCTATCCGATATTAAAAATCATTCAATCACCATTTCTCTAAGTCGTTGGCGATAGCTTTCGAGCACATCAATTTTAGAGAGGAAACCAAAGTATTTTCCTTTATGAATAACTGGTAAAACATTGACTTTAGAGCCTTCAAACAATTTCATTATTTTCTCAGGCTTGTCTTCAAACAGTATTAATTCTTTGGGTTGACTAATGATTTCAGGCATAGTCATAAATTTGACGTGATTTGGGTTGAAAATAAAAGCTTTGACTTCTTCAAAATCGACTAAACCTATTAATGATTTGTCTTCATTGAGAATGGGAATTATTTTTTGTTCGGTAGTAGAAAATATATCCACGACTTTTCCTGGTGAATCTTGAACGGTTAAAGTTTTATAATTTTGTTGCACCAAATTGTAAAAGTCAATGCTTTGCAAAATGTTTTTGTCTTTGTCACTAGTGAAAACTTCCCCTTTATCAGCTAAGCTTTTGACATCCATAGAGTGTTTTTCAAACTGTTTGGAAACGGCAAAACTCACTGAAGATACAATCATTAAAGGCACCATTAAATCATAACCGCCCGTAATTTCTACGATAAGAAATATAGCTGTTAAAGGCGCGTGAAATAAGCCACTCAAGATTCCGGCCATACCTACGATGGTAAAATTGGCGATTGGTAAAGGATGTGTGAAGTTTAAAAGATTGATTGATTTGGCTACAAAATAACCCAAATATGAACCCACAAAAAGCGAAGGCGCAAAGTTGCCACCGTTTCCGCCACTGCCTAAAGTTAGACCGGTTGCGAATGCTTTCAATAACATCGTAACACCAATGAAAGCCAACAAAACCCATTCGCTGCTTTTGAATCTTTCAAGCATGGTGTTGTCTAATAGTATGCTTGGGTTTTTGGAAGCTAATGTTTTGATACTTTCATAACCTTCACCAAAAAGTGTTGGGAAAAAGAAAATCAGAATAGCTAGAAGTATTGCTCCAAATAAAGCTCTACGATAGCCTTTGTTTTTAAACGTACCAAAGAATTTTTCGACCTTTTGAAAATTTCTAGCATGATAAATTGAAGTTAGGCCTGCTAAAATTCCCAATAAAATGTAATAAGGCGTATTGTGGTAATCAAATTTAAGCGTTTGTTGGAAATTTAAAATCACATCGTCACTCAAAGTAATGGTTGAAATCAATGCGCCCGTTGCTGCCGAAATGATAATTGGGATAAATGCCGAAATAGAAATATCAGTTAAAACTACTTCTATGGCAAATAGAACTCCGGCAATCGGTGCATTGAACGCCGCACCAATTCCGGCCGCAACACCACACGCCAAAAGTAAAATTCGGTCTTTTTGTGATAAATGGTATTTCTGTGCGAAGTTGGAACCAAAAGCCGCGCCCGTAATCACAATCGGGCTTTCCAAACCTGCGGAACCACCTAGTCCAACGGTTAGCGAACTCGTTACGATTTGGGCATACATTTGCTTTTTGGGCATGATGCCGCCTTTTTTGGCAACCGCATACAATACTTTGGAACTGCCTTTTTCTATGTGATTGTTCAGGAAATTACGAACGACAAACACAGTCAATAAAATTCCTGCAATCGGCAATAAACTGTTGATATACGGTAGTTTGAGAAAACCATTGATGTTATTGGCCCAAAGAAAAATATTATGAGCAAAACTCTTTAGCATAATTACCGCAAACGAACAAGTAATCGCCACAGCCACACAAGCAAAATAGATAAAGTTTCTCTCACTGAGTTTATCTTTCAAAAGGAAAACCAAATTTTCGGCTCTTCTGAAAATACTTCTGAAAACAATTTTAAAAAAGGAAGCTTTGTTCGACGGCATTTATTCAAACATTTGAATGGCTAAGATACTATTTATTTGTTATTGGTAAAAAACGGGAAACATTAATTAACGCTTCCCGTATATACTCTTTTTGATTACAAATTCAATAATTTGATATCACCGGTAGCAGTGATAATGTAATATCGGTTGTTGCGAATGATGGTGTTTTTTGGGAGTTGGTCTTCTTTTAATTTGATGCGAATGGTGATTTCATAAAAAGCCTGAATGGTTGGTTCGGTAATGTCGGCATTGAAAATAAAATTGTGATCTTTAACCATAGCAGCATTGTAATATTCGGTGGTGTTTTTCTTGATGTTATGCACTACGCTTTTTGGATCGAAACTGGCATTGGCCTGAGAAAATGCCTGATAACTTCTGTAGCTTTCCATTGGATACGTTACGTTGAATCCTTCTTGAATGATTTTCTCTTTTTTATTCAAATCAGTGTTCATGATTAGCGAATAATTAGCCATGTAATCTTTAAATTGTTCCATCGCTTTTTTCTGCATTTGGAATCGAACACCATCAAAATTGGTCGTTACGTAATCGACTTTGGCCAAATCATAAATTTCATTTTTTCCACAAATGGCTATTATTTTATCAAAGTCGTTGTTGTTTCTGAATTTGATTAAAATGTTTTTTTTCAACTCGAAACCCGATGGTTGTTCGTTATAGGTTTTCGGATTGAAAATTTTCTTTTCTACGGCATAATCATAAGTTGGTACAAACGAAATCATGTCTGAAGCAATTTCAATTTCTTTGTTGAAACTACTCAATTCTTTCATAACATTCCCGATGCGTTCGTCTATCAAACTAGTAGCTTCTTCGGCTGTTTTTCCTAACTGTAAAATGCTGAACGTGGCGATTTGTGCAGTAGCTCTTTCGTTGTAAATACCTTTAATAGTAATAACCATTTCGTCCTGGCTGCTTGTGGTGGTTTGAATCGTATTGACACGATTGATGGCGTATTGATTGCTGCCATAATTGGCATTGCCTGATTTTTCATAGTTGGCATTTCCCGATACTTGTGCGTTAGACAGGTTAAAAAATATGGCTGTCAATGCCATTGCTGTGATTAAATTTGATTTCATTTTATTTGTTTTTAAAATTATTGAGGCAATGTTACGGCCAAGTCAAAAATTACTATTGGCAAAACCGCTTTCAAGTGGCTGTAAAGTTTTTTGGTTACATTTACAGTGCTTTTACAGCAACTTTTCAGTAAAAAATAATTGGCCTAACCTTACTTTTGAACAGAATTTACGAATGACCGAATTGGAACATTTTCAGCGATTAAAACAATTGGTGCTTTTGAAATATCAAGAGCATTATCCTTTTTTTCAGGGAAGTTGGAAAACTTTCGGTGCTCAGGATATTCAGAATTTAATTGGGTTAATCGAAGAAAAGAACAAACAAACGATTAGTGAAAAATGGATTTACACACATTTAAAGCCTGAAACCAATCAAAAAGTGCCACGAAAAGACATGCTCAATATCTTGACGGAATTTGTTGGGTTTTCAGGTTGGGACGAGTTTGTTTTTGAAGCGATTTCGGAGACGGTTGTGGTTCCAAAAGGTCAAAAAAAAGAATTCAAAATTTGGTTGCTCGTTTTACTTCTTCCAATAATTATTGCGATTTGGTACTTTGGTTTTTATTCTTCGGCTACGCCAAAAACGAATACCATTGAATTAAACAATGAGTTCACCAATGAAAAGATAAATGCAGATGAAGTAAAAGTGGTTCAAATTGAAGATTCAGTCGAAAAGTCTTTGGAAGTGAAAGACGGAAAAGTACAAATCAATACTTCCGGAGATAAGGACACCAAATTGGTGATTAAAAGTCCGTTTTACCAACCCAAAACAGTTAGCATCAGTTCTGCCAACAATGGTCAAGCAACCCCAAAACAAGTGGTTTTAACACCCGATGATTATGCGATGATGTTGAAGGCGTTTATGGTTTCGGACATCAAAGATTGGCAAACCAGAAAAGAGCAATTGAATAAGATATTAGCCGACAATTTAGAGGTGATTGTCATGCTCAAGGGCAATTTAGGAGCGGAATATTTTGACAAGAATGAGTTTTCCCAAAAATTAATTGTTCCGACTGCAAATGTCCGGAAAATGAGAATCATAGAACTGAAAAATGATGAAACCAATAAGATTCAGTTTATCAGAATCAAACAAGAATAAAAGGATGAAGTCAATTTTATACATAATGCTGTTACTTTGCAGTTTTTTTATTCAAGCACAATCATCGAGTAATGAAAAAGCTGCTTCAAATGTAAGTTTGTCCAAAAAGTACGCCCCAAAATTGCTGGAAGCTTATCAGGAGAACGCCAAAACCAAAGTAGAAGATTTGTTTGCTTATTTTCAAATGTTGACCGATGCTTCATTGACCGATGATTATAAAAAAGAAATAGTTAAAAATATTCAATACACTTTCAAAAATCAGAATCCTGAAGTGATAGATTTTACGTCGCCAACTCTTGATAAAATTCTTTTGAACGATTTTATTCAAAAGCTTTTAATTTCGGAACCGATGATTTTTAAAGTTTCCAAGGCTACGCAAAATGGCACAGAGAACTATTTGAGTTGGAAAAGCGGTTATACTGTGACCAAAACCAAATCGGGAATCAGCGAGGATATTACAGTAAATCAGGTAGTTTTTTTGTTTGAAGAATCTAAATCTTTTGGTAGCATCAGTAAGAATGTGACTGTTACTTTTTTGGGAAAAATGGACTAAAACTTAAGGCTTTATTGGTTTAGCTCCTTTAATTTTGAGGCGCAATGTGCTTTTAATTCTTCAAAATACAAAGTGAATTCGTTTTCAAATTCGGTGTAGAATTGTTTTAACTCTACAATAGATTCGTCCATGGCTACGCGATGTTTGGTGCGATAATCCATTTGGAACATGATCATTTGCAAACCTTCAATTGATGCGTAACTTACTAACCAATTGCGGCCAATCATGTAAGGCATCATGCCTTTGGCTCTTTCGGTTAGGATGTCGTAGTTCTCTTTGAGTAAAAGATAGAAATCCTGTGCATACTCTTCTAATTTGACTTCAGAATATTGGCACCAATTTTTGGCCAAAAAATGATCGTAGAAAATATCCATGATTACGCCCGAATAATGACCGTATTTTTCATGCAATCGGTGTTTACTTTGTCGGTAAATAGGATGCATATCGGTAAAGCTGTCGATGGAACGATGCAATAAAATTCCTTTTCTAATTTCAGTTGGATAATTGTCATAACCATGTCCGCGAATACTATCCGCCATAAAGTTCCCGATTTTGAGCAAATCGTTGTCGCCGGAAAGATAGATATGGGCTAGGAAGTTCATGTGCCTAATTTAGGAATTTTAAATTATAAATTTTGAATTTTAAATTAGAATTGAAAAATGCCATTCTTTATATTTGTAAACATTTAAAATTTATAATTCAAAATTCAAAATAAAAAGTAATGACTTTAATCAAATCAATCTCAGGAATTCGCGGCACTATTGGCGGTAAAGTTGGAGACAATTTAACTCCGGTGGATGCCGTAAAATTTGCTTCGGCTTATGGAACTTTCCTGAAAAACAATATACAAAAAGAAAGACTGAAAGTGGTGATTGGTCGAGATGCTCGTATTTCGGGACCGATGATTCATAATTTGGTCGTGAATACTTTAATCGGATTAGGCATCGATGTGATTGATTTGGGTTTGTCAACTACGCCAACTGTTGAGGTTGCCGTACCAATGGAACAAGCCGATGGCGGAATCATTTTAACCGCTTCACACAATCCGAAACAATGGAATGCGTTGAAATTGTTGAATGCGAAAGGTGAATTTTTAAGCGGTGCCGATGGCGCTAAGATTTTAGAAATTGCCGAAGCGGAAGCCTTTGACTTTTCGGATGTGGATAGTTTGGGCGAAATCACGATGAACGATGCTTATATGGACATTCACATTGATGAAGTATTGGAATTGCCTTTGGTTGATGCCGAAGCCGTCGCCAAAAGAAAATTCAAAGTGGTGGTTGATGGCGTAAATTCTTCAGGAGGCATTATCATTCCGAAGTTATTGGAACAAATGGGCGTAGAGTGTGTAAAATTGTATTGCGAACCGAATGGTCATTTTCCTCATAATCCTGAACCTTTGAAAGAACATTTGGGCGATATCTGTAAATTGGTTGTAGAAGAAAAAGCCGATTTCGGAATTGTAGTTGATCCCGATGTTGACCGTTTGGCTTTCATTTCCAATGATGGCGAAATGTTTGGCGAAGAATATACTTTAGTCGCTTGTGCCGATTATGTCTTAAGCAAAACACCGGGAAATACCGTTTCTAATATGTCGTCTTCTCGTGCTTTGCGCGATATCACCGAAAAACACAACGGAAGTTATCAAGCGAGCGCTGTTGGTGAAGTAAACGTTGTCGAATTGATGAAAGCATCGAATGCGATCATCGGTGGCGAAGGCAATGGCGGAATTATTTATCCTGAATTGCATTATGGTCGCGATAGTTTGGTTGGCGTGGCTTTATTCTTAACGCATTTAGCAAGTTTAGACATGACGGTGGCCGAATTAAGAGCTTCCTATCCGCAATATTATATGAGCAAAAACAAAATTGAATTGACGCCGCAAATTGATGTCGATGCCATTTTGGAAGCGATGACAGAAAAATATAAAAGTGAAAACATTTCAACTATTGACGGAGTAAAAATTGATTTTCCAACTGAATGGGTTCATTTAAGAAAATCCAACACTGAACCGATTATCCGAATTTATACTGAAGCACCAACGCAAGAAGCGGCAGATCAATTGGCTTTGAGAATTATTGAGGAAATTAAGGCTGTGGCGGGAATTTAATCGAAACATAATTTAAAGTAAAAACCCTGAACTACAATTCAGGGTTTTCTTTTATTGATAAATCCACATCAAAACGGGTTTCTTTGACGCTTTTAATATCGGGTCGATGATTTTCATATTAGCATTGGAAATCGTTGGGCAACCCCAACCTTCGGGCGTTCCGTTGGGATAGACTTCTTTGTCGGACACTTTTTCCCAAGAATGAAACACGATGTAACGCGATTGGGCATTGTTGTTGGTTTCTTCTAAACCGTGAAGGACATATTTGACATGAATTCCCCAATCGCTCCAAGCCCTTTGCCCGATTTTATATTTGCCCAAAGCCGAACAATGGCTACCGTCTTTGTTGCTGAAGGTCGGATTGTCTTTTGACCAATCTTGACTCCAAGGATAATCGCAACAACCGTGTCCAACCAACATTTGATGGGTAATTTTATTTTGTTTAAAATCATACAAGAAAAACCGATTCAAACCAGAGTGAACGCTCATGTCAATCAGGATGCAAAAATCTTCATTGTAGTTGTTTTTTCGACAAAAAGTCAAGGCTTCCTTCGCCTTAGTATCGGTTCGGGAAACGTCGACTTTTGGTTTGTTTTCGCTTTTAATTTTATGGTTTATGCTCTTATAGCCATAGGCAACCGCAACTACGGCGATTAACAGAAAGACAATCTTTTTTTTCACAGGTTGGGTTTCTATTTATAACGCAAGAGAATGATTTAAAGTATGTAATGTCAAAAATAATTTAAGGTTGCGGATTTTCATCAAAATTGACCATCCAATTGATGCCGAATTTATCGGTAAACATTCCGAAATAAGCACCCCAAAAAGTATTGGTCATTGGCATAAAAGCGTTTCCGCCTGCTGATAATCCGTTGAAGATTCTATCAGCTTCGGCACGACTATCGGTATTAATAGAAACTGAAATGTTACTTCCTATAGTTACATCGCCACTTTGCGAAGTACTATCGCTTCCCATTAAAACCGTGTTGCCAATAGGTAAGCAAACATGCATGATTCTGTTGGCTTCTTCTGCTGATGGTGGCGGACAATTTGGGTCATCTGAAGGCATGTCTTTGAATTTTCCGATATAAGGAAATTCACCTCCGAAAACGGATTGGTAAAAAAGGAATGCTTCTTCGCAATTGCCATTGAAAATTAAATAAGGATTTACTTGTGTCATGATTAATGTTTGTTTTTATTGATTAGTATATTTTTTAAAATTGTTTAAAATCGATTGCCAACCTTCGCGTTGTAATGCAACTGAATGAATATTTTCCGGTTCGAAATTCTCTGTTAGGATAACTTTACTATCTATTACATCAAACTTTACGGTAACTTTTCTGCCGTCGGCTATGGTGTAAACCAATTTTTTCATTGGAATTACTTTTTGGTAAGTTCCGACAAAATCAAAAGTCATTTCGCCGTCTTTAGAAGCCATGGTGTAGACAAAATTTTGACCCACTTCCAAATGATTTTCCGCTTTTGGACAATGCCAATCATCGGATGCAAAATTCCAGTTTACTATATGTTCCGGTTGGGTAAATTTGTTCCAAACATCTTCTAAAGAAGCGTCAAGTGTTGTTTTTACGGTGATGGTTTTGGTTTCGCTTTCAGCTATATTTTTTAATATTTCCAAGGCTTTGGGAAATGCGTCATTAAAATAGTCCAGATGGCTTTCTACAATATCCACATGGACAGTCACTGTAGTAACACCGTTGTTTTCTGTCAAATCATACCGTTCTTCAGAACCTGACCAAGTTTTCGTTATCTCTGTTTCTGGTAATTCTGTAAAATCTTTTAATTCACCAAAATGTTTAAAAGTCATGGTGTCAAATGGTTTTTTAGTCACAATTTTAGAATTCATTCCGTTACCGTTTGGATCGCAGAAATAAATTTTACTTCCTTCATTCCAATCTGAAACGGCAAAGGAACCTTCACTAAAAGCAGTTGTCCAGTTTTCATAGTTTTCATCATCCCAAAGTGAATACCAGACTTTTTCTTTAGGAGCGCTAATGTCAATGCTGAATGTTAATGTCTTCATTTTTTTATTCTGTTTAAATTTTCATCTACTTTATATAAAACCATTTTCCGAATTAAATGATGCGGAATGGGTTGGTTCAAGGGAAATTGCACTGCGCCTTTGGAGTTTTTATAGCTTTCAATTTCTTTTTGAAACGCTTTGATTCCGCTACCGGTTGGATAAAATCCGATATGGTTTTTATAAGCGGCAAAATACACTAACGGACCATTGAGTTTATAAGCCGGCATTTGATAACTGATGCTTTCTTCAGCTTCGGGAGCAGTTTCTTTGATGGTTTTTCGAATGGATACTAACAATGGTTTTACTGCTTCGGTTTGCATCGCGATGTATTGGTCAACATTTTCGAAGGCAGCTTTCATGATTGATTTTTTTTAGGAAAGTAAAGTTACAAAAAGTCTCTTTTGAAAAACTTATCGCTCATAAAATTCTATTGGCAAATCATCCGGATCGCTGATGAAAGTAAATCGTTTTTCGGTGAATTCATCGATACGAATAGGTTCGGCAATGATGTTGTTTTGTTTCAAATAGTTGATTACAAATTCAATGTCGTCGACCTCAAAAGCCAAATGACGCAAACCTGTAGCTTCAGGTTTTGAAACCCTTTTGGGCGGATTGGGAAACGAAAACAATTCGATTGTATAATTTCCGTTAAGGGATAAGTCAAGCTTAAAAGATTGTCTTTCTTCACGATAAACTTCTTGGATAATTTCTAAACCAAGAATCTCAACATAAAATTTTTTAGAAAGCTCATAATCCGAACAGATGATAGCGATGTGATGGACTTTGTTGAGCATGAACTACATTTTTTTCTTAGTGACTTTGTTGTGCAATTCATTGACTTGCTGTAAAGCAGCGCTGCAATACCAAACCGTCATTTCGGCTTCAAAAATTTTGGCTTTTACCGCCGGATCGGATTCCACTAAAACATTCGCTTCTTCAATCGTACTGACATTAAAAATAAAAATCCCACGGTAATTTTTGTCGTTTTTCATGAATGGTCCGGCGACAACCAGTTTTCCTTCGTCTGCCAATTTGTTGATGTTGGCCATGTGGCCTTCAAATAATTTAGCTTTTTCTTCTTTGGTAGCCGTAGTATTGCTTCCGGTTTTTAGAATACAAAACACATACGTTTTCATACCATATTCATCAGCATTTAAAGATTGGGCTAGTTTTTCGTCGTATTCAGGATTGGTTTCTTGGGCAAAGCCAATAGCGGAAAGTAGTAATAGGAGGAAAGTGATTTTTTTCATGAGTTATTGGTTTTGTTGTTGTCTTTTTTTTCGGAATTGTATTTGTCGATTTTTGCCACAGCTTGTCGACCGTATTTTCGGGCATACCAGAATCCAATGGCAAGGGCAATGATTTTCAAATAATCATGCATTAGGTTGTCTCTCAAAGTTAAGCTTTTTTCTTTGAGCAATAAGAAAGCCATAAAACCCTAAAAACGGTAAAGTGAATAAAGTCATTTTCGGATTCCAAGTCAGTAAACCGATAAAAAGCAACAGTAGGAACAACAAAGCAATACCGGTTGCAGCAGTCACAACCAGCCAAAACTTTGGCTTTGGAACACTTAGGGAAATCAGTAAAATTAATTGACCTAATAAAGGCAAAAGAATAAAAGGATGCAAAAAAGCCTCAGGTGAATCTCTTATTTGGAGCAACAAATCGTATTCAATCTCAAAAATGAATTCGCTTTGCTTTCCCCATTCCAAATGACCTAGGAATGAAGAAAGGAATAAACCCAAGATGATTTTTTTTAAAGGAGACATACCATTATTTTAAATCATAAAAGTAGTCATTTTTGGTTTGAATTAAATAAAAATAAACCCTTTCGAACCTAACATCAAAAGGGTTTATCCAATTAAACAAAACCTAAAACCTAAAAACCTCAGTGCCTTAGCTGCTCAGCGCCTTAGTACCTCAAAAAGATACTTTATAAATCAATCCGGCAGTAAAGGCTCTGGTTAAACCATCGGGACGAACTTCTCGCACTACAAAAGGCGTTGCCAACGAAAGTTCCAAATTGCTTTTTGAATTGAGCTTGTAACTCGTGATTAAGTTTCCATTAATAGTTAAGCCATCCGAACCTTCGATGGTTTCGCGTTGGCTGAAAATATTTTCATAACTGTCCTCGCCCAAATGATACAAGAACAATACATTCGGTTTGAAAGTCAGTTTTTTATTTGGTGTTTGATAAGTATAAGTCGTGCGAAATAATACATCCGATTTTCTTTCGAATAAATTGGTTGACGGAAAATCATCGGTACCGCTATATTCAGCAAAATAGGAGTTCTTGTTATTGTTGAACACCGGAATTTGAAGTCCGAAATTAAAATCCCATTGTCTGTAATTATAATTGGTAGCTAAAATCAAATCGAAGGTTCCCAAACTCGCTTGATAATCCAGAGGCAAAGAATAACCGTTGATTTTTGCATTAGAAGTCGTGAACGGAAACTTGAATCCGGTTAGAATACTCCATTGCTTTTTGTCTTTTTCATCGAATTTATAGTTGCTGATTAAATAGGCATCGCCAAATTGTCCACGAGTCCCAAAACTGCCATCGGCTATCGAATAAGTAAACTTAGCACTCAAAGCCCATTTTTCATTGAAAGTTCTGGAATACGTTACATAAGAAGAAAGATAAGTTACATCAGCTTCGCCAACGCCATAAATGCTTCCGGCTTCGATTAGATTCTTACTAGTGTTTTCTTTGTCAAAACTATTCTCGATAGAACAAACGCCGGCATCGCTACAACCTTGTGCGAAAACAGTTGAACTGCCAATTATCCATAAACTAATTAACAAAACAATTTTTTTCATAGCATTAGTTTGATTGTAAAGCCGCAATCGCAAACAAATGGTTGTATTGCTGGCAATGAATTAAAACATAAGGATAATCGGCAAGGTTCACCTGTGGTGGTATTTGATAAGTGATATTTGGATTGAGATTACCTAAGTTGACAAATTCGGAAGGTGAATCTTCTTTAGACAAATAGACTTTTAAATCGGGACCGTCTGAAATGGAGAAACTCTCTAATTTTAGGGAATGCGAATTGTTTACTTGGTAAATTTTAACTTCGCCTTGCACATTGATGCCGGAGGTTGGGGTGAAAGTTCCGTTGTATTTCAAAACGGCTTCGTTACTGATTTCTTCTTCGACTATATCTCGAGTCAAATCGCCTTCAATTTCACAGGAAGTAAATAATATAATGGTAAAAAGGAAAAAGATTGTTTTCATAGCTTTCAATTTTTATCAAAGTTCAAAATAACTTGTGATAAGAATTGTCGGCTAGTTTACATTTGGAGGAAGTTTATCTCAACTTTACTTTTTTGAGAACATTTTCAATTACGCTATTGATTTCTGCTGAAAGATTGGTTTTGTAAATTAATCCAACGTAAACCAAAGAAACCAAACCCGATTTTAGTAGAATATTGATAATTGGATGGAAAGGGAAATCCCAGTAATAAAAGGCAAAGAAGCAAATTAATCCGATAACCAAAGCATAAATATTTTTTAAGGTAAATGGATAGAGATTCATTTTTAAGACCACAAAAAGTAATTTGGCCAAACTATACAACGTAATCGAAATTAATGTTGCTATTGCCGCACCATCTATAAAATAAATCGGAATAAAATAGGCATTTAAAGAAATCGCCAAAACCGCTAACAGTAATCCTAAAAACAACACCGCTTTGTAATATTTGGAGTTGAAAATAATCGCGTTGTTGTTGCCCAAAATCAAATCGAAATATTTAGAAAGACCAATCACAAAAACCACGAAAACACCACCACGGTAATTTTCGGGTAACAATAAATAAAGCTGGTTAATGTTGACTAAAATGCCAACATAGACCAGTCCGCCGACAATTTGTAACGTGATAGATGTCTTTTTATACAAATCGTTTAGCTCGTCGTACTTGCCTTCGGTCATTAATTTGGCGGTAATTGGATACGTAATTTGGTGCATGGCTCTACTCGGAACAGAAATCACCGTCGCAATAAAAATCGCCACCGAATAATAAGCAATATTTTCAATTTTGATATACTGTCCAATCATGGTTTTGTCGATGTCGAGCAACATATTGGCAATACTTCCGGAGAGAATGATAAATAGCGAATAGGTGAGAACGGCTTTGAAATTGTTCGGTATTTTAAACGAGAATTGAATGCGCTGCACTTTATTGGCATAAAACAACATAACCATTGTGGTCAATAAATAAATCCCCATCAAGATATCGACAAAAGTCTCGACCGAAATGGTGCCAAAGTAAACGGCGAAAAGGAAAATACTGATAAAAACCCGAAGTAAAATCTCTTTGACAAAACTCCCAAATACTGATTGCATGTGAACTTTTACCCAAGCATAAAAAATTTCAAAGTAACCCATACACAAACCAATCACCGGAATTTGCCAAGTGAAATCGTAGATAATAGGGTTTTCACGAGATAAGAAAGTAGCAATTTCTGTGTAAAAAATCGCTCCTATTAGTCCAACAGGAATAATGGCTAATAAAGGTAAAATCATCACAAAGGTTAGGAATTCGCCTTTTTCTTTTTCGGTTTTGTATTGGGTAAAAAATTTGACCAAAGTATTGTGAACACCAAAAGCCATGAGTGGAAAAATAATATTCGCCGATGACAAAATATAGCCGGTCAAGCCATAAAATGTTTCGCCCAAAAAATGCGGATACATGAACAAAGTATTCGCCGCGCCAATCGCAAACCCGATATAGGTAATGATGGTGTTTTTGATAGATTGGTTGACGACGATGCCCATTTTTGAGTTAGGAGTTAGGAGTTAGGAGTTTGGCCAGTTGTGCTGTCAAACTCTTACGGGAATATTGTTGCAAACCAACGGCGTGAACTTTCAAGTTTTGGTTTTGGTATTCCTGATAATATTTCAAAAGTAGCGCTTTTAGCTTTTCCTTTTCGTCATAAGTGAAGAAAACGCCGGTATTGGTTGAGGTGATAATTTCCGCAAAATCAGAACCTTCAGGACCAATGGCTACGATAGGTCTTTCGGAAACCATGTATTCAAATAATTTTCCGGGTATGATGCTT
This sequence comes from Flavobacterium sp., assembly GCF_046293665.1. GTDB lineage: Bacteria > Bacteroidota > Bacteroidia > Flavobacteriales > Flavobacteriaceae > Flavobacterium. Next base: position 443,481 of record NZ_JBKBOL010000002.1, read on the forward strand.
TTGGTGTCTTCGGAATTGATTTCGATGAGCAATAAAACTTGTGACTTTCGTTGGTGTTCAATCGCTTCTTGGTGCGAAACGTAGCCTAAATTCGAAAGGTAGTCATTGAGTTTGAATTCTGTTATCGTGTCTAAAACTTCCTGACTCACGGCGCCGATTAGTTTGAGTTGGAAATCATTCCCGAAGTCTTTATTTTCTTTGGTTAATTCTTTTAAGGCTTTCCATAAGATTCGCGGATTTCTTTCGGATAGAAACGAACCGATATGCGACAAAGTGAATTTGTCATCCAAAGGTTGTTTGGTCACTTTTTCCACGTCGTAACCATTCGTAATTACTTCAATGGGTTTGGAAGTGATGGCTTCGAATTCAGTTTTGGTGGTTTTACTGGTGACGATAATTGTATCAGCCGAGGTCAATACTTCTTTTTCTAATGCCTTGTGTTTTTTTTCGGCTGAAGCTGATAATTTCAACGCTTTGTGATAACCAATGGTCGTCCACGGATCGCGGAAATCGGCCAACCATTTTACACTTAAATCTTTCTTCAATTGTAAACCAATCAAATGTAAACTATGCGGCGGACCGGAAGTTACAATCGTATCGATATTGTTTTCCTGAATGTATTTCGATAAATATTTCACCGAAGGTTTCACCCAAAGAAAACGTGCATCGGGAATAAAAATATTACCACGAACCCAAAGCAAAGTTTTTTCTAAAAAGGATTGCTTTTTTTGATTGGGAATAATCCCGGAACTGATTTTCTTGGTTTTGTTTTTGCCGAAAAAAGAAGCCAAACCATAAGGTTCGAAGATTTTGTTTTTGAGAATAATCGCTTTATCCGAAACTTCGCTTTCCAAACCGTTATCAATAATCGGATACGTTGGGTTTTCGGGAATATAGACTATCGGTTGTACATTGAACTCAGGCAAATACTTGACAAACTTTAACCAACGTTGCACGCCCGGTCCACCAGCTGGTGGCCAGTAATATGTTATGATTAAGAGTTTTTTGGGTTCAGACATTACTCAATTTTCTTGCCTTTTTGTTCAAAATACACTACACCGATGATAACCAGAACCATCAAAATCGAACTCACCAAGGCAATAGTACTTCCGGTTTTCACGACTTGCGGTTCAAATTTGAATTCGATGGTGTGTTTCCCTTTTGGAACGGCCAATCCGCGAAGTACATAATCTACTCTGAGAATATCCGTTTCTTTTCCGTCAATGGTAGCTTTCCAGCCCTGGTAATAGTTTTCAGAGAAAACAGCGAAGCCATCATTAGAATTGGTAGAAGTATATTTGATGTAATTAGGTTTATGCTCTTCTAGTTTTATAGTGGCCAAACTGTCCTTTTTAAAAGTAGGAGTCAAACCGGATTTCGTAAAATCGTTACTATTTCTTGTTGCTACATTTTTAGTGTCGATTTTGCCCAAAACTTTCATTTCTTCATCAGCAGAATTCACGGTTTTTAATTCAGAAATAAACCAAGCATTTCCATTGATAAATGGATTGGTTATGGGTACGCTTTCGCCGTCTTTGGTTTGTACCAATAAATATTTGATGTTTAAAGCATTCAGGATAGGAATGCTAGTGTTTAAAGTCATGGTTTCCGGGTCAATCATTTGGCCTAAATCGTTTAATTGTTGGTCAATATGATAGTCAAACAATTGCTCATATCTTCTTGGACGAACAGCACTGTAACCACCAACCGATTTGTGGAAATAAGAAGTTCGGCCTTGTAATCTGCCTTGTAATTCATAAACCCTGAAAACTGATGTGTCCTTGAGTATTTCCAAATCAGCTTGTGTTGGTTCAAAAGGTTGGTTTATTTCAAGTGCACTTCTGAATTGCTTTCCGTCATTACTTACATAGTTTTTATCAATAAAAAACAAATCGCCAATCATGAAGATTCCAATAATAATTACAGCTGTATTTTGAACTAACTTTCCTTTAATATAAAACCAAAGTGTTCCAAAAGCCACCACCATAAAAAATCCGGAACGCAACAAATCTGCGGTAAATAAGTCCATTCGGTCTTGACGCAAAGCCTCTACAAATCCTTGTCCGAAAGCTTTATCTTGTCCTTGATTGAGCATGGCCATAATTTGGGAATCAATCGGACTTGAAAAAGAAAAAGCACTTTTGAAAAGCAAAATCAAAAGAAGTAAGCCAATTGAGGTTGCTGCTGTATAAAGTAAAGATTTCTTTTGGTTTTCAGTGTTTTTGAAAAAAGATTGTAATCCCATAATGGCTAAAACCGGAATGCACAATTCTAATATAACTTGGATTGAAGAAACCGCTCTGAACTTATCATATAGCGGAACATAATCAATAAAGAAATCGGTTAGCGCTGCAAAATTTTTACCCCAAGAAAGGAATAAGGCGAAAATGGCACCGGCTAGGAACGCATACTTAATTTTGCGTTTGTCGTGGTACAATGCTAATACACATAAAAAGAAAACAATCGCCCCAATGTAAGCCGGAGCGGCCACTATAGGTTGGTCACCCCAATAAGTCGGCGCATAGTTTTCAGTAAAAGTTTGGGCTTCACTTTCGGTAGCACCATAAGACAACATATAATTGTAAACATTTGATTCATTGCCTAACTTTTCGCTATTCCCGCCGCCATACAAACGTGGCGCGATGAGATTTAAACTTTCGCCTACACCATAACTGTATTCGGTTATGTAAGCTTTAGACATGGAAGCCGTTTCAGTGTTTTTAGAACCATCTGCATTGAAAGTCAGTTCGCTTTTGCCACGCATACTAAAATCAGAGTATTCTTTAGTGGCTAACAATCCGGAAGCATTGGTTCCTAAAGCTAAAGTAACGGCAACTAGGAAAGTTAAAGCTATTTTTGGTAACGATTTTAAGTCCTTTTCCTGATACAGTTTGTAAAGAAAATAAACCGACAAAATCAATAAGAGGAACAACAAATAGTAGGTCATTTGAAAGTGGTTGGCATTAATTTCTAGAGCCACAGCTAACATGGTTAAGATACCGCCATGCCAATATTTTTTTCTGAACACCAAAATGAATCCGGCTACTACTAATGGCATATAGGCAATGGCGTGAGCTTTCGCATTATGACCAACGCCGAGTATGACTATCAAATAAGTTGAAAATCCAAAAGCCAAAGCACCAAAAAAAGCTTTTAATGGATCAGTCCTAAAAACCAAAAGCAAACCGTAAAATCCTAAAAAGTAAAGAAATAAATAATCTGCGGGTCTTGGTAAAAACCTTAAGGCATCATCTAGTTTTCCAATAAAATCATTCGGGTAATTGGCTCCCAATTGATAGGTTGGCATACCACCAAAAGCAGCATTTGTCCAAAAAGGTTCCGTGTTAGATTCTGCTCTGAAATCGTTTTGTTCTTTGGCCATTCCGGTATATTGTACAATATCGGATTGGTAGATTTTTTTGCCTTGCAGAACGGGATAAAAATAAATTAGAGAAATTAGGATAAAACCAAAAATGGCTAAAAAATGGGGATAAAACTTTTGAAATTGTTTCATGTTTTTGGATTAGGTTTTCAAGTGAAATTACTTAATTTCTTCGAAATCAATATAATCACCAACGATTTTTTTCTCTTTTGGCTTTTCAGCTTTAGAAGTTTGAGCTTGTTGTTGTTCTTGGTATTGTTGCTGTTGTTGTTGGAATTGCTGTGCTGCTTTTTCGACCACTTTTTTGGCTACGACCGGTAAAAATAATCTTGCCAGAAATTTAAAGATATAGTAAATGGCTATAATCCATAATATTGTTTTAACAAAGCCGGGCATTGATGCAGTTTCCATATTGCAAATATAATTTTTGTCAAAAATACTAAATTCCCTAATGTAAAATTCGCTTTAACCTCTTAAATAAATGATAAATTGTATTACTTTTGGATGGCAATATTTTTACTAAAAGCTCTGTTATGCTAAAAATAAAATCACTTTTGATTGTTGGTTTTTTAATGATTTCAACAAAACAATACGCTCAATATACCGATATCATCAATTCTAATCGACCGGGAAAATCGATGTCGGCTTTTTCGGTAGGAAAAACGGTAATTCAGGCTGAAGGCGGTTTGTATGGTATTCAAGAAAGACACGACTTGTTGCGTTATGAAGCCAATGGATTCGGAACAGAATTGAGTGTCAGATATGGCGCTTTCTTTGATCAATTTGAGTTTAATTTAGAAACACAATACCAGTATGATTGGTATTCAGCACCATTGATTGAAGATACGCGTGGTGGTTTTAAGCAAGTGACTTTAGGAGCAAAATATTTGGTTTATGATCCGTTTGTACAATTGAAAGATGATAAACCCAATGTTTACAGTTGGAAAGCTAATCACAAGTTTAGTTGGAAACAGTTTATTCCTGCAGTAGCGGTTTATGGTGGTTTTAATTTGAATTTGGGTACCAATCCGTTTACGTTTGATTCCGATCCGACGATTAGTCCGAAATTGATGTTGATTACTCAGAATCATTTTGGCAGTAAATGGGTTTGGGTTAATAATATCATTGCTGACAAATACATGACCGATTACCCAACTTTGGGTTGGATTACCACAATGACCAGAGGATTTAATATGCGTTGGTCCGGATTTTTAGAAGTACAGTCTTATAAGAGTGACTTTTATGCTGATGTTGTTGGGCGTTTAGGCGCAGCTTATTTGGTGAGAGAAAATATTCAGTTGGATGCTTATTTTGCTAAAAATATAAAAGACACTCCGGCTATAATGCATGGTGGTTTTGGAATGTCTTGGCGTTTCGACAGTAATTATGAAACCAATTACAAGCGAATCAAAAATGACAAAAAAGACGATAAGAAAAAAGACAAAAAATCTAAAAAAGACAAAGGCAAAAAACGTAAAGACGAAGTAGAATTAGAAAATCCAAAGCCATAATGATTACCATAATTGAAGCCAATACTCAAAAACTAATTAAAGAGTATGTAAAGTTTCCTTTTGCCTTATACAAAAACCATCCTTATTGGGTTCCGCCTTTAATTAGTGATGAATTGGAAACCTTTGATAAGACTAAAAACCCTGCGTTTACTTCTGCAGAGGCTCATTTTTATTTGGCTTATAAAGACAATAAAGTAGTAGGTAGAATTGCTGCTATTATTAATTGGGATGAAGTCAATAACCAACAAAAAAAGAAAGTTCGCTTCGGTTGGTGGGATGTAATTGATGATGTTAAAGTTACCAAAGCTTTGTTGGATAAAGTTTATGAATTTGGTAAAGCCAATAGCTTAGAATTTGTTGAAGGACCGATGGGTTTTTCAAACTTGGATAAAGTAGGCGTTTTAACCGAAGGCTTTGATGAGATTGGCTCTATGATTACTTGGTACAATTTTCCTTATTACAAGGAGCATTTAGAAAAACTGGGCTACGTCAAAGAAAAGGAATACCTCGAAAATAAATTTCCTTTTGCTAATGTTAAACCCGAATTGTTTTTAAAGGCCAATGAGTTAATCAAAAAACGTTACGAATTAAGAGCCTTAAACTTTACGAATAACAAAGATATAATGCCTTATGTGGATAAGATGTTTGATTTGTTTAATTCAAGTTATGCTAGCTTATCTTCTTTTGTTGCTATTACAGATGTACAGAAAGAATACTTCAAAAAGAAGTATATCAGCTTCATCAACCCGGAATATATTAAGTTTATCCTGGATAAGGATGACAACATGGTCGCGTTTAGCATAGTAATGCCAAGTTTTTCAAAAGCCTTGCAAAAAGCCAAAGGTAAATTGTTTCCGTTTGGGTTTTATCATTTGCTTAAAGCTAAAAAAGAAAGCAAAGAAGTACTATTTTATCTTATAGGAATTGACCCTGAATACCAAAGTAAAGGCGTTACCGCTATCATTTTTAATGAATATTACACTACTTTCAAAGCGAAAGGAATTTTGCAATGTGTTCGTACGCCTGAATTAGAAGACAATCATGCCATTCACAATATGTGGAAGCATTTTGATCCGGTAACTTTCAGAAGAAGACGAACCTATCGGATTTCTTTATAATGGTTTAACGTGCTATTAATGTTAAATTTACATGATATATCAATAGTTTTTTAACTTTTTTTTGAAAAACATTCGAAATAAACGTTAAATAGATTTAGGTTCGATAGTCATTTGTGTAGTTAATCGATAAAAATCAAATGTTCGTAGAAAACTTACGGCTTTTTTAACATTGTATTTAGATTTCTATCTAATTTTATAATCCCATTTGAAATCTACTTTAATTTCTCTTCAAAAAGAATACTAGACTAAACCTGTTCGTGATGTGGTATTATCAAAAAAATACTTAACATTATGAAAAACACTACTTTTTTAAAGTTTTTGGAATTTCCCTGTAGCGAAGACTGTGTCGTTAGCCGAGGGGAAAATGGTTTTAAGTTAGATTTTTCCAAAGTAAACACATTGGATAGTCATTATTCTGAAAAACAGGGTAATACTAAAAAGAAAGGTGTAATTAGCATTTTGATGTTGGTTATACTTTTTTTATTTTCTAACATTTCAACTGCTCAGATTACCTTAGATGGTAACCCGAGTGATTGGGGAACTTGGCTGGCAGCTCCGGGAGGAATTAAAGCCAGAATTATTGACCCGACTAATAGCACGGATGATATTTGGACCGGAGGTTCAAAGGATATTCAGCAGATAAGTCAATGGGTATGGACGACCAATGGTGCCAATGATAAAAATAACTTAGCCAACGTTGGTTATTATTTTGATGGAACTAAGCTGTATTTCTTTGCAGATCGATATGCTAATAACGGAGATTCCGCTATTGGATTTTGGATTTTGCAAGACAGTGTAGGGAAGTTAGGTGTTACTGGTGGCGGATTCAGCGGTCAACACGTTGAAGGCGATATCTTGATGATTAGTCACTTCGTTAATGGAGGTGCTGTAGCAGATATACAAGCTTTTAGATGGACTAATGGTGCTTTAGATCCAACTCCAATCCCATTACCAACAACAGGTTTGGATGCGAGAGTAAATGTTGGAACAGTGAATGCACCAGCGGCTTGGAATTATGTGCCCAAATTTGGAGCTGCCGGAACTTACCCGGACTCTTCCTTCTTTGAAGGTTTTATTGATTTAAGCAGTGTAAACTTTAATTTAAGTGTTTGTTTAGGTACTTTCTTAGCTGAAACAAGACAATCACAATCACTTACAGCTTCATTAGAAGATTTAGCCAGAGGAAGATTTGGTTCTGTACCACTTCCAAAAACTTTAGTGGGAAGTTCATTCTGTAGTTCAGTTCCAAATAGCGGAACAATTACTATGGCAAGTTCTGAAGCTCTTGTAAGTTATCAATTAGTGAATAATGCAAATAACGCTAATGTTCAAGTAGCCCAATTGGGTAATGGAGGAACATTGACATGGTCTAACTTACCCGCAGGAAGTTATTATGTCATTGCAACAAATACATTGTCAGAGTGTACCATTGAGATTGGTAGGCCAACAGTTGTAACAATTTTAGATGCGCCAACCGTTTCGGTTAATTCGCCTTCAAAATGTTCCAATGATCCTGCAGTGACTATAACAGCTACTCCAAACCCTGCTGGAACTTATACTTACACATGGACCGTTCCTGTAGGAGTTACCAATCCGGGCAACGTTGCTTCTTTTAACGCATCTGTGGCTGGTAACTATTCTGTAGTTGTTTCTAATGGAACTTGTTCAGGTTCAGGTTCAGGGACTTTAACAGTTAATCCAAGCCCAACTTTAGTAACTAATAATCCGGCACCAGTTTGTGCTCCTTTAACTATTGATTTGACTCTTCCAGCTGTAACCGCAGGTAGTAATCTTCAAGGTGGGACATTGTCATATTGGACAAATGCAGGTGCTACAATTCCTTTAAATAATCCTAATGCTGTTTCAGCATCAGGAACCTATTACATTAAAGTAACTACTTCAGCAAACTGTACAGATATTAAACCTGTGACAGTTACTGTCATTCCTGTCATTCCAATTGTTATCAACTGTCCGCAAAATAGTACTACGAGTGCTTGTGACTACGCAGATCAAGCTGCTCTTAATGCAGCATTCAACAATTGGGTAGCTAGTTTTACAGCTTCAGGTGGTAATGGTACTTTAGTTACTTCAGGATTGCAAAATCTTTCTGCTCCAAATTTATGTGCAGGAGGAAGTGTAACAGTTAACTTCAGTGCTTCTGATGATTGCGGAAAGCAAGCTAATTGTTCAGCTACCTTTACTATCACAGCTCCTGCAGCGGTAACTACCAACGCACCGGCTAATGCTTCGGCATCAGCATGTGCTTACGCAGACCAAGCAGCGGTGAATGCAGCTTTCGCAGCATTCTTAAATGGATTTAGTGTAAGTGGCGGATGTGACCCAAGCGGAAGCTTTACAGGTCAACCAGTTGCACCGGTATTGTGTGAGGGCGGAACTACAACAG
>NZ_JBKBOL010000003.1:0-258500 GCF_046293665.1 Flavobacterium sp.
TAAGTATAATTCAAAGAATTTCCTTCGCCTTTGATCTCATCATCCTTCTCCTGTCCTTGGAAACCATAACGATGCCCGCTATTTAAGCTATCATACCGGTTAGGCACTAGGCTTCCGAAAGAAGAGTAATCCTTTTGACTTTGAAACCAATAATAGCAAGAACCTTAATGATATTTTAAAACTGCAATTATGTCATAATGTGGACAAAAATGCCAATTTTTATCAAATATAAAAATTAATTTTCAATCAGTAAATTCTTTGTTTTTTATTTTTTTATAATTGTTATATATTGCATTACTTTTAAAATAAGAAGATTGTGAAGACTAAAGGGATTAATTGGTTTTTAGGAGGTTTAATAGTATTGACATTATTCTCTTTTCAGGAGCTCAAACTTAAAAAGAGAATTACTGATAAGGAATTCAGGTATGAGTTTTATGTGACAGATAAAGAGCCTGAAATTAAATCGGAGAGAACTTATTATTGGTTTAAAGCCGGTGCTATTCACAACAGTGAGTCGGGCATTGCGGGACAGTTACTTGATGATGCTTTTGAGAAATTTTATTTAAACAATCAATTGGCTGAGAAAGGAGAGTTTAGCAAAGGTTTAAGGATTGGTGTTTGGAAAACATGGTATCAAAATGGTGTTATCAAGACGAATCAATATTGGGATGAAGGAAAGAAAAAAGGCATGAGTTTTTTATATAGTGAACAAGGCGAATTAATTGAAAAAGGTCGTTTTCGTTCAGATAAGAAACACGGTAAATGGATTAATTATATTTCTAAGGATACTACATTGTACAACTATGGTGAAAAAGTAATTCCCAAGCCAAAGAAAGAAAAAGTGATAAAAGAAAATGCTGATGGTGAAAAGAAGCCTGGTTTTTTCAAAAGATTGTTTACTAAAAAGAATAAATCGAATTCTGAAACAAAATCGAGCTCAAAAGAAGACTCAAAATCGAATTCAAAGAATAGTAAGTTAAAGGCAAATAAAGAAGTAAAGTCTTCGGATAAAAAAACAAAGACTGTTGAAAATAATGAAGGTTTTTTTAAAAGATTATTCTCCAAAAAGAAAAAACCAAATGATAAGGGCAAATAGTCTTTTATACTCCGTTTATGTTTGCCTAATTGTAGCCATATTATGCAGTGCTTTGTTGTATTTTGCCAATTTATACAATATGCTCAATTTGTTTTACAATACTCAAGAAGAGCTGTTTGTTCAGAATGAATCGGCTTTAAGTTATTTTCTTTCATCAGATATTGAAGAGACGACTTTAGAAAGTGAAACGGGTTTGGTTTCAAATTTTGAAATGAAAACTTACGGTTTGTTAAAGGTTGCTATCGTTAAAAGTAGTTTGAAGAATGATACCATATCCTCGGCGCATTTTGTTGGGCATTATGCCAATAGCCAAACGGCAATTTATATGACTAATTTTTCAAATGCTCTTTCTTATGCCGGTAACGTTAAATTGATTGGAGATAAAGTCTTACCTGTTAAATCTGTCCGTGAAAAGTATATTAATGGTATAATTAACAATTTATCTTCTGAAGGTAAAATTGATTTGTCAGAAAGTCAGCTACCGAGTATTAGTGAGGATTTAAAAAAAGATTATAAGTCTATTAAATCCAGATTAGTATCACTTAAAGATTTGGAGAGAGAAAATGATTCAGTATATTTTAATTCGTTTTTTAATGAAACACTTGCTATAGAAGTTGGCTACAATACTCTAAGTCATAAAGTGATTAAAGGCAATTTTATTATTATTGCCAAAGATTCCATGGCTGTTGATGAAACTGTGGTTTTGGAAGATGTTATATTGCAATCGCCAATTATCAAAATTAAAAAAGGGTTCAAAGGCAGTATTCAAGCTTTTGCTTCAAAAAAAATAGTTTTAGAAAACGAGATTACTTTAAGGTATCCCTCGATAGTATCGGTATACAATGAGACAGATGATGAAAGTGAAATTTTTATTGGGGAAAACAGTACAATATATGGTGCTATTATACTCTTTGGTAGTCCGATGCTGAAAATTGATTATAATAAAATTGAATTGAGTGAAAAAACATTGGTGATAGGTGATATCTATTGTAGCGGTAAATTAATGATTGGTGGCGCAGTCTATGGATCAGTTTTTACGAATAGGCTTTTTAGTAAAACAAAATCTGCTACCTATGAAAATTGCATTATTAATGCTGAGATAAATATATTGAAAAGACCGGATTATTTCATTTCTGTTCCGTTGTTTAAAAGTAAAAGTGAAGCCTTTGGTACAATTAAAAAAATATTATAGACTTCCTGCCAATTCAATTTTAGAATCGGTAATAGCGCTCTGTATTATTGCAGTTTGTCTCTATGTAGCTGTAATGGTGTATGCTCAAGTTTTTACTTCAAAAACTTCTCCAAGATTTTATAATTCGAAAAATAAGATGGCCGAGATTTATTATCTGTATCAGGTTTATCCGGATAGTATTTTATCGGCTGAAAATGATAATTTGGCTATTAAACAGGAATGGGAGAATGCCCATTTACAAGAATTAAGTATAGAATACAGGGATTCGTCGGGTGTTAAATTGAATAATATCTATTATATCCAAACTAATGAAAAATAATTATACTTCGTTAAAGGCATTTTCGGTCATGGAAGCTGTATTTAGTATGGTTATAACTGCTATTGTTATTGGGTTAGTGTTTGTTGTTTTTTCGATATTATCAGAGCGGATGATGGATTTTAAAAATCAAAATCAGTTTGTAGCGGATATGAACAGATTGACCTATGTTATTAATAAGGATATTTTTGAGAATGAAAAGATGAATGTTAGCGATGAAGAAATTATTTTCAGTAGCTATCAAGGGGATGTAATCAGGTATCATTATAATGAAGAGCTTACGATTAGGATTAAAGCCGATTTTATTGATACTTTTAAAATCCCGTTGCGCAATTTGATTATTGATACTATAAAAAATAAGAACGAAAGAGTAGTTTATCAAAGGCTTAAATTGAATATAGAAGTCAACAAACAGCCTATGAAATTGAATTTTTTTAAAAAAGTATATCCGAATCAATTAATTGAAGCCGAGAAATAAATGGGAGTTGATTTAAAAAAATACAAAAAAGAGACTACAGTCAAGAGTGATTTTAATTTTGAATTGAAATCGTTTAACAGTGCTAAAAAACTATCCGACAAAAAGAAGGAGGTATTCTACCGTGAATTGGGGATGCTATTAAAATCGGGTGTTGATTTTAAGAAGGCTTTAGAGATTTTAAGTCATCAGGCCAAATCCAAGTTAGAGCAAAGTATTATTATTGATATTAAGGATAAAGTAGTGCTCGGTAAAAGTATTTGTGAAGCTATGATTGCCACCAATCAGTTTTCACCTTATGAATATTATAGTGTTCAAATTGGTGAAGAGACTCGGAAGTTGGAAGAGGTATTGTTGGAATTACAAAAATTTTTCAATCGAAAAATTCAGATGCGTAGACAGATTATATCTGTACTGACCTATCCGAGTATAGTAATGCTTGTTACGATATCGGTTTTGTATTTTATGTTGAATAAAGTTGTACCTATGTTTAGTTCTGTTTTTAAACAGTTTGGCAGCGAGCTGCCGAAGAGTACGCAAATCATTATTAAGATATCTAACCATTCGGGTGCTATTTTCTTGGGTTTGTTTGCTTTTGTACTTGGTCTTATGGCTTTTCACTTTGTGTCGAAGGAAAAAGAATGGTATCGTGATTTTACTTCAAGAATGGTTTTGAAAATCCCATATTTTGGTAATCTGATTAAGAAGATTTATATTTCGAGGTTTTGCCAGTCGATGAAACTTTTGACTACCTCTAAAACTTCTTTGATAACCTCATTATCACTTACTTCCAAAATGATTGGATTTTATCCGATTGAAAAATCAATAGAACAAATTAAAGCTGATATTACCAAAGGGGTAACCTTGAGTGATAGTTTGAAAAAACACTCTGTTTATGAAAACAAAATGGTTTCGATGATTGAAGTTGCCGAGCAAGTTAACCAGTTGGATGTAATGTTTGAAAGACTAACAGAACAATACAATGAAGAGATCAGTCATCAAACCAAGATGATTGGGGTTGTATTGGAACCTATGATTATTATATTTATTGGGGTTATAGTGGGTGTGATTATGATATCTATGTATGCTCCAATGTTTGATTTGAGTAAGATTATTAAAAATTAGCCTTAAAAAAATGATTTTTAAATAACTAAAGAAAAATCTTGTAGGATAAAAAAAAATCTTTAATTTGTAGTCCAAAATATATTGTTTAACAAGAAGTGATTTATTAAAGGGTTTTTTTAATAATTTTTTGTTTTTTATTGTATGTCATTTTAATTGAATAGATATGAATAAATCAGTAAAAATAATCGTCAGCAGATTGAAGCGCGGTATGGTTAGAGCGTATTCAATGACTGAAATATTGATTGTATTGTGTATTATCGGTATTATCCTTTTAATGGTATTGCCCAATCAAACTGCTATTATCAGTCAAGCGAAATCTATTGAAGCTCAAGCTATGTTAAATCAGGTTTATGGATTGCAAAAAAGCAATTTTTACCGATTTTCCAAATATTCATCCAATCTGGAAGAGCTTGGTTTTGAACAAGAGTTAACTGTAGATGAAGGAGGGCAAGCTGTTTATAAGATTGAAATTATTGATGCCACTAATGATTCTTTTTTAGCCAGAGCAACTTCAGTATCTGATTTGGATAGTGACGGTTCTTTTAATACATGGGAAATCGACCATAAGAAAATGTTAACCGAGGTAATAAAAGAATAGTTTGGTTTATATTTTAATTGGATTGGTTTCTTGCTTAGGCTTTATCTTATATCAAGATTTGAAGTATAGAAAGATACACGTAATTCTTCCTGTGTTACTATTTTTATTGTCTGTTAAATCATTCTATTCAAATCAAGGATTGAACTACATTGTTTACTTAACAAATATTTTATTTTTTTTAATAATTATATTGATATTAGTGATCTATATGAGTGTAAAAAACAAACAGTTCTTAAATCCTTTTACCCATTATTTTGGGTTGGGTGATTTGCTGTTTTTTATAGCTATATCTCCATTGTTTGTGACTTATAACTATATATTATTCTTTATTATTTCCATGCTGTTTTCGATTGTTTTGCAATCTATTTTTAAAAAGGTATTGAAAGATAAAACTGTTCCTTTAGCCGGTTTTTCAGCTTTATTACTATTGCTGGTTATTGCAAAGGACATGTTTTTTTGTTTTAATAAATTGACATTATTATAGATGCAAGAGATTATAATTTTACCCGAAAATCAACATTTGATTTCAAGTGATTTGGCTAATCATTACAAAGTGATTCCTTTGAGTGTTGATGATAAGAGCATTACTTTTTATATTGATGATACATTTAACCAGCAAGATTACAAGGAAGAATTGGAATTACTGTTGGGAAAAGAAATTCATTTGACTCCAACAAATAGTAGTGAAATTGAAAGAGCGTTATCGCTATATTACAGAAAGGATAGAGCGACTGAGAATACGAAGTCATTAAATATTGATAACAATGATTTTTTAGAGAGTTTGATTCTTGAGGCAAAATCACTGAAGAGTAGTGATATTCATTTTGAAATATATGAAATAGGTGCCAGAATTAGGTTTAGAATAGACGGACAATTAATAGAAAGATATAAAGTTGACAAAGAAAACTACTTAGAGTTGGTTAACAAAGTAAAAATCAAATCTAAATTAAATATTACTGAAAAAAGACTTCCGCAAGATGGAAGAATAACCAATGAAACTTTTGATATTAGGGTTTCCATTCTTCCTACTTTGTTTGGAGAGAAGATAGTAATGAGATTATTAGGAAATGATGCATCTAATATTGATTTGAGTACGCTTGGGTTACAGGAGGAAGAGTTAAAATATTATTTGGAGGCCATTAAAAAGCCTAATGGTATTATTTTAATAAGTGGTCCTACAGGTTCAGGTAAAACAACTACGCTTTATGCTACTCTAAAGCTTTTAAACGATTCGGTTAGAAATATTGTCACCGTTGAGGATCCGATTGAGTATACTTTGAAAGGTATTAATCAGGTGCAGCTTAAAGAGGATATTGGATTGACTTTTGCGTCAGCTTTGAGATCGTTTCTTCGTCAAGATCCGGACATCATTATGCTTGGAGAGATTAGAGATTCTGAAACGGCTATGATGGCGATTAGAGCTTCATTAACCGGTCACTTGGTTTTGTCGACGATACACACGAATTCAGCAATTGGCACCATTTCTAGGTTGATAGATATGGGAATTCCACCTTATTTGATTGCAGAAACGCTAAATATATCAGTAGCTCAAAGGTTGGTTAGAAAGTTATGCAGCCATTGTAAGCAAACTACAGAATTTAATAATGATGATTTTCCAGAGAGTTATAAGATTCCCTATACTATCAGTACACTTTACAAGCCTAAAGGGTGTAACAAATGTTATCATACAGGTTACAGTGGAAGAAGGGCAATATATGAAGTGTTGAGTATTGATTCAAAGAGCACGAATCGTATAAAGAACAATGAAATTTCAAGTATCTTTAGTGATGACAGTAAGCACAAATCACTTTCTGATAAAGCTTTTGATATCCTATCCAAGGGGGAAACCTCTTTAGAAGAGATTTATTCAATTTTAATAAACATTTAAATGAAGCATCTATTTATATTCTTATTTACTATCTTTTTAACTAATATTTCTTTTGCTCAGAATGATGTGGCTAATATCAACAATAGATTTGATGAATTTGCCAAGCAAAAGAAAGGTTTGAATGATGTAATGAAGACAGATGTTTCGGGATTAACACTATATGATTTTATTAATTCAGTTGCTCAGGAACATCAATTAAATGTTAGTGTAGATACAGATTTAAATCAGTTGGTCTCTAATACTTTTTTTGATGTAACCGTTAAAGAGGTGTTTGTTTTTTTAGTTCAAAAGTATGATTTAGAGGTTGAGTTCATGAATAACATCATTATCTTTAAAAAGAGGAAAGAGGTGAAAATTATACCTAAGAAAATCCCTAAGGTGATTGATGTTACTTATAACAATCAAAATGATTTCTTATCGGTTAAACTAGAAAATGATTCACTACCTAATGTGGTTCAGGCTATTATAGATAAATCAGGAAAAAATATTATTATAACTCCAGATGTAAAGACTCAAAAAGTATCCTCTTATATATTGAACCGCCCTTTTGATCAGGTTTTAGAAATGATGGCTAAGGCTAATAATTTAACAGCTACCAAGGATGAAAACGGATTTTATTTGCTGGAAAAAGGAGGTTTGAACGTATCGGGTAATCTAGCTAATGACAAAAGTAGTAAAGGCAAACAATCAAAAGTAGCTATTGATGCTCCCGGTTTTTTTCAAGTGGATTTGAATCAAGCAGGGTTGTTAGATGTTAGAGCAAATGTCGCAGAAGCTACAGATTTAATTACTGAAGCTGCAGAGAAGGCCAAAGTGAATTATTTTTTTTATAATAAACCGGATAATGAAAAGACTTCCTTGCTTGCTGATAACTTGACTTTTGATGAATTACTTGATAATATATTTAAGGGAAAAAAGTATACTTTTAAAAAACAGAATAATTATTATATCATCGGTGAGCATGTAACTGAGGGTTTAAGAGCTACTGAGTTAATTCAATTAGAGAATCGATCGGTAGAATTAGTTTTGACCTCCTTGCCACGAGTTTTTACCGAAAAATTGGAAATAAAGGAGTTTGTTGAATTGAACGGATTGATTATTTCGGGACCTAAGACACTTGTTGATGAGTTGAGGATTTATATGAAGCAAATTGACAAAGTTGTTCCATTAGTACAGATAGAAGTTATTATAGTTCAGTATAACAAATCTTACGATATCCAAACCGGTATAAAGGCGGGTATCGACAAGAGTAATATCAAACAAACTAGTGGTGTATTGTTTCCTACGACTGATGTGAATTTGAATGCCACTTCTGTCAATAGTTTGATAAATGCTTTTAATGGGTTAGGGTTTATAAAACTAGGCAAGGTTACTGAAGCTTTTTATTTGAATTTACAGGCTTTAGAAAACAATTCCATTATTAAAATAGAGTCTACTCCTAAGATTGCCACTATTAGTGGTCATGAAGCTAAGTTAGCTATAGGTGAAACTAGTTACTATTTTGAACAAACCAATCAATTAATCAATAGTGGTTTGAATAATAATGTGCTACAATCCGGGACATGGAAATCTACGGATGCTAATTTAAGTGTTTCGATAAAGCCTTATGTGTCAACAGATGAAAATGTAACTTTAAATATTACTGTTGAGAAAAGTTCTTTCTTAGGAAGAGCAGGAGAGAACGCACCTCCGGGTAAAGCCACACAAAAATTTGAATCGTTAGTCAGAGTAAAAAATGGTGAGATGGTATTGTTAGGTGGTTTAGATGAGTTGGAGCGGGAAAATTCAGGAACCGGAACACCATTATTCTCGAGAATTCCAATTATTAAATGGTTTTTTAGCAGTCGAAAGAAAGCTAAAAGTACCTCAAAGCTTCATATTTTTATTAAACCTACCGTTGTATACTAATGGATTTCTTATTAAAGAAAATAATAAAGTTTAAGACATTATATCTCATTGGTGTTTTCCGCGATACTGATGGTGATGTTTACTCGTTATTAAAGATAAAGAATCGAAATAATCAATTGGATATCATTGATAGTTTCACTTTTTCTGATTTTGATAGTTTAAAAACTCAATTAGATCAAAGTATACCTGTATTGGTTTTAATTGATGGAAAAGGTGTTCTGAACAAAACAATTGATTTAAAGAATAGTGCTGATGTAGATTGGGTAAAGAACTTGGATTACAAATCAATACATTTTACCTGCTATAAAGATCAGGAAGTAGAATTTTTGTGTTTTTGCAGAAAAAATGTGGTAGAGGAATATATTGAAGTTTTCAGTAAAACCGAAATACAGGTTTTAGATTTTTATGTGGGTTCTTTACCTTCAGTTTTGATGAGAAGTGTAATTGAAAAAAGCAGTTATTATTCTAATCAAGTTTTATTACAATTTGATGGAGAAACGTTGTTGGATTTTAAAAAAGTAGAAAGTGGTTATATTAAAGAAGATTATAAGTTAGGAGATAGGGTTATTTCAAATTTTCATCTTCCTTTATATGGATTGGCTATTCATTTTTATGTCAATGATAAATCTTTTACCAAAAGTAATATTGATGGAGTTTCCTATGATGAGATTATTTATAGAAGAGGATTCGAAAAATTAGGTTTAGGGATGTTAGTTGGTTTTTTTATACTGTTACTTACCAGCTATTTACTGATACAATATTTTATCAATAAGAATGCCTTATTGAACCTTGAAAACAGCTATTCAAATAAGTCTTATGATATGATTAAAGGCTTAGAAGATCAGAGGGATAATAAATTTAGAATTCTCAATGAAACGGGATTTTCCTCAAAGAAGTTCATTACTTATTATTGCTATGAGATAACAAAATCAACGCCACAAGAAATTAGTTTTTCACTACTAGATGTTTATCCTCTGAAGAATGAAGTTAAGAATAACAAGAAGATCGAAGTTAATTATAAGACCATTTCGATTATTGGACAGACCACTAATAAGTCGGTTTTTAATACATGGGTTGATTATTTAAAAACCCAAAAGTGGATTAAATTACTGGAGATAGTTTCTATAAAAAGAGATAAAAAAGATTTGACATTTTTTGAATTAAAAATTACTATAGCTGATGTTTAATCAATATTCTTATCGGTTTAAATTTAAGTTTTTGATATTCTTTTTCGTGATATTATCCATCGCAGGTTATAGGAGATCATTTAGTAATCTGATAGCGTTGTTCAATGAGCATAGGGAATTAAATACTAAGAAAGTAGAAATCAGTAGTCAAAAGCCCAATGTGAATACTTTAAAAAGTCAGATTGCAAGTTTGGATAAATTAATAGGTAAGGAGGGTGTTGAGAAGGAAAAGATTCAACAGGAAATCATTGATTTTTTGGTTACTAATGGATCGGAAATATCAATATACGATTTGCAACCAATTCATGAATTAGTTCAAGATGATTATAAAATATATACGTTTCAACTAGATTTAATTGGTAACTATAATCGGTTACTTTCTTTGGCCAATAATTTTGAAAAGCAATTTGAATTTTCAAAAATAGTTAGTCTAAAATTTTATAAAGACAAAAAGAACAACAAAGCTGATGTTTTACATTTAAAATTAATATTTCAAAATTATGAAAACAATAAATAGATTCATATTACTATTTCTGTCATTGGGTATGTTTTATGCCTGTGAAGATATTATTGCAGAAGACATTTCCGGTGATGTAGTTCAGGTTCTTTTTCCTCAAAATGATCAAATAATTTATAGTAATGTTGTTAATTTTCAGTGGGCTGAATTAGACGGCGCTGATAAATATCGTATACAAGTCTTCAATTCTAATTCGGGTGTTGTTCGGGATTCTGTAGTTTCAAGAAATAATGTTAGTTTTCCTATGGTTGCAGGCAATTACCAATGGAGGATTCGAGGTGAAAATTCAGCTTATGAATCAAACTACACTTTTAATATGAACTTTAGTGTGGTTGAAACTAATGATTTAGCCGATCAGCAAATTATACTATCGAGTCCAAATGATAATTTTTATACTAACAATTTGAATTTGATATTGGATTGGCAGGATTTGAATGCTGCCGATACTTATAACTTTGAATTGGTTAATGTGACAAACGGAGAATCTATTGTTAATCAACAATCTAATTTAACCACTAGTTCTGTTACACTTAATAGTACAATCCTTTCTAATGATGCCGAGTATAGATGGAAGGTAAAAGGGGTTAATGGAACGAGTGAGACTTTATTTTCGTCCCGTAAGTTCTATCTTGATAGAGTCAATCCGAACACTCCTCAAAATACTCTTCCTTTGAATAATGCAACCTCAAACATTAATCAACAAATCAATTTTGGATGGAGTATTCCAGGTGATACCGGCATAATTCAATCAACGATATCCTATACGATACAATTTTCAAATGATGTTAATTTTGCATCAATACTTCAAACTACTGATGTTAGTGGAACCAGTTTTCAGCAATCTTTTGCTAATGCCGGAGATTATTATTGGAGGGTTAGGGCTAAAGATTTAGCGGGTAACGTTGGGAGTTATAGTCCTGTTTTTAAATTCACTTTGAATTAATATTATCACTATTATTTGATGAAAAAGAAGATTAACATAGTTCTTTTGGTATTTGTTTTAGGGTTATGGGGCACCGTAATTTACAAATATGTTAATCGTTTTTTTTTGGAAGACGATATTGTAACTACAGAGCATAATTTTAATACGTCATTTAATAGTAAAGCTATCGCTAAGGATACTTTTACATTAGGCATTATAACGCGTGATCCCTTTTTAAATGGTATAAGAACCGAGAAGAAGGTTTATAAGTCCAATTACACAGGCCCTAAAAAGAGTAACATCAAAGCTCTTCCAAAGAAAATTGTTCCTACGACTCCTTTTCCATTGGTTAAATATTATGGGTTTATAAAGTCAACGACAGATAATAAAGAGTTAATCCTTTTAAGTGTTAATGGTAAATTTTCGAGAGTAAAATTGAATGAAGAGAAAGATGGAATAAAGGTAACTTCTCTTCAAAAAGATTCAATAAAAGTGAGTTATAATAAAGAGTTTAGGTGGTTTTTGAAAAAATAAGGATTACTAGATTTGATGTTGCTAATAGAATTTAAAATGCATAAAATGCCAATTGTAATTAAAAAACACCTAATTAAATAAAACTTGTAAGCAAGTGCTGCGCTAAGTATCCAAATTTAACTTATTACTGCAAACTTCACTTCAGCAGTTTTCTTTTGTTCTTACTTTATTATTACCCATAAAAATATGCGATAACTTTA
The DNA here is from genome assembly GCF_046293665.1 of Flavobacterium sp. Classification (GTDB taxonomy): domain Bacteria; phylum Bacteroidota; class Bacteroidia; order Flavobacteriales; family Flavobacteriaceae; genus Flavobacterium. The sequence goes on from NZ_JBKBOL010000003.1 coordinate 11,959, forward strand.
ATCTCAGATTGGAAATTATCTTCGATTTACATCATAAACTTTTGTACTTTATAGATTCAGTAATACTAATAATATAACTTTTCATACTATGATCATTTATAAAATTTTTCATTGGTAGTTTTAAGGCATATATTAATCGTGTAATCCAACTGTCATTATTTTTGATAGCCTCTTTTTTTAACCATATTTCATTGCCAATATGATAATAAAATAATGGAGGTGTAAATGGAACCACATCTGAACCATTTATTATCCTAATAGTTTTGCTGTTTAGTGTACCATAAAATGTTTTAAAATTTTTTAATCCTACCGCAGGTGAACCAAAAAGAACTATTTCTTTTAGTTGATTTTCTATGTTAATTGGAATTTTTGCCCTTAACTTAACTGAAAACAATGTCGCTAATGCCCCGCCAAGTGAATGCCCTGTTATAATTATCTGTTTATTTGCTATCAAATCTAAGTCATTGATGTGCTTCATTATGGCATCAAAGCTCGTTAAGTTGGTAGTTTTATCTTTGTAGTATAGTGTTCTTTGAAATCCACGATGAACTCTTGTTTTTTTGGAATTTAAATTACAATTTTGCAATGAAACCGGAAACATTTTAAGGTTTGAGACACTCCAGTCAACACTTTCCCTAGTGCCTCTAAAAGCAATTATTACTGTTTCATCATTCCAAAATAATCTACAAAATCCTCTCTTGTATGAGCCATGGACAATTTTTTGCCTCGACATACTTTTGCCATTATATGTTATGAGGTCTTGTCTGATGGGAGCTCCATAAACAGCTTTACAAATTTTAGCAAGTTCTAAATAGCGATTTAAATCATTCTTCATTGAAGATATTTCGTTCATTTCAAAACTGTTTAGATAGAAATTAGTATTGAATTTTTTGAATATAAGACTTTAGCGGCTTACCTTTTTTAGTATCTAAGACATATTTGATACTCTCAATTGTTTTGATTATTTCATCTGAAAAATCTTTTTGCCATTCATAATACTGCTCATTTAGGCTTTTTTTAGAAACAGTATTGGTGTCTTCAATCATTGCGCTTTCAAACGCTAAACCTTCATTGCTAATAATCACTTCAATTTTTGTTGCAGAAACTAAATCAAGACTATCAAATTCATTTTCAATAATGTATTCATTCAACTGGACTGATTTGATTGTTTCATCAATTAATTTTACAGCATTTTCGAGTGACTCTTTAAGATGTTCGTCCATTCTATCAAACCAATAGCCTTTATAGGACCACAAAGCGGATTTTAATAATGGGTTATTGCATTTTTTATATAATTCTTCAAAATCTACTAAATAACTTGTAAACTTTAAAAAACCGTAAAAGCAGCTTATTAAATTGTTTTTTTTCTTTTTTGGATTTGAAATTATTTGATAAATTGATTTTTTACTTTTGATTAATTTTTCGAATTGATTTATATTAATATCTCCAAAGCTTCCTTCATCAAGCAACCAAAGAAAGTTTTCCATGTCATCATCTTGTGTCGACTCTAACAATAGTAATTCCTCCAAAAGATTCGTTTCATCAAAAGTATCTAAATCAATTTTTTTTAAATTTGATTGATATAGTAATATAGGGAGATGAAGTGGGTAATATTCAGCATAATATTTATGTAAATACTCATTGCCTAAGAATTTATTAATCAAGGATGATAGTTTTGGATTAAGATTTTTAGGAATGTATTCTGTTAAAATACCTAATCCTAAAATGCTGAAAAAATTAATAAAAAAATCCACTTCATCTCTAAAATCTTCTTCCTCTTGTAAATTAATTGGATCAATTCTATGATTTCGGAGCATTCTCTTTAGTAATTTTCTATTATTTTTATTGATGGCATTATTTAAGTTTTTGTAACCTTTAAATGCTCTTCCTCTTTTTAAGTAAATATTGATTAACGCTTCTAGATTAAGTCTTTGTTTATCTTCTTTTGAAAGTTCCATAATTGAAAGTTTTATAGAATGTTTATTAATTCGTCAAATGGTCTGTTAAGATTATAATTATTGGGTTTACATACAGAGGTATGTATAGAGCCTGGGATATATTTTACATCAGGATTATCATTGCAAAAAGTGTCGTTAATAACAACAGTTTCTGTAAGTGCCCATACAATCAATTCAGCGTTAATGGATTGGTTCATGTTGTTTGCTGTTAAATTGTTACTTCTAACTAATAAATTTTTTATAGTTGTAGAATTATAATCAAGCTCTCCAATGATAGGGTATTTAGTTAAACTATAGCCTTTAAATAGATTTCCCAAAAGATTAAAATTGAAACATTCTTTAAAGTTTGTAACAATACGTGATCCAAAATGTGCTGGTGCGTATAGTGCCATTTTGCATTTATCAGACCAATTTTTATTGTTGTCTATTGCATGAATTATTGCTAATCTACAAACAATAGCTCCCAAAGAATGGGCTACTAAAATGATTTCATCATATTCGTGCTTTATAGATGATTTTCGGTTGTAAAAATAAAAACCTGTATAAGCATTAATTTTATCTAACATATTATACAATTCTAATTTCATATTGTTTGACTGTTGCCTAAGACTGTCATAACCGTAAAAAATTATATCAGCCTCCTTACATTTTTCATGATTGATTATTAATGAAGGAAAATTAAGCCACGTTTTTGTTGCACTTCCATTAAAGCCGTGAACAAAAACTATTAGTTTTTTTGGTGTTAAATATGAGCAATACGCAATTGAATCTTTACCACAAGGTAATTTTATAAACGGCAAATGATTTTTCATTTTTTTTAAACTTAAGTTATTTTTGATTTTTTATTCATGCTTAGAGTATTCCTTTTTAAACAATTATAAAATTATTTTGTATTTAAGGTTTCATACTCACAACCATAAAAACATTTACCAGTTAAAATGATCTCAATAATATTACCAATTGCATATGGAACACTTAGACAATCTCTGTCTTTATCACATTTATTACTATAAGAATGTTCAAAACCCATAGTGTGTGTCCATTCATGGGTTAAATGCGCTGCCAATTCTTCTTCACTCATACTATCAAAAGCAGCTCTGAAGGTGGTGATAATATTATTAGCGTTTGTTTCACCAATAGCACTGCCTCCCCTTTTTTCGCTTAAAGTAACTTTAAAATCCATATAAGCATTGGTCTGATCTTCCGACTGTCCTTTTAAAAGAAATGCCAGTAATTCATCATTTGTATATTGAGGCAGTTGAATTGTCTTGACTTTCTTATTAAAAAAGCATTTGTACTTTTCAAATTGAAAATCCTTGAAACCTATCACGGCATCATGAAATTTTTGGCTATTAATAGTTTTTTCAATTAGCGCCAAAGTTCGATTAAGCTTTTCAAGGTCTTTATCTTTGTATGTACCTTGGTCTTTTATATTAGCTTTAAGCATAGTACTAAATATTTTATGAGTTGTTGATTTTAATTCCTGATTTGTTATTGTGGTAATTTAAAAAAGCAAATAATTAAACGAATAGCATGTTTTTTGAGGGGTTATTGATGTTCAGTGTCTTTTTCTTTCTCAATATTTGGTAGATTCTTAATGATAATCCCATCAGTTTCTTTATCTCTAAAAATTACATTCGACTTAGTCACCCAAGAAATGCCGAAAGCCCATAAAGCAATTGTTTCGAGTATAATTATTGGTTTACAAATTAAATTATACTTAGCCTGAACTTCCTTATCTAAACTGAAATAAGTCGCTATTAAAACAATGCATGCTATCATAACATACCCAGTCATCTTGTAAATTCTGTTTCTCTTCTTTTTTTCATCAGTCAGATTTGATCCTTTTAACACAAATAAAAATAGCGAGAAGTAGGTTAGTGTTAAGAAAAAAAGAGCAGCTGATATATAGTGGATTTTGCTTGCTACGTCCAGACTTTCCTCTATCATTATACCTTGATGGGTTAAAGTAGTTCCTTCAAGTTTCTCTGTAGGAAAGAAAGCTACCAATAAAGCAAAAAAGGCCGCTATATTTCCGGCGACATTATCTCTGTAGCTATATCCTTCATAGAAATACAAAACAGGGCAACTGCACAAAGACTCCCAACAAATAAATTACCCATTGAAGAATATATAGTAATGTGAAATAGAAGGTAAAACTCCCTTTTGATTTTGAGTTATGATTGCCCCTAAAACCAATATTATTGGTAAGAGTATACCAATAAATCCAATAGATCTTCTAAGAGTTAGATAAGATACAATAACACTGTCATTTGTATGTTCCATAATTCCCTTATTTAGTTTTAATTAATCAGTACCAAAAAGGGTATAGTCTACAAACATGTTACCTGTTAAATCTGTAACATCTTGCCTGTCTCTAGTACCGTGAGGATAATCTAACTCTCTTATAAATGACGAAAGAAAATATCCTACCTGATCATCTTTATCATTACTTACAAGAGTCAAGATCGATTGTGCAACTAAATCAAAGAGTACAACAATAGCTTTATTAACCGGGTTAGTTTCGGAAACAAGACTACTAATGTTATCAACAATAGTGTTTAAGTTCTCTTTAGATAAAATATTTTTCAATATCGTAGCATTATTCCTTGCCTTTTTATCTTTCTCTATACCTAATAATTGTATGCTGAAATCAGTAGGTATCTTATTAGCTTTGTAAACAATATAACCCGTATCACCAAATGTTATTATGCTTTTGTCTTTAACTTTATGGATAGGCATTAATATTCTTGATTGAACGACTTGTTTAATTGCTGATTCAATTAACTTATTTTGCTCATCGACATCAGTTGTTTCAAAAAAACTCTCCAAAGAAGGAAAGCTAACTTCTGAATGATTGATAAAACACATTAGTTGCAATTCACCTTTTCCAATAAGTTCGCCATTCTTGACAATTCTAATTTTGTTGATTCTTACATAAAACATGAGAAATAGTATTTTAATTAAGCCTACTCTATAATCCTCTTTTCAGCTTCCGAGGTTATTACATTATACTTTTTGAATATCCAAATATCTGAGGACTTGCTTATCTGTTAACCAACCCACTACAACATCAGCGTTATCAACCACAATTAAATCCTTGAAGTTTTTATCTTTCATAATTTTTATAGCATCTTCTATTTTTTTGTTCTCATTTATGGTTTCAAATGCTTCTACTATTTTATTTGAATTAATAAAATCGGCTAATGTTTTTGCTTGCGTAGCCTTGAGCAACTCTTCACTGAGGATGCTCTTGTGAATAAGGCATTTAATTTTGTCATTTTCAAAAACAGGTAGTCTACTTTTTTTGATGCTGTCAAGAAAATCACTTAAAGCCTTTGGGTCAAATTTGGTAATCATGGGATTTGTAGCTTCGATTGAGACCATGGTAAATTTGTCTATCATCACTTGTTTTACTAATACATCATCAAGTAAATCAGGTGTGAGTTTATCAATTATTTCATGATAACTTTTAGTAGCAGCTTCAAAGTTTTCTTTGCCAAAGTAAAAGGCCAAAAGAGTCCCAATCCAAGTGCTAATTAAAGGGACTAAAAGACTGAATAGTCTTTCAGGGTCAGCTTTGAGAGACATCCAATATATTACCAATGTAAGGATGAGAACTAATGATCCAACAAGTAAAATTTTAGCGATTAAATCCCTATATCCTGTTTTTGGTTTTACCGGAGTTGTTAATTTACTCATGATTTCTATATTACTGTTATTCTTTTATATTTCATTAATAGTTGCTTATTCCAATTTCATAATTTCCTTTCGTTTCTATTGTCGGTTGAAGATTTACTTCGCCTTGCGCGAAAGATTCTATGAGTTCAATGTTAGTTGGTTTCATGTTTAAAGATTTGGTGAAGAAAATTCAACGGGAAATTTTTGCTGAACAAGATTTTCTACTTGAATAAGCATTCCGTTAATATTACTAAGGTCAAAAGCAATGTCTACTTCAATTAATGCTTTTTGTGTTTTTTTGCCTATTTGTCCATCAATGTTACCAATATTCTTTCCGAGTCGAATTAAACATGATTGTATTGCTGCTTGTTTTTGATTTTCGCCAAAGGAATCAACATTTACTCCGATTGAAAGAATTGCGCTTGCTGATGCAGCTGTATAAGGTTTGAAATTTGTTCCTTTTCCTTCGATATAGTATTGATAAACCAATTGATGACTGCCACGACAGTCAAAATGCCAAGCTTCTGATACATTAGATTTAGGTAGGGATATAATTGGAACTACTCCATATTCTGCTGCTATGGTCCAAAAGTCAGCTAAAGGAATTTTAATGGCACTCAAGTCTAAATCAAATCCTCGTCCAGCTTCATGAAAACTACCACCCGGAGGTGGACTAAATGCTTTTTTTCTACCGGCAATATAATCTTGGTGTGACTGTGCCTGCATATCATAGCTTCTAAATAAGTCGCTTAAAATAAGCCTTCCTCCTTTTTTCGCCAATGCGGTTGCAATATTGAATATAGCCACATAAGTATCAGGAGTACATTTTGCCATTCGAGAGGGAAGCGGTAACAAATCACCTAATTTGTTTTTGTAAATTGAAATTATGTCAATTGTTAAGAGCGGAGATTTCATGGTTAAAAAAAATATTTGTTATTTTATTATTGACTCTAAGTTTAGTCACAACGTTTTATAACATTGCGGATGATTATTTATTCAGGGCTTAGATTGGAGCTGTAGTAATTATATAAAACATCACCTTTTAAGTTATATTAATAACTTTAAAGAGGTGTTTTAGAGTCGATAAGAAGTGTAAGAGTCTATTTTGATCTAATTTTTTTAACAGAAATAATTTTAATGATTGAAAATCATTTCTATCTCTTTCAACTTACATAAAGATATAAAAAACTAGCTGAGAAACCTTTATAAACTAAATAGAATATCGATTAACGGAGCTTAACATCGGTTAAGTGTGCTTTTAGGACGTTAAAAATTCGCGATTTGTAGTTTTTATATAGTTATAGTATTTACTTTTAGGTTCATTTTTGATATAGAAAACTCCATTAAAATACACATCTGAAATTTATCGTTTGTCTTTAGTATTATTTTGGTACGCAATTAAATTAAAAAGTTCACGCATTCTGCTTCTAACACGATTACCATATAGTATTTCGATTTCTGATGCGGATAGGTTAGTGGTTATATGGGTTTGTATGCGTCGACTGATGTACAAGTCATATCTGCTCAAAAGAATTTCTGCCATGACATTGCATTCATTACCATAGTATTTTAGGTTGTTTTCTAATCCTAAATCGTCGAAGCAGTAGATTTTTGGGTCGAGTTGGTTTAGTTTTCCGCGACTGTATCTATGGATTATTTCGTAGCCGTCTTTTATAAATTCAAAACTTATGTCGCGGCATGGTTTTACTATGAATTTGTATTCGATAGGCGTTAGGTATTTCATTAGGTTCATTAGGGAAGTTTTGCCACAACCTACAGGACCTGAAAGTAGTATACCTTTATTGAGGTTTATATTGAATTGATAGCAGGCTTGGTCATCCTTTAGGAAATAAGCAATGAGCTTGTAGACTATTGGGTAATCATCTTCCAGAATTTTGAAGTGATTGCCATAGAGTTCTAGACCTTTTGTTTCCAGCCAGATGATTATTTCGGGATAGGTGAGATGTGTATTCATTTTTTAAAAGTTGCTTTAGAGTGGCTCTGCGTAATTTTTGTTGATAGTTGTATTAAGATGGTTTGGTTTGTGAGTGACTATTAAGTTTGGTTTTTGATTGAAAATTTTAGTTTTACTCATCCAGTTTTGGGCAGCGGCTTGCCAATTGGCCATAGTTGTTTTACCGCCAATAAGCCAACCATTGCTTTCGTAGTAGTTGAAGAATTTTTGAGCCTCTGTTCTTTCAAATTCTTGTAGGATGAAGTAATTAAAAATTTCATCCAATTGTGGTTTTTGGAAATTTATTGAAGAAGACATCTCGTCTTTGCTTTGACTTTGCTCAGTATAAACAGGTATTACAAAATCAACAATTCTTTCTTTTTCTTTTTTGTCGGAACTTTTTTCTTTTTTTAAAACCTCATCACTATTACAAATAGAGTCATCATTTTTTATTGAATTTGAAGGTGTGTGTTTACTCTCGTTTTTTTTATTTGTAATGTTTATATTGTTTAAAGAAGATACTAATGCTTGTTCAGTACTAGTTTCATGCTTGTTTAAAACCTGTTCTGTAACCAGTTCAAGAAAAGGTTCATTTTTTGAACTTGTTTTTGGTTGGGGTTTTAGGTCTTCGGCGAAATTGAACATGATTACATGGCTGCCTCTGAATGGGTTGTATGAAGGCTCATATTTTATATAACCCAAAGCATGCAAGTTTTTCAGGCATTTGTGATAAGTAGCTTTTGAACTGATTTTACTTATGCGCATCACTTCATCACGGGATATGCTTATTGGGTTTCTGAACCGGTTGCAATTCCAAAATTGGAATAGTGACATGTAGAGACTTACATGTGTGGGGTTAAGTTCTTTGTCTTTGGTTACTCTTTCGAAGAAGCCGGTTAGGTGTTTTATGTAGTTCATGGGGAATTACGAATTTTAAATTACGAATTATGAATTGGAGTGCTCTCGATACTTTCGTCAAAGGCGAAAACTCGAACTGACGGAGGGAATGACAGTCTATTTAAATAGGGTCGGGTTGGCGGTGACTTTGTTTGCAGATAAGAGTTTGTTAATATCAGTGTTGTCGTAGTAGAGAATGCCACCGATTTTGGTGTAGGATAGGGTTTTGTTGATGCGCAGGGTTTGGAGTGTTCCTGGTGAAATGTTTAAGAGTTTGCGGACTTCTTTGGATTTGAGCCATTGTTTTGTTTGTTGTGGATTGGTTTTTAGAAGTTCTTTTAATTCTGCGAGTAGGAGTATGCGGAATTCATTTAAATCTTCTTTTGTGATTATTTCGATAGCCATAACGTATGTTTTAGATTGTTATGGGACAAAATTGTGAGGAATGGTTTGATTTAAATCACAAGTCAATCACAAGTTGTGAAAGAAAAAATGAAAATTTATTGCGGATTGTCCGCTGCGATTGCCTTCTTTAATTTGTTACTGAAGTAGTTTGGTGTTATTCCGGTATGTCTTTTGAAAGCACGAGTAAAATGTTGAGTGGTACGAAAGCCTGCTTCTTCAGCCAATGCCGCATTGGTGTAATTCCTGAATCTGCTGCTGGTTTTGAGCATTTCGACTATGTAATCGAGCTTTAATTCTGTGATATATTCTATTGTTCCTTTGCCTCGGTGCTTGGCGATTACCTTAGTTACATATTTGGAATTGGTGTGCAGTATTGTGGCCATTCTTGCTAATGTCATGTCTTTTTCCAAATACTTCTTATTCAGCTCAAACTTTTCCAATCTTTTGACAATTGCAGCCTCAATATCTTTACTGATTTCAGGTTTTGTTTGCATACCATTGCTGTTGTTTTCAATTGTTTCCCGGTTTTGAACCTCTGTTTCTTTAAATACGACATCTGACGGAACTATATAATTGCTAGTGTCTCGCTTCATTAACTCTTCGAATAGTTTAACGTTGCGTTTGTTTCTTCGTATTAGAAGAATAATAGCCATACTCATCGCCAACACAATCATGCCTGCTGTAATCCGCGTAAAAAGTATAGTGTTTTCGATTGCTTTTTTTGCAGCCAGCAGTTCTTTAGTATCATACTCCTTTACTATTTTTTTTAACAGGTATTTGTAATCCTGCGCCAATAAACTGTCAACCTTCAACAATTGGTCGATGTAAAAAAGTTGTGATTTGGTATCGTTCTTTAGCTTGTGATAGTCAATTAGATATTCGTATCCTTTCCGGAGTTCGGGCAACATATATTTTTCTTTTTGAAAAATGTTGTCCACCTTTTTAAAATAGGTTACAGCATTTTCATATTGCCTTAGTGACCAATAAGATTGTCCGATATAGAAATAGGCCACTGCTTCATTGGCATGATCCTTTGAGCTAGCCATTTTGGGCAAAGCAGCGTTTAGCTTTTGAATTGCTGTTGTATAATTTCCGATATGACATTGGTTTATTCCTTCGGAATGGATAAAATAGCCTTCCATGGCAGTATCTTCAAACTGACGTCCTTCTTCAATAGCTAATAGGTTGGTTTGTGAAGCCAATTGGTATTTTCCAATTCTAGTATAGCATAAAGCGAGGGCATGCTGTGAATTGAGATATGCTCTATCGTTTTCCTCCCTGTAAAAGACTACACACTCATGTAACAAAGAAATCGCCTCGTCATAGAAACCCAGATAATATTTAATCAGAGCTATACCATATTTAATCTGATAATTCAAATGTGGAATATTAACTTGAGTAATATAACTGTCTGCAATTAAATAATTATCGAGTGCAGCCATGTGTTCATTACGATTGTAATGAATTATTCCTTTTGCCATATAGGATGAGGCAAGAAGCTCATTACTAGTTGTCCTTTTGGCATTGCTAATCATACTGTCGGCATAAAATAGTCGAGTGGATTTGTCTGCGTTGATTGCGAATGCTCTATACGCTAATGCTAATTGATGGTAGTTACCTTTTTCTGCCTTCGCTTTTTGAAGCCAAGCGGCCGAATAAATTTTTGATTTGTTATTGTCGTAAATGCTGTTTTCGAACTTCATTTGAAGGTACTCAAAACTTTTACCAGCAAGGCTGTCGAAACGGACGTTGTTGTTATGTCTTGCCCAAGCTCCATTAATTATTATCACTAAAATAATTAGATGTTTTTTTTGAATCATTATTCAATATTGGTATTTCTAAATAATTGCAAGATGAATTATTGGTGGTACAATTTGCGAATAAATGTAAAAAAATAATTGGAACTGTAAGATTCAAAAAGCAAAATTGTAAGTAATAAACCGATTGGAGTATAAGTAATTGAACAGCGGTTCTTTAAATGTTGGTTCGCTAGAGGTCATTCCCGCATGACCTACAATCTTATTAGCGAATGCTTTTCACTTTTTGCTTGTGTGCTGTAATTGGCGCTTCTAGTTTTGCCCTGAATTCAAACGGTTTTGTTATGAGCGAAACCTATCCACTGTTCAGATTACCCCGGGCGAAATGAACTGATGAAAAAAAGTAATCAGTAACATTTTAACATTTAAACCTCATGAAAAATATTTATTCATGCTTAATTATTTTGACTTTTTTTGCTTCTTGCGTCAATGATGAAAATAGCGGACAGGAAATAAACCCCTCCATAAGCCATAAAGACGGAGGTGATATATTACCGACCTTTAACGCTAATCCTTATGATAAAGCAGGCAAGATTTATGATGAACTTTTTGATGGCTACTATAATGGCACCAGCCGTTCCACAGATATTCAATCAGTTATATTGCAGGTAGAAGCAATCGCAAATGCTAATACGTCATTTAATGGTATTGGTCAAGGACATCAACCGTTGGTAACTGAAAGGATAGAGCATCTTGCGAATCTCAACAAAGGTGATATTGCATCAGTTATAGGAGCAAGTACTTTATCACCAACTGCAAAGACAAGTTTTAGCAATTATTTAATTTCTATTTCAGCTCTTTTTGATTCTGAAGAGGATGCGTCCATAATGTATAATGCCATAGTGAAATATGAAGAAACAGTCATCGATAATGAGTTACTGACTGCCAACGACCAGCGAATAATTTTGACAACAACCTCTATTATGAGATACTCTTCTTACCGGGCAAAAAAGAAGCCCAAAAAGAATACTGATCCCTACTGGAATATTTGGGTTACTCATGTTTTTGGTGCTGAAGAAGGTGCAGAGGAAAATCTTGAAAAGTCTATAATACTCGGGCTCGTAACCTTTGTCGTTTCGAATAAATAATTTATTTAAGTCCCTCTGACGAGAGGGGCTTTTTATATTGCATCTGCATTATCCATGCGAAGCACCAATTTTTCTTTTAATAGATTGAGGAACTTTGTTTTTTCTGATTTTCGGGCACGGATTTCAAGAAATACCCTGTTGAACTGTCCCAGGTCGACTCCGAAAGCCGTTTCGAATAAGTTGACCACTTCTTTAAGTTCGGTATGACCGTTATTAAAGACCCCTTCGGTGTGTAGCGCATAAATCAGTTCTACTAAAGCTACCTTAGAACCGGTCCAGATTTGTTTTGATGGTTTGGCTGTACTTTCGGTTGTGTTGGTCTTGTTTTGGCTTTTTTGTATTTCCGATTCGAGAAAAACCTTGATCGCATCGTTGGCCAATATTTTTGCCACTTTATAATCATGTGATGTTGAAAAGCGCTGATCAGCTTGAAAGTAAAAACTGTCTAAGGTGAGTTTTACATCATATTTGCCGCGGAGAAAATATTTGTGGTCCAAGGTTTGGTTGCCGGTGCGGTAATACCGATAGAATTCGAGATTTTCCTTAAAGAACATGTCCAATTTTTCTAATTCGGTTTTATAGTAATTGCGGATTGTTTTTTCAGCCCCCATTGGTTTATTAGATATGATCGTATATATCTCATTGTAGTAAATGAGCTTTGATGCCAGGTGCGGCTTACAGTTGCGGAAAAAGTCGATTTCTTCTTTTTTGTCCTGAAAGGCATGAACTATGAATTTGGTTTTTAGTTTTTCGAGGACTGTAATGGAAGCTTTAATTCCCTGTTCGGCATATTCCAGAGGTTCCGTTTTATCAGCATGGATTTCCTGCAAACGCTGTTGTAGTTCTAACATTAGTTTTTGGCTAAGCCGTTTCATCTTGTAAAGGTTGGATTCGAGAGCGGCAAATCTATTGGAGTGATGGGGTTGGGGCAAGTGGTTGGAGCGAGTTATTACCGAATTGCATAGAGGGTGGTTCCCGAATTGCAATATGAAATAAAGCATGAATAATGATGTTTGACCTTAATTATTTAAATCAAACCCAATGATTGGCATTTTACCTTCGGTTTTATTGTTTGTCTTGTGCTTTGTGCTCTTTATAAGAGAGATTAAAATTGAGCATGAGCAGTTTTTTAAAAATGAGCGATTAGCGGATGATCATATACTAAGAGAAGTAGAACGATTTGTAAAAGAGCAAGAATCGATGGAGGAAAAATGAGCGGTGTACAAAGTAAGCTTAAGCGGTTACATTTTTAAATTAAAGTCTCCGGTTCAATAATCTAACGCAACTTTTTAAAGAAATGTATCAGTTCGTTACCATGAAAAACTACAGCCAAATTACCTTCCAGGCACGCATCGAGATTGAAAAATTATTGGCTTTTAACATCAATTTTATTTTGCAGTTTCTTTTATTCCTTCAAGTATTACTTTTAGTAATACGAGGGTTTCATCTATAGACATTTTTAGATTTTTTGCTATTGTAATTTCGGGTTCCTGAGCCCTCGCTTTATCCTGTATGCTGTTTTCCAGTATTGAAACGATTCGGTTTTGAAGTACCGTGTTGAGGATGAGAATTGGTCCCATTTTTCTACCGATTATACGGGAGGCTGCTTTCATTTGGTCAAAATTTTCATCAAAAAGATCCAAATGGTTCTCGTATGCTTCATTTTCATATATGTCCCAACCATTTTTAATCAAAAATGAAATATCTTCCAAATCTTTAATTCTCCATTCGGGTTTGTCACTCCATGCTACCAGTTTTAAAATCAAAATTCCTTCTATGGGTGTTACCGGGACTGAGAAACCTTCCTGAGTAAACAATTCAGTTTTTTGTCCGACTTCAGTAAAGCCCAAGACATGGAGGGTAAGGTTGCGGTCAAGGAATGTTACCGTGTATTCCTGTTCAATTTTTCCGTAGGGCATCAAATCGATAGCCGTATTTGATTTTTCAAAATAGAGCCTGTACTGTTCGTCTGCTTTGCGAAAGCCTTTATTGCACAGCTCTTCAAATACCTGATTGTATAAATCAAAATCGGGCATCATGACTGCAAAATCAATATCGGCAGTTCCCCGGGTTGGACGAATGCCAGCCTTATACAATTGCACATCCCTTGCATTTGCCCCTACAAGGTAATAGTTTATCCCATGTTTGGTAAATACCTCTTCTAAGATTGCATATACTTCACCATGCTGCGCAAACGAGTAGTCCTTAAAATTCATGACGGATTTTTTGGTATATCATTTCTGCAACTTCCTTATTACGGCTATTACCGCTATACATCAGTTCTGCATATACTATAAGTGGGTGAACGAAGGACTGTGTATCCATACCGTCTTCGATATGCTCCCAGAAAGGACGGTAGATCGTTATTTCTCCGTTATTATCTGGGACTATCCTTAAGCTTTTTATTAAATCGCTTTTTGGCTGAATGGTGAAAATGGTGAATTTTTCGGGATTCAGATATTCTGTAATAATTGCTGCTGCCGGTTCACCTCCCCATTGTGTTCCATATTCCAATTCCCTATTCCTCCAATACCATTCGTCTTTATTGGTAAATGTATAGGTGCCCATTTTTTGAGCCGGAAGTATTTTTTCATTGAGAAGTACTATCCATCGTTCGAGCAATTCTTCTTTTTTGACCAACTGAAATCTCCTTGAATTAATTTTTATGGCGAAGCCTTCCCGGAATAATCCATGTATCAATTTGCTTACGCTTCCTAAAGAAACGCCACTTAATTGTGCCAGGTGTCTGTAATTATTATTTATGTTGTCATCATTTGCCAATAAATGGAAAAGGACTTTTCCTCCGGTAGCGGTGAAAATTTGAGAGTAGTCATTATAAACCGGTTTCGAATCTCCTTTTTCAATATATAGCTTCAGGTTATTTAAATCCAAGTACGCATTTCCGAAGCTGTCTATATAATTTATGCCGTATGTTTTCATGTACTCCTTGGCTTTTGGAGTGATGTATTTAGCCGCCAGAATATAGGGCATGTATTTTTGTTCGCCATGATTCAGCAAGATTGCCTGTTCGGGCCTTATTTCTGCCCTAATTTCTACTAATACTTTTTCTCCGTTTATAGCCACAAAAAAATCATTTTTCTTGTTTTCATAATAATCCAAAAGTTGTAGATGTACCTCGAAATCTATTTTATTAAAGTAATCGACTATGGTTGTATAAGGATCCATTGTTCACAGAATTAGTTGCGTTCATGTAACATGAACAGCCAAATTTAGTGAACAAATCTTAATTAAAAGCACTTTATGTTCACTTTTTTTATTTGTTCATGTTACATGAACAAGAACATTTAATGAACAAAAGACGAGTAAGGGCTTGATTTTTTTCAAAAAAGGCTAATTTTATGGTCGGATATGAATGTGAACATAATGTTCACATTACTGCTAACTTTATTTTTCAGCATGATAACCCTGAGGTGGGTAAACTTTTAGGGATATGGCAGGAGTAGGAGTATGTCGTATATGCTGGTTGCTATTCAAACAAAAAAAGCCAATCAGAAGGATTGGCTTTTTGATAAACACAGGAAAATATATATATCTTAGATAACGTTTACATTGGTTGCGGTTGGCCCTTTTTGGCCGTTTGATATATCATAAGACACTTGGTCGTTTTCACGAACTTGACCATTTAGGCCTGTTGCGTGTACAAATACGTCTGCTCCGCCAGTACTTGGCGTAATAAATCCGAAGCCTTTTGCTTCATTGAAAAATTTAATTGTTCCTTCGTTCATAAAAATAAATTATTAAGCGGCGAAGATAGTCTTTATTATTGATTTTTAGATGTTTACTCTTTATTATTGCAACTATTGCATCACTTTATTTAAAAAGCGGTGGTTTTCTACAGATGCTTTATATGGGTAAATAGGTGGGTAAATAAACTAATGATAGTAGAGAAGATTATAATGCTAATCATAATGATACTGCCATAGTTTACTAAAAATATTATAGATAATGTGGGTGAATAGGGAAGTGAATTATATGTTTTGTTTTATGAAATATTGCATATCGCGATATGCGATATAAATGCAATTGCGCCGGCATCGATTTACTAAGAAAAGGTTTGCCGTGTTTGTGATAAATGTCAAATTAAGTTTTGGCACTTTATTCTCTTTTTTGCCAAAGTTTTATTTGATTCTTGTTTTCAATTTATAATTGATGATTAGTTTAGGATTATAAAAATTAATGCAACTTTTCACGGCAAATACCATTGACTTAAAATTGGTGTCAAGGATATCCTGATAAACCTCGTTATAAGATGTGAAACCATTTGTTATTTCCTTGAGGTGAGTTAAATTATCCCTCATTCTTTTTAATTCTATTATTTTTTCCATTCGTTTTGGATAAGCCATGCCAAAGTTTTTATGGCAAAGCGTTGGTATGATTATAGTTAACTTTTCTTCAAAAGGCACCCATCGCTGTATCCTGTTTTTTGTAAAGCCTTTTCCTTTGTATTCAATCAGTTGGTGGTCGGGGAGGAGCTGGTTTAAAAAAGCTTCCAATGCCAAAAAGGAAAATATAGAAGAAACTGAAGCAATCCTGAAAATATGGCTGAATAAAACAGCTTTGAGATGGTCATCATTATCTGCAATAAGGGTTTCTTCGAGCTTTTTCCTTACAGTGTCCAGTTGCTGTACTGCGTCGAACGCCAGAGAGAAATAAAAAGTAACCGGATTCGGCTCAAGTAGCAGAAATTTTTGCCTTTTGTATACCAATTTGTCGATGCCGTACATTTTATCGCCAGTAACGTGAATAAAATGCATTTCCTTATCAGCTATCGCTTTTTTTAGTTCCTCTTTTGATTTAATACTTGGAATGTGTTTAAGGTTAATTGGCCTATCGCCGTCAGGATTATATTCCGATCCCTTGTAGCGTATTGAAGTTCCTTTTCTCATAATAGAAAATTTGATTAACAGCTATTAAATTTAGTGATTATACTTTCCTTATCTTAGCCTTACCCCAATTACTTCATAATGAATTTTTCTTATTTTGACCAACTAACTGTATCTAAACTTGCGGCTTCCTTTGGAAATACCTCAGCGACTTATAAGTTTTACTGGTTGTTGCCTATTTTGGAATTAGTAGAAGACGGACAGGGAAACCATATTAAAAGCCATTTATTTGCAAGAATGATTGGCAATGCATGGTATGCGGTGATTTTTTTTTATGTTTTTTTTTGGGAATTAGGATCTGATACAACAAGCACTCTATATAGGAGTATGAAATGCTTACGAGGAACGCTATGCAAGATTAGCTTATAATGGTGATTGAAAATTCGATTTTGACCACAGATTTAAACTTTTATCTATTAATTCAACTTTTTATACTATAATTGAATAAGATTCACAAAGAAAAAAGGATGTCAGTTTATATAAAAAGTAAAATAAAGTAAAAGCATATGAAGTATTACAAAGTAGTTGATGAAATAAAAGGGTCTGTAAAAATAGATACAAAACAAAGTAATTATTCCACTACATTAATTAACAAGTTGTTACATCAAAAATTAATTCAAATTATTTGCGACTCAAGTAAAAAATTAAATATTCCGCTTGATATATATTTTACCCTTAATAACAATATCGCAATGGGAGGAAACGACTATCTCACAACATTTCCAATCGCTCTAAATGGATTTTATAATGTTTCAAACTTAACTGCGTCTCCTAATATAGTACATTTCAAGATTCCTGAAATAGACTTGCGTAAATTTATTAGCGATATCGATGATAATCAAATTTATTTTTTTGCGGAAGGATATTATTTATGGGAATATATATACGAGCAATCACGAGCTGCAAACTATAGTCATTTACCTGCAAGAGAGGATTCTTTTTTCTTGTTTGAAAATATATCCGATTGTGAATATTATATAAAAACTCATAAAGGGTTTGGAAAAATATGCGAAGTCGAATTATTGACTACCACTGCATTATTTCGCGGTGATATGAATATATTGGATGAAATACCTAACTATTTAAGTTATAAGCAAACTTTACATAGCGCTGACAGGTATTGGAAGGGATTGTCATCGGCTAAGCCGGTTTATGAAATTTTGTTTCAGGGAAGCTGCATATTGAAAGAAATATAAATTTCTTGAATCAAGAAACCAAATAGCTTTATTTTTTACCTATTTGTTAAAGATTTCGAGAAATGCAATATGTATATAAATTTATATACATATTTTAGTTTTTCTTCAAAAGACTTTTTAACATTTAGAAGCTTTTTTTGCTGTTATCCCCTGCTGTTGTGAGGTTTATCATGTTGAAACAATTTCTCCAAATTTGTTCATAATAAGCTTAAATTTGCGTTTCACGAATGTAGAATATTCGTTATTTTTAAAGATACTTAAGTGCATATGACAACACCAATCCGAAATAAAAAGGCTGAAGGTATAATAGCGGAAATTATTGACCAATATGCCTTTGCCGACAGCTCTGAAAGACCATGGATTATAGGGTTTAGTGGTGGTAAAGATTCAACAGTTTTATTAACATTAGTTTGGATTGCATTGCAACGTATTCGTGAAATGCCTAATCCCTTCCAACTTCGCAGAAAAATTTACGTAGTGTGTAATGATACGATGGTAGAGAATCCTATCATTTCAACTTATGTTGAGGGTGTTTTGTCTAAAATAGATGAAGAAGCAAAGAAACACGACTTGCCAATTTTTGTGCAGAAGACGATCCCTAAGCTAGAAGAAACTTTTTGGATTAATGTCATTGGAAAAGGATATCCTGTGCCTAATAGTACGTTTAGGTGGTGTACCGATAGACTCAAAATACGTCCTACTTCCAACTTTTTACTTGAACAAATTGATCAGATGGGCGAAGCTATAGTTTTACTTGGTACTCGCTATGATGAGAGTACTTCTAGGGAGCGTTCTATGAAAAAACATGAAATATCTGGAAACAGGTTGTCTAAACATACAACTAGCCAACATACATTTACTTATTCGCCAATCAAAGACCTTTTATTGGAAGAAATATGGTATATTATTAATACTGTTCCTTCCCCATGGGGATTTGATAATTCTATATTATTCCAGATCTATGCGGATGCCAGTGCGGATGATTATGAATGTCCTACTGTAGTGGTTGATAAAAACCATACTTCCTGTGGGCAAAGCCGATTTGGATGTTGGACATGTACTGTAGTGAAGAATGATAAATCGATGACATCATTGGTTAACAATGGAAGAAGTTGGATGCAACCTCTGTTAAATTTTAGGGATAAATTAATTGAAGGACGAAACTTGTCTGAAAATAGACAAGATGTTCGAAGAAATGGTCAAGCTGCAGTACGTGATGATGGAACCAATCGCGGAACTTATACAATCGAATATCGGTATTCAATACTGAAAGATTTATTAATTGTACAAAGGCAAATACAAAAAGAACGACCTGAAATAACTTTGATCAATAATCAGGAATTGATTGCCATTCAGGTAATTTGGAATCGAGATATGTATTTTGATCATACTGTTGGGGAATTATATAAAGAGATATTCGATAAAGAAATCAGTACAAATAATATTAAATCTGTTGACAATACTGAAAAACGCATTATGCGAGAAGTTTGTATTGACGATATGAAATATTTTCATCTTATTGATAACTTAATCTCTCTCCAAGAAACCAAGACCCTAATGATTTCCAAATATGGGTTGCATAATGATATAGAAAACCGAATTGAAGCTTTTGCGAAAGGAAAGTAAAATATGAAAATAGACCGAATAAAATTCGAAAACTTTAGAATTTACAAAGGTAAAAATGAAATTAATTTTTTGCCTCATTCTGATAAAAACATTTCTGTTATTGCAGGTAAGAATGGTTTTGGGAAAACAACATTTCTGACAGCTTTAATATGGGTTTTTTACGGGAAGATGATGGCAGAAGTTGAAGATAAATATAAGAAGGATATTAAAAATGCTGGAGGATATGAAAATTTTCTTCATAGTCTTCTGAACAGTGATGTAAAGTCTTCTTATGATTTAAACAAAAGTGGTTTGCCAATTTTTTTTGTTGAGATACACCTTCGGGATTTGTCTATTCCTTCAATGCCTTGTGAGTCTGTCATGATTAAAAGAAGTTATGATTATCGGACTGACAAAGAGAGTGTAACTATTAATATAGATGGTTTAGAAAATGAACTTACACGCGAAGTTGGTGCTGATTTATTTATCAATGACTTTATTTTACCAAGAGAAATTGCCAAATTTTTCTTTTTTGATGCAGAAAAAATAGTAAGCTTGGCCGAGGCTAAATCTAAATCTGAATTAAGAAACTTAAGTCGTGCATACTCCGAAGTTCTTGGGATTAAGAAATATGAAGATTTAAAGAAAAACTTAGAAACTCTACTTTTGAAATTAAAAAGAGATGGTGCAACGGTTTTGCAACAAAAAAAACTAGACGATTTACTTGAAACCAGCCATCAACTGACTGCACTGATAGATTTGAATAAAGACAAGCAAATACAGTTTGAGCAAAATATCCAAAGTATGATTAAACAAAGTGAAGCTCTTCAAGAAAAACTTGTACGTGAAGGAAATGGAATCACTGTAGAGGAGTTAAAAGAACTGAATGATGAGAAAAAAGGCCTAAAAGAAGATTCGGAACGAATAAAATATAATTTAAAAAAACTACTTGAGTTAGCTCCAATCGTAATTTCGGGAAAAAAAATTCTTGCATTACGTGACCAACTTGAACTTGAGCATGCAAAGGAGGAGATTAGTACTATTGATATAAATTCAAATCCAAATCTTAAAAAGATTCTTTTTGAACGTTTGTCCGATTTAGGTTTAACGCAGGATAGTGAAAAAATTGTCGCAATAATTCAAGAAGTATTTAATGCACAAAAAGTGGATTCCAATAATGCCAAAATTCTTTTAGATTATAGTGTAGAGCAGTACCGGGAATTTATTGCGGTTATTGATAATATAAGAAAGGGGTTTAATGTTCAATTTCAAAATCTTGTAAGAGAAGAGCGATTAAATCGAAGTGCGCAGTTTAAAATTGGCAGCCGACTTAAACAAGCAGAAGCAAGAAAAGATAACTTGATTGCGCAAAAACTTAGAGAAGAAAAGGGAAAGGTAGATAGTAGAATTATCCAACTATCGGAAGAAAAGGGAATGTTAATTGAAGAGTTTAATAGTCTAGAAATCCGTCTTGCTACAAACCATAAAATATTATCTCAATATCAAAAAGAATTTGATTTAAAAGAAACTGATAAACACAAATACTTGATTACAGAAAGTGTTTTGCTTAAAATTAATACAATTGTTCGAAAAATAAAAGAAGAGAAAAAATATTCTTTGCAAAAATCCATTTTGCTTGGTTTACAAAAAATTATGCATAAAAATGATTTCGTGCATGATGTTACTGTGTATGTACAAGATGAGATTATTGATATTGTACTACTTGATAAAGCAGGTAATAGCATAGATAAAAATTCATTATCAAAGGGTGAACAGCAACTATATGCTACGGCGCTTTTAAAAGCACTTGTAGATGAATCCGGAATACAATTTCCAGTATTTATTGACAGCCCCTTACAAAAATTTGATAAAGTTCATTCCAGAAATATTATTAGTGAGTTTTATCCAAATATTTCAGAACAAGTTGTTTTGTTGCCATTGCTTGGAAAGGAACTGTCTGAGTATGAATTTGAATTATTAAAAAGCAACATAAATAAAGCATTTTTGATTGAAAATAAAATGGGTGTTTCAAAAATAGAATCGTTGAACCTAGAGGCATTATCTACCGAAATAAAACAAGAGAATTATGTTTACCCAAATTAAAACCAGTAAAGCTAATAAGGAATATATTGCACAACTTACACGTAAATTCAATTTGGGTACTGAAAATTTCATTGCTCGTATAGCTTTCGCATATTCACTATCTTTAGATAGACAACTTAATTTAAATGAAATAAAAGATTCTGGGGGAAAGGAATATTCTAAGACCGTTTTATTTGGAGACTATTTTGATTTATATATTGGAATACTTTGTGTGAACTACGGAATGTATAAGACCGATAAAGATCTTCCAAAGTATATAAAGCTTCATATTGATGATGGTATAGAATTACTTTTCGAAGAATTTAATAAATCCAATCTAGAAGGATTTGATTTTCTCGTTCAAAAAATTGAAAACGGACTTTTAACCATTGATAATGAATAATCTTGCCCCAAAAATAAGAGATTATCAACAAGAAGCCATTGATGCTTGGGTAAGTAATGATTATATTGGCTTTTTTGAAATGGCGACAGGAACTGGAAAGACATATACTGCATTATATTGCGCAAAATATTTGTTGGATTTAGAGGGGAGAGTTGCAGTGCTGATTTTGGTGCCTACATTAGATTTGGCTAATCAGTGGAAAGATAATGTGAAAAACATAATTACCAGAAATATAATTTTAGCCAATAGTAAGAATTTAAAATGGTATGAAGAATCTATGGTTGCATTGGTAGGCAAAGAGAACAACAGTTTTTGCATAATTACTACCTATAATACCTTTCTTAGCAAAAAATTTCAGTATATTGTCAACAAACTGCCAAAAGAAACAATATTAATTGCTGATGAAGCTCATAACTTTGGAACAAAAGCTCACATAGATTTATATCCTAAATCGATCGAACGTCGTTTAGGTCTTTCAGCTACACCAGCAAGGCATTTTGATGAAGATGGGACTGAGGCAATGATGGCATTTTTCAAAGCTCAGACTCCAACGTTTCAATTTAATATGGAAGAAGCAATAAAACGTGGGTATTTATGTGAGTACTATTATTATCCGATTATTGTTTCATTGACGGATGAAGAACTGGAAGAATATCGAGCAATTTCTAAAAAACTTGCTAAATACTATTCTGGGAAAGGTTTTGAAGATAACCCTATAGTTACAGCATTACTGCTTAAAAGAAAGAGAATAGTGCATAATGCATCAGAGAAATTTTTGGCATTGAGAGAAATTTTTAAAAATTTACTTAATGAAAGTAAATCGGTAAAATATGTTTTGGTGTATGTTCCTGAAGGAAATGATAAAAATGAAGATACAATAAATAGAAAATTAATTAATGAATATTCTAGAATAATTTCCAGCGAATTTGGATTAAATCAGCATCAATTCATAGGACATACAAAGGACAGAGAGATTATTTTAGAACAGTTTAGTAGTGGGAAAATTGATGTCCTTACAGCGATGAAATGCTTAGATGAAGGAGTAGATATAAAACGGGCAGAGACAGCCATTTTTTGTGCCAGTACTGGGAATCCGAGACAGTTCATCCAACGAAGGGGTCGGATACTAAGAACACATCCAAATAAAAAAAATGCTGTTATATATGATATGATAGTAGTACCAGCAATTACGGGTGAAAATTTTGGTAAAAGTATGAATATGGAAAAAAGTATTCTACAAGGTGAATTAAGAAGAGTACATGAGTTTGCATCTTTGTCACTAAATAAATATCAGGCATTACAATCATTAGAGATAGTTGCCAAGAATTATGAAATAGATATATTCAGTAATATAATTTAGTATTAATATGAGTGGGGTTAAAAATAATAATGTACGTAAAGAGCTTGAAAAATTACTTGCACCATTAAAAGAAAGTGCACAAGCTGAATATAACATATTGTTAGATTTAATAGATGCAGTTTACGAAGATCCTAAGATAAATCAACCGGAGGCATCATCTAGCCAAATTGAAAATATGTTATATCAATGGATTGATAATAGTGTGAATTCAGAAAACAGTTAGTAGTTGTGATTATAAAATCTATAGAAATACAAAACTTTTTATCTTATTATGATCTGAATCAACTCAAATTTGATTCAGATTCTACAATTATTATAGGGCAAAACAATACTGGTAAATCAAAATTGTTTGATGCCTATAATTGGGTACTATATAACGAAGCTTATAAAACAGAAGAAGAAGAATGGAGACCAACATTTGAATGGGGTGATGAGCTAGCTAATAAATTAGCTAAAAAAGAATGTGCTATTTCATCTTGGTTAACAATATCTGTATGTTTAAATTTTGAAGATGATAATAATAATTCATACACAGTAACGAGAGATTATAGGATTCAAAAAGTTGGAGTAGATAGTTGGGTGAAGTCAAGCGATTCCGAACTTGTTATATCCAAACGCAGTGCTACGACATACAACACCAATCATTTCTATGGGCAAGAAGCTATCCTAGAACTTAACCGGTTTTTCCCAAAGAATTTATCTCGATATTTTTTGTTTCAAGGTGAGGGTATCAGTCAGTTATTACGCTTAAATCAAAGATCTCATTTTACGAAAGCGATCAATGAAATGTCAGGGATTAAATACTTTGCTAAGGCAAGTAGATATGCTAATAATGTTTATGCCAAACTAAAGTACGAATTTGAAAGTAAAGATGAACGGGATGCTGAGGTTCAAAAAGCGAAATTGGATATTGCAGGAAAGATTGTTGAGGTTTTAGATAAATTAAGCGATTTTGATATAAAACTCGAAAACGAATACAAAGAGCGGGACATAAGGCAACAAAAGCTCGATGAAAAGATTGAAGAATTATCCAGATATGAAGAATGTGGTAAATTGCTACAAGAAATTAAGCATTTTGAATCTGAATTAATTAAAAAACAGGATCAACGAAAACAATTATTTGAAAGTAATAGAAATAATTTATTTGATCTTTGGCTATACTCTCCTGTTAGGGATCAATTTTCTAATTTTTTAAGCCTTTACAGAAAAGGTAAAGAAGAACAAAAAATTCCAGAGCCAATACGACAAGATTTTATTCAACAAATGCTACAAGAGAATGTTTGTAAAGTATGTGGTACAATAGCACCTAAAGGTTCTGATGCGTTTAAACATATAATGCAGCATATTAATGAAAGATCATTAGATAAAGAAGTTGCGGCAATTAATACTTTGAGTGATACTGCAGACATTATGAATGTTGCCTTGGAACTTTTGCCTGAGAGTGTAGAAGAATTTAGGTCACAATTGCAAGTTATACAAGAGGAATTAAATTCTCTTAGAGAAAATATTGATTATAAAGAAGAGGAGCTAAGAATTGTTATAGAACGAATTGAAGAGGAAAAGCATACTACTTTAAATAGAAACGATATTGAGAAAGTTAATCTTGTTCAGTTAAAAAAAGATATTGATCAAACACGTGTAGACTTAAGTGATTCTAAGGATAAAATTGCGCAATTAATTGGAAGAAAAGAGGAAACAGACAAAGTTTATAAGGATTTGATAAAAGAAGAAGAAAAACTAGTTTTACAATCTTCAAATGATATTGAAAGACGACGTATGTTATTGGCGAAAAGAATAAGTGAGCATGCTGATCGTCTTCACAAGGATTTTTTAGGAAGATTATTGAGAGACATAGAACAAGAAGCAAACGATTATTTTATCAGTATGACACGAAATAATACTGCATTATCGGGAGCAGTGCGGGTTGATTACAATAATCAAGAGGTGTACATAGTTGATGAGCAAGGTCGTCGTATGAGTAATATTAACCAAGCAAATAAGGTGTCATTACAAATTTCGTTTGTTGCAGCGGTGTTATCTGTTTCAAACAAAATTTGGGACAATCATTTCCCTTTTGTTGCAGATGCACCAATATCAGCACTGGGAGGTAATAATAAGCTTAGTGCAATTAAGACGATGATAGATATATTTAAGCAATCAATAATAATTTTGAAAGACGATGCTTCTATAGATAATATTGAAAGCGTCAAAAGTGATGAAGTACGGCAATTGATTGAAAGAAATAGCAAAATACGTCATGCTTATGAATTAAAAATGAGTAGCGGAAGTTCGAGTGAAGAGCAATATACAGAAATTAAAATTCTCAAATAATGATTGAATCAGCTATTATAGAAGACAATGCATTAATGAATATTGAAGAGGATCACTATAACAATCTCTTTAATGGAAGATTATGCCCAAGCATTAATGCAGATAACAAAAAAAACAGAAAGGAATTTCCATTTCAAGCAATGTGGGAATTATTCGTTTATGCTGCCGTTTTGGGAATAAATACCGGTAGAGCAAAAAAAATAAATAAACAACATAAACCATTTAGGTGGGGTAATATTGGTCATTCGCATAAAAAAAATCTCTTATTGCTCGCGACAGCAAAAAATAATTCATTGGAATTCCTTAAAGACGGAGATACTGTTAAAAAGACTATTGAAGAATATGCTAATGGTGGATTAGCAATTATTAATCAAGAAATTAAAAATAACCCTTCAGCTTACACCAGCCTAGAAGATTTAACTCATCGTTTTATGGAAGGTTGAATTATAGTCTAAATATTGCGCAAGCAATATTTTTCAATTCTTCAGTCCTGTCTTGAATAACTTGTTGATCCCAATGAGGTTTCACGGCAACATCTTCACGATTAATCATTAATGATGACTCCTGAAAAATAGGCTTTTTTGTAATAAAGTCATCATTATCTCCAGTTCTATTGTCGCTATTTCCCAAAATTGTCAAATTACCTATTTGATTTTTTAACGGATCTAGATTAGTATCTACAATAGGTGGACTACCAATACCATTGTGTGGGTATACATGTTCTATGGTAGAGCCAGTGAAATCATAAACTCTTTCCTTGTCTAAACAAAATGGAGTGCCGTGAGCACCACCTCTATACCAACGATAGTGATGTTCTAATGTTAGTAAAAAATATTTAAGAGGCTTTAAACTTTTACCGACGCGAGCATATTTAAAGTCATCTAATTGTCTCTTAAACATGTCGTCATTTACTCTATTTATTAGCGTTTGTAATTTTGATTGCAAATTATTGATTGTATATGCCTGAGGGTTATCTCTTACTATTTTAGCTTCCTCATGATATATATCGATTAAGTCCCCTAGATATTGATTGCCAATAATGAGATACCTAAAGACAAATCTCTCAAGCATCTGGATAATATCACGAAATAGTGTTTGGGGCAATAACTGAGCTGATAACAAATACACAAGGCATTCCCTATGACCAAGTGCATTGATTAACAGATACAGCCTATTACAATCCCAATCTTCAATAGGTGGACGTCTAAAATAAGGCCATTGTCCTGCAGATAGCTTGCGTAATAAATCAATGTCTTCTTCAATTTTCACAACCTTATTTTTAATCAATATTGCAGTAGCTTCATTTATATGAACATGTTCATTCTCAGGAAGGAAGTGAGAAATAAAGTCATTAAAAAGAGAATTTGTATCTGCTTTTTGCCCGGTATATGACCCGTAAATAGCTCTCAAAAATTCAACCGTATCAATAGGCATATCAGCAAGAATGTTATCCCAAGCTCTTTCAATAATTTCTTGCTCATTCGGATGTGGCTCCAACATTCTTAAGCATTCTGCTCTCAACAAATCACCTTCCGTAAGGTTCTTGCCTCTGTTGTTTAGTACCTGGAAAAGCTTGAAAGCAGCCTTGCGATCTCCAGTAATCATATTTAAAATACAAAAATCTGATTCCAAGATTTGTTCGATCATTTTGAGATTTCCAATTCGATCTAATAAAGTTCCACTATGTGTTAAAGTTTTAACTTTGTCATGAATTAGACCGTAGGCTTGCTTAATAAGCTTTTGCGACTCATTTGTGGGTTCTTCGTTTGTATCAAGCACGAAAGAATGAAAAAATGTTAGATCCCTTTTTGAGAGTACTAATACTCTAATATCTTGAATACTTTGTTCAATCTCTTTTTGAAAAACTATATATCGTTGTGTAAGACCCTTGATACGCTCCTCTATAAGAATTTTTTCATTATTGTAACTAAGATTTCCTGCTATATCTGTGGCAATAATATCCTTATATATATTTATTAATGAAGTGACTAACAAAACGAAAGTAGCAATTCTTTGTTGTCCATCTACAAGTTCATAAAACTTATGGCCATCGGTTCCTTGAAGCTCACCTGTAACACAAACTATTTGACCAAAAAAATGAACAGCAGGATCTTCATATTTCCGTTTTTTATAACATGTTTCTAAATCTTTGATGAAATCTTCAATCTCTAATTGTTCCCATGAATAAGCTCTTTGGTATTTAGGAACTCTATATACCGGTTGGTATTCAAAAAATTTCCCAACGGGTCCATATTTAGGAGTGACTTCCATAAATATTTTAGATTAAGTGTTATTGTTTATATTGTTAAAAGATTTTATTACTCTTGATCCAAATCAAACTTAAAATCAAAAAGTTCCTTTGGATGGACATTTAGACCCCTTGCAAGTTCCATTACTGTGCCAATCTGAATATTAATTTGACCTTTTTCTATTTTGCTAATGTCACTGTGGTCAATATCGCATCTTTGAGCTAAAGCGCGAAAACTTAAATCTTTTTTGATACGAAGCATCTCTAGCTGACTGCCAAATAGTATTTTAAATTCGTCTTTAGTTAATGTGTTTGACATTTCATTTTAATAATGTAGCAATTTCAATTTTTTTGTAAAATTTATTGTAGGGTTATTGCCCTACTAATTATTATTTATTATATTCGCTTAATTATTTTAAATTTGCGATACTTCTTATAAAATATTTGAAGCATTCGCTTTGAATCTCGCATCGTAAAACTGGTAATTTTAGCAACGAGATGATAAGTGCCAATGCTCACGCTCTAAAAAAAAAAGGGCGTGGGCTCACTTATTGTTGCAAGGGTATACCAGTGCCTACGATGCAGTAATGTGAGTACCCACGTCTCTTTTTTATTTGTGCTACTCTTCATTAGATTCATCATTTTTTATTGGTTAAAAGGGATAAGGGAAAAGGGATAAGTTTATTCCAGTTCTCTTAGATATCCTGATTGTTACAACTATTTGTACAGCCTGCGTGTGAGGTAATAGTTGGTTCCCGCCTACGCGGGAATGACAGTTGAGTTGGGTTATTTGCTATGCCCGACGCAGGCTTTCTTTTTTTGAAGCAAGAAGCAAGAGAAAAGAAAATAGAACATTGAGAATAGACTATTAACTTTTAAATATAAGCCTATGGTATAAACAACAAAACTAAACTTCACCCTTCGACAAGCTCAGGGTGACAAAAAAAGGCCCTCTGATTCTTGCTTGGCGGCGAAGAGAGGGCCTAAAGCAAACAAAACTAATGTTTCATTTAACCAAACCAATATTATGAATAAAAATTCATTATTCAAGGGCAATCAGGTTATTTGGTATGCCTTTTTTATATGGGCGTATCTTTTCTGTGTTGCTAGTTATGCTTTTTCGAATGAGGGAAAAGGGAAGAGGGATAAGGGAAAAGATTTTTCTACTCTATCTATTACTACACAACAAACAATTTCAGGAATCGTATCTGATAACAATGGTCCTTTGCCGGGTGTTACCGTTACGCTTAAAGGCACAAGTAATACCACTCTTACTGATGATAAAGGAAAGTTTAGTATTAGTGCGAAAGAGGGTGATGTGCTTATCTTTAGTTACATAGGTTATACTTCAATAGCAATGGCAATAACAATGGCAAATGTCAATGGGGATGCGTTGCGTATAACTATGCAGGAAGATGCGACAACTTTAAAGGAGGTAACTATTAATGCCGGTTACTATACTGTAAAAGACAAGGAACGCACGGGGAGTATTGCCAAGATTAGTTCAAAAGACATTGAGAAGCAACCGGTTAGTAATGTGCTGGCGGCTATGCAGGGAAGAATGGCCGGAGTTGATATCATACAGGATGGTGGTACTGCTGGTGGTGGATTTCAGGTAAAGATAAGAGGACAAAACAGCCTTCGGGCTGATGGGAATTCGCCGTTGTATATTATAGATGGAGTGCCTTACTCGAGTGAAAGTATAGGGTACAACAATACTACGACCGGTATGCCTTCGCCTACAAGTCCGCTTAACAGTATTAATCCAAGTGATGTAGAGAGTATAGAAGTGTTGAAGGATGCTGATGCCACGGCTATTTATGGTTCACGAGGTGCTAATGGGGTGGTGTTGATTACTACTAAAAAGGGGAAAGCCGGTAAGACTAAGTTTAGCATTACTTCTTCGACCGGAGTAGGCAAGGCTACAAAGTTTATTGACCTGATGAATACCGAGCAGTACCTGGCCATGCGCTTTGATGGGTTTGCCAATGATGGGATTACTACTTATCCTGCCAATGCCTATGATGTTAACGGAGCATGGGATCAGACACGCTATACTAACTGGCAAAAGGAGTTGCTGGGTGGCACAGCGGAGTTTAATGATTTGCAAGCCAGTGTGTCGGGTGGCTCAGCGCAAACACAATACCTGCTTAGTGGTACCCGTAGAACTGAGTCGACCGTTATCCCCGTGGACTTTAACTACAGACGTTCAGCGGTGCATTTTAATATGAATCATAGTAGTGATGATTCAAAATTTAAAGTTTCGTTTAGCGGTGGTTATACCATACAGGACAATAAGCAACCCGGGACTGACTTGAGCAGGGTAGCGCGGAACTTAGCACCTAATGCACCGGCATTGTATGACGCTCAGGGTAACTTGAACTGGGAGAATAATACGTTTCAAAATCCGTTAGCGCCGTTGGGATCCTTTAGTACGGTAAAGACCAAAGATTTGGTAACGAATGCTGTGCTTAGCTACGCTATTACGCCGAATCTTGAAGTTAAAGGGAATTTTGGCTATACCGCACTGACTAATGATGAACGGAAAATTACGCCGTCGACTATTGCCAATCCTTCGCAAGGGATTACCAGTGCTAACTCGTCTGCTCATGAAAATGCTACCGAAAGACAATCGTTACTTTTTGAACCACAGTTGCATTGGAAGCAAGCCTTTAGCAACAGTACTCTGGATGTATTAATTGGTGGTACTGCCCAACAGCAAACTACTAACAGACTCTTTACGCAGGGTGTAGGTTTTGCCAGTAATGCCTTAATTAATAATATGGCTGCAGCGAGTGTAAAGTACATTTGGGCTAGTGATATAACGGAGTATAAATACCAAGCTTTCTTTGGTAGGGTTAACTACAATTACAAAGACAAATATATTGTAAACCTGACCGGACGCCGGGATGGCTCGAGCCGTTTTGGTCCCGGAAACCAGTTTGCCACGTTTGGTGCTATTGGCGCTGCCTGGGTGTTTACTAATGAATCATTCTTGAAGGATAATACCGTTGTGAGTTTTGGAAAATTGCGACTGAGTTATGGTACGACCGGGAATGACCAAATAGGGGATTATCAGTTTTTAAATACTTATAGTACTACCGCACTTAATTATCAAGGGATAGTAGGGCTGGAGCCAACGCGATTGTATAACCCTGATTTTGGATGGGAAAGCAGTACCAAGCTAGAAGCCGCCTTGGAAACCGGATTTTTAAAAGATAGGTTGTTTTTGACTTTGGGTTGGTACCGCAACCGTTCTTCTAATCAGTTGGTGGGTATACCACTACCGGGGACGACCGGATTCACCTCGATTAATGCCAACTTGGATGCCACCGTTGAAAACAAAGGTGTAGAAGTTACCCTGAGAACGGTAAATTTTAACGGTGCGGCTTTTAAATGGACGACTAATTTTAATATTGCTGCCGCACGCAATACTTTGGTTTCTTTTCCGGGATTGGCCGGTTCTACTTTTGCCAATCGTTACGTGATTGGTCAATCTACCAGTATTATTAAAGTGTATGAGTTTACGGGTGTCAATCCGCAAACGGGGTTGTATGAAGTGGCGGACTTGAATGGTGACGGGTTGTTTACCTCGGCCGGCGACCGACAAAAGACCATGGATTTGACACCAGAGTATTTTGGTGGATTGCAAAATCAGTTGCAGTATAAAAAATGGCAGTTGGATTTTTTGTTTCAGTTTGTGAAACAGCTTTCGCCTAATTACACCCCGTTTGTGCAAGGCGGTGGGAATTTGAATCAAAGCAGTGCTATGGTTAACGCTTGGCAACAGCCGGGTGATGTAGTACCTTATCAAATGAATACTTCGGGCGCAAACAGTGCTGCTGTGAATGCTTTTTACCGTTATGCGGATAGTGACGCTATGATAGTGGATGGTTCTTATGTTCGTTTGAAGAATATTGCGTTGAGTTATGACTTAGCCCTGCAAAAAGGTATGAGTTGCCGATTCTCCTTACAAGGGCAGAATGTGTTGACGTTTACGCCATATAAAGGCGGTGATCCTGAATTTAAAAACCTTGGTTTTTTACCACCGTTGCGTGTGTACACTGCCGGGATACAACTTACTTTTTAATCTAAATTTTAACGTATGAAACGATATACTAATACTTTTTTTAAAGGAAACGCTTTGCGCGTTTCTTTAGTGGTGCTGTTGCTTAGTCTATGCTTGTCGTGTGACAATTATGTGGAGGTAGCACAGCCGAACTCCCAATTGACTGCCGGTGCCGTATTTGAGGAAATGAGTACTGCCAATGCGGCAATGGTGGGACTTTATGCCAAGATGCGAACAAATGGGATGCTTGCCGGTAGTGGTGGTGGTTCTGTTTATATGGGTTGGTATGCTGATGAGTTTGAGTTTTACCAAACCGGGATTAGTAACTTTTATAATAACAGTTTATTTCCTGCGGAATCAACCGTGACCTCGATGTGGAATAACAGCTATCGGCAGATTTATGAAGCCAATGCTATTATAGAAGGCGTTACCAATGCTGTAGCTTTACCTGAAACGGGAAGGAATCAGTTAAAAGGAGAAGCCTTGTTTGTTAGAGCGTTGCTTCATTTTTACTTGGTGAATGTTTATGGGGATGTTCCTTATATTAAGACTACTGACCGCATTCAAAACAGTCAAGTTAGCCGTATGCCTAGTGCGACAGTTTATGAGCATATCATTGCGGATTTGGAAGCAGCGAGTTTGTTATTGCCGGAGGCTTATTTTACGGCAGAACGTGTTCGTCCTAATAAGTTTGCGGTAATGGCGGTACTGGCGAGGGCTTATTTGTATACCGGTGCTTATGCGGAAGCTTCTAATGCTGCTTCGGCGGTGATTAATAGTCCGTTGTATGTGTGGGAAACTGATTTGGATAAAGTATTTCTGAAAGCGAGCACTACTACCATTTGGCAGTTTATGCCTAATGCGGCAGGCTTGAATACCACTGAAGGCGGTTCTTATATATTTCCGACAGGACCGCCAAGCTTGGTAGGATTGCGCCCTGATTTTGTAGCTGCTTTTGAAGCCAATGACCAACGCAAGGTTAAGTGGACTAAAGCGGTTACCAATGGTAGTTCGACCTGGTACCATTCTTTTAAGTATAAACAAAGAATTGCCACACCGACTTCACTGGAGTATTCGGTAGTGTTGCGACTGGCAGAGCAATATCTGATTAGAGCGGAAGCGCGAGCCAGACAAGGAGAATTGACTAGTGCCAAGTCTGATTTAGACCTTATTCGCACTACGGCCGGATTGCCGGTTACTGCGGCAGTTACTGCTGAAGATATAGTAGCAGAGGTAATAAAGCAACGTCGTTTTGAGTTATTTACTGAGTTTGGTCAACGGTTTTTTGATTTGAAGCGCAGCGGTACTATAGATAGTGTATTGTCGTTATCAAAGCCCGGATGGAATACTACGGACAGGCTTTGGCCTTTGCCAGCCTTAGAGCTGAATACGAACCCAAATTTGAATCCACAAAATCCCGGTTATTAAGATGAATATTAAATTTTTTTCATTGTTTTTTTTGAGTTTTTTAGTAGCCTGTCCCGCATTGGGGCAGGTTTCTACTAAAAAAACGTTGATCGAAGCCGACTATGACCGTTGGGGTACGTTAGCGGTTAATGACTTATCTGATAAAGGGAATTGGGTGAGTTACGCGATGACATACACTACGCAAAAAGACACTTTGTTTTTACAGCGGACAGATAAGCGTAAGTTATTTTCTTTCCCGAATGGTTATGACGGTCGTTTTGTGTCAGAAGAGTTGTTTGCTTACCGGGTAGGGACTGAGTTGCGATTACTTAATTTACAAGATTATCGAACCCGGATTGTAACAGACATAGCACGTTATGACTTTACCACCGCTAACCGATATCTTGTTACTTTAGATAAAAGTAAAATATTGCAGTTACAAGATACAAAAGGAAGGGTTGTTGCCCGGCTGAGTGATGTTAGTGACTACCAGTTAAGTGAAAACGGTACTGCCATGGTTGTTTGTTATAAAAAGGGTGAGCAATATGTAGTGGCTTGTTTGTCATTGAACAGCTTGCGTCAAACTGTTATTTTGGAAGGCGAGGTTGCGAGTAGCCGATTTACTTGGCAAGCAGACAAGAGTATAGCTTTTGTGAAAGCCGGTTTGCTTTATTATTATCGACTTGACTTGAAACAACTTCATTCTTTTGCAGTAACTAGTATAACTGGGTATGACCAAGGCACAATTGCCGATGGTGGTTTGAATCCTATAGTTATTTCTCATGACGGAAGCAGGGTGTTTTTTCGTATTACGAAGCCGTTAGCGGATTCCTTAAAAGGCAAAGATAATTTGGTTGAGGTGTGGAATGGAAATGACGACCGTTTGTATCCGGCACAGCAATATTTGGATGCTACTCCAATACCTAGATTGGCGGTTTGGTTTCCGGTAGCGCAAACTTATAAAGTATTGAGCGATGAAGATTTATACAGTTTTAGGTTGAATTCAAAGCAGGAGTATGTGGTTCTTTACGATTT
The DNA here is from genome assembly GCF_046293665.1 of Flavobacterium sp. Taxonomy (GTDB): domain Bacteria; phylum Bacteroidota; class Bacteroidia; order Flavobacteriales; family Flavobacteriaceae; genus Flavobacterium. Next base: position 46,399 of record NZ_JBKBOL010000003.1, read on the forward strand.
GTACCGTCATGAGCGACTTCCTAAGCAACCGGAATGGACAGATTTTTATTTGAAGAACGTGCGTACCGGTGCAGAACGCTTGTGGTTAAAAAAGCAAACGGTTGATACCAACCAATTGTGCTTTTCGCCCACCTCGAATGCTATGTTGTACTATAAGGATAACAACTGGTGGTTGTATAGACCAGAAACAGATGAAACGGTCAATCTGACTCAAAATATTTCGACAGTTTGGGATAATTATGCTGAAGTACCGCATCAGTTTAGGGTTTATGGTTGTGCCGGATGGACGGCGGATGGTAAAAGTGTATTACTGAATGATGCTTATGATATTTGGAAGGTTTCATTAAGTGGCAGTGGTGGTGTTCGCTTAACTGACGGTGCAACGAAAAAGAGAATATATCGCGTTAGTAAAACTGAATATGAGACCATTAAGCAAGTTCCTTATTTGTATGGTAAACGCCATCTTTTTGATTTGCAGCATGAGATAGTTATGGATGTGGTTAATCCCATCGATTGGTCAATGGGCTATGCGACTTATAGTGCTAAAAGCGGAATTAGGAGTTTGGTTTTTGATCACAAGTACATTGATGGTTTGAAGAGGAGTCGAAATGGGAGTTATGTTTATAGAACTCAAACTTTTTCGCAGCCGCCACAACTGGAATTTGTGCGTGAAATGTCGATGGCAAAAACAACCTTGTTTGAATCGAACAAGCAACAACAAGAGTATGAGTGGGGCAGGTCGGAATTAATTTCTTACTATGACAGTAAAGGGACTTTGTTGAAAGGTGCTTTGTTTTATCCTGCCGGTTTTAATCCCTTAAAAAAATATCCTATGGTAGTGCAAATTTATGACCAAGAATCGAGAAATGTGCACCAATATTTTAATCCAACCCTATTGGATGGCGAAGGTTTTAATGTAAGTAATTACACTTCGACCGGTTATTTTGTGTTGCTGCCGGATATTGAGTACACTTTGGGAGCACCCGGACTTTCTGCAACAGATTGTGTAACTGCTGCTGTAAAAGCTGTAAATGCCATGGGTGCTGTTGATACTAAACGAATAGGTTTGATAGGACATTCATTTGGAGGTTATGAGACTGACTTTATTATGACCCAAACGAATTTGTTTGCCACAGCCGTTAGCGGTGCTGGTGTTAGTGACGTTATTCGTCGTTACTTTGAGGTTAATAGAAACAAGGGTAATAGAGGTGAGATGTGGCGGTTTGAAAACCAACAATTTAGGTTGGGAACTTCATTCTTCAATGATAAGAAAGCTTATCAGAACAATAATCCTATTGATAAGGCTGATGCTATTAAAGTGCCATTTTTGCAATGGACGGGTAAAAAAGACCCGGTAATTCCGTGGGAGCAAAGTTTATCTTTATATCTAGCCTTGAGACGACTCGGTTCTCCGACTATATTGTTGGCTTATCCCAATGAACCCCATTCGATTGAGAAGGCGGAAAACCAAAAAGACTTAAACCAGAGAATAAAGCAGTGGTTTGATTACTACCTTAAAGATAAAACAGATGTAGGTTGGATAACCAGAGGTACAGCTATTGAATAATGAATAATGCAGTTTCAACAACTTGAAACTGCATTATTTTTTTAAAAATTAACGGTGCTTTATTGCACGCGTTTTAGGGTTTGGTCACAAACGGTACCGTTAAGCCCGTAAGCTGTCCAACCACCAGGAGCTGTACAAGGCGTTCCAATTCCTTCTTCACATTCCACTTCAACCGGGAGACAATTGAATTCATTTGGATTGTGAATGTAAGCAATCATTGAAGTGGCGGCTTTGCCTTCCTTCGGCTGGTTTGTGCTTACGGCAGCTGCGCTAGCCAATGTAAATGCTGCGATTGGCAACATAAACAACTTGAAAATTCTAATTTTCATGGTAATTACATTTAGATTAATATTTTGATCTACTTTTTTCTACAGGTGTTCGATCTTCGTTCCTGATACCATATGGTATATCTTTATTTAGTTAGTTTGGATTTTATCCTTGGTCCAAATCCATATTTTAGCAGGTAGTGACCTGAAATTATGTAAAGAGCATCAGCTGTAGCGTAACAGTTTTTCATCCGAAATCCTTCCTCGTCATATACATAAAAACTGAATAGATAAGAATGATTGGTTAGATCGTAGACATCAACAACTGTGGCGTTACTCCAAGTGCTCTTGCTTTCAAATCTTCCTCGAAGATTTGAATTTACCAGTAAGAGGTTATTCGTAATGGCCGTTAATTGATTAACGATTATTGGTGGTGCTGCCATTTTAGTCTCACCGGTTGATTTTATTTTTTCGATTTTCAGCTTTGCTTTGGTGGTGGTGTCGATAGTGTTGGCGCGGTATTCCAGATTAAGATTGTTATCGGTTACGATGAATTCATTTCTGTAGTAGTAGGTGTAAACGAATTTATTCAGTTCGTAACTGTATTGTATGGTTCCGTCGGAATCAAAAATCCCGTCGATTTGTTTTTCAAGTATCGAAGTATTGATGTTTACGGATAAGCTATTTCCATGGTCAATGGTAGCCAGAATGTTTTCATAGTTTTTTGCAGATTGGCTTTTGATGATGAATTGGGAGTCATTGATGAATAGAATATCGCTAAATCCGTATTGGTTGTGACTTATTAATTTTGCTTTCCAATCGGAAACTTTTCCTCTATACAACACCGGTACGGTACCATCGTAGAGATAAAAATGAGGATAAACCACTTTCATCTGCACTGCCTTAAAATTGAAGTTCTCCTGATCGAGTTGAATGGTGTGATGTTGTTGGTTTTTTAATTGTGTGTCCCATACAAAAACCTGCAAGGGCGCTTTGCGATCGGTTATGTAAACTTTTTCGAGCGTTGCGCCTGCGATGTACATGGTGGTATTTCTTAAATCGGCTTGGGCTACTTTGGCAGCAGTTCCCTGAGGGATTCGTCGGATGAATGGATTTTCCTTTTGCATCACATCTTCGGACAATAGAAATAATAACCACATAGAGGCAATACCGATACTTCCGCCTATAATTGAAATAATGATGGTGTGTTTTAGGCCGCCATGTAATAGAATGGCAATTAGGCTTAATAAAACGAAAGCGCTGTTGAAAATAAGATGTTCAGTCCAGCCTAATTTTTCGAGTACTCCACCACAAGAGCAAGGGATGTATGAGGTGAAGTTGAGGATCATGACAATGTATATTGTAAATAAGAACATTAGAAAACAACTGGCATAGATGGCGGTTATCCGATATTTGGGTACCATCAGAATAATAGAGATAACAATTTCTAATGCAGGAATAAAATAAGCGAGAATATTGGCAAAAATGGTTAATAAGGGTGATTGTCCTAACTGTACTTGGAAGTTTTGGAAATCTGTCAATTTACTGACTGCGGCATAAGTAAAGAGGATGATGTGCAGTAGTGCAACTGCATAGATGAAATTGGTTTTGAAAGTGGTAGTTGTTTTCATTTCAAAAATTTATTTGGTAAATTTCTGTAAATGAACAGATTAACAGATTATCAATCGGGAATATTTCAGCAATCAAAACGGGAAGTACCGTTATTCCTCACTTTTCAGCGTGTTGCTTCTGGATACTTCACTTGGCTTACACCTGTATTTTTTCCTGAAAGCCTTAAGAAAGACTGTATATTCCTTAAAACCGCTTAGTAAGGCAATATTCTTTAATGGAATATTTGTTTGCTGGATTAGAAGGTGGGCTTTCTTCAGTCGCTCATCATTGTAATATTGGTAGATGCTTGTTTTGAGTAGATTCCGAAAGTTTTGCTTGAGGGTGAATTCATTGGTGCCAAACATTTCGGATAGTTCTCCTGTAGAAGGTAGAGGCTTTCCCAAATGGTTTAGGATATAATCTTGGACTTGTTGTATTAATATAGCAGCGCGATCAGTTCCAAGCGCTTTGATTTCTTTAGGAATTAAATATGGGTTCGTATATTTGGCTGATTGCAATTTTTCGGCAACCTCATTAAGCATTTTTGCTACCTCATTGAATTGTTTATCATTTTCTACTAAAGGAATACGGTATGTCAAATTACCATTGATAATTTCCAATAGCATACGATAGATTGTTTTGATTTTATGTTGATTTTGCTGGCTTTCCATGTGGAATAAATGGTCGGGAAGTTCAGCGAAAGTAAGTACAATAGAAAGTATATTCAAGAAATGTGTAGTGCTCATTCGGGAACGAGTACTATGATTTTAGTACTGTTTCCAATAACAAAGCACTGTCGTAAAAGACAGTGCTTTGTTAATTCAAATTAAATTTAAAATAGGGATTTATTTATTTAACCACATTGGTTTTGCTTTTAAAGTCTTGTCATATATTGAACAGTTCTGTGAATGAGCTTCTGGCAAATAGCCAATACTCATTAAAAATTCGTTTACGATTTCTCCACCGGTAAACCGAAATGTATTTTTAAATAACTTTACCCATTCTTCTTTTCTTTTCGGATGATGATATTCGAGCCATTTCTCAAAGGATCCAAATTCTGCCTGTAGCGTCAAGATTGTTTTTGCATTTTCAATGGCTGCATTTATCTTCAACCGGTTACGTATGATTCCGGCATCGGCTAAAAGCCTTTCGCGGTCCTTTTCTGTGTATGCAGCCACTTTTTTAATATCGAAGTTATTGTATGCTTTCCTAAAGGAAGCTTCCTTTTTTAGAATGGTTTCCCAGCTTAGTCCGGCCTGATTGATTTCCATTACTAAACGACAGAACAATTCATTGTCATCGTGAAGCGGAAAGCCGTAATAGTTGTCGTGGTAATTTTTATGTAATGCTTTCTTTTCTTCAGACTGCATAGTTTCTATAGCGGTGCAATAACTCATAATTTGAATTTTTAAAATAGGGAGTGACCAAAGATAGTCACTCTGTATAATTTTTAATCAGTTACTTTTAAATGCTGAATTTGTCCATCAACAATATCAAAGTGAAATTTCAGCATAATAGGGCTACCTGGAAATGTACCCGAGCATTCTGCTGACAAAACACTTGTTGTCCCGTTTTCGGTATATTCCAGTGGTTTCATCACTGATTGGTAGTTCTTGTTTGAGTGATCAATCCAGTGCTCTATTTCAAGTCTTCCCTTATGCGTTTTACCTTCGTCAAACACTACGGCAGTTTCTGAAAACAAATTGGCATAAGTCACGGCATCAAATTCGTTCTGTGCTTTAATCAAGTCTGTTAGTACTTTTGGTAAGTTCATTGTTATTATTTTTAAAGATTATTAAATTGTTGGTACGGTACCGCCATCTATTACATATTCGGTTCCTGATAAATAACTGGCTCTTGGAGAAACAAGAAAACCGACCAATTCAGCTACTTCTTCCGGTTCAGCAGGTCGGCCATAAGGTATTCCACCCAATGCTTCCATTACACCTTGCTGTGCTTCTTCTACCGTGCTATTGGCGTTTCTTGCAATCTCAGCCAACCAAGCTTTCGATGCTCCTGTATTGATCCATCCAGGAGAAACAGTTAGCACGCGAACACCTTTAGGCGCAACTTCATTTGATAAACTCTTACTATAGTTTCTCAATCCTGCTTTTGCAGCTGCGTAAGGCAAAGTTGAGTCGTACAATGGTAATATACCCTGGATAGAAGCTATGTGAATTATGACTCCGTTTTTTCGGTTTATCATTTGAGGTAAAAACCCTCTGTCCAATCTTACTGGAGCAAGCAAATTAGCCTGCAAGGTTGATTCCCAATCTTCATCAGACAATGCCGTAAAGCCACCTGCAGGTGTTGTTGAAGAGCCAAGATTGTTTACCAAAATGTCGAGCCTTCCGTAAACCGACAGTACTTCGCTGATTACTTTTTGTGTTCCTTCTGCTTTACTCAAGTCGGACTGAATGAAATGTAGTTTGCTGTTTTCCTTCTCCGGTGCATTCCTTGCAGTGATAATAACCGTTGCCCCAGCATATAGCAGCCTTTCTGCAATTGCTCTTCCTGCTCCTTTTGTACCTCCTGTTACTAAGGCGATTTTACCTGATAATTCGTTTTGATAATCCATCGTATATTCGTTTTAAAATTGTTAGGTACAAATTTCAGAAGTATGTAAGTTTCTCACAAGTACGGAGTTACGATTCGGATAGGGATAAATTTTTCCCCTATTGCAGGAATTGGTAGATACGTTTACTTTTGTAGTATGTATGAGAGAAAAACAATACCGAACTTAAATTGTGGCCTTGATCTTATAGGTGAAGTGCTATACGGCAAATGGAAGATACGTTTGCTTTGGTTTATTAATGAAGGATTTCAAAGACCTAGCGAATTGCAACGTAAAATACCGGATGCTTCACGCAGGGTTTTAAATATTCAGCTTAAGGAATTAGAAGACCATGAACTTGTTTCAAAAGTAATTTACCCTGTTGTGCCTCCCAAAGTAGAGTATAGCCTGACGGACTTCGGAAAAACGCTAATTCCGGTAATTACAGCGATTGGCGGATGGGGAGATGAGCATGAGGCACGTTTACGGTCGGTTATTACGAAGACCTTGGAAAATAAATCTTGATTTTTTACAGCGTGTTGAATAGTAAATGAGTGGGAGGTACGCCGTATTTTTTCTTAAAAGCAAATGAAAAATGAGATAGATCTTCAAATCCTACTTCAAGGTAAACTTCAGTTGGTTTTTTCTTTTTTTCTGTTAGTTGATAATACGCTAATTCAAGTCTCTTTTCGGTCAGCCATTTTTGGGGTGTAACATGAAAAAACTTCTTGAAATCTCTGTTAAATGTTGAGAGACTTCGACCAGTTAGATATCCTAATTTTTCCATTGGCATATTGAACATGAAATTCCGCTGCATGAAATCAATCAAATCGATTTTACCGGGTTCGTCAAAATTTGCCAAAATGTTGTCAACGCTTTTATCAATTTCCCTAAGAATGCTAATAGCTTCAGTAATTTTAAGAGATGCAATGTTTTCCGGAAATGGTCCTTCCATCTCGAAATAAGGTATTACAGATGATAAACAGCTTTCTAATAAAGGATGGTTACTAAAACTAACTATCTTTTGATAGGGAAACTGTTTTTTTGAAACATCAATAGTAGCATAGAATTTCTTAAGCCTTTCAGCGGATAAATGCATAACCACTGTTTTATGTGGCTGACCGTTGTGCGGGTAATTTATAATTGTGGCCAATACATTTCTTGGAATTAAAAAAATGTCTCCTGTTTTAAAATGAAAAGTAGCATCTGCCTGTATAATCTTGGTTTCACCGGAAATAAACCAAATCAGCATGTGGTCATCAAACATTAAATCTGATTTAAACAGCTTGTCGTCATAGCTGGAAAGTTTGATTTCAGGAGTTAAATATTTTGAAATATGTTCCATCAGGATGTAAATGATATCAAGGAAAGGAGAATTCCTTTCCTTGATAAATATAACAAAAAGTAATTAAATCATTTGAAAGTTAATACCAGTCATTTCTTCGCTTAGATTCCATAATCTTTTAGCATTTGCTTCGTCTAAAGAATATAGTTCAACGCCGTTTGAACCTACTGTCTCTTCAGTTGCTAATTCGGCAATATCGCAATCTTCACAATATACGCCACCAATATTGTTAAGCAGTAAGCTAGTTGCACACCAAACTGTAGTAGCTGCTCCTTGTGGGATTGTTTTCAATTTTGCTGCTACTTCAGGAAGCAAATTGCCATCGGTATCTAAGAAGCCCAATTTTTGGAATTGCTCTAATGATGCTTCTCTTCCTAATTCGGTTCCGCCAATTGAGCCTGGGTGCAATGAGTAAGCCCGTATGTTGAATTGTTTTGCACGATTGTCAAGTTCCAGTGAAAAAAGGTTACTTGCTGTTTTGGATTGGCCGTAAGCCTGCAATGTTTCATATTCCCTGTGGAGAAAATTTGGGTCATCGAAATCGAATGGTGCCATGTGATGCCCCAACGATGATACATTAATGACTCTTGCTCCATTTGCTTTTTTAAGTGCCGGGAATAACCGAGCGGTAAGATGGTACTGTCCGAGATAATTGGTTGCCAATTGAGATTCGAAGCCACGGCTTTCCCTGCGTAAAGGTACCCACATAATCCCTGCGTTGTTGATTAACAAATGAAGAGGTCTTTTTGATGCCAAGAATTTTTTGGCGAAGGCATCAATTGAATCGGGATTCATAATATCCATTGTTTCCAATTCAACATTGGCAATTCCTCCCAGATTTTTCTTTGCTTTTTCTATATCTCTGGCAGGTACAATAACTGTAGCTCCAGCTGCTACCAATGTTTTGGTTGTTTCCAGACCGATTCCGGCATTACCACCTGTTACGATTGCGATTTTCCCTGTAAGGTCAATTCCCTTGATTACATCAATAGTTGTTGATGTTGCATTAAATCCTGAACCTAATGGTTGTTGTAATGCTCCCTGATAATTGTTGTGTCTCATTTTATAAAGTTTAAATGTTATGGGACAAAATTAGAGGTAAGGCAATCGCGTGACTTTGTTTAAAATGTCAAATTACTTTGTTTAAAATGTCATCTGATTGTTGAGTTGAAATCATGTTTAATTTATCTTTTAAATTCAACATATCCCTGCTAACCTTAACATCCAAAACTCTTGCGTAAATCTGAGTAGATTTTAAACTTCTATGTCCAAGCATTTTGCTTACGCTTTCCATAGGCACTCCATTAGAGAGTGTTACAGTTGTTGCAAATGTATGTCGGGCAACGTGGAAGGTAAGTTCTTTATTGATGCCGCAAACGTCAGCTATTTCTTTTAGATAGCCATTCATTCTTTGATTGCTCAATATTGGCATTACTCTATTTTTATTGACAGCGTTTGGATGATTTTTATACTTTTCAATTAATTCTTCAACAACTGGTAAAAGCGGAATATTAGAAGGACCATCTGTTTTTTCACGAGTGGTAAATATCCATTTTGAACCGTCTATGCCAATTGATATATTTGCCGGAGATAAGTTTTGAACATCTATATATGCAAGACCGGTATAGCAACTGAAGATGAAAATGTCTCGAACTAAAATTAAACGTGGTGTTGCAAATTTTTTAGATTGAACGTTTAGAAGTTCCGGTTCAGTTAAATAATCTCGGTCAACAATGGTTGGTTTTGGTTTGTATTTTTTGAAGATATCTTTGGTTATCCATTCATTGTTTAAACAGATATTAAATATTTTTTGAAAATTTTTAATATACTTAATGGAAGTGTTGTTTTTGCAACTACGCTGAGTTCTAAGGAAAAAATCAAACTCCATTATGAAGGCATAATCTATTTTGTCAATGGCAATGTCAGCTACTTTAAATTTTGATTCTAAAAAACTTTTGAAATGATTTAATGTGGTTTTATATCTCTCAACAGTTCCCTGTGCAAATTCGCCTGTTGGAACCAATGCTTGAATTCTATCGTTATGTTCTTGAAATATAGGGACTATAGTTCTCTCTTTTTCCTGCTTCCCGGTCAATACCATTTTCATATTGGCATAGTTAACTTCTCTGCGATGAAGGATTAAATCCTTCTCTGCATCTAATACTTCAGTTAGGAGTTTGTGAAGATGGATATTAATTGAACGGGATTGTTCTGTCTTACCTTTCAATTTTGCTGTTTGTGGAGACCATAGTTCAGCTTCAATGTATTTTCCTGTGCTCCGTTCAATCCGTTGTCCGTTGACAGTTATCCGTTGAAAAATTGGAACTAGTCCTTTACTGTTGGGTTTGGCTCTTTTGAGATAAAAGATGTTGGCAATGTTTGCATCCATAAGTGGTAACCTTTTTGATATTAATAATTTACATTAAGTATCAAAGCAAAACAAGATGTTCAATTTTTAAACTAGCTTATTTTACTGGGTTTGGCAGCCAAGTAGGGGTACATAATAAATCAAAATGAAGGTACCCCGAATTGTACCCCTAAAGCATAGTGAATAAATGATTGATTTTGATATGGTGGGAAATAAAAAACCCCGAAAAACATACGTTTTGCGGGGTTTTGAGGTTGTTTAAATACTTTGCTGTGACCACGATGGGATTCGAACCCACACGTCCTTTCGAACACCACCCCCTCAAGATGGCAAGTCTACCAATTTCTCCACGTGGCCTAAAACAAAAAAAGTCAAACAATAGCTGTTCGACTTTTTGTGACCCGACTGGGGCTCGAACCCAGGACCCCATCATTAAAAGTGATGTGCTCTACCAACTGAGCTATCGAGTCTTTAGCCTCAAAACAAAGAAAAATTGTGACCCGACTGGGGCTCGAACCCAGGACCCCATCATTAAAAGTGATGTGCTCTACCAACTGAGCTATCGAGTCTTTTTCTTTTCTTGAATGCGGGTGCAAATATAAGGCGTTATTATTTATATTTCAAAGCAATTTTGTCATAAATTTGCCTTTTTTTGGTAAAGGGTCTTAACGGCTTAATTTATAAGGTTTTATTGCGATGCGGAAAATTATTTTAGTGGGGTATATGGCCGTTGGAAAGTCAACTATTGGTAAAATGTTAGCCGAAAGAATGCAAATTAAATGGTTAGATCTTGATCAAATCATCGAAAAGGATACCAATTTATCTGTAGCCACTATTTTTAAAGAAAAAGGGGAAATTTTTTTCAGGAAAAAGGAGCACCAAGAGTTAAAATCGCTAATAGAATCTGATGAGAATCTAATCATAAGTACTGGAGGTGGAACTCCATGTTACTCCAATAACCACCTACTTCTTAATAGTGAAAACGTTGTTTCAGTCTATCTCAAAGCTTCAATTGAAGAACTTTATGAAAGGTTAAGGAAGGATAATGCAGGAAGACCTTTGGTAGCCAACCAATCAGAAAAAGAACTTAAAGAGTTTATCGCTAAAAATCTTTTTGACAGAAGCTATTATTACAATCAGGTAACTTATAAAGTGTCAACTGACGGTAAAACATTTGAAGCAATTGTGACTGAAATTATAGATTTGCTAAACTAGATAAGCATAATTGTTGTTTTCCTCAAATACCACATGTACATGCTCTTTTGATGAGGTAGAAAGCGAAATCCCTTTAAAGTCAGCTTTGACCGGAAATCTCTTGTGGTTTCGGTCAATTAATACCACGGTTTTGAACTTTTTAATGGGCACCTCTAAAAAATGTTTTACTCCATAAACTAATGTTGTTCCCGAGTTTAGTACATCATCAACTAAGACTAAGTTTTTATCATGGTATTCTTCTTTAGTAATGGAAGTTGCGATTGGATTAAACGGATTTTGCTTATCAATTTTGACCTCACACAACACAATGTTAATGTCAGATATGTCTTTTAAAACGACAGCGATTTTCTCTGCCAAAAAATAACCATTATTGGCAATACCGGCCAACACAATTTCGCCCTCGTCTACAAAAGTCTCGTAGATTTGATAAGCTATACGTCTTATTTTATGTTCAATTTCAAGGTGATTGAGTATGATGTTTTGACCCATGAGATTATTTTTTTCAAAGATAGAAAACACTTTGTTTTTATTTTATTTTTATTCAAAATTTAAAGCAAAGAATTAGTTTTCAAGAGTTTTTTAATTGATGGTCGCTTTCAAAAAATGATATTTTTAATGAATTGTAATGCTATTAGGATATAGTTGAACTTATACTTAGAGAATATATAAGAATTGTATGAGTGTAAAGCTGCCAAATACCGATACTTTTTAACATTTTGACGATTTATTTTAAAATTCTATTTTTTAAACTTTTTTTTTTAAACTTTTCGTATAAATTTACCGATTGTGAAAATGCTGATTTTATCCCTTTAAATATTTAAAATACAAACGTTTAAATTGGAGTGGTCAGGGTCTCAGAAAAACCGCCTTGAATCAAAACATTATAAAATGATTGCCAATCCGAACAAAGAAAGAAACTTCTCTGTAAAAAAACTTTTACCTGTTTTTTTTACGGCCTTATTCTTTGTTTTCTCTATTCAACGAGTTTTTGCTCAAGTGAGTACCTATAGTTTTAGTGAGGTGAGTTCAACTTATACACCACTTACCACGCCTTCAATTGCTTACACAGCACCTTGGGATGACCATACTGCTGGAGCAGCTTTTCAAGCGGCTATTGGCTTTACTTTTAATTATAATGGTAATCCTCAAACAGAATGTTTTATCAGTCCTAATGGTTATATTTCCTTTGGTGTACAGCCACTTTCCACTTCTTATTTACCGCTGAGTGTGGCTACCGTATTTACTGATGGCGGAACAATTAGTGCTTTGGGAATGGACCTAATTTCAACCACTGACAATATTACTTATAAAACTATTGGCTCTTCTCCTAACAGGATTTTTGTAGTGCAATGGACTAATGTCAGAAGAAAATCACTTGCAGGAAATTTTAATTTCCAAATCCGTTTGTTGGAAACGAGTAATGTTATTGAACTTTCCTATGGTGTTTGTGCTCCAAATGATACTACAGTTTTAAATGCGCAAGCCGGTATTCGTGGTGTAACCAACAACTTTTTACAAGGCGATGTTCAAAACCGTCTTCAAACCGGAGTTAATACTAATGTACCTTGGTTGGGTAAAACCACCAATGGTATTGCCAGCTCAAGCACAGTAAGAACAAGTTTGACAGAATATCCAAACAACGGACTAAAGTATGTTTACACCCCATCGCTACCTTGTACAACACCAACTGGAGCTCCTTCGGGTTTTGTTGTTGGAAATACAGGAGTGAACGCGACCTCTTTTACCGGAAATAGTTTTACAGCTGCAAGTCCGGCTCCGACTAATTACTTGGTCGTTAGAAGCACAACTAATGTTCCGCCAACAGCAACCGACATTCCAAATCGTACTTATTGGGCGGTTGGCAATGTAATATCAGCCACTTATACGGTGGTTAGTGTTAGTAATGCAACTTCTTTTACTCAAACAGGTTTGGCTTCCAATACTACTTATTATTATTGGGCTATTCCTTATAATGCCGGATGTCTTGGTGGGCCTTTTTACAACTTAGGGACTATGGTAAGTGCCTCCAATACTACTTGTGCGCTTGCTCCGACAGGTCTGACAGCCTCAACAGTTGAAGGGAATTCTTTTACTGCATCATGGACAGCTGTCGCCGGAGTTAGCAATTATTTGATAGATGTTTCAACAAACAATACTTTCACAGCCATATTGCCTTCTTATTCGGGTGTTTCAACCTCAGGGGCTACCGATTTTGTGGTATCAGGACTAAACCCATTAACTACTTATTATTTTAGAGTACGTGCTGTAGGTAACAGTTGTGCATTAAATAGTCTTACGGCATCGGTCACAACAATTTGTGGTACATTTCCAATTCCGTATTTTCAAAATTTTGACACTACAGCAGTCAATTCGGTTCCATTGTGTTTTACGGTAACCAATGACAATGCTGATGCGATTAGTTGGAATGTGCAAAATAGTTTTGCCGCATCAACACCAAATTCGTTTCATTTGGCTACTAATTCCGGACTTGACACCAATGATTGGTTTTTCACTCCAGGGCTTAATTTAACAGCTGGGGTAACTTATCGATTAAGATTCAAATACAATACGCAAAGTGCGGGTTCGTTTGCCGAAAATTTAAGAGTGCGTTTAGGAACCGGACCAACTGAGACTTTGATGAACAATACCATATTGGATTTATCAAACATAATTAATACGGTTTATCAAACAGCTACTGTCGATTTTACGCCGGTGACCAATAATATATTTTACCTTGGTTTTCAAGGCTATAGCTTTGCTAATCAAAGTAAAATAATGATTGATGATATTAGCGTTATTGTATCTCCAACTTGTTTTGAACCAAGTAATTTGGTAATAAGTGCAGTTGGAAGCAATTCCGTGAGCATTGCTTGGACGGCTTCATCACCTGAACCGGCTAATGGGTATGAATATTATGTCAGCACTTCCAACGTAACTCCAAATGGCGCTACAATTCCTACTGGTTCAGTCGGATTTGGGATTACTGCAGCTACTATTTCGGGATTGAGTCCGGCCACTTTATATTATGTTTGGGTACGTGGAAACTGTAGCGGAACAGACAAAAGTCTTTGGAGTAATATAGAAACTTTTAGTACCGATTGTGCTGCCGCAACAGCATTAGCAGTTACAAACGGTACCCTTTGTGGCGGTGGTTCAACCACACTACAAGCTACCGGAGCTCCTGGCTCTACTATAGAGTGGTATGCAGAGTCAACCGGGGTTACCTTATTGGCTACAGGAAATAATTTTGTGACGCCCACATTGGCCTCAACAACTGTTTATTATGCACAATCAAGAGCACCGGGAGGTTTGGTTGGATTAGGACCAATATCACCATTGTTACAAGGAGGTGCTTTAGGAGCAGAAACAATACAAACTTTTGTTAGTTTTTCTGTTACTACAGCAACAACTTTACAATCCTTTGATATTTATCCAATAACATCAGGTCAAAATGGTACTTTGGTGATTCGAAATGCTTCTAATGTTCAAATAGCTTCTTATAATTATGTAACTAATGTAGCCGGTGGCAATACTCCACAAACCATTAGTTTGGCACTTAATTTAGCTGCCGGAAATTATTTTGTTTATTTTGATACCTTACCGGCATCAGGATTAATGGTAAATATTGATAGTGCTTCTTATCCTTACAGTGCTTCTATTGCCAATATTAGCAGTAACGGCTATGACAATACTTTTTATTTTTATGCCTATAATTGGAAATTTTCAAATATATGTCGCTCTTTACTAACTCCTGTAACGGCTACAGTAACCGCTGCTCCGTCTATTACTTTTAGTGGCGCATCAACAACGATTTGTCAAGGGGAAACTACTACTCTTGTTACGGTTTCAGGTGCCGCGGCCTACAATACTTTTTCTTGGAATACTACTGTAGGGCTTACAGGCTCTATAGCGTCCGGATTTACATTCAATCCAACAACTAATACAACTTATAATTTAACCGCTTCACAGTCCTCAGGGAGTTTGTGTACTTCTGTTATCTCTTATGTAGTTACAGTTAAACCTGAGCCGCCGGGTATAAGTATAGTGCCACCATCGGCAACGATTTGTGAAGGTGCCGTACTGCCTTTGAATGCCAGTTTAGCCGCTTCGACACCGGTTATCATTTATAACGAGAACTTTAATGCGCCAACCAATAACTGGATAAAAACCAATGCATCTGTCGGCGGAATTGTAGCAAATGCCGCCTGGACATTAAGACCAAGTCCTTACGTATATACAAGTTCGTATTGGAATATCACCATGAACAGTAATGATGTAAGTCAATTTTACTTTTCTAATTCTGATGCTCAAGGAAGTCCGACTAGTAATCGTACTTTAACTTATTTAGAATCTCCTTCAATTAATTTGGTGGGCTATACCTCGGCTTCGTTGAACTTTTTTCATTATTTGAGGTACATTGGTGGAAACAAAGCTAGGGTAGAAGTCTCAATTGATGGCGGGGCTACTTGGGCTATTTTAAACAGTTTTTTGGCTACTCAAGGTTCTGCTTCAAATTTTGTGAGTGCTACTTTTAGCATGAACAGCTATGTGGGAAACTCTAATGTTAAAATCAGATTTTTATATGATGCCACTTGGGATTATGGTTGGGCCATCGACAATGTAACTATTTCGGGTAATTTGGCTGTTGAAGTAACTTGGGCTCCACCAACAGAATTATATTTTGATGCCAGTGCTGCTACTCCATATCTTGCCGGTACTCCAACTGGGACAGTTTATGCTAAACCATCTGCTACGGCGGTTTATACCGGAAGTGTTGTAGGTGCCAATGGTTGTTCGGCCAGTGCATCAACTACCATTACCGTTTTACCGGCACCCATCACCGGCCTGTTGTCTAATAGTCAAGTGGTTTGCGCTACTTGGGCCGCTTCCGATTTAACTTTAACCGGTTTTTCCGGTGGAAACATACTCCGTTGGGAATATGCTACTGATGCTGCATTTAGCATTGGTTTGACCGCTATCGCTAATACAACTTCTACTTTAACCAGTGCGGCAATCGGTACTTTTGTTGGGACACGTTATTACAGGGTTGTCCTGCAGAGTGGGACTTGCCCGGTGGTTTACTCAAACGCTGTTTCTATAGGATTTCCTTCTACTACTTGGGATGGCGCTTCTTGGAGTAACGGACTTCCTAATTCAGGACTGAGAGCGATCTTCAATGGTGGTACTGCGACTTTTTCTTCGGTAGGCAATATTGAGGCTTGTTCGGTTGAGGTGCTTTCCGGGACTATTAATATTAATTCAGGGCATACTTTAAGAGTTCAAAATGATGTAAAAGTAACCGGCGGAACATTAAATTTTCAAAACAATGCGAGTTTAGTACAAGTCAATACGCTCAATAATAACGGTGTGGCATTCTCTAATAGTGGAAATATTACCTATAGAAGAGTTAGTACTCCAATGAAGAAGTTCGACTATATTTACTGGTCATCCCCGGTGACTCCACAAACCTTGCTTAATTTTTCTCCGTCCTCCACTTTGTTCTTTTACTTTGATCCGGTTGTTGGGAATTGGGCTTATGCCAATACTACAGCACCGATGATTCCGGGTAAAGGATATTTGATTAGGGCTCCTGATGTGGCACCATTTAATGTGACTACACCCAACACTTATCAAGGTTCTTTTATTGGTGTTCCTAATACCGGTGACATCACTTTGCCGATTATTGGTAATGCCAATCAATTTAACTTAATTGGAAATCCATACCCTAGTGCGTTGAGTGCTGATGCTTTTTTATCAGATCCTACAAATGTACCTGTAATTGATGCAACTATTTATTTATGGACACACAATACTCCTATAGCCAATAACAATTATAGTGCTAATGATTATGCCCTTTACAATTATTCGGGTGGAATTGGTACTGGTACGGCTGCAGTAAATTCAGGGTTGAATAATAGTGTTCCCAATGGTAAAATTGCCTCCGGACAAGGGTTCTTTGTAAAAGGACTGTCTTCCGGGAATATTATTTATAAAAACAGTATGCGATTGCTAGGCAATAACGATCAGTTCTTTAGAATGAGTAATCCAACGGTTAATGAATCTGTGACCGAATTGGAGCGCCACCGTTTTTGGTTAGATATTTTTAATGAAGAAGGCGCTTATAAGCAATTGCTAATCGCCTATATAGAAAATGCAACGAATACCGGATTGGATAGAGGTTTTGATGGTGAAATGGTTGACATCGGAAATGCCATAACCCTTTATACGCCTCAAGAAGAGGTTAAGCTCTCTATTCAAGGTCGTGCTTTGCCTTTTAATGAATCTGATGTGATTCCGATAGGGTATAAGTCTACTGCTGCCAATACTTATGTCATTAAACTCTCTAATTTTGATGGTTTATTTGATGCCCAATACATTTATTTAGAAGATACGGTATTGAATGTTATCCACGATTTAAAAGCCGGTAATTACTCATTTACTACCGAAGCCGGTACTTTTGATGACCGCTTTAAGATTAGGTTTACTACCAATGCATTAGGAGTTGATCACCCTAGTTTGACTTCAAACCAAGTAGTCATTTACAAAAACGACGACCACAACTTTGTGATTTTAACAGGAACTGTTCCAATGGAATCTGTAAAAGTATTTGATGTTAGAGGTCGTTTATTGGTAGAGCAAAAAGGAATTAACGCCACACAAACTACTGTAAGTGGCGGATTAGCTAACCAAGTACTACTTATCCAAATTACATCAACCGAAGGGGTAGTGGTGACAAAGAAAGTGATTCGGTAATTAGAAACACAATACCTCACGTTTGTTAAAAATTGCTTTTTTGAGTTTATTGACAGCTTTTCGGAAGTTCGTGATGCCTTTTCAGGGTTTCTTGACAGCTTTTTAGAGTTGGCAGGTGTCTTTTCGTAGTCTGCAGGTTGCTTTTCGGATTTGGCAGGTTGGGTTTCGGAGTTGGCAGGTGTCTTTTCGGAGTTGGCAGGTCTCTTTTCGGACTTGGCAGGTTGCTTTTCAGAGTTGGCAGGTTTCTTTTCGGAGTGGTCAGGTTTCTTTTCGGAGTCGGCAGGTCTCTTTTCGGACTTTGAACATGTCGATTTGAACTTCTCTTGTCTCAATAAGAAAATCCGTTCAATCCGCGTTAGCTGTGTTCCAATCTTTTTTTAGTGAATACTGCGACTGAAAACTGCCATTAGCCACGGATGACACAGATTTTACAGATTTCCACGGATTATTTTCTGCATCAATTTAAAAATCAGTGATTATCCGTTCAATCCGTGTTGTCTGTGTTCCAATCTTTTTTAGTGATTACTGCGACTGAAAACTGCCATTAGCCACGGATGACGCAGATTTTACAGATTTCCACGGATTATTTTCTACATCAATTTAAAAATCAGTAATTATCCGTTCAATCCGTGTTATCTGTGTTCCAATCTTTTTTTAGTGAATACTGCGACTGAAAACTGCCATTAGCCACGGATGACGAAGATTTTAGATTTACACGGATTATTTTCTGTATCAATTTCAAAATCAGTGATTATCCGTTCAATCCGCGTTATCTGTGTTCCAATCTTTTTTTAGTGAATACTGCGACTGAAAATTGCCATTAGCCACGGATGACACAGATTACCCTTAAAGTTCTCTAAACACCAAACTGATAAAAAAAATATATTGTAATCCAAATGCTACATAGTTAAAGTTTTCTTAAGATGAATCGTTATGAATTTTTACACAAAATGCTGATAAAACCCTAAAAAGCATAACAACTTATTAACAATTATTGTAAAGTATTGACAATTTATTAAATTAGCGCACCCGAAAATACCAAAAAACACTAAGTTTGAGCATGACAACAACACCAAATGCTCTTAAAAGTGTACTACTTTTTTTATCATTTAAAGCTGTGGTTTGGCCGTGAAGCGCTTATAGCGTGGCGTTGGTCTATTATAATGGTCTGTTTATCGAAAATATGTTAATTGTTGGTAAGCAAACTGTTAAAAAAAATGAAAGTTGGCGTAATTTTAACGTCTTAACCCTAAGATAACATAAGGTATCTTGTTATTTTATGCAATGTCAATACCACAAAACAAACAACTATATGAAACAAACTTTACTTTCTGCTCCGAGTAATGCCATTTTATACCCAAAACCACTGTCCTTAAAATTACTCTTTTGGGCGATGGTTTTTTGGATGGCTTCGTCCCAAAATACCCAGGCACAATGTCCCGGACCTTATCAAGTTTTTGAGAGTGTGAAGCAAGATTCTGGAGAAATGAATGCTGCCGGTTGGAGTTTTTCCGCCTTTGGTTTTGATGTTTTAACAGATAATTCAGGAACTGTCAATCGCTCAGGAGATCGTTCTTTGTTTAATTCTGGTTCCGGTTTTGATTATGTTGAAACGCCAACCATAGCTACGCCTTTGACCTTTTCCTTTTATGTAAATGCATTTGGAGGTATAGATTATGATTTACAAGTAAATGACGGTACCAATGGATGGGAAAGTTTGCTGGACGCTACCAATAGAACAAATTATGGTATTAACACTTTTACATTACCTACTTTATCAGGAGGTTTTTGGGAGTTGGTTTCGGTTACTTTTGATGGTGTGCCACAATCAGGCTATTCTAACAGTAATTTGAAGTTTAGAATTGTAGATGAAACAGGTTTTTTGGCTTTGGATGATTTTTCTTGGACTTCTCGTACAGCATCTGAAAATACTATCATCATTCCTGTTTTAGGGACACTCACTACTTGTACACAAAGTATGACTACGGGTCAGGTATTATCATTCTATGATAATGGTGGAGTTTCTGATAATTATTCTGGTTTTCAAGAGAATACAGTAATATTTACTGCAGTTACACCAGGAGATAAAATCAGAATTACTTTTAATTCGTTTAACGGACCACTTCCTTTTGAATTTTATGCACATGATGGTCCAACAACGGCTTCTACTGCTTTTACCGGTTTGAATGGTTATTCAGGTACTTCTAATCCTCCTACGGTTACTTACACTTCAAGTGGTCAATCAATAACGATATATTATTATTCTGATGATCCTGCATTTAACAATGCTGGTTTTGATATTACAGTAGAGTGTATATCAGGGAGTACTTGTTTTACACCGACCAGTCCTATTACAGGAGCGGTTACCACAACATCGGCAGTTGCCACTTGGGGTGCTGCTCCGGGGCCACCGGCGGGTTATGATATTTTTTACAGTACTAATAGTGCTGCCGTACCGGGTGTGCCTAACTTTACCAATGTTAACTCTCCGTTTACCATCACAGGTTTATCAACGAATACTACTTATTATTACTGGGTTCGCTCTAATTGTGGTGCTACGCAAAGTGCTTGGGTTGGGCCTTCGGCTTCCTTTACAACATTGTGTACCCCGGTTACTGTGCCTTATGTAGAAGATTTTAACGGTTTGAGTGGTGGTGCTTTGCCGGCTTGTACTTATACCGATGGTAATTTTATAACGAATAATGTTAACGGAAATTTAGTTTGTGCCGTTACCGGAAGAAACTTTTATACTAAAGGTATTACTTTAGACAGTACCAAAGAGTATCGTTTGACATATGATTTTGGGGCCTTGTTAGGAACAGCCAACTTCTTAGTGTATTATGGAACGACTAATAACCTTCCTAATACTACAACGGTAAATACTTTATTGTTTTCTCATATTGGTGCAGGTGCTATTTCGAGTAACATCATCAACTTTACGCCGCCAATGAACGGAACTTATTATATCCGTTTTCAGTTGTTTAGTACATCGAATTCACCAAGTACTTTCTTAACGTTGGACAACATTCAATTGGTAGAAGAAACTTGTAAACCACCCACTGCTGTAACAGCTTCGGGTGTAACGGCTTCTGCTGCTACCATCAACTGGACAGCACCGGCTATTGCACCGGCTAACGGTTATCAATATTATATCAATACTTTGAATGTTACGCCTAGTTATAGTGTAACGGTATCGGGTTCAACCGGAGCCGGAGTAACTACAACAGCCTTATCAGGTTTAACAGCCAGTACTACTTTTTATGTTTGGGTGCGCTCTAACTGTGGAGGGGTTTTCAGTGCTTGGTCTATTGCCGGAACTTTTACTACCAATGCGGGAGCGGCTGCTGTTTTAATGTCAAATGGGACTACGACGAACTGTGATTTCAGTTTCTTTGACAGTGGCGGATCGGGTGCGGCTTATGGAGATAATGAAGTTTTTACCCGTACGTTTTACCCTGGTGTAGTTGGTCAAAAAGTGAAAGTAGTTTTTAGTTCATTTGCTACCGAAAATAACTGGGATGGATTAATGATTTACGATGGAAATTCAGTAGCGGCACCATTAATATCCTCGGGATTACCGGCAGGATTTAATGCGGTTACTTGTCCGGCCGGTTCTTGGCGCGGTACAGGTTCTCCGGGAACAGTAATTTCTACGGCTGCCGATGGTTCCTTGACCTTTGTTTTTAGATCTGATTTTATTATTGTAGAATCGGGTTGGGCTGCCTTTGTGAGTTGTGTTATAGCGCCTACGATTACTAATTTTACTCCAACTAACAACAGTTGTGGTACAGTGGGAACAGTGGTTACCATTACAGGAACTAATTTTACGGGTGTTAATTCGGTACGATTTAACGGTGTACCGGCTACAGTTTTCACAGTGGTGAATTCAACTACGATTACAGCTACTGTACCGGCTGCGGCTACTTCAGGAATTATTACAGTGTCTACACCAACAGCAACGGGATCAAGTGCTGGAACCTTTACTATACAAGGTCCGCCACCGGTTACAACAGGAGTTACTATCTGTCCGGGTGGTTCGGGTACAATAAGCAGTTCGACTGTTTGTAGTGGATTTATAAACGCCGGAACTACCATAACAGGTGCGTTAACTGCAGGTACTGATCCGACAGCGCCTCGACCAACGCCTCCGGGAGGAAATTCGACTACTTGTTCGTTTACCTCAGGAGCAGTAAGAAATTATGTGGCCATACAGTTTCAAGTAAGTGTTGCCGGGACCTATACTTTTGCAGGATCAAATACCAACGGCTATGATATGATGGGGTATATTACTACGGGTAATTTTACTCCGGGTAGTTGTAGCACGGGAACTTATATTATTGGGGATGATGACTCCAATGGCGGTTTACAGCCTAGATTAACCATTGCCTTAGTACCGGGAGTGACTTATACTTTATATGTTACTACTTGGAGTACTGTTAGTGGTACATCAACAGGGCCATTTACGTGGGCTATTACGCCACCGGTTGGGGGTCAGATTATGTCGCCGGGTAATCCTGCTATTCAGTGGTGGACTGCTGCTTCAGGCGGTACTATGATTGGAACAGGATCACCATTCAATCCGGTAGGAGTAGTAGGTTCAGGATTGGCCGATACGCTAACTCCGGGTACTACAACTTACTATGCTGCTTGTTCCTCTAATCCAACTTGTAGAACAGCCACAACTTTTGTGATTGGTGGCGCAGTAGGTGGAACGGCTTCAAGCAGTCAATCTATTTGTGGTGGAAATTTTGCAGATGTTACCTTGACTGGGAATACCGGAACAATACAATGGCAATATGCCGATGATGCTGCTTTTACTGTGAACGTGAACAATGTTCCTGGTGCTACTGCTGCTACTTTAACGGCTGCTCAGATAGGTACTTTTACAGGAGTGCGTTATTACAGAGCGGAAGTGTCTTTAGGTGGTTGTGCCAATGTATATTCTACGGTGGTTACTTTGTCAAACAGCAAAGCCATTTGGAACGGTTCGGCTTGGTCTAATGGAACAGGGCCAACTTTAACCATAGGAGCAGATTTTCAAGGCAATTATACTTCATCAGGCAACTTGTCTGCTTGTAGTGTAACGGTTACCAGTGGTAATGTGGTCATTGCAGCGGGTCACACTTTAACGGTTCAAAATCAGGTTAATGTGGTAGGAGGTAGTTTAGTTTTTGCTGATGATGCTAGTTTGTATCAAATAACTAATGTGGCTAATGCACCGGGAGTATATTCGGGAGGCAATACCGGAAACATTACTTACGAGAGAACGGCTGCGCCAATGTTCAGGTTTGATTACACTTATTGGTCAACACCGGTTAACCCACAAACACTATTGGCAATATCACCGGATTCACCTGTTTCTTTGGCTTATGAATTTAATGCTGCGGCTAATAATTGGGCTTATTTTAATCCTAGTGGTGTAATGACTGTTGGTAAAGGGTATATTTTCAGAGCACCGGAATTTTTCAATTTGCCTCCGGGAATGCCTTTGTCACATACAGCTCAGTTTATTGGTGTTCCAAATAATGGTACGATTACCGTTCCGGTTGTTGGTGGCGCTGAGCAGATGAACTTGTTAGGGAATCCTTATCCGAGTGCATTAGATGCTGACGATTTTATTACAGCCAACTTGGATGTCAATGGGACTTTGTATTTCTGGACACACAACACACAATCAACAGCGCCTTACACTTATAATCCAAGTGATTATGCTTTGTACAATTTGGGTGGTGGCACTGCTGCAGGAGCATCCGGAGCAGGAAATAATACAGCACCAAACAAAAATATCGCTTCAGGTCAAGGTTTCTTTGTAAAAGGCTTGCTAACAGGTACAGCTACATTTACAAATGCCATGCGTGAAGTGGGGAACAATACTAATTTTTATAGAAATGCCTCGGCAGTACAATCGGAAAATGGGTTAGAGAAACACCGTTATTGGTTGAACATGACCGCTGAAGGAGGCGCTTTTAAACAATTATTAGTAGGTTATATTGAAACGGCCACTAACGGTATGGATCGTTTATTTGACGGAGAAATGGTAGATGCCGGAAATGTTATCGGCTTGTATACTATGGTTGATGATACTAAATTGAGTATCCAAGGAAGAGCATTACCATTTGATGTCAACGAAACTTTACCATTAGGGTACAAGTGTACCATGGCGGCTTCTTTTACCATAACCTTGTCTTCATTTGATGGATTATTTACCGGTCAAACGGTTTATTTAGAAGACACCTTGTTGGGTGTTATTCATGATTTGAAATTAGCGCCTTATACCTTTGTATCCGAAATAGGTACATTTAATTCAAGATTTATATTAAGATATACAACAGAAGCATTGGGTACGAACAACCCTTTGTTTAACGAAAATACCGTAGTGGTTTACCAAAACCCAACCGGATTGCATATTAAATCAGGTACTCAAAACATGGAAAATGTAACTGTTTTTGATGTTAGAGGCCGCGAACTTGCTTCCCAAAAGCAAATCGGAAACACCCAAGCGGTGTTTACCAACTTACCTACTACCCAACAAGTATTACTTGTTAAAATTGAAGCAGAAAACGGTGTCATTGTGACTAAAAAAGTAGTCTATTAACACTTTTGTTATAAATACCTAACCATTTTTAAGAGGAATGGTTGGGTATTTTCTTTGCTCAATTTTTTTATTCCATTATTGTTGCTACCTAATTCTGTAAGAAAAAGGAAAGTCGCCCTTTGTTTTGGGCGATGATAAAGCACCTTTAATCGAATAAGCAATCTATTGTTTCACATTTAATTAACAATTTATATACATTCACATTTCTTATTAACCCAATTTTATAATTATGATTAACAACTACACTAAATTGAGTTCACGTTCAGAGAACGGGCTCAAAAAACGAACTCCGGATGTGGTTGGGAATGCTCCCAACACGGTAGGCAAGTTGCGTAAAACGTGGGTTTTAAGTCTTTTAACGACGCTGATGTTGTTAACAGGGCTTAATTCATGGTCTCAGATTGCGCTACCTTATTTTGAGAACTTTAGCACTATTACAGTGGCTAATGGTTTCCCAACAGTCGCAGGTGGAGCTTGGACTAGGTCCGGGACGACAACAAATCAGCCAACTTACATTACAAATCAATCTACCTATAATAGGTCTGGTAATGGGGATACAAAATTTATAACGTTCCAATATTCTTCAGGCACAAGATATTATTTTGTAGGACCATTCAATTTAGTTGGAGGCACTTCATACACTGCCAGTTCTTTGTATAAGGCAGATGGTTTGACTGGATTTGGTCCATTGGAATTAACGTATGGAACTGCTGCTGCTGCTGCTAATCAGACTAATGTCATAGCATCCATCCCGTCAAACATTGTTAATTTATCTTTTAACCTGATTACGGGTAATTTTACACCTAGTACTTCAGGAAGTTATTATTTAGCAATTAAGTCTACTCAAAATGGAAATCCATGGTATTTGACTTTGGACGATTTTAAATTAGAAGTAACGCCAACTTGTATTGCACCAACTAGTTTGGTAACCTCTTCTGTTTTATTTAATAGTGCTGTTCTTGGTTGGACAGCATCAAGTATACCACCATCACAAGGTTATGAGTATGAAGTGAGAACTTCTGGTGCCCCAGGTAGTGGTGGAGCAATTGCTAGTGGATCAGTAGGAGCTGGAATTACTAGTGCTGCAGTATCTGGTTTGACTTCAAGTACTGAATATTCTTTTTACGTTAGAGGATTTTGTGGAGGAACGGATTATAGTTCTTGGAGTTCTGCAGGAACATTTACAACGGCTACTCCAGGTCAACTTGGATCAGGAATAGGAACAAATACTTTTTTACCAGTTTATACTTGTTATGGTTTTAATTATTCTCAGCAAATATATTTAGCCTCTGAGTTGAATGTTGCTCTCGTTCCTGGTTCAACCTACATTACTAAAATTCGTTTTAAACCTTCAGCATTATCAGGTTTGACACAAGCAAACTTCAATAATTGGACGGTTTACATGGGTAATACCTCTAAATCAAGTTTTACTAGTGCTACTGATTGGATTCCATTAGGGTCAATGTCTCAAGTATATTCGTCAACTTTAGTCACTATGTCTGATGGGGTATGGGTTGAGTTAACTTTGTCTAGTCCTTTCACTTGGGATGGTACCAGTAATTTGGTTGTTGCTGTCGATGAAAATGCTAGTAATTTTTCATGTACAGCGGCTTGGGCTTCTTACACTGTACCAACAACTAGAGGAATATTATATTATAGTGATTCTACAAATCCTAATCCTGCATCACCACCAACTGCATCAGGTACTTATTCAACAATACCTCAAATTCAATTGGTGTCAACTCCTGTACCATCGTGTTTAGCACCGAGTAGTCCTACAAGTTCTGCTGTTACTTCTTCATCAGCAACTATTTCATGGGCACCCGCTTCAGGTTTGCCTGTAGGTTATCAGTATGAGGTTAGAACAAGTGGTCTTCCTGGTAGTGGTTCTGGTGGATTAACAGTAAGTGGTTCAACAACTTCACCAACAGTATCAGCAAATGTTTCCGGTTTGTCAGCAAACACTTCTTATCAGTTTTATGTAAGAACCGATTGTGGTAGTGGTACTTTTAGTGAATGGACATCAGCAGCTACATTTATCACTCCATGTTTATCTTTAACAACTCTTTTTAGTGAGAGTTTTGATACAGCAGGTACAATTCCATCTTGTTGGACAACTTCCATTGTAACGGGGGCTAACTCTTGGCAAACTGCTGCTCAAGATGGTGATGCATCTTTTTCGCCTCATACTGGAGCTGCTATGGCAGTGAAAAATTGGCAAAGTGCCAATTCTGAGGCTTTATTGATTTCACCTCCGATTGATTATAGTGTTTCTATGCCAACTAATGCTACACGAATTAATGTATGGATATATAGAAAGACTTCCAATGCACTTTCGACAGATAGAATAGCGTTTTTTGTGAATACAAATCCTAATTTGAGCGGTTCACCAACAACTTTGCTTGATATTTCGTTGTTAGCAAGTCAGGCTCCGGCAGTAAGTTCTTCAGGATGGTATAACTATACCGCAAACATTCCTTTAAGCTACAATACAGGAGGTAACTTTTATATTATTGCTAGAGGAACTACTACTAGTTCGTTTAGCTCTTACAGTGTTGGATTTGATGATTTTTCCATTGAGCTAGTACCTTCATGTAATGGAGTTCCTAATTCTGGAGTAGCTAGTGCTCTAGTATCATCATTATGTACTTCTGGTTCTACCACTATTTCGGCGACTGGTTATACCGTTGGAAACAGTTCAAGATACCAATGGGAATCTTCTTTAGATAACTTTGCTAGCGCTGGTACTCCAATAGGTACAGAGACTAGTTTATATTCAAATTTGAATACAGGAACGATTACCACGACCACATCATACCGATTAAAAGTATTCTGTTCAACAGATTCAAGTTTGGTTTCTTATTCAACACCAACTACCGTAACAATTAATCTTCCTGGAACAATTAATCCGGTTGCGGGTGATGCTATTTGTCCCGGTGAGTCAGCTACTTTAGAGGCTACGGCTTCTGAACCAGCTACTTTTGTTTGGACAGCAGCAGGTGGCTATAGTGAATCCGGAAGTTCGGTTTCTGTAAGTCCGGCCACTACAACTGTTTATACAGTAACGGCTACTTTCGGAAGTAACTGTACAGCTAGTACTACTACAACAGTAGTGGTGGCTCCGGCAGTCACTATGAACAGTGTTACTTCATCAGTTGAAAGTATCTGTGGTTCAGGAAGCACTACGCTTACTGCCTCTGCATCGGTTGCTTCTTCAGCAAATGCTTATTGTTCATTGTCTGCAACCAGTACATCTTTTGAAAAAATTGCCAATGTGTCTTTAGGATCTATAGCCAATGCTTCTTCTTCAACAGCAGGATATGAAGATTTTACTTCTATAAGTACCAATATTGCTGCAGGAGTTTCGGTTCCATTTTCAATAAATATTTCTACTGCATATGCTGATGATGACAGAGTATTTATCAACATTGACTTAAATCAAAATGGGTCATTTACTGATCCGGGTGAATTACTTTTCTCAGGTGCAATTAGTACTTTTTGTTCAGATTGTTCTGGAGCAGCTGCAACAGTGACAGGATCGATTACTGTACCGGTAACTGCCTTAAGCGGAACTACCCGTATGAGAATTCAACTGCAAGATTTTGCAAGTAATACTCCACAAGTTAATTGTGGTACTTACACTTTTGGTCAGGTTGAAGATTATAATGTGAACATTACCGGAGGAGCAGTGGCTTTAACTTACTCATGGAGTGAAAGCGGTGTTGGTACTACTTTAACCAGTACTACAGGTAACCCAACTACTGCCACAGGAATTTCAACCGGTAAAACCTATACGGTTACGGCTACTTCTGATTTAGGATGTAGTGCTTCAGGTTCTGTTAGCGTAGGTGTACAACCATCTCCGGTAGTTACTTTACCAACTTCTGTAACCATCTGTAAAGGAACAGGAACAACTATCACAATTCCTGAAACTCAGAACTTACTTTTCTCTTGGTCTCCGGCTGAAGGATTAGACAATACTTCAAGTGCTTCGGTAGTAGCTAACCCTATTGCTACAACTACTTATAGTGTATTGATCACAGATACTACTACACAATGTCAAACTACTAAAGAGATTACTGTAGTGGTTAATGAGCCTGGAACAATTGTAACTCAACCGGTAACTGCTATTACTTCAAATGGTTTTGGAGCTACTTTTACTGTGGCAGGAACACCTTCTGTAACTTACACTTACCAATGGCAAAGAAATGGCGTTAATATTTCAGATACTTATGATTCCGGAACAGGAACTGGTAATTTCTCAGGTACTAACACACCAACTTTGACGATTTACAATGCGGGTGCTTCGGGTCAAGCTACTAATAATTCAACTTACAGATGTGTTCTAACACCTCCATCGCCATGTGCTGACTTAACTTCTAATTCAGCTACCTTAACGGTAGGTAATACAGGTATTGTTACCAATCCTCAAAGTGTTTCACTTTGTTTACCAACTTCAACGGCACAATTTAGTGTAGTTACTAATGGTAACAATCCAACAAGTTTGGTATGGTCTGTAAGTACAAACGGTGGTGCTTCTTATGTTAATATGGCTATGTATAATATTGGTACTGGAGTTTATTCAGGACCTAATACTACTGCAGTACCTGGTTTAACTATAGGAATGCCTGTTGACCCTAACAATCCTGCGTTACGTGATTACAGAACAATTGTTGTGTCAGGTATCAATGGTACTACACCAAATAACCTAAGATTCAGAGTGGCTATTAATATCACATTGGTAAGCCAACCGGGTATACTTAATATCTCAGCTCCAGTGTCTTTTGATAGTAATTTATCAACTGCTGAAGTGATTAGATGTACAACTCCTGCTTCAGGATTGCCTACTAATTTATCAGTAACAACTGCTGGTACGGTTTCTTCTGTTGAGTGGAGATATGACACCAACCCTAATGGTACTTTCTCTAATGTAGTGACTAATAATACTCCGGCAGGAGCTACTTATGTTGCTTCAGCCTCTGGAAATACTTATTCATTAGCAGTAACTACTGCTGCAACACCGGCAGGGAATTACTATTATAAAGCTTTTGTAAATGGTGCTGCAGTTTGTGGCAGTATTACTTCAAATGTTGCTACTATCACGGTAGTTAACCCGGCAATCACTGTTACACCAAGTACAGCTGCTTATTGTACTCCTGGTCCTGCTGTTACTTTAGTTGCATCAGGTAGTGATATCAACGGATATTCATGGACTGCTAGTGGTTTCACCACAACTTTAGGAACATCAATTTCAGTGACGCCTACTGCGGCTACTACTTATACAGTAATAGGAACGGATTCTAATGGTTGTACTAATACGGCGCAAGCAACAGTAACTGTTGGTGGTGCCTTTGCATTGGCTGCTACACCGGCAGCTGCTACTTCATTATGTGAAGGAGGGTCAGTTACTTTAGGAGCTATACCAACACAAACTGGAGGAGCTTCTTACTTAGTGAATACAGTGCCTTATCAGTTTAGTGCTAGTAGTGGAGCCTTTACACCTCTTGTAGGAGGTACTCCAGCTACTTCAATAACTGCAACTTCTGATGATACTTTATCAGGTTCTTTACCTATTGGATTTGCCTTCAACTATGGTGGAACGAATTATAATAACTTTAGAGTAAGTTCAAATGGATTATTTACATTCAATACTACTGGATCATCTACTGCTGCTAATGACTTAGCAACTACCACTACTTCTGCAAGACCTGGTTTTGCTCCTTTGTGGGATGATTTACAGTGTACTGCCGGTATTACTTACCAAGTAAGCGGTGTTTCACCTAATAGAGTATTGACTGTTGAGTGGTTAAATATGGAATGGAATTATCAAAGTACTACTGCGGTAATTTCTTTCCAAGCTAAATTGTATGAATCTACTAACGCAATTGAGTTTGTTTACAGACAAGACGCAACTGCTGTAAATACTGCTTCAGGTGGTGCTTCTATCGGTTTGATGGGAACAGCTACAGCTAACTATGTTTCACTACAAAATAGTTCTGCTAATCCAACAATTAGTACTTCTAGTTCAACTAATACGATTTTAGCTAAACCGGCTACAGGTCAAATCTACAGATTTACTCCTGCAACACCGGTAACTTACACCTATGCTTGGAGTTCATCACCTTCAGGGTTTACTTCAGCAAGTGCGACGCCAACTGTTTCACCAACAGTATCGTCAACTTATACAGTTGAAGCTACTTCAAGTCAAGGGTGTAAAGCTCAGGCTACTACAGGAGTAGTAAATGTTATTCCAACACCTGTAGTTACGGCTACTAATGACGGTCAGCCAAGTGCCACTCGTTGTGGATTTGGTAAAGTAACATTGACAGCAACCGGTTCAGCAGGGTCTACGTTAAATTGGTACACTGCTGCAACAGGAGGAGCTTCTGTTTATGCAGGTGAAAATTTCTTGACTCCTGATTTGAGTTCAAATACGCCTTACTGGGTTGAAGCATCTGTGAATCCTGGTTCTACATCTTTGAAAACTTTGGGAGCTGGTGCAACTACATCATCTTCTCCGGGTTCTTCGCCTTATTATCATGGTTATGGTGGACAAAAAGCTCAGTATATAATTAGAGCTACTGATTTATTAGCTGGCGGATTTACTGCTGGTAATTTAACTTCTTTAGCCTTTGAAATTACTTCTCTTGGTACTGGAACTCTAAATGGATTTAACTTAGCTATAGGAAATACTTCACAATCAAGTGCTGTTACCAATACTGCAATTTCCGGATTAACAACTGTTTATTCAAATGCTAGTCAAGGATTAACAGTAGGTGTAAATACCTATAATTTTACAGCTCCGTTCTATTGGGACGGTACCTCAAATCTTGTGGTGCAAGTTGTATACAGTAATAACAACAGTGGAGGTTCAAGTTCTACTGTTAAAGTTGATAGTATTTCGTATACTTCTACTTTGGGTATTTATGCTGATAATGCTACTGCTGCTGCAGTTTTGGCCGCAACCTCTTCTGCAGGATTAGGATCTTTAAGTAGTAACACTACTACAAGTTTAAGACCTTTTATGAGTTTTGGATTCCAACCTTTATGTAAAAGTGATAGAGTTCAAGTTAATGCTGTCGTTACACCGGCTCCTGCATTAGCTTTATCAAGCACTACCAGTACAATTTGTTTTGGTGAATCTACCCCTACGGTTAATATTACACCGGCAACTGTTGGGAATTATACTAGCTATACATGGTCACCGGCTGATTCTGTAACAGGATCTTCCGCAGCTGGTTATGTATTCTCTCCTTCGGCTACTACTGTTTATACTTTAACCGCTACAGAAGTTGGTGGCTGTGTTAACACAGCTACACATACAGTTACTGTTAATGCTAATCCTTTAGTACCTGTATTGGCTCCGATTACTCCTATTTGTCAAGGTAGTACCTTGAATTTAATTGGAAGTTCAGCCACACCTACAATTCTATCTCAAAATTTTGAGAGTGGTTTAGGAACTTGGGTGGTAACTGCAGGTTCAACAGGTGGTGCTAATCCAACTGTGGCCAATTTTAATGTAAAAGCCCATGGTTCAACAAATTCAGGCTCAACAATAGTAACATTTAATAGTCCGGGAGGTAATAGCTTTTTATTAGCTGATGCTGATGGAGCAGGAAGTGGAGTAACTTTGAATACTCAATTGACTTCTCCAAGTTTTAGCACAGTTGGATATTCGGCAGTTACTTTAACATTCAGACACTACCACAGATATCTTACTACAGCACCAACAGTGCAAGTATCTACAAATGGTGGTTCAAATTGGACAACTGTAGCAAGTTATACAGCAGATGAGGGAACACTTACGAATTTTGTGACTGCAACGGTATCTTTAAATGCTTATTTAGGACTTCCTAACGTTAGAGTTAGATACAACTATACTGGTGGATGGTTATGGTATTGGGCAATTGATGATATCAGTATCACAGGAACACCTTTAGCATTATCATACGCATGGTCTGGACCAAACGGATTTACTTCTGCTGTTCAAAACCCAAGTATAGCAGGTGCTACACCGGCAGCTTCGGGTACTTATACTTTAGAAGTGACTAACTCATTTGGTTGTAAATCAAGTAATACAGTTGATGCACTTGTTTACCCTACACCAACTGCAGTAGCTCCTGCAAACCAATTGTACTACAATGGTTTGGCTACAGCTGCTATTCCATTAAGTGGAACGCCTTCGGGTGTAACCTTTGATATCAGTGGTGGAGCAAGCGTTGGTTTGGCCAATGCTACTGGAATAACTACAATTCCTTCTTTCATACCGGTAACAGGTAATGCTACAGTAAGCATTACGCCAAAAGCAAACGGATGTACTGGTGCTACAGTAACTTATGACATTGTAGTAAGTGCAGTAAATGCTAATCCAATTGCTAACCAACAATATTGTGAAGGCGAGATAACTAATGCAATTCCTTTATCACATACTCCGGTATCTTTAACTGGTGTTACTTATACCATTTTGGGTGGTGCAAGTGTAGGATTGGCTGATGTTAGTGGTGTTACTTCGATTCCATCGTTTACCGCTATACCAGGTTCTGCAACCATTACTGTAATTCCTCAGTATGGTGGCGTGTCAGGTGGAGCTGTTACAGGAACTATTCTTGTAAATCCGCTTCCATTGGCAACTATCGCTGGTTCAACAGCAGTATGTCAAAACGATGCATCACCTTTAGTAACTTTCACAGGATCTAACGGTACAGCACCTTATACTTTCACTTATAAATTAAATGGCGGTAACAACCAAACTGTCGTTTCTTTAGGGAATACAGCTACCATAGCTCAGCCTACAGGAACAGCAGGGACGTTTGCTTATACTCTAGTTAGTGTTAAGGATTCAAGTTCAACCACTTGTACTAATCCTCAATCAGGATTGGCAACTATTATCGTTCATCCTACACCAACAGCGGTAGCTCCTGCAAACCAATCTTATTATAGTGGTTTTGCAACAGCAGCTATCCCATTGACAGGAACCCCTTCTGGAGTTACTTTCAATATTAGTGGTGGTGGTGCTTCAGGTTTGGCTGATGTAAATGGTGTAACAGCTATTCCGTCTTTCATTCCTACTGCTACGCCTTCCACAGTGACCATTACACCGGTTGCTAATGGATGTATTGGTATTCCGGTAACTTATCAGATAACATTTAACCCAGTAGTGGTTAATATTACTTCCAATATTTGTGGTGGAACTAACCATGGTTTGAACAATCAAATTCAAGCCACTTCGGTAAGTGTACCAGGATATACAGTAACAGGTTATCAGTTTGAAGTTACAAATACTTCAACGGGTGAAGTTTCAATTGTGCAAAATAGCCAAAGTCACTTTAAATTGACTGATGCAAGTAATTATGCTTATGGTACTACATTCACTATTAGAGTGGCTGCCATATTAAATGGAAATGTACAAGGTTATTTCGGTAATACTTGTTCATTAACCACTACTGAAGTACAAACCAGTAGAGTGGTAACTGCACAATGTGGAGCAACCTTAGTATTTATTAATTCAACTATTAATGCTAATGCAGTAGCTTCTACTAACTTATACAGATTTAGAGTAGCTTTAGCTAGCGCACCAACAGTAACTTATTTAGTTGAACGTACGGTTCCTAACTTCAAGTTAACGGATGTTGTAGGCTTACCATTGCTTTACAATGCAGAATACTTAGTAGATGTACAAATCCGTGTTAGATTAGCAGGATTTGAGGCTTGGTCTCAATATGGAGTTCGTTGTTCAATATTTACACCAACAGCACCTGAGACATCGCTTATCACTTCACAGTGTGAGGACTATTTAGTACCTTCAACAACCACTCAGATCAATGCAATTGCATTCCCTGGTGCTTCAGCTTATCGTTTCAGATTGACCGGTTATGATGAGTTTGGAGATGTGAACTACGTACAAATCGTTACCAATGCTTCACCAAGCTTCACTTTAAGCCAATTCTCAGGATTAACTCCTGGAGTTACTTATACTGTAGCTGTAGCTATGGAATTGTTTGGTTCATTTACTGACTATGGTAAAGATTGTAGTATCATTACACCAAGTGTAACTAAACAAACTATTGTTGAGCCATTCAAAGCTACTGCTTACCCTAATCCGTTTGCAGCTAACTTTATGATCAATGTTAAAACAACAAGTGATTCAGTAATCGCGATAAAAGTTTATGACATGGTTGGTAGATTAGTTGAACAAAAATCGGTAACAGTTGCTCAATTGGAAAATGCTCCTATAGGCGATCGTTATCCATCAGGAGTTTACAACGTGGTTGTGACTCAAGATGAAACTGTTCAAACAGTTCGTGTTGTTAAACGATAAATAACAAATAATTAATAATGAAAACCCATCAAGTAATTGATGGGTTTTTTTTATTTAATCAGAACAGATTATATTCCAATAAGAAAAAGGCAATAGTCACTAGCAATAGTTAAAAGTATAAAACCAATAACTCAGCTCGCTATTTCGAAAACGCAACATAATATTACTTAGTGCTACCTTACAACATTTCAAAGTAAGTAAACACTACTCATCATCCGCTTCAAACCCAAATTCATCTAAATCTCTTCGGTCTTTCTTTGTAGGTCTACCAGTTCCGGTTTTACGATAATGTTCTTTGGATAACTTTAAGAGCTCTAAATGCGCAAAAGTTTCAGGTGGTGTTTCATCTTTTCGATAAAGGTCTACCAATTTAGCACCAACCCTATTTGCGGGGATGTCTAAAACCAAAATTATATAGGTAATTTGATCCTTTCTAAAAGTTATCTTATCCATTGGGAAAACTTCTCTGGAAGCTTTAGCCACTTGTCCATTTACCGTGATTTGATTTTTCCGACAAGCCTCGGTCACCATGTTTCTGGTTTTGTAATAACGAACACACCATAAATATTTATCAACTCTCATTTTTTTTCCAAAATCAACGTTAAATAGTTCACAAAAATAAATCAATATTGTATCTTGCGCGCTTAAATACCAGACAAAAATGAATAATTTTTTTAAAACTATAGTAGGCATCACTTTAGCGCTATTGGTAGTTTCTTGTTCAAAAGACGATGATAAAGTTGAGCCTTTGCGAGACTATGCAGAACAATATGCAAAGGATATTGTAATGATAGAAGAGTTTTTACAAACCCATTATATTGAAGTAATTAACAATCCCGGGGCCGCAAATGATCAAGAAGTAACTTTTATAAAAATCCCGGATGGCGGTACACAAACTCCTATTTGGGACAGTCCGGATTTGGTAACCAATTACACAGTGAGTTTGCATGATATCACTTATAAATTGTATTATTTGAAATTAAGGGGACATGTAGACCGTAGTGTTTCTTCTCCAGAAGATATTGCAAAAGCACCTTGTAATGTAGATAGAGTATTATCTGCCTATGTCGGACAATATTTATACAAAGCAACAGAAACAATAGATGGCGAAACAGTTGAGTCACTTAAGTTAAATGAATTTGAAGAGAACTTAAACCCTCAAAGCTTTTTAACTTTGTCTTCTACTATTAGAGGTTGGGGTGAAATTTTCCCAAGGTTCAGATCAGGTACTTATGTTGGAAATCCTGACGGTACAATTACTTATTCTGATTTTGGAGCCGGTATTATGTTTATTCCTTCCGGATTAGGATATTATGCCAATTCTGCGGGTTCAATACCGCGTTATTCTAACCTGATTTTTGCTTTCAAATTATACGAAATTGAAAGAGTTGATAACGATGGTGACGGTGTGTTTTCTTATCAAGAAGATTTGAATAATGACGGTTATGTAAGAGTCTTAAGTGAAGGTGTTACCAATATTGATGATACTGATGGTGATGGTGTTCCTGATTTTTTAGACGTTGATGACGACGGCGATTTATTTATGACCAAAGTTGAAATCAAAAACCCATTAACCGGAATTGCTTATCCTTACAATGAGATTCCTTTATGTTCTGACGGAAAGAAAAAACATCTTTCAGCCAATTGCCATTAAGCAAAAATACAGCATATATAAAAGCCGTCTTGAAATAATCAGGACGGCTTTTTTTATAAATAGAGAACTCTTATTTTCTTTTGATCACTTTTTCAACAGCGGCAACAATTGCTTGATGATTTAATTTGTATTTCTCCATCAATTGTTCCGGAGTACCACTTTCTCCAAAGCTGTCATTTACTGCAACAAACTCTTGAGGTGTCGGATTATTCAAAGCTAAAACTCTGGCTACACTTTCGCCTAAACCGCCTAAAAAGTTATGCTCTTCTGCAGTTACAATACAACCGGTTTTGGCCACCGATTTCAAAATCGCTTCATCATCTAAAGGCTTAATTGTGTGAATATTGATTACTTCTGCCGAAATGCCTTTGGCTTCTAATGCTTCTGCTGCTATTAAGGCTTCCCAAACCAAGTGTCCTGTTGCCACAATCGTTACATCAGTTCCTTCGCTTAACATTATTGCTTTACCGATTACGAAAGGTTCATCAGCAGGAGTGAAGTTAGGCACAACCGGACGACCAAAACGCAAATAGGCCGGCCCATGGTGGTCGGCTAAAGCAATAGTTGCCGCTTTGGTTTGGTTGTAATCACAAGTGTTGATTACAGTCATTCCCGGTAACATTTTCATCAAACCGATATCTTCTAATATTTGGTGCGTGGCACCATCTTCACCTAAAGTCAATCCGGCGTGCGAAGCACAAATCTTCACATTCTTATCGGAATAAGCTACTGATTGGCGAATTTGGTCATAAACCCTTCCGGTTGAGAAGTTGGCAAAAGTTCCGGTAAAAGGAATCTTTCCGCCAATAGTTAAACCAGCTGCAATGCCAATCATGTTGGCTTCTGCAATCCCAATTTGAAAAAAACGCTCCGGATGGTTCTTTTTAAAATCGTCAAACTTTAGTGAACCAATTAAGTCCGCACAAAGTGCCACAACATTTTCATTTTTTTGTCCCAATTCGGTCATGCCTGCACCAAAACCTGAACGGGTATCTTTACTTCCTGTATTTTCGTATTTTTTCATTTAGTCTTTTATTTTAATTTCTTTTTG
This sequence comes from Flavobacterium sp., assembly GCF_046293665.1. GTDB lineage: Bacteria > Bacteroidota > Bacteroidia > Flavobacteriales > Flavobacteriaceae > Flavobacterium. Next base: position 83,696 of record NZ_JBKBOL010000003.1, read on the forward strand.
GTTTACCGTAAAATTAAAGTGAGTTGTAGATTCTTTAATTAAGGTAATTTCATTTTTAATGTTTGATCCTGAAAACATCTTTAGAGAGGTTGGTAGCCCTTTTTGTGAAATTTTAATTTTTTCACAAAATAGGAAATGAGATTCTAATGCTTTTGTAATTAATCCTAGAACAGCGATGTCGTATGGTTTAGCTATAACTTCAATCTGATACAAGATTTTCTTTTTTTTATCGTTTTTGTATTCTGTAAGTAAGAGTTTTGAAGAAGTATTATCAACTTCAGTCTGGTCTAAACTTATTGAAGTACATAACTCATTTAATCTTGCCGTTTTTGTGCTATCATTTGTTTTAAATGAGTACCAATATTCAGGGATATTACTTTTGTTTATATCGTAGGTTTTGTAACGATGATAAATTTGGTTTTTGGTATCAAAAAAATAGGTGTCTAATTCCTCACCCCAAGTTCTGCTCATAATATAATGAGACAAATCTTTTGAATCAAAACAGATTGTAATTACTTGAATACCTGTAAAAGAAGAGCTTAGGTATTTGTACTGAATAATTCTGTCAAAATGATACTCCTGACAAAAAACATTTTGTCCTAAAAAGAATAACAATATCAATAGAATTTTTTTCATCTGATTACTTACAACTGAACACTGCTCACTCTTTTAATAATCTCCCAAAGTCTCAGCATTCTGTGCCAATCCGGTAGCTAACTGATCGTTATTAGGTGCTTTTCCGTGCCAAGCATGAGTATGCATCATAAAATCAACGCCATTGCCCATAACGGTATGCAATAAAACACAAACCGGTTTTCCTTTTCCGGTTCTGCTTTTAGCGTCTTCCATTCCGGCAATGATGGCTTCAATGTTGTTGCCTTCTTTGATTTCTAAAACATCCCAATCAAAAGCTTCAAACTTGGCTTTCAAATTGCCCATGTTTAAAACTTCATCTGTAGAACCGTCAATTTGTTGGCCATTCAAGTCAATAGTGGCAATTAGATTGTCTACTTTCTTGGCTGAAGCATACATAATCGCTTCCCAGTTTTGGCCTTCTTGTAATTCACCATCGCCATGTAAAGAGTACACTAGATTAGTGTCGTTGTTCAGTTTTTTAGCTTGTGCCGCACCAATTGCAACCGACATCCCTTGGCCTAATGAACCCGAAGCGATTCTAACGCCCGGTAATTGGTCGTGAGTTGTTGGGTGACCTTGTAAACGCGAGTTCAATTTTCTGAAAGTCGCTAATTCTGATACCTGAAAATAACCAGAACGCGCTAAAACACTGTAAAACACTGGCGAAATATGACCGTTAGACAAGAAGAATAAATCTTCGCCTATACCGTCCATGTCAAATTCCGGGTTTCTTTTCAATAAATGTTGGTATAATACCGTGAAAAATTCGGCACAGCCTAATGACCCTCCGGGATGACCCGAGTTTACGGCATGAACCATACGCAAAATATCTCTGCGTACTTGAGTTGTAAAATCTTGTAAATGTTGTGTGTTAGACATTATAAATTAGGTATAAATTATTGGGTTCAAAAGTAATTCTAATTTTTGCAAGCCGCAAAAGTTTTACAAATTAGTTATCAAAGGGTTATTAATATTAAATCCTTGGAAATTTAGTTTACGTATAATTTGTAAGTACCAGATTGAAATTCTGTAATAAAACACCAATATTTTATAACAAGCCTAATTTGCAATTCAACTAATTTTACTTCAAATCAAAGTTGCTATGAAAAATTCACAAACCCTTTTTTATTTAGATGATGATGATGATGATTTAGACTTCTTTAAAGAAATTGCTGAAGAACTAGGTCATACAGTTCGTGGTTTTAGCGAAGGAAGAATCATGTTGTTGGTATTAGAAACGGAAATTAAAAAGCCGGATATGATTTTTTTAGATGTTCACATGCCCATTCTAAACGGTCAGGAAATTTTAGAAATCATTAAAAAGTCAGATACACTTAAAAAAATCCCCATAGTAATGGTTTCTGGTGCCTATCCCAAAAAGTTAGTAAAACACTTTTCAGACCTTGGTGTCGATTACATGATGAAAAAACACCACGTTCACGATTACAGAGAATCATTAAAAGGTATACTAGATACACATTTCAAAAAAACGAAAGTAGCTTCTTAAAACATAACTTAACCAATCTTAACCACTATTTCCAAAACAACCTCGAAGGGATTTGAGGTTGTTTTTTTGTCAAAATTTGGTAATTATGCTCGAGGCAATCTTTTGTCTTTGTTCTTTTTAAGAATCATTAAAATCAGAATTATAAGCACGGCGACACCCAAAAAATAACCAATAACTTCCCCAATTTTATACCCCATAGAACTTTCCTCAGCATTTGTCATTTGATTGTCGATGCTTAATCCTTCACGGAATTTTAAAGAAGCCAATATAGATTTCTTTTGAGTTTCATAATCCTCAATTTCAGCGCCCATATTAAAGAACTGAATGGTGTAACTGTAATTATTTAAAAATACAACTAAACCGTCAATTGTTATATTTAGGGTGCTTATTTTCGACTGACATTGGAATTCTGAGGCTTTTAAATGACCTTTGTCGATTACTTTACTACTTACAATCTTTCCATTGACAGATTGGGCATATCCTTTTTGAAAACCGCTATAAAATTCAATCAATTCAGACTTGTTTTCTATAGTAACCGTACTATCTTTTTCAGAGGTTCTTAGAAAAATGACATTTACACCACCAATATTTCCTTTAATCATTTTTTGGCCTAAAGTATCTGTAATGACACTGTTTTTTGGGAGCTGAATAGAAACATCATTGTCAAAACTATATTTTATAAGTTGCTGCGAATAACTGCTTATAAATACAAATAGTAAACATGGAATAAAAGCTGCTTTCATAGAAAGGTGTTTTTAAGTAAGAGCTAATCTACTAAAAAATCTAATCTCTGTTAATTTTAATTTATAAAATTGTAATAGATCTATTAAGTGATATTTGCTGTTTTGATAAAGTATAGATAGAGCATAGATAAAGCATGAAAAGAGCAAGATTATTTACCGAACTCAAATACCATTTAATCATAAAGGAAGTATGTTTTAACCAACCAAGAATTGACTGGTTGCATATTAGTGTTAAATAAAATCCTAAATCCTAATACCCAAATCCTAATTCTTTTATCTTTGCCGACTGATTGAAGAGAAAGATAAAATAGGCTATTGATATTACTTAGCTCAAAAATTACCGGTCAAGCGAATTACATTTGACCGATAAAAGACAATAAAAACTACAAATGAAATTTGATTTATTAGCGAAAGATCCCAATTCAAGTGCCCGTGCCGGAAGTATTACCACCGACCATGGCGTAATTGAAACCCCAATATTCATGCCTGTTGGAACAGTAGCTTCTGTAAAAGGAGTGCACCAACGCGAGTTAAAAGAGGAAATCAACCCCGATATTATTTTGGGAAATACTTACCATTTATACCTTCGTCCGCAAACCGAAATCCTTGAAAAAGCAGGAGGTTTGCACAAGTTCATGAACTGGGATAGAAATATACTTACTGATAGCGGTGGCTACCAAGTGTATTCGCTTTCAGCCAATAGAAAGATTAAAGAAGAAGGGGTGAAATTCAAATCGCATATCGATGGTTCTTACCATGTTTTTACACCCGAAAATGTGATGGAAATCCAACGAACCATCGGTGCCGATATTATTATGGCTTTTGATGAATGTACGCCTTATCCCTGTGATTATCGCTATGCCCAACGTTCCATGCACATGACACATCGTTGGTTAGATCGTTGTATCAACCATTTGGAAAAGTTGCCTTTTAAATACGGTTACGAACAAACATTCTTTCCAATAGTTCAAGGTAGTACTTATAAAGATTTGCGCGCACAATCAGCAGAGTATATTGCCAATGCAGGAGCTCAAGGAAATGCCATAGGTGGATTATCTGTGGGAGAACCTGCCGAAGAAATGTATGCGATGACTGAAGTTGTTACCGCTATTTTGCCACAAGACAAACCAAGGTATTTAATGGGTGTTGGAACGCCAATTAATATCTTAGAAAATATCGCTTTAGGAATTGATATGTTCGACTGTGTGATGCCAACGCGAAATGCTCGTAACGGAATGTTATTCACCGCAAATGGCACCATCAATATTAAAAATAAAAAGTGGGAAGATGACTTTTCTCCAATAGACGAAATGGGACATACTTTTGTCGATACCGAATACACTAAAGCTTATTTACGTCATTTATTCGCAGCCAATGAATACCTTGGAAAGCAAATCGCAACCATTCATAACTTAGGATTTTATATGTGGTTGGTTCGTGAAGCCAGAAAACATATCTTAGCAGGAGATTTCAGAACATGGAAAGATATGATGGTCAAACAAATGGACCAACGTCTATAAAGTTGTAGGTTCTAAGTTCTAAGGAATGGTAACTTATAACATACAACCCACAACCCACAACTTACAACTATATGCTAAAAATAATTGACAAATACATCCTAAAACGTTACTTAGCAACATTCACTGTAATGTTGCTGATGTTCATTCCCATCGGAATAGTGATTGATGTTTCGGAGAAAGTCAATAGGATGATTGAAAACAAAGTGCCTTTTAAAGAAATTGCTTGGTATTACCTTGACTTTACTATCTACTTTGCCAATTTATTATTTCCCATATTTTTATTCCTTTCGGTAATCTGGTTTACCTCAAAATTGGCCAACAATACTGAGATTATTGCTATCTTGAGTTCCGGGATTTCGTTTACCAGATTTTTACGGCCTTATATTGTTGGAGCAACTATAGTATCTGTTTTTGCACTGATAATGAGTGTTTTTTTGGTGCCGAATGCCAGCGCCGGATTCAAAAATTTCCGGTATACATATCTCACAGGTAACGGTAGAAATCAAGTCCGTGACAACTCCGATGTTTTTCGCCAAATTAGCAAAGACGAATATCTTTTTGTAACCAATTATCAGGAGCTGAATAAAATGGCCTTCAACTTCACTTTAGAAAAATTTGAAGGAGATAAATTAAAGTACAAATTAGTTGCCAACCGCATCAAATGGAATGAAAAAACCAAAAACTACACTATGTTTAATTATAGCAAAAGGAAAGTAGGCGAGTTTGGTGATATCATCGAAAGAGGTGAAAAAAAAGATACAGTATTCAATTTCGATTTAGAAGATTTGACACCGGTAATTTACATAGCGGAAACTTTGCCCCTTAATGAGTTGCATAAATTTATCGATAAAGAAAGAGCCCGTGGTTCATCAAATATCAATACCTATTTAGTCGTTTTGTACAAAAAATACAGTATTCCGGTTTCGGCTTTTATTTTGACAATTATTGCCGTAGCAGTTTCTGCTATGAAACGCCGTGGCGGAATGGGTGCCAACTTAGCTATCGGAATTGTATTAGCGTTTGCTTTTGTTTTTTTAGATAAAGTTTTTGGGGTTTTAGCCGAAAAATCAACGGCACCACCTATGTTAGCAGTTTGGACACCCAATATTGTTTTTGGACTCTTGGCGATTTATCTTTTAAGAAATGCCAAGCGATAATCTAAAAAGCTATTTGCATCTTCATTTGATTGTTTTCATTTGGGGATTTACAGCCATACTTGGTGCTTTAATCACCCTTGACGCTTTGCCTCTGGTTTGGTTCCGAATGCTCTTTGCTGTTGGTTTTATTGCCATTTACATTTACTACAAAAAATTGCCTTTAAAGGTACCAACCAAAATACTTTTCCAATTCCTTTTCTCCGGATTAGTCATTGCCTTGCATTGGTTCACCTTTTTTCATGCAATAAAAATTTCCAACGTTTCTATTACTTTGGCTTGTCTGTCAACCGGAGCATTATTTGCTTCAATATTGGAACCTATTTTATACGGCAAAAAAATAGTTTGGTACGAATTGTTGTCGGGAGTTGTTGCTGTAATAGGTTTGTATTTTGTAGCCATTTCAGCCGATACAGGAACTGAAGGATTATTATATGCGATATTTAACGGTGGTAATCAATATTTATTCGGTATCGGATTTGCATTGATTTCTGCTTTTCTTTCAGCCTTGTTTGCGGTAATCAACAGTCGATTGGTCAAATCTTATGATGCGACAGTAATTTCATTTTACGAACTCAGTGGCGGTGTAGTTTTTTTCTCTTTTCTATTGATGTTTTTCGGAAGTTTTACGCCCGAGTTCTTTCAGCTTTCCACCAAGGATTTATTGTATTTATTGATACTAAGCTCGGTTTGTACCGCTTATGCTTTTATTGCTTCCACAGCAGTGATGAAGTTTTTAAGTCCGTATACTGTAATGCTCACCATTAATTTGGAACCTATTTACGGAATCATATTAGCCGTAATCATCTTCAAAGAAAAAGAAAAAATGAGTTTCGAGTTTTATATCGGCGCCGCAATTATCTTAATGACTGTGATCATCAATGCCTTTATTAAAAGCAAAAGAAAAGAATTAAGTTAAGGTAAAACAAGCGTTAATTTTTGTTTAAAACTAATCACGAAAATTTGCTTTTTATCACAATTTAAAATTTTATATTTGCTATTCGATTAAACAAAACAAACAACCCTATGGAATATTTGGATTTTGAACTTCCTATCAAGGAATTAGAAGATCAACTTGATAAATGTCAAATCATCGGTGCCGAATCCAATGTTGATGTCACCGCTACTTGCAAACAAATTGAAAAGAAGTTAGAGGAAACCAAAAGGAAAATCTATAAAAACCTAACGGCTTGGCAACGGGTACAATTATCGCGTCATCCTAACAGACCTTATACATTAGAGCATATCACTAACTTAACCAAAGGCACTTTCTTAGAAATGTTTGGCGACAGAAATTTCAAAGATGACAAAGCTATGGTTGGTGGTTTAGGCAAAATTGACGGTCAATCGTTCATGCTAATCGGACAACAAAAAGGAATTAATACCAAAATGCGTCAGTTGCGTAATTTCGGTATGGCCAGTCCGGAAGGCTATCGCAAAGCATTGCGTTTGATGAAAATGGCGGAAAAGTTCAATATTCCTGTTGTAACTTTGATTGACACTCCTGGAGCATTTCCTGGATTAGAAGCCGAAGAACGCGGACAAGGAGAAGCCATCGCCAGAAATATATTAGAAATGGTTCGCTTAAAAGTGCCTATTATTTGTGTAATCATTGGTGAAGGTGCCTCAGGTGGCGCTTTAGGAATAGGTGTTGGCGATAGGGTTTTAATGATGGAAAACACTTGGTACTCTGTTATTTCTCCTGAATCTTGCTCGTCGATTTTATGGAAAAGTTGGGAATACAAAGAGCAAGCTGCAGAAGCTTTGAAATTGACTTCTTCGGATATGAAAAAAATGAAATTGGTTGATGATGTAATTCCGGAACCACTTGGTGGCGCTCATTATGATAAAGAAACTACCTTCAAAACGGTTGAACAATATATCATGAAAGCGTTTAACGAGTTGAAAGATTTATCAACAGAAGAATTAGTGTCGCAAAGGATGGACAAATACAGCAAGATGGGCGAATACAAGGAATAAATTCTCACAAAATATATCTTAATCCGGAGCCCAATGGTTTCGGATTTTTTTTTGGTTGTTAACAAAAAACTCAAACTTATCAACATTGGTTTTGAATAACTCAATTCCAAAATTTTTATAAAAAGCGCTACTTTCGTTTCATGGAAAATCTCAGAAATATTAACCCTATTAAGGTAGACAAAACTACCATCATCAACTTAGAAAAAGGCAAACTCCCGCCACAAGCGATGGATTTAGAGGAAGCGGTCCTAGGCGCCATGATGATTGATAAAAAAGGAGTAGATGAGGTTATTGATATTCTCCAACCTGATGCTTTTTACAAAGACGCTCACAAACACATTTTTGAAGCAATTTTTCAGTTATTCACAGATTCTCAGCCTATTGACTTGTTAACAGTTTCGGCCCAGTTAAAAAAGAACGGAAAGCTTGATTTAGCAGGCGGTGATTTTTACTTAATCCAGCTTACGCAAAAGATATCCTCTTCAGCCCATATTGAGTTCCACTCGAGAATTATTCTTCAGAAATACATCCAACGAAGTCTAATCAAAATATCTTCCGAAATAATCGAAGAGTCTTATGACGAATCTACTGATGTATTCGATTTGTTAGACAAAGCCGAATCCAAATTATACGAAGTAACGCAAGGCAACATCAAACGAAGTTCGGAAACCGCCCAAAGTTTGGTGATTCAAGCAAAAAAAAGAATCGAAGAAATCGCCAATAAAGAAGGTTTAAGCGGAATCGCAACCGGTTTTGAAAAACTGGACAAAGTAACTTCAGGTTGGCAACCATCAGATTTAATTATCATCGCGGCGCGTCCGGGTATGGGTAAAACGGCTTTTGTATTGTCGATGGCGAGAAACATTGCAATCGACTTTGGACATCCGGTAGCGTTGTTTTCTCTAGAGATGTCATCCGTGCAATTAATCACGCGTTTGATTTCTTCTGAAACCGGTTTGTCTTCGGAAAAATTAAGAACCGGAAAACTCGAAAAACACGAATGGGAACAATTGTCTACCAAAGTAAAAGACCTAGAAAAAGCACCGTTGTATATTGACGATACCCCATCGCTTTCTATCTTCGATTTAAGAGCCAAAGCAAGACGTCTGTCGTCTCAACACGGCATCAAGATGATTATAGTCGACTACCTTCAATTGATGACCGCAGGCGGAAGCAACGGCAAAGGCGGCGGAAACCGGGAACAGGAAATCTCAACCATTTCACGTAACTTAAAAGCTTTAGCGAAAGAGTTGGAAGTTCCGGTAATTGCGTTATCTCAGTTGTCGCGTGCCGTAGAAACCCGTGGTTCGAGTAAAAGACCTTTGTTGTCCGACTTACGTGAATCCGGTGCGATTGAGCAAGATGCCGATATCGTATCGTTTATCTACCGTCCGGAATACTATAAAATTGACGAATGGGATGACGATGAGCAATCGCCAACTGCCGGCCAAGCCGAATTTATTATCGCAAAACACCGTAACGGTTCCTTAGAGAATATCCGTCTGAAATTCATCGGAAACCTTGGTAAGTTTGATAATTTAGAAGAATACGGCGGTGGATTTGACGATTTGCCTTCGAAAATGAACCACGATGACAATCCGTTTATGACGAAAAATTTGCCATCGCCTAATGAAGCTTTCGGGAGTAACATCAACAATCATGATGATAGTGACGTACCTTTTTAATAATATAAATCCCGAGCAATCGGGATTTTTTTATGATTTATTTCACACCAAAACTATTATCTTTGGGTAAAATACTGCTACAAATGTTTAAAAAGTCACTCTATATATTTTTTCTATTGATTTCCTTTTCCATGAAGGCTGGTTTCTTATTATTGCCGATGGATGAAGTTGCCCAAAAGAATCACCTCAAAGCCTACGGTATTACCTATTGGGCATTAGACAAACAATATAAAGCGAGTTGGTTACTCAATTATCGCGGTGGTTCTTTTTTATTACCGGATGTTCCTGAAATTCGCAAAGAATGTCAAATTCGAGGCGTGAGTTTTGAAGTGGTATCCGATGGTGAAATGCAAAATATTTTAGCCGAAATCGCTAGTCCATCACAAAATATGGAAACGGTAGTGTTGGAGAAAGCCCCAAAAATTGCGGTTTATTCGCCACCGGGAAAACAACCTTGGGATGATGCGGTAACGATGGTTTTGACTTACGCTGAAATTCCGTTTAAAGTGGTTTATGACGAAGAAGTTTTGAGCGACCAACTGATTTTATACGATTGGCTACACTTACATCACGAAGATTTTACCGGACAATACGGGAAGTTTTATGGTGCGTATAGAAATGCGCCTTGGTATATCGAACAAAAGAAAGATGCGGAAGCTTTGGCAGCCAAATTAGGTTTTCCAAAAGTGTCTCAGGCCAAATTAGCAGTAGCCAAAAAAATACGCGATTTCGTAATTGGTGGCGGTTTTATGTTTGCCATGTGTTCGGCGACGGATAGTTTTGATATTGCGCTTTCAGCCGAAGGAGTTGATATTTGTGAGCCGATGTTTGACGGAGACAACAGCGATGCCAATTACCAATCGCAAATTGACTACAATAAAACGTTTGCCTTCAAGAATTTTATTTTAGACCGAAAACCTGAACACTATGAGTTTTCCGATATTGATATGACGGAGAAGCGCAGAATTCCGTTTGAAAAAGATTATTTTACTTTAATGGAATTTTCGGCCAAATGGGATGTGATTCCGAGTATGTTGTGTCAAAACCACACCCAATTGGTGAAAGGTTTTATGGGACAAACAACAGCATTCGATCCTAATTTGATTAAATCGAATGTATTGACTTTGGGTAAAAACGAACTCAACGACGAAGCACGTTACATTCATGGTCAAAAAGGAAAAGGATTCTTCACCTTCTATGGTGGCCACGATCCGGAAGATTATCAGCATCGAGTGGGCGATGAGCCAACGGTGCTCGACTTGCATCCAACCTCACCGGGTTTCCGTTTGATTTTGAACAATGTGTTGTTTCCGGCGGCGAGAAAGAAACCACAGAAAACCTAGAAGGCAAATACCAAATAAGAAATCCCAAATTCCAATACATGTGTTGGAATTTCGGATTTTATTTTGGGTATTTTTTCGGATTTAAATGGGTGTTAAAAATGGAAAGAACAAATACTGTTTTTATTTCTTCATCTATAAAATAAAAAACAATGAAAGGAAATTTTTTTAAGGGTAATCCGTGGTAATCTTTGTAACGGATTTGATAGAATGGATTTCTGGTTAATATTTCAAAATGTTGCTCAACTTCTTGATAAAAGTAGCTTCCTAATCCTTCGCTTTTAAAGTCATAATAGTCAATAGCCACTTGAATATCCTGCAATGCTCTAGGTTCAATTACAACGGAATAAATCATTTATTAGATTTAAATTGTAATTGTTTTTTGGCTTCTTCCCAAGGAACAAAATTTTCTTTTTCAGTAGTTTGTCTTCTTTCATCCAACAAGTTTTTCATTTCTTGAGTCATAGAAAAATCTGTTATGATGGTTTCATAATTAAATTTTTCAATTAGCTTCAAGAAAAAATCTAATTCGTTATCAGGAATATTTAAAGTGATTTGTGTCATCTTGTGATAATTAGATATACAAATATATGAAAATCAATTCATAAATAAGAAATCCCAAATTCCAATAAATGTGTTGGAATTTGGGATTTTTTTAGCCCCGATTGGAGCGGCATCCTTTTTTGTCTTCACTTTATTTGCTTGTCACCACAATCGAACTGACGAAAAAGATATAGCGGAAAGCGGGATTAGCTCCTACTTATTATTATCAATTACATAATTCAGTACTTTTTGAATCAAATGCACTCGATCTTTACCGGTTACGTTGTGTTTGTGCATTGGGTAAGGGAAATAATCGACTTGTTTACCGGCTTCTACAAATTTCTTTACTAACGATAAATTGTGCTGTTCAACCACTACATCATCATTGGTTCCGTGAATTAAAAGCAATTTGCCTTTTAGGTTTTTTACGTAATTGTAAACGGTAGTTTCTTCAAAACCTTTTGGATTTTCGCTTGGTGTATCCATATAACGCTCGCCATACATCACTTCGTACCATTTCCAATCGATTACCGGTCCGCCGGCTACACCAACTTTAAAAATATCAGCTTTGCGCAACATCAAAGAAGTGGTCATGAATCCGCCGTAGCTCCAACCGTGAACGGCCAAACGGTTTCCATCAACATAAGGAAGCGATTTTAAATAATCTACGCCTTTTAATTGGTCGTCCATTTCGTTGGCACCCAAGTTGCCGTGGATGATACTTTCAAAAGCAAAACCTCTGTTGTCAGAACCGCGATTGTCAACCGTGAAAACCAAATAGCCTTGTTCAGCCATCCAATACATCCATAAATTGGCACCGTCTAAATACGAATTGGTAATCATTTGCGCATGCGGTCCGCCATAAACATACACTAAAACAGGATATTTTTTATTTGGGTCAAAGTTACTCGGCTTGATTAAACGCGTGTACAAATCGGTTGTTCCGTCGGCTGCTTTGATAGTTTTGATTTCAGCGGTTCCGATTTCGTAGCCTTCATATTTATTTTTGCTTACTAATAGCGTTTTGGCTTTCAAGTTTTTATCATACAACAAGGATTTGGATGGCGTGTCGTGATTTGAAAATTCGTCAAAAAACCAATTGCCATCAGCACTCGGAATCACATTGTGAATGCCTTGGTCTTTGGTAATTAAAGTTTGCTTTCCTTTTAAATCGACTTTATAAACCAACATATTGGTTGGATTTGGACCAGTGGCTTTGAAATAAATTTCAGTTCCGGCAGTGTTGGTGCCGATGATATCGCGTACTACGAATGGGTTGTTGGTCAATTGTTTGATCAATTTTCCTTCGATAGTGTAATAGTACATATTTTGGAAACCGTCTTTTTCACTGAACCAAACAAAGTTATTCGACTTGGCATTTGGGAAAAAAGCATCGTGTTCCGGTTCAACCCAACGCGGATTTTTTTCGTTCAAAAGAGTTCTTACATAAGCTCCTGTATTGGCGTCATACAGATTTAAATTCATATCATTTTGACCGCGATTTAATTCGGCAATCAAAATGTATTTTTCATCCGGTGTCCAAGAAAGATTCGTTAAGTAATCGTCTTGGTTGCCTCTTGGGGTAATGAAAACTGTTTTTTGGTTGGCTAAATTGTAAATTCCAACCCGTGGTTTTTCGCTTTTTTGACCAATCATCGGATATTTGATGTTGACCAATTTTCCCGGTGTTTCGTTGATATCTAGTAAAGGATAATCGGCTACTTCGGTTCCATCTTTTTGGTAGAAAGCTAAAAACGAAGCTTTTGGTGACCAAAAAATTCCGTTGCTAATCCCGAATTCATTACGAGCTATGGATTGTCCCGATACAATTCCTTTGTTGGTTTCGCTGGTTACCGTTACTTTTTCGCCTTTACTATTTAGAAAGTATAAATTGTTTTCTTCAGTAAAAGCCAAGTTGACTTTATTGCTGTCGAAAGTAGTATTTTCAGCTGTTTCCGGAGCTTGTTGGATTAGTTTACCGGTTTTTGCAGTTAGGTTGTAATTGTAATATTTACCATTTTCAGTCACCATAAAAGTGTTGGCATCTAGCCATTGTAAACCAAAGAAGTTTCTCAATTTGGTTCCTAATGCAGAATTTAAGTCAGCCAAAGTAACCAATTCTGTAGCAGTATCATTAGTGGTTGAAGCCGTTTTCATTTTGGTCCATGCATCGGTGTAGAATACGTATTTATTGGTATTCGGAATCCATTGAAAACCGGTTAAACCATCCGCTTTGAAAGCTCGACCTTGTTGTAAAACTGCTTCTTCGAGTGTGATTTTTTTGAGTTGTGCTTGTGTGGTTATAGCCACAAATAAACTAACGAAAAGGATAATCTTTTTGTTCATGTAGTAAAGTTTTTGTTGGTCGTAAATGTATAAAAAAAGGACAATCTTTTTTGAATATTATCCTTTGTTTATGATGTCGTTAACGATTTTTAAATGGTGTTTGGTATGTAGTTTTAAAAACCAGATGGTGGTTTTCAAATTCAAATCACCAAAAAATGGATGGGTGAAATAATTGTTTTTGTTAAGTGAGTCTAAATCTGAAATGTTTTTACGAGCCAATTCTAATTTAGATTTTAACTCATCAATGGTTGCAGTTTCGATTGGTCTCACTAATTTTGGAGCTCTTACTTTTCCTCTAGGAATTTTGTTGGTGATTTGAATATAGGTTCGAATCCATTTGAATTTCCATTTGTAGTGGTCAGGATTGGAATTTTTGAGTTGTTCAATCACACCGTTGATGACTAATAAACTGTGGTCTAGTTGCCAGCCAATAGTAGATTGCGAAACCTGTTCATTTGCTTTTTCGTGATGGGGAATGTGGCTTTCAATTTGGTTGAGAAGTTTTTGGAGTTGTTTCATCTTTTACAGTTTGAAAAAATCCCAAAAACCGATTGGCATTTGGGATTTATTATTTAGCAATTTTGATTTTTAAATATTTCCATCTTCGTTTTCTTTGTCCAAATATTCCTGAACAATATCAATGGCGTTGGTTACCACGTCGCTCAAAGCAGTGATGAATGTGCCTTCTTGTGCGCTGTTGATGGCGTGTTTGATGGCTTCGACTTCTTTGGCAATGATTTCGTGAGTAACCGTTCTGCCCGAAGCATTAATCCCTTCCATGATTAAACCGATGATTTCTTCTTCGGTTCGACCTCGTAAGTATTTTTCTTGGCGGATGATGATGTGGTCAAACATGCGGGCGGCGATTGTCGCACATTCTCTAATATCTTCATCTCTTCGGTCACCAACACCGGCAATGATTCCGATTTTCTTGGTAGCATCGACAGAAGTTAAAAACTCTTCTACACCGCGATAACCTGATGGATTGTGCGCAAAGTCGATTAAAACTTTGAATTTTTTAAACTCAAAAATATTCATACGACCCGGAGTTTGCGCCGCACTTGGTATAAACGTTTGCAACGACAAACTAATGTCTTCGGTTTTGAATCCTTGCAGATAAGCCGCTAAAGTTGCAGCCAAAGCATTCGCAATCATGAATTTTGCTTTTCCGCCTAAAGTCAATGGTACGTGTGTGGCGCGTTCGACTCTGATTTTCCATTCGCCTTTTTTGATGGTGATATAGCCGTTTTCATAAACCGCTACGGTCTTTCCTTCTTTGGCAAATTGCAGTACTTTTGGGTTGTTTTCGTCCATACTGAAATAGGCGATGTTGCAACTTAACTCGTTGGCGATTTTCAAACATTGCTCGTCTTCGGCGTTTAGAATCGCCCAACCGTCTTTTTTTACGGAACGAACAACGGTGGCTTTTACTCGAGCCAAATCGTCTAAAGTGTGAATATCGGCCAAACCTAAATGGTCTTCTTGTATGTTGGTGATGATAGCGATATCACATCGGCTGAAACCTAAACCTGAACGCAGAATTCCACCGCGTGCGGTTTCTAAAACGGCAAATTCTACCGTTGGATCTTTCAAAATATATTCGGCTGAAAGCGGTCCGGTCGTGTCGCCTTTTTCCATCATGTGGTTTTGCACATAAATTCCATCTGATGTGGTGAAACCCACTTTGTAACCGTTATTTTTTACGATATGCGCCAATAATCGGGTAGTGGTGGTTTTTCCGTTGGTTCCGGTTACGGCTATAATTGGAATGCGACTTGGTTTACCCGGTGGATATAGCATGTCGATTACCGGTGCGGCCACGTTTCTTGGTAAACCTTCGCTTGGTGCTAAATGCATTCGGAAACCCGGAGCAGCATTGACTTCCAAAATACAACCGCCGTTTTCTTTTAATGGTTGGGTTAAATTTTCGGCCATGATGTCAACCCCACAAATGTCTAAACCGATTACACGAGAAATTCTTTCGCAAAGGAAAATGTTTTCCGGGTGCATCATATCGGTAACGTCTATGGATGTTCCGCCGGTGCTTAAGTTGGCGGTAGATTTTAGATAGACAATTTCACCATTCTTTGGGACAGAATCAACGGTATAGTTTAGCTTTTCTAATAAGTCTAAGGTATCTCTATCGACGTCGATTTGGGTTAACACATTTTCATGTCCGTAACCGCGTCTTGGATCTTTGTTGGTTTCTTCGATTAAAGTTTGAATAGAATCTTTTCCGTTTCCGACTACGTGTGCCGGTTCTCTTTTGGCTGCAGCAACTAGTTTGTTGTCGATTACCAAAACCCTAAAGTCAAAACCGGTAATGAATTTTTCTACAATTACTCTTCGGCTGTATTTTTGGGCATAGGCCAAACCCGAAACGGCATCTTCCCAAGTTACCACATTGATAGAAGCGCCTTTTCCGTGGTTGCCGTCTAGTGGTTTGATTACAATTGGGTAACCGATTTTTTTGATAGTGGCTTCTAAATCTTCTTCGTCAACACAAATACCGCCATTGGCTACCGGAATGGAAGCTAAATCTAACATTCGCTTAGTTTGTTCTTTGTTGCAGGCGATATCTACTGCGATGCTGCTGGTTTTACACGTAATCGTAGCTTGAAAACGCATTTGGTTTACGCCATAACCTAGTTGTACTAAAGAATTGGTACCTAATCGAATCCACGGAATATCTCTGGCAACGGCTTCGTCAACGATACTTCCAGTTGAAGGACCGAGGCGATCGCGTTCGCGGATTTCACGCATTTTTTGGATGTCGGCTTCTACGTCGTAATCGGTTCCGGCGATTAGAGCTTCGGCTATGGCTACGGAGCTTTCGGCGGCGAACATTCCGACGTTTTCTTCGGTGTAACTGAATACTACATTGTATATTCCGGGTGTTTTGGTTTCTCTGGTTCTTCCGAAACCGGTTTCCATGCCGGCTAGGGTTTGAATTTCTAAGGCGATGTGTTCAATGACATGTCCCATCCAAGTGCCGCGTTCGATTCTGGAGAAAAATCCGCCACGTGTTCCTTCGGAGCAACGGTGCTCAATCATGGTGGGAAACATGGCTTCTATGCGTTCGCGAAAACCTTCAATTTTGTTGGTTGGGAATTGTTCCATTTCCTCTAAATCCAATCGCATTTGGATTAATTTTTTGCGTTGTACACTCCAGATATTCGGTCCGCGTAATGCTTGTATTTTTAGAATCTTCATGTTTTGGAATAATTTGTAATGTTAAAGGGTAATGATTTTGTTAAAAATAGGAAATATTTGTTTTTGGGCGCTACTTTTTTTGCAGAAAAGCTAAAAAGATGTTTTGGTCCAAAGTGTTTTGTCTTTGGAATGTTGATTTTCAGGTTTTTAAAGTGACAGATACAAAAGACCATGGCTAATTAGCCCCGATGGAAGTGGCACCTTGTAGAACGGACAGCGGGAAAATGGATAACAAATAAGCGCCAGCCTTTACGCTTCTGCAATAAAATGGGAGATTTTTTGGTACAACGCTTTGTCGTGCATGCTGTGGCCAAGTCCTTGGGTTTCGATATAAGTCGAGTTTTTCCAAGCGGAGGCGTACATTCTGCCTTCTTCTACGAGGATGACGTTGTCCTGAATGTCATGGGCGATGATGGCTTTTTGGGTAAATTTTTCGGCGAAAAGATGTCCGGCAAAGTCATTAATGTGAATGTCGAATTTTTGCTGATAATAGTTTTCCAAAAGTCCTTTTACCCTGTTGTTCAAACTTAGGATATTGATGAAGTTATCGCTGATTTTTTTGAAGCTTGACGGAGCGCCGAGCAATACGATTTTATCGATGTGATCGTTGGGAAATTTGTGCAAATAATACGTAATCGCCGCGCCGCCGATAGAATGACCGATGAGCGTTTTTGGGTTGTATTTTTGGGCTAAAACGTGGATGAATTCGGCATAACGTGGCGCATTGAATTCTTTTCCGGAACTCAATCCGTGTGCTGGTGCATCGATAGCGATGATGGTTTTGCCTAATGGTTTGAGGTGATTCAGGAGTTTTTTCCAGCGAGATGCGTTGCTTTCCCAACCGTGAAGTAATAAAATAATCTCTTCTGAGCCTTGCCAAATGTAGGTTTGAAAATCTTCGCCGTCGTAATGTAAAGTTTCTTGTTGGGCGTTTTGTAAAGTTTTGGGCAGTTTTCCGTTTTTGATTTTTCCTTTTCGAGGTTGGCTGAAAATGTCGTAAGCAATTTTTTTAGCCTTTTCCGGATGGAAATAGCTGATTAGGTTAATGTATATACCAACCGATTTGGTGATTAAAAAATACTGGATTTTCTTCATAAAAAAATCCCGAGCGAGTCGGGATTAATTATTATAGGTGAGCAAATAATTTTTGCATTTTTTCTCTTTCTTCTTCTGCTAATGAAGCATCTACTAGGATTCTTCCTGAATGCTCATCGGTGATGATTTTTTTGCGAGCAGCGATTTCAACTTGGGTTTGTGGTGGAATCGTAAAGAACGAACCTGCCGATGCACCACGCTCAATAGACACTACTGCTAAACCGTTGCGAACGCTTGAACGGATTCTTTTGTAAGCGGCCAATAATCTTTCTTCGATTAAGGCTTCGTATTCGGCTGATTTTTCCATCAAGAAGTTTTCTTCTTTTTGGGTTTCCGCCATGATATCGTTCAACTCTGCTTTTTTGTGTTTTAAGTGGGAAGTTTTTTGGTCTAATTTTTCTTTAGAACTTGCAATTACTTCTTTTTTATGATCGATAGAAGCTTTTAATTCTTTGATTTGTTTTTCAGCCAATTGGATTTCCAACTCTTGGAATTCTACTTCTTTAGTTAAAGAATTAAATTCTCTGTTGTTGCGAACGTTTTTTTGTTGTTCGGTGTATTTTTTGATGGCTGCTTGATGCTCTTCGATAGCACTTTTTTTGCTTTTGATTTGGTCTTCAATCGTAACTAAATCGCTTTTTAATTTGTCTAAACGAGTGCTTAAGCCGGTAACTTCATCTTCTAAATCTTCCACTTCTAAAGGTAATTCTCCTCTAACGTTTCTGATTTCATCAATTCTGGTATCTATGATTTGTAGGTCGTAGATAGCTCTTAATTTGTCTTCAACACTTAGTTCTTTTGTAGTCGCCATATTTTATAAGTACTTAACTGGATTTGTATTTTCTTCCGAAAAAATGATGGCAAAATTAAGGATTTTTTTCTTAAGAAAATCAACAATATAATTTTTTGTAAATCTTTCGCTTTCAAAGTGTCCGATATCGGCTAAAACCAACTGATTTTCAGCTTCGTAAAAGTTGTGGTACTTTAAATCGGCAGTCAGGAAAATATCAGCTCCGGCTTGTTTGGCATTGCTGATAGCAAAACTTCCGGAACCGCCAAGAACGGCTACTTTTTTAATTGGTTTACCTAATAATGCGCTATGACGAATGCCACCGCATTGCATTTTATCTTTTGCAAAGGATAAGAATTCGGTTTCGTTCATTGGTTTTTCGAGTTCGCCAATCATTCCGAGACCAATATTTTGGTGGTGGTTTTCTAATTCGTAGATTTCATAAGCGACTTCTTCATAAACATGATTGGTGAATAACGCTTTTAGGACTTTGGATTGCAAATGTTTTTCAAATGTCACTTCGATTTTGATTTCTTCATTTTCTACAAATTCGAAGCGATTCCCAATTTCAGGATAGCTGTCTTCGTTGCCCATATAAGTTCCGATGCCTTTGGAGTTAAAACTGCAATCTTCGTAGTTACCAATTTTTCCGGCTCCGGCGTCGAACAAAGCGTTGCGTAAGGTTTCTACGTTTTCCGGAATCGTATAAGTAACTAGTTTTTGGATGAAATTCTTTTTGGGCACCAAAATTTTGGTATTGGTTAAACCCAAAGCGTCACTGAAAATTTTGTTCACACCGTGCTTGTGATTGTCTAAAGCTGTGTGAACGGCATAAATAGCGATATCATTTTTGATGGCTTTTAGCACTGCTCGTTCAACGTAATTTTTTCCGGTAATTTTTTTCAATCCGGAAAAAATGATAGGATGGAAGCAAACCACCAAGTTGCATTTTTTGCGAATTGCTTCATCGATTACATTTTCCAACGCGTCGTGGCAAACTAAGATTCCGGTGGCTTCTGTATTGGCATCACCAACCAGTAAACCTACGTTGTCAAAATCTTCGGCATAAGCCAAAGGCGCCATTTCTTCAAGTATATTGAGTATTTCTTTAATCTTCATTTTTAATTTTTAACTGATAACTGTGACTGCGACCGAAAACTAACTAAGTTGCCCATTCGTTTAAATAGTCTTTGATAATCCACTCATCGTTTACTTTTTCCAGCAATAGGAAAAGGCCACTATTGCGAACTATGTTTCGGTAAAAAGCAACTTTAACTAGTGCATATTGGTTTTGGGCAAAATAAATAGGTTTGTTAACAATAAGCAACCGCTGATTGTTTTCTGTATGTTTTTTTGAAATTTCTTGGAATTCTTCTAATGATAGACAGGCATTGACTTTGCTTTTCAGATATTGGTTTTGGTTGTCAAAAAGGATGTTGTATTCTTTCGACCAATCTTCATTGGTGCCAAATACGATTTGTTTTTTGATTTCGACAGCATTTTTTTTCAATAAGTCGTTTTTAGAAATCACATCCAATACTTCTTCATTATTTGGTGCTTTGCCGCAATAAAAATTTAAAAGTTGTAATCGGCCTTTGGCAATAACTTTTTCATTTTTATAGTATTTGGTAAAAATGATTTTAAGTATAGCCGTATTGTCTTCTTCTTGTGAAAAAGATATGGTCGTGAGGAACAAAAAACCTAATAGAAAGTGTAGGCTGAGTAGTTTCATTAGTTATTGGAACTGTAATATTTTCATTCAAAGATAAAAAATCGTTACTTTCGTACTATGATTTTGTTGCGAAAATTACTTTTCCCTTTGGCCATACTTTATGGCTTTATTACTTCTGTTAGAAATTATCTTTACGATAAAGGTATACTAAAATCGTATTCTTTCGACATTCCCGTGATAGCTGTTGGAAACCTCAGTGTTGGCGGAACAGGGAAAACACCTCAAATTGAGCATTTGATTCGGTTGCTTTCTCCATATTATAGAGTGGCGACTTTGAGTCGAGGTTACAAAAGAAAATCGGAAGGTTTTGTTTTGGCTGATGCCAATGCCAATGCAGAAATTATAGGAGACGAACCGTTTCAGTATTTTCAAAAGTTTCCACAAATACAAGTTGCAGTCGATGCAGATAGGCGTAACGGTATCTCTCAATTATTGGCACAAAAAGAAAAGCCTGAAGTTATTTTACTCGATGATGCTTTCCAACACCGAAAAGTAAAAGCCGGATTTTATATTCTCTTGACTTCTTATGACGATTTGTTTTGTGATGATTTTATCGTGCCAACGGGAAATCTTCGCGAAAGCAGAAATGGCGCTAAAAGAGCTAATATGATAATTGTCACCAAATGTCCGCCCAACATTACTGAAATTGCGCAGGAAAATATCAAGAGAAAAATAGGTTTAGACTTGCCGGTTTTTTTCAGTTTTGTGGAGTATGATGATAAGATTTATAATCAAAAAGGCAGTTTAGCCGTATCTGAAATCAAGTCACAAGAAAAATTATTATTGGCCGGAATTGCTAAGCCTAAACCATTTTTTGATTTTTTACAATCTGGAAATGATGTGGTTATGACTTTTGCTGACCATCATCATTTTACCGAAAGCGATATTTTAAACATAAAAAGCCAAGCAATCGACAATATTATCGTTACAACCGAAAAGGATTTTGTACGTTTGGAGGCTGAAATTTTTGCAGCGCAATTATATTATTTACCAATTAAAAGTCAGCTTGTGAATAGCAGTGAGACTTTTGACCAAATTATTTTAAATTATGTGGGAACTTGTACAAGAAACCGTTAATTATATCAAGAATAAAACCAATTTCACTCCGGAATACGGTGTGATTTTAGGTTCAGGATTAGGCAGTTTTACCGATGACATCAATGTGGAATTTACTTTGCCTTACAACGAAATACCCAACTTTCCGGTATCAACGGTTGAAGGTCACAAAGGCGCTTTGGTTTTTGGCACCATAGGCGATAAAAAAGTCGTGGCAATGCAAGGCAGATTTCATTTTTATGAAGGCTATTCGATGCAAGAAGTTACTTTTCCGGTAAGAGTGATGAAGTATATTGGTGTTAGCAAACTCATTGTTTCCAATGCTTCAGGCGGTGTGAATCCGAATTATAAAGTTGGAACAATTGCCATTATTACCGACCATATTAATATGATGCCCGAACATCCGTTAAGAGGGAAAAATGATGCCCGTTTCGGACCGCGTTTTGTGAATATGAATGAGCCTTACAGTCCAAAAATGATTGCCAAGATTAAAGAAATTGCCAAAGCTTCGAATATTGAAGTACAAGATGGAGTTTATATGGGATTGCAAGGACCGACCTTTGAAACTTTGCACGAGTATAAAATGGTCAAAGTCATTGGCGCTGATTGTGTCGGAATGTCAACAGTTCCGGAAGTGATTGTGGCACGTCACATGGAATTGGAGACTTTCGGGATTTCTGTGATTACAGATATTGGCAGCGAAGAACATTTGGAAAATATTACCCATGAAGAAGTGCTGAAAGCCGCACAAGAAGCAGAACCTAAAGTAAGGCAGTTAATCAAAGAATTGATTCTGCAGTACTAAACCAAATTCTGAGCAATTACTCGGTAAAAATTTTCCGGTTCGAAAGGCTTCGTAATTACGTCAGTCATTCCGAAAGACAAGAGCATTTCACGGTTTTCGTTAAGCGAAATAGCGGTAAGTGCAATGATTGGTTTTTTGGTTTCAAACTCTCGAATATTTTGCGTAGCAATGGTTCCGTTGATTCCGGGTAAATGCACGTCCATTAATACTAAATCAAAATCATTTTTGGCCCGCATGACTTCAATGGCTTCTTCACCGTTGTCAACGATTTTGCATTTCATCCCTTTATTCTCGAGCATTTTTTTGGTGACCATCTGGTTGATTTTGTTGTCTTCAACAACCAATACATTTTTCCCGACTAAAATATCATCAGTGTAGAATATTTGTTTTTCCGGTTGTACTTTTTGGCTTCCATTGAGCAAATTGAGTTCGAAAGCGAAAGAAGTTCCTAGGCCAACTTCACTTTTTAATCCAATTTCGCCTCCTAACAAATCCACTAACTTTTTTACGATGGTTAAGCCTAAACCGGTTCCGCCATATTTTCGATTGATTTCAATGGAACCTTGAGAAAAACTATCAAAAATGGTTTCTTGTTTTTCTTCGGGAATTCCGATTCCGGTATCTCGAATTTCAAAGTTGATTCGGGTAAAATCACTGCCTTGGTCAACTAATTTGGCTATGACATTTACCTCGCCGTTTTGAGTAAATTTTAAGGCATTATTGATTAAATTGATAAATATTTGTGACAATTTTGTCGGATCGCCCAATACTATTTCAGGGATTTTTTCATCTATGTCTAAAGTGAATTTATTGTTGTTTTTGGAAGCTATTTCATTCATCGAATTCTGAATATCGGTCAGTAATTGCTTCAAATTAAAGTCGATGTATTCGATTTCAATATTGTTAGAGTCAATTCGGTTAATTTCGAGAATTTCATTGATGAAAGTCAACAAATAATTTCCGGAAAACTTCAAGGAATTCAAGTAATGCAACTGGTTTTGTTTCGGATTGTCTTCAATCAGCAAATGTGTAATTCCATTGATGGCGTTTAATGGCGTTCTTAATTCGTGACTTACGGTTGAAAGAAATTCTGCTCTGGCTTTAGAGGCTTTTTCGGCTTTTTCTTTGGCCATTTGTAGTTCGAGGTTTTTCTCTTGAAGTAGTTCGTTGGAACGTGTGCGAATGATGTTGTTTTTGTATAATGATAAACTCAAGAGCGATAAAATAGAGATTAAAGCAATTGCTAAAATACTGATTAGCTTGACAAATTTATTTGTTTTTTGTTGGGCTTCATTCTCTTTGGTCATTTGCTCAAGGGCTTTCATTCGCTCACTTTCTTTGAATTCTTGGTAATCATTAGCATCTAGCTTTTGGTTACTCATAAGCTGAAGACTGTCTTTAATTGCAAGGTGTTCTTTTAAATAATCATGCGATTTTTTGAGGTTCAAGAGCTTTTCATTGGTTCGACTAAGCGATAATAAAATATTGGCTTTTTGGTCTAAATTGTTGTCTCTGACGTTTAAGGCCAATGCTCTATTTAAGTAATTTATGGCAAGGTTATTATGGTTTAAACTTTCTTCAATGATACCCATTTGGTATAAAGCTTCGGCTTTGGTATTGTAAATGTCTTCGAGGTCTGATTTTGAAATGATTTCATTGAAAAGTTTCGAAGCCAATTCGGTTTTGCCTTTGTTTTTATACAAGATTCCTTTTTGAAGTTTTAAAGGTTCGGAAGCATCTATTTTCAAAATATTATAAACGGCTTGTGCTTTGTTGAAATTGAGTTCTGCTTTGGCAAAATCGTCTAAATTCATGTAACACATTCCCATATTGTAATAGCAAATGGCTTGTTGACTTGTTGGCGGAATGGAGCTCAATAAAGCGGCACATTTGGCAAAAATTTCAACGGCATCATTGTATTTTTTGAGTTCAAAATAGGTTGAGCCTAAAGAAAACAAAGCATCTGATTTTTGTTGGGTATCGCCTTTTACTTTGGCATAATTAATTGCTTTTTGAGAGAAGAACAACGAAGATTTGTAGTTGTTGATTTTTTTGTTAAAATGGGACAATTCTATGTAATAAGCTGTACTGTCTACAGCTGTAGTAATTACTTTTCTTTGCCCAAAGCAAAGAGTGTGAAATAGTAATATGAAGAATAACCATCTCATAGATTTGCAGGTTTACATAGGATTTAGGTTTATAAATGTAACGAAATTATTTTTTCAATAAAATAATCAAGTCAATTATTCGCGAAGAATAACCGATTTCGTTGTCATACCAACCTACAACTTTTACCATTTTACCAATGACAGAAGTGAGTTGCGCATCAAATAGGCAAGAGTTTTGGTTGCCCAAAATATCAACGGAAACAATTGGATCTTCCGTATAAGCGAGAATTCCCTTTAAATTAGTTTCTGCCGCATTTTTGAAAGCCAAATTGATTTCTTCAATGCTAACCTGCTTTTTGACATAACAAGTAATATCTGTTAACGAACCATCAGGCACAGGAACGCGAATACCGCTACCGCCGATTTTCCCTTCCATTTCGGGAAAAATTTTGGTTAAGGCTTTGGCTGCACCGGTTGTAGTTGGCACAATTGACTGACTAGCACCACGAGCGCGACGTAAATCTTTATGTGGTTGGTCATGCAGACTTTGGTCAGTCGTGTAGGAGTGAACTGTCGTGATGTAAGCTTGTTCGATGCCGCACAATTCGTTGATGACTTTGATCATCGGCGCTGCGTTATTGGTTGTACAACTGGCGTTGGAAACTATGAGTTCTGTTCCGTCAAGAATGTTTTCATTGACGCCAAGCACGACGGTTTTAATTTCTGGTACTTCGCTTGGCGCGGAAAGGATTACTCTTTTGGCTCCGACCGAAATATGCTGGTTGATTTCTTCGAATGTTTTGTATTTACCCGTACTTTCTACTAAGAAATCAACGTTTTCCCATCTCAAATTATTAATTTCTTTTTCGTGGAAAAAAGTATACTGTTTTCCATCGACAATGATTGAATGCTCATCAAATGAAACTTCATACGGTAAAACTCCGTGAATGCTGTCGTATTTGATTAAATGTGCCATCGTACGATTGTCGGCTATGTCATTAATGGCAACGACTTCAATATTAGGATGGTTTAAAAGTAATCGGAATAAATTTCTTCCTATTCTTCCGAAACCGTTGATGGCAATTTTTATTTTCAAACTCGTAATTCGTAATTATTAATTAGTAATTCTAAAGAATATGTTTTTCGGCGTGATAAGACGAACGCACCAATGCGCCGCTTTCTACGTGACGGAATCCCATTGCTTTGCCGATTTGTTCGTATTTCTCGAATTGCTCCGGTCTGATGAATTCTTTTACGGGTAAATGTTTTTTGCTGGGTTGCAAATATTGCCCGATGGTTACAATATCTACGTCATTATCACGCAAGTCTTGCATGGTTTGAATGACTTCTTCTTCGGTTTCGCCTAAGCCAAGCATGATGCCCGATTTGGTTCTTTTGATGCCTTGTTGCTTTAAGTATTTCAATACGGCCAAACTTCGGTCATATTTTGCTTGAATTCTAACTTCACGAGTCAAACGGCGAACGGTTTCTACGTTATGCGAAACTACTTCCGGATTGGCTTCAACGATTCTGTCGATGATTCTTTCTACACCTTGAAAATCGGGAATTAAGGTTTCCAATGTCGTTACAGGATTCATTCTGCGGATAGCTTGTACGGTTTCGAACCAAATAATCGAACCCATATCTTTCAAATCATCGCGGTCAACGCTGGTGATTACGGCATGTTTGATTTTCATGATTTTGATGGAGCGCGCTACTTTTTCGGGTTCGTCCCAATCTACGGTTTCCGGTCTGCCGGTTTTTACACCACAAAAACCACACGATCGCGTACAGATATTGCCCAAAATCATAAAGGTTGCGGTGCCTTCGCCCCAACATTCGCCCATATTAGGACAACTGCCGGAAGTACAAATCGTGTTGAGTTTGTATTTATCAACTAAACCGCGAAGTTCAGTGTATTTTTGACCGATTGGCAATTTTACTTTTAACCATTTAGGTTTACCGACCGGTTGGTTGCTTTCGAGTACTGATTCCATAGTTGCAATTTTCGAGAGGCAAAGATACGAAGGTTAATGTTAGAATGTAGTTAATACGGTTTGGATTTTTTATGAAAATAAAGCCCATATCACTGTTATTACTTTGATTTATCAATCGATTTATTTTACAATTAATATTAGAAATAAAATAAACATTAAGATTGAGATAGTGATATCCGCATTTCTTATTAATGCCGGTTTTGATGTTGTAAAAAGTAAAATGCTGATTAAAGGTCTAAGTAGAAGTTGTCCGCCGATGATTAGGAATAATATTAAAAAATATGTTGGAACCACAGAAAAATTGCCATCAAGGGCAGCATAAAACGTACGGGTTAATCCACAAGTTTTGCACGTTAACCCTTTTGCAGCATATACACATTGTATTGTAAACCAATTTAGTTTAACGAACAGTAATAGGCAGAAAACAACTAAAAAAAGTAAAGTATTAATATAATGGTATTGATTTATATTTTCATTTGATTGAGTCTTTGGATATTTCGTTAATCGAGTCATTGTGTGCTTTTTGTTCGTATGATTTAGCAAGAGTGTCCATTACTTTTTCTACCATGGCTGAATCCACTTTTTTGATGGTTTCTTCAATTTCACTTTTAACTTTAAAGACTTCTTTATAAGTGATATACTGAAAAATGGCAATACCCATGGCTAAAATTCCAATAATCATTCCTGCAAGCGAAACATTGTGGTTAGTCTTATTTTGTTTGGCATGAAGAAAGGCAATCAAACTGAAAATGGAAGCTATCAGAGCAGGTATGAAAGCATAAAATCCAATACAAGGAATTAATGAGAAAAGTAAAGAAATTATAGCTAGTACTAACCCTATAATACCAAAAGGTTTTGGGTTTCCTGAAAATTGTATATCCATTTTTTTAAGTTTAGATTATTTTAGACAGATTGAAAAATCAATAGATTATAAATGCGAATATAATGATTATTCCACAAAATCCATATGACGATTATGCGTCTCACTAATAGTCAAAGTAGCATAAATGCCCAAAGCAAATGCAATCAAGCCTACAACGGCTGCGGAGACAATTACGGTATGGGTTTGCTTTAAATAATCGAAACCAATCAACATAATCGGAACCGTACCACGAACCATATTCGGAACGCTGGTTGTTGCTGTGCTTCGCATGTTGGTGCCAAACTGTTCTGCGGAAACTGTAACAAACATCGCCCAAAATCCACAACCTAAGCCAATCCATCCACAATAGAAATAGTACATATTTTCAGATTTGTTTCCGGAGAAAAGAAGTAAAGCAACACCAACAAATGTGAATATAAGCATATATAAAATAGTTTTCTTCCGCGAATGCAACGCTTGTGATATAAAACCACAGGAGAAATCACCGACTGAAGTGGAAATATACGTCCACATTATCGCTTTTCCCGGATCGATGGAAGTGATGCCCATTTCAGGCGCAAATTGGTTAGCCATAAAAACTAAAATTCCAATGCAATACCAAATGGGAACGCCGATTAAGATGCATTTTAGGTATTTGACAAACAGTGTTTTTTTGGTAAAAAAAGATAAAAAATCCCCTCTTTTAATTGAGCTGTTTTCTTTGATAGTTTTAAACATACCGCTTTCAGCAACGCTGATTCTTAGCACCAATAACATCAATCCCAATCCACCGCCGATAAAATAAGCAGTTGTCCAACTGCCGGCGAGTTCGACTGTAAATTGTGCTACAACGGCGCCTAAAACGCCAAAACCTGCTACGATGGAAGTTCCGATTGCACGAAGTTCTTTAGGAAGCGTTTCGGAAACCAAGGTAATTCCGGCGCCTAATTCGCCAGCTAGACCAATTCCGGCAATAAATCGCAACCAAGCATAAATTACACCTTTGTCAGCAAAATCCATTTGAGGTAAAAAGCCACAGGCAATATTGGCTAAAGAATAAACGATTATGGAACCAAATAAAACCGAAAGCCTTCCTTTTTTATCACCAAAAATCCCCCAAACAATACCGCCTAAAACTAACCCAATCATTTGGTAATTCAGAATCATAGTGCCAACCGTATCAGCTTCTAAACCCATATCGTTCAAACTGGGAATACGAACAATTCCAAATAACAATAAGTCATAAATATCCACAAAATAGCCCAAAGAGGCAATAATAACAGGAAAACTGAACAAGTGTTTCAATTTTTCCTCACGGGTGAATTGTTGCATTTTGTTTGATTTGTTTGGATAAATATAGAAATAAAAATAAAAACCTGCATAGTTAGAAAACTACACAGGTTTTTGTAATAAGATTGTATGTTGCTTGGTTATAGATCTAATGCCTTTTTGGTCTTTGGCATCAAACCGTCTTTGTGTAGCAAAAC
Organism: Flavobacterium sp.; assembly: GCF_046293665.1. Lineage (GTDB taxonomy): Bacteria > Bacteroidota > Bacteroidia > Flavobacteriales > Flavobacteriaceae > Flavobacterium. The sequence continues at coordinate 112,295 of NZ_JBKBOL010000003.1, forward strand.
AGATATTGCTTTTAATTTAAGATAAGAAACACTCATGTAAACAAATCCGTTTTTCCCTGATTGGGTTCCCCAAGAGTTTTTGACTTTATAGTATACATTTCCTTTTTGGTCTTTGGCTTTGCCAATGATATGCATTAAATGGTCATCCATTGTGTTGTAATTTTCAAATTCCGTTTGGCGATAATCTGAAGTGATTTCTTTTTCCGGTTTGATTTCGTCCAAAATAGCTTTGGCATCTTCAGCTTTTTCCGGAATAACTGCTATACCTTTGGGACCGGAAAAAGTTGTTTCACTAACATCGCTATCAATAGCAAGTGTAAATCCTTTTTCAAGCGCATAATCAATGTTTTGAATAAATTCATCTAAAGGCAAATTGTAAAAGAATCCATTGGAAAAATTATCCGGAATATTCAGGATGAATTTAGAATAAATAGGTTCGTGCGTAAAAGAAGTAATGGTTACATAATCGTTTAAATTGATTTTGTAATCAGTTAAAAATGTTTTGGTGTCTATTGGCTTTTCGGTTGCTGATTTACCCATGTATTTGTCTAAAACCGCAATGTAATCAGTTTTCCAAGTCGGATATTTTGCAGGCGTTTCTGCTACGGTTTTTTTAAGGATTTCTTCCAATTCTACTGCCATTTTAGAATGGTCATATGGGTCATTCGGATTTATTTTTCCTGAAAAATCGCTTTGTAAAACAATACCATATTTTCGGGCGCTATTGATTACATCATGATTTAATCCGCCTTCGCCAAATTGGGTTTTCCCCTGGCGCATGACATAATTATCTGCTTTGTCGATGTAAATGTTTCTCACATTATACATTTCAGATAAGTCGACGGATTTACCCGTTGTTCGAATGATTTCGGCTTCTAAAAAAGAAGTTGTAGAAAAACTCCAACAGGTTCCTGTTTTTTGTTGGTCAACGACTTCGGTACAGGTGATTTCTTTAATGGTTTGAAAATCATATTTTTGAGAAAATGTATTTAAACTGAAAAATAATGATAAAAGAAGCAGCAATGTTTTATTCATAAGAATCTGATTTGTGATGACGTTAAAGTCAAAAAATGATTTATTTTTACGCTAAAATAATAGTTTTAGTTTGCTAACGTTTATTTTTAACTAAAATATATGAATCCTATTTAAACCAAATTTTACATGAGCACAATCAATTGGATTACCGCCAAAGAATTTGAAGATATCACTTATAAAAAATGTGACGGTGTTGCCCGAATAGCATTTAACCGACCTAATGTTCGCAACGCTTTCCGTCCGAAAACCACTAGCGAATTATATGATGCTTTTTACGATGCCATGGAAGATACTTCTATCGGTGTTGTTTTGCTTTCCGGTGAAGGTCCGAGTACTAAAGATGGTGTTTGGTCGTTTTGTAGCGGTGGCGATCAAAAAGCCCGTGGTCATCAAGGCTATGTTGGCGAAGACGGTTATCATCGATTGAACATTTTAGAAGTTCAGCGCTTAATTCGCTTTATGCCGAAAGTGGTGATTGCCGTAGTTCCCGGTTGGGCTGTTGGCGGCGGACACAGTTTGCATGTGGTTTGTGACCTGACTTTAGCCAGTAAAGAACACGCCATTTTCAAACAAACGGATGCCGATGTGACTAGTTTTGACGGTGGCTACGGTTCGGCTTATTTGGCCAAAATGGTCGGCCAGAAAAAAGCCCGTGAGATTTTCTTTTTAGGCAGAAATTATTCTGCTCAAGACGCTTTAGAGATGGGAATGGTCAATGCTGTTATTCCGCATGAGGAATTAGAAGATACGGCTTACCAATGGGCTCAAGAAATATTAGAGAAATCGCCAACGTCAATTAAAATGTTGAAATTCGCTATGAATTTAACCGATGACGGTATGGTTGGTCAACAAGTTTTTGCCGGTGAAGCCACGCGTTTGGCCTACATGACCGACGAAGCGATTGAAGGAAGAAATGCCTTTTTAGAAAAGAGAAAACCGAATTTTGGTAAAAACAAATGGATTCCTTAAATCAGTAATCAGTGTTCAGTATTCAGTTTTAGGTTTGATTTATAAAAAAATAACTCTTTAGAATATACATGGAAAACTTTACCAACGAAACCATTGATACTAAGGCTTTGCCTAGATTTGAAGCGGTTCAATTGTCACCTATCGACCCAAAATATTGGCGAGTGATTTTGATTAGTATTTTCGGCTTCTTTTTGTTGGGTATAGCCATTATGGTTACTTTATTTTTTTTAGTTGAGGAAGAAATAGAGTACAAACCATTAATCTTTTCGGCTTTCGCAGCTGTTTTAATGATTGCTTTATTGTTGTCACGGATTAGCTTCAAGAAAAAAGCCTATGCTTTCCGAAACCACGATGTGATTTTCAGAAGCGGTATTATCGCCACCAATACGATGGTGATTCCTTATAATCGTGTCCAACACGTAGCGCTTCACGAAGGATTTATTGCTCGATTTTTTGGTTTGGCTAAAGTAGAGATTTTTACTGCCGGCGGTGTTTCCAGCGATTTGGAGATTCCGGGGATTGCCAAAGAAGAAGCCGAAAACATCAAACAATTGCTAATGGGTAAAATTCAAAAGCAACTCTAATGGGAACCAATTTCAATCAGCCACAACGCCAGTCATTGGTAGGGATTTTGGTTATTTTTCTGGAAATGATTTTCCAATTTCTCAAAGCCACATGGCCAATTATTGTTATTTCTTTATTGAAAGCTGATTTTAAGTCAACTTTAGTTGTAGTCTTGATTTCATTGGCTGTAGCGGTTTACTTTGGAGTTTATTCTTTTTTAAAATACCGAAATTTTACTTTTTATATTGATGAGGAAAACGATGAGTTTATCATCAGCGATGGGATTATCAATAAAACCAAAACGACTATTCAGCTTCACAAAATTCAGCAAGTAAACATCAAGCAAAATCTGATTCAAAGGTTAATCGGTGTTTATGCTTTAGATGTTGACACAGCAGGAAGCGATAAAAAAGAAGGCGACATCAAAGCCATTTCCCATCATTTGGCATTAGCCTTAAAATCAAAATTACTTGAAAATGAAGGGAAGAAAGTTGTTGTTGAAAATGAAATTTCTCAGGAAAAAACAGAAGACTACAGCCTTCCGTTTCTTAAAATCAATTTGGTGAGTTTGCTAAAAATCGGGATTACTTCCAATTATGTCAAAAGTATTGGATTGATATTGACTTTCTTTTTTACGATTTATGAAAACCTACATCAAGCCGGTGCTGAAGATGTGATTAGTACGGATAAATTAGAGGGATTTGTGGATGAAAATTCATTATGGTATTCGGGTTTAGTCTTTGTGCTTATTATGTTTAGCGTTGTTTTTCTAATCAATGTCGGCCGAACGTTGATTAAGTTTTTCAATTATACGGTAACTAAACAAAAAGGCTCTTTAATGCTTACTTACGGTTTGATTAACACCCAAAGTACGATTCTGAAACCTGAGAAAGTTCAAATTGTCAAAGTATCTCGGAATTATCTTCAAAAGAAGCTGAATGTGCTCGAAATAAAGATAAGACAAGCCATCAGCAACGAAAAAAAAGACAATAAATCACTTATCGAGATTCCGGGTTGTAATGCTTTTGAACGTGACGAGATTCTGAAGTTATTGTTCAAACAATTGCCCGAAAAAGGTATAATGATGCAGCCTAATTTCAGAAAATTGGTTTTTTCTATATTCCTGACAATTGTATTACCTTTAACAGGTTATTTTTTGTTTGGAAAATATGCCGAACCTCAAGTGTTTGAATATGGTAATTTTGCTTTGTTTTACGCTCTTTTTATGTTGGTTTTGTTGTTTTTCGGATTCCGAAATTACAGATTGTTTGTCAATAAAAACCATATTATCAAACAAAGCGGCGCTTGGGATGTCGACAATGAAATTATTGAAATAGGAAAAATTCAAGCCATTACGACTTCGCAGTTATTTTGGCACAAAAGTTTAAACATAGGTTCGTTGACAATGCATACCGCCGGCGGAAATATTACTTTTCATTTGGGCAAATTTGACAAAATAAACGAGTATGTAAACCTTTGGCTGTATGAAATTGAAACGTCAAACAGCAATTGGATGTAGCAATAACATAAGATATCAAATATCTAAAATTTAATATTTAAAATTACTATGAAACACTGGGTTGAAGCCGCGCGAGTTAGAACATTACCACTATCGGTGTCCGGAATTATTGTCGGAAGTTTTTATGCGATGTCACAAGGTATGTTTAATTGGAACATTGTTGTTTTTGCATTACTGACTACTTTGGGATTGCAAATTTTATCCAATTTTGCCAATGATTACGGAGATGGCGTAAAAGGTACGGATAATGAAGATAGAGTTGGGCCAAAACGCGCCATTCAAAGCGGATTGATTACGCCGCAAGCGATGAAAAAGGCTATGGTGATTACTTCTTTAATAACATTGACTTTTGCTATTTTACTGATCTATTTTGCTTTTAAAGAAAGTTATCTGTTGTATTCCTTTATCTTTTTGATATTAGGGGTTTTGGCTATCGCTTCAGCCATTCGTTATACCGTTGGAAAAGGTGCTTATGGTTACCGAGGTTATGGCGATTTGTTTGTATTTGTTTTCTTCGGATTAGTGAGTGCTTTCGGCGTGTATTTTATGTTTTCTAAAACCATTGATTGGTTATTGTTATTGCCGGCAACCGCCATTGGTTTTTTGAGTGTAGGAGTTTTGAATCTAAATAACATGAGAGATGAAGAAAGTGATAGAAAAGCCGGAAAAAACACGATTGTAGTAAAAATGGGTGGCACTGCCGCAAAAAAGTACCATTTCTTTTTAGTGATTTCCGCTATGGTTTTGGTTTTGTTATTTGCGTTTTTAAATGATTTTCATTTTGACCAATACATCTTCGTAGTGGCCTATTTTCCATTGATAAGTCATTTAATCACTGTTTATAAAAATCAAAATCCGAAACTTTTAGATCCCGAATTGAAGAAACTGGCCATCAGTACATTTTTACTGTCGGTTCTTTTAGCCTTGTGCTTGATTTTCTTTATTTCAGATGTCGTTGTAAATTACGTTTAATAAAAAATAACAGCTATGAAAATAACATTTTACGGTCATTCTTGTATTGGAATTGAGGTCGGTGGAAAACACCTGCTCGTTGACCCGTTTATCTCCGGTAATGAAAAAGCGGCTCATATCGATATCAATACTCTGAGGGCTGATTATATTCTAATTACGCATGCGCATTTCGACCATATTTTAGACGCTGAAACAATTGCTAAAAACAACAATTCAGTCATTGTGTCCAATTGGGAAATAGCTACTTATTTTGGCAATAAAGGTTTGCAATACCATCCGATGAATATTGGCGGAAGCTGGCAATTCGATTTTGGTAAAGTAAAATATGTGGCTGCTGTACATTCCAGTTCGTTTCCCGACGGCAGTTACGGTGGCAATCCGGGCGGATTTGTAATCGAAGGTGAACACAAAAATATTTATATTTCAGGTGATACGGCTTTGACCATGGACATGAAGTTGATTCCGATGCGAACTAAGCTCGATTTGGCCATTTTTCCAATTGGAAATTGCTTTACGATGGATATCGAAGATGCAATCATGGCGGCAGATTTTGTTGATTGTGATAAGATATTGGGTTGTCATTTTGATACCTTCGGATTTATTGTAATCAATCACGACGAAGCTAAAAAGAAGTTCTTCGATGCCGGAAAAGATTTAATGTTACTTGAAATAGGTGAAAGCATTTCACTTTAAATAAATATAAAAAAAGAGTGTCAGTTTTGGCACTCTTCTTGTTTTAGGAACGAAAAACATCTTATGAAATTTTCAATTTTAGGATTACTATTGGTCTTTACTTCATTAACTTTTGCACAAAGTAACGAAGGTTTTTGGGACAACATCAGAACAACAAATGAAACCATTTTACTCGATGCCGGAAAGCGAAAAGCCATTAAAACAGCCGATTTTCCTGTCGGTACAACCGAAGTAGTTTACAGAATTTCGCTTCTAGACGACAATCAAAAGATAAGTTCGAGCTTGGTTTCAGTGTTGAAAGCTATTCCGGATCCAACGGGAATAAGTCAAGGCGCTGCAGGAACGGTGTTTTTGCTTTCTTCTATATCAGGTGATGACAAGTGCCAATTTTATGTGTTTACCAATGAAAATGACGCTTTGCAATACGAGAAAACGGGTATGGCTAAAAATGCCTGTATCGCTCAGGACGAACCGGTAAATAAAGCGGCTAAACTACTTACGGATAAGTCGAAATGCCTACCGCCAGGTGCTCAAAATCTATGGTTCGGGTTTCAAAGCGACAATTGGGTAATGAAAGAGAAAATCGTTTTAGAGGTCGTGCCGTGGGTAAATTACAGTTTGAGAAGCGGTTGGACTGTTGAAAACAAAAAGGAATTATTAGCCTCGGCTTCTAAGTTAGAAGTCGTGAATTATCTCTCTAAAAAAGACCAGTTTTACGGTTTGTTTTTGGAAATTATAACTGCGAAATATAACTACGCTGATTTTAAACAGTTATTAGCTTCCGAGAAAAATAGAGCTATTGAAATCGCTGCGGAAGAAAGCTTGACCAAATCAGGAGAAATTAATAAATGGAGTCAAGTCATTTTCGATAAAAGCACAAAGCTATTTAATGACGGAAAAACCAGCGAAGCCATTGATTTGATTCAATCGGAATTGATTGCTAAGAATCGAGCAGATTATAAAGCTTACAAAATGCTGGGCGATTATTATTTGCTGTCAAATCAATATTCAAAAGCGGAAGAAGCTTATAATAAAGGATTAAAATTAAACCCTTCGGAAATCATTTTTAATCTCGATTTGGCGCATGTGTATCTGTTCACGGATAGGCTTTCGAAAGCCAAAGACATTCATAAAAAGTACTTCAATCAAAGTTTGTCCAACGGAAAATCTTGGGCAGCACAAGTCAAAATTGATTTCTTAAACTTTGAAAAAAGAGGCTTGTCAACGAATAATTTCAAAAAAATTCTACGCATTTTAGACTAAAAAAGTGAAAGCAACTTATCATAAATATGTGCTCCATTTCAAGCAGCCTTCAGGAACTTCTCGAGGTGTTTTGACGGACAAAGAAACTTGGTTTATTGTACTCGAAAAAGACAGTAAAAAAGGCATAGGTGAGTGTGGCATTTTACGCGGATTATCGGTAGATGATCGACCGGATTATGAAGAAAAATTGCAATGGGTTTGTGCAAATATTCACCTTGGTGAAGCAAAATTATGGCAAGAATTAATGGAATTTCCTTCGATTCAATTCGGAATAGAGATGGCTTTTTTGTCTTTGAAAAGTGAAAATCCGTTCGTTTTATTTCCGTCTAAATTTACTTCCGGAGAAAAATCAATCGTCATTAACGGACTCGTTTGGATGGGTGATGAAGCCTTCATGAAAAGTCAAATTGAAGCCAAAATCGCTGAAGGTTTTTCGTGTATAAAAATGAAGATTGGAGCGATAGATTTCGACAAGGAATTGGCTCTATTGCGCTTTATTCGTCAAAATTTTGATGAGAAAACGATTGAAATCCGAGTCGATGCTAACGGTGCTTTTTCTGAAAATGAAGCTTTAGATAAAATTAATCAAATAACTGGTTTTAAATTACATAGCATAGAGCAACCGATTCAAAAAAATCATACTGACACGATGTCAGTTTTGTGTAAAAGTACTAATTTACCCATCGCTTTAGACGAAGAGCTTATTGGTGTGTTTTCTTTTGAAGACAAGGAAGCATTATTGCAAAAAATCAATCCGCAATATATCATTTTGAAGCCGAGTTTTATTGGTGGATTTCGCGGCACATTGGAATGGATTTCGCTTGCCGAAAAATTAAATATCGGTTGGTGGATTACTTCCGCTTTAGAAAGTAATATCGGTTTGAACGCGATTGCCCAATTTACTTTTTTGCAAAATAATTTGATGCCGCAAGGTTTAGGCACCGGAAGTTTGTATACTAATAATTTTGCTTGTCCGCTACAAGTTTCGCAAGGCCAACTTTGGTATCGAAATGACCTCGATTGGAAGTTCGATTTCGATCAAGTATAAACTCTGTGAATCTCTAAAAATCTCTGTGAATCTCCGTGTAATTTTTTATGGTTACACAGAGATTCACGGAGTAAAAAAGAGTCTCACAGAGTTTGAAATTAAACCTTAATTTTTCTTGACTTCTTAATGTTTCAATTTACTTTCCCCAATCAATTTTTCTCGAGAAATACATCACCGCGCCAAGGATGAAAAACAAGCCAATGCTTCCTACCAAAAGCGCATAATCTTCCATTTGGATAATCACATAAATAAACGTGTACAAAACGGAAAGTGACGTCGCAATAAACATTGGAAATTTTCTATTTTTCAAAATCGAAATCGAATAGAGCGTAATCATACCCACAACGGCAATTCCGGAAATACCATACGCTAAACTAAAACTGCTGTGTTCGGTAATCGAAATCAATAAAGTGTAGAACATAATTAGTGCGATTCCAATCATCGAGTATTGAAAAATATGGATGTTGATTTTGCTTATCGACTGAATTAAGAAGAAAATCAGGAACGTCAAACCGATTACAAGGAAGCCATACTTAGAAACGCGTTCGTTTTGCTGGTATTCGTCCACTGTTTCAATAAATTTTACACCAAAGAGATAATCATCCAAATTGGGCAAAACATTCGCGTATTGCTGAGAAAACGTGCGGTTGATGTCTAACACTTTCCAATCGACGTGAAATCCGTCTTTGTTAACAACTTTTGTAGTGTCATTCGCTGCAAAGGAACCTTCAAAACTTGGCGATTCCCAATCAGAGTCGATAGCCACATTTGTCACTTTTCCAATCGGAATGAAATTAATACTGTTACTTCCGTTATATGTGATTCCGAAATTGAAATGGATTGTATTATTTCCGGCTAATGTCTTGTAATCAAATATATTGGTGGCCAAAACGCTGTAATTGCTTTTCTCATCGGGTTGTGGTTCGAAAGTTAGTTTGTCATTATTCAATTGAATTTTTAATTCGCTTTTGATGCTTTTTAAATTCGTTGTTTTAACGATAATAACCGCTTTATCCCATTGAATGCTTTCCTCGGGAATATTGAGTTTGGCAAAATTCGGTGCAGTGAAATTTCCTTTGAAACTCATGTCTGCCGTAAAAACCACCGGATTAAAAAGACCTCGTTTTAAAGATTCGTTTTTCTTTACTTTGGAAGTATTGGTCAATTCATTCGGAAAGAAATAAGCATAATTCGTCGTTGCTCTTCTTTGCAGTGTCGACACACCGGTTTTTTGATCAATGACATTTAAGTTTTCATAAGTGTTATACGGAATTCGTAAAACCGGACCATAAAAAGCGACATCGCTTCCCCAAAGGTTGGAAACCTCGTTTACGACTTCTGATTTTCGTTGGGAACGTTCTTTTATCAAATCCTGAACAAAAAATAATGGGATAAGTAAAAAAAGCGTGAGTGCACCGACCATAATCATCTTGGCGGTAGTTGATTGAAAGAATGTTTTTTCTTCGGTAATTGGGTGTTCTTGAAATTCTTGATTTTCCATGATGTGACGTTTAAATAAGATTAAAATTTGTAAAATATGATGTAGAGATACAATAATGCAATTGGGATATTAGCCAGCATGATCAACATTTTGATCGTTAAAGCTTCTCGTTCTTGGGGTTTTGTAAAAAATTGAAAGAGCAAATACAGAAAGACAAATAGATTTATCAGAAAAGCGAAAAGCAAATAGAAATAGCCAATGAAATAGAGCAATCCAAATTCAGGAAGAATGAGATGAGTTAGAAATAGTAATGTCCCAATACCAAAAGAACCCATAGCCAAATAGGTTGAAAATTGGCCTGAACTTTCGGTTTTGTTAATGAGTTGTGTTTCCATAAGTTTGATTGTTTGAGATTAAATTCTTTTTGATTAAAAAGGAGAAATAAATGAATATGCCAAAGTGCATTGAAAATAATATCGATTTAAGCGAAATAGCCATTTGGAACAAATCGAATCCTAAGTCAATCGGGTTGCTGATGATATCCCAACTGTTGTAGCGCAAAATACGCCCGATGTAAATTCCGAAACCGCACAGTATGCAAATGGTTGGAATAATAATGTTGGTGTTTTTTTTCGTTGTAAAGTGCTGGGTTATTTTTTCAAAATGAAGTAAAGACAGTAATCCAAAAGCAAAACCAATCAAGGCATGTGAGCTAACAATAATCAAATCGAGCCAAAAAATGTGTCCGTTTGAACGGGCCAAATGGACTAAATCGGTGATGATGTAAAACGCATTTGGCATAAAAGCCAACCAAACTGCTGAAATGGTTAAGACCTTAAGTTTGGATGATTTTTTTAAGTCTAATGTCAATAAATGCGATGAAATCACATAGGGAATCACCGCCAAGAATAGGTTCCAAATTAGGAAAAACAAGTAAACAGAATTGGTTATTTTGGCTCTGACTAATAAAAGCGAAAGACAATAAATACCATAAAAAAGCAACAGTTGGTTGACTTTCTTGTTTTGATTGAAGAGTTTTAAAACTAAGTTCATTTATTTGATATTAAAAGAAGTTTGAATGGTTTGAATTGGCAGATGCAGCATTTTTTCGAAAGCTAAATGGTGAAAATGATGTGCGGCTTTGCCACGATTATAATAGTTTGTAAATGTTTTGAGTCGGGTAGGATAGAACAAAGTTCCAATGCTGATAACCATATACAAATAGGCGCTTTTTTTGCCGTTGCCCCATAAATAATACTGCATTCCAATTTCTTCAACGACCGAAACACCGGTATTGGTCAGTACGTGAATCACATCATGGTCTTCGAGTTTAGGTTGCATTTCAAAGTTGTATTTAAGCAAAAAACAACCCATGTGAAAACCCAGACTTTCTTGCGGATACTGAATCAGTTCTTTGGCGGTTACATTCCAAGGGTCATTCTTTTTGAAGAATTTTTGGTAGGGCTTTTTGCTCCACTCATACATTTTTTCGATGATTAAATCTCTCATAAATAGAATTAAAAGTACTTTGTTTTTCAAAGTAAATAGATAAAAAAATAGTTTTAGCTTTTCGATATTAATTTTTCAAGCGCTTCAATGTGATCCTGAAAGGCTTTTTTTCCGGTTGCTGTTGCGATGTAGCGCGTGTTGGGTTTCTTTCCTATAAATTGTTTTTCAATCATGATATAGTCTTCAATTTCTAAGGCTTTGGTATGACTAGCCAAGTTGCCGTCTGTAACACCAAGTAATTCTTTCAGCATATTAAAATCGGCACTTTCGTTGACCATCAATACCGACATGATCCCCAAACGTATTCGGTGATCAAAGGCTTTGTTGATATTTTGGATAATGTTTTTCACTTACTTAATTTCTATCGTATTTATAATACATTACCGCGCCGTAAATAATATGACAAATTCCGAAACCAAGAATCCACACATATAAGCCATAACCTGAATATTCAACAGCAATTAAGCCTAAAATAATTTCGGTGATGCCTAAATAACGAACGTCACGTAAAGTATATTTACTGGCATTCACGCAAGCTAATCCGTAAAATATCAGAGATATAGGTGCAATCAGTCCATAAATACCGTGTCTCAATAAAAGTAAGCACAAAATACCGCCGGTAAACAACGGAATGCAAAAATTAATTAACAGTCTTTTCGACGATGGATTCCATACTTTTTCACCTACTTTCTTAGCCTTATTCACAGTCATAACATAAGCCGTTATTAAGGATAAGATTAATACGACCATTGCTACTGCAACAATTTGTTTAAAAGTGGTGCTTTCTAAAGTGATGTACCTTGAATGGTGATTGTCTATTAAAAAGTTGACCACGACTGCTCCGCCTAAAGCATACAATCCGGCCATAATTCCCGATAAACCGCTCAAAGAAATAAACTGAGTCGATTGCGCCATCATTTGTTTGATGTCTTGAATGTCTTTTAGATAATCTTTAGCTTCCATATTAAAGTACTTTGAAAAACAAAGTAAATGAATAATTTTTCGTTGACCAAATGTTTTTTCATTTATTTTTGAGAAAATTATTTTTATGAGAAAGCTTCTTTTCGGTTTCTTATTTTTTATGTCAATTGCAACTTTTGCTCAAAGCAAAGATGAGCAAATGCTTAAAGACATTTATAAATTGGCTTTAACGGATTCAAAGTGTTATGCTTGGTTAGATGATTTGTCTAATAAGATAGGTCATAGGTTATCCGGTTCTACCGGCGCAGAAAAAGGAGTCCTTTACACCAAGCAACAATTAGAGGCTTTAGGGCTTGACAAAGTTTTTTTGCAAGAAGTTATGGTGCCCAAATGGGTTAGAGGCGAAAAAGAAACGGCTTATATTTTGGACCAAAAAAATAAAATCAGCGTTCCTATTTGTGCCTTAGGCGGATCAGTTGCCACTCCGAAAAACGGTTTAACAGCTGAGGTAATCGAAGTAAAAAGTCTTAAAGAGTTAGAAACTTTGGGCGAAGCCAAAATCAAAGGTAAAATCGTTTTCTACAATCGTCCGATGGAACCCGAAAATATTGAAACCTTTAAATCTTACGGACATTGTGTGGACCAACGTTATGCCGGTGCCAAAGAAGCCGCGAAGTTTGGTGCAGTAGCTACAATTGTTCGTTCAATGAATTTAAGATTAGATGATTTTCCACATACCGGAACACAAAGTTATGGGGATTTGCCAAAAGAGCAACATATTCCAACGGCTGCTATCAGTACGAATGGCGCCGAATTGTTGAGTCAAAAATTGAAAGTCAATCCGCAGTTGAAATTCTATTTTAAACAATCTTGTCAAAGCTATGATGATGTACTTTCGTACAATGTAGTTGGCGAAATCACCGGATTGGAACATCCGGAGAAAATTATGGTTATTGGCGGACATTTGGATTCCTGGGATTTAGCTGATGGTTCTCATGATGATGGCGCGGGTTGTGTACAAAGTATGGCGGTTTTGGAACTTTTCAAAAAACTGAATTATAAACCGAAGAATACCATTAGAGTAGTTCTTTTTATGAATGAAGAAAATGGTGGAAAAGGAGGAAAACGTTACCAAGAATTATCTCAGGCGAATAAAGAAAACCACATTTTTGCTTTGGAAAGCGATGCAGGCGGATTTACACCAAGAGGTTTTTTCTTTGAATGTGATGACAATAATTTTGAGAAGATTATGAGTTGGAAAACATTGTTTGAACCTTATCTCATTCACAGTTTTGTAAAAGGAGGCACAGGTTCCGACATTAGTCCGTTAACCTCTGCCAAAATAGTCAAAGCCGGATTAAAACCCGATTCACAACGCTATTTTGATTATCATCATGCTGCCAACGATACTTTTGACGCCATCAATAAAAGAGAATTGGAATTAGGAGCAGCAACTATGACGGCGTTAGTTTATTTGTTTGACCAATACGGAATAGATTAATTGAAACCTTCAGAAGTATATATTTTAAACCAACCCGAAAAGTATCGCGATATTTTGCTTCATATCATTGCGGTTGTAGAACATAATTTGCCTGAAGCTACTTTGGAATACAAATGGGGAATACCTTATTTTTATTATAAGAAGAAGCCATTTTGTTATCTTAATGCCAGTCACAAACATCAATTTGTGGATGTTGGTTTTGCCAAAGGGTTTCAATTGAAAAGCAATCAAGAACATTTGGTAGCCGATAATGGCAGAAATACTATAAAGTCATTACGTTATCATACTTTAGAAACAATTGATAATGCAATTTTGATTTCGGTTATAGAAGAATCAAAGATGTTATATTAAAAAAAAAGCCCCTAATTCAGGGGCTTTTTAAATTGATTATTGTTCTCGATTGACATAAATCCAACCGGTTTTTGCGGCATCACCGCTATTAAATTCGATGACATAATAGTAAGTACCATCCGGTAATTCATCTCCTTTATCGGATTGACCTTTCCATTCGTTTCGGTATTGATTTTTACTGTAAACTTTCATTCCGTAACGATTAAAGATAGATAGGTTTTTAACATTCAATTGTGTTAAATCAAAGACGTCATTTTTACCATCATTGTTTACTGATATCCCTTTCTGAATACCACAGAAGATTCTATCTAAAGTGATTGATTCATTTTTGGTACAACCATTAATATCAGTTACAGTTACAGAGAATGTAATAGGCAATTCTTCAATTATTGTTGTTGAATTTAGGTATTCGCTAACATTAAAAGTATTAGAGTTAGTACCTACTAATTGTTGGTCATTAGTAAACCAATTATAATTTGCCGTATTAACATCAAAAGTATTGTTTACTGCTAAAACTTCAAGGATGAATTCATTTCCAACACAATTTCCGGAGATGTCAAAATCAAAACCACTTTGCACCGTTACAGTAAGTAGTCCGTTGTTTGCACATTGACCGGCAGTTGGAGTAAATACATAATCTCTTGTAGTTGTATTATCAATTACACTAGGGTTCCATGTACCTGATATTCCCTGAATTGAGGTTAGTGGTAATGAAGGTGCTGTTTCTCCTATGCACAATGGTGCTATCGCATTAAATGTCGGTGTAATATTCGGACTGACAGTAATGGTCAAAGTCGTTGGTAATGCACAAAGACCGCTAGTTGGTGTAAAAGTATAAGTCGTAGTTTGAGTATTATTCAGCGCTGGTAACCAAGTTCCGGTAACTCCATTAGTTGAAGTTGTTGGAAGCGGATTTAATGGGCCACCACTGCAAATTGCTGCAATCGGATCAAACGTTGGAAGTGTAGGTTGGTTTACCGTTATGGTTAAAGCACCTACAGCAGCACATTGCCCCGGATTAGGATTGAAAACATAAACTCCGTTTTGTGTATTATCAACCGTTGAAGGATTCCATGTACCGGTAAAGCCTTCTATTGAAGTTGTAGGCAATACTACGGTAGCTCCACTACAAATTGTAATAGGGGTAAAGGTAGATGGTACAAGAGTGTTTACAGTTATGGTTCCATTTAAGGTTACGGTATTACAACCTCCAGAAGTAGTTACAACATAATTGAACACTCCTGATTCCGTAGGTGTACCAGTAATTATAAATCCACCGCTTGATGGTCCATATGTTCCACTTACTCCTGCAGGCAATCCTGTAACACTAACTGATATAACACTATCAGCATTGTAAACAATATTATTAATAGGTGTATTAATACAAACGGTTTGCTCGTTATTGGCTGAAGCCAAAGTCAAACTAGCAGACGGCAATAAAGTAACAGTTCCTGTAGCGGCTGATGAGCTACAACCTGATGACGTTACGTTTACAGCGTCAAGGAAATTACCAACTGACGGATCAAAACCTGCACTTGATACTGAGACAAATCGTAATCTATAGTTATTACCACCGCTCAAAGGTACTGTATAGTTCAAATTACGCAATACCCATGCAGTGTTCCCGTCTGTAAAGTTTCCTAAACTTACATATGGACCACCAACAGGACCAATTTCGACACCTACAGTATCGTTACCTTGACGTCCTCTGTGAGCAAAAGAAATTTGTAGTTCAGCACCTGGTGTTGTAGTGAAATCTTGGAATACCGTGGCTGTGGTAGTTCCATTCATTTCTATAAACTGACTGCCTTGGTAAGCAAAGACATTTTCAAATCCTGCTGCCGGCCAAACCTCCAAAATTCCATCAGGGGCAGTTGTACTCCAACATGGGACAACATTTTGGTTCAACATATTAGGGAACTGACCTGTCGCCAATGGATTTTCAAAACTACCATTACAAAAAGTAGTAACTAATGGAGTAGCCACAACAGTATAGTTACCCGGAACAGATGTAGTGAAACTGGCTACATTGCCCGGATTAGTAAATCCTGCAGGAACTGTCCATACATAATTGTAAACACCAGGAACCTGAGCTGTAGCGGTTATCGTTGTGCTTTGACCGTTACAGATATCTTCGCTGTTGACAGTAATTATTGGAGCTCCCGGATCAGCTAAAGTGGCTATTTCATTTGAAGCGAAACTACAATTTGTTGTCACAAGATTAAAATTAGTATAAACTCCTGCGTTTAGTCCTGTTAATACAATCAATCCGTTTGAGTCTGAAGTTAAATTTGAAGGTCCAACTAAGACAGTGTCATCAGTATATGTTACAGCATATGTTTGATTTGGAACTAAGTTACTGATAGTAATCGTACCCGTAGTTCCTGCACAAGTTAAAGGATTAGTACTTGTTATCAATGCTGTTGAAGAGGCATTCAGAGTGATTGTATTTGTTGAGTTAATAGCACAACCGTTAACCGTCAGGTTGAAGTTAGAATAAGAACCATTGTTTAATCCAGTTAAGGTATAATTTCCATTACTGTCTGATGCAATTGTAATTGGTCCTATTGGAGTGCTATCATCAGAATAAGTCAATGAGTACGTGGTGTTTGGAGCCAAACTTCCAATGGTAATAGTACCATCAGCAGTTGTACAATCAGACGGAGCTGTGAAAGTAAAAGTTGGATTGGCTTGTAAAGTATAAGTAGCTATAAAATTGGCACCATTGTTATTGATTAAGATTGTATCATCACATTCAGAAGTTGAATTCACATCTCCTGTAATATCATAGAATACTTCAATAACATAATCTCCTGCTGCAAAGGCAGTTAAATCAACTGGGAATTCCAAGTCGGTTAGTACTCTTTGCCATTTTTGATCTCCTGTGTTACATGGGCCTCCACTAGGGAAAGAACCTCCGGAACAATCATCAAGGAATGGTAAATTAATCACTGTAAACGCGCCCGGAGTTCCAGATGCAGGATAAACCCTGTAATTTAAACGGGCACTGCAAACATTAGCAGTTGCACTTTTAAATGTTTTTACTTCTCCACCTCTTAATTTGAATGTGTTAGAGTTGGTTAAATATGTTCCAAAATCAGTATTTGGGAAAATATTTTGAGCCGGTCCAATGATTGAAGTTCCGGAACCGACTGTGTTAAAGAAGTTACCGGTTTCACAATTGGTCAACCAGACTGCACTTGCATAACTTCCGAAAGCACAATTCTGGTAAACGGTAACGACCAAAGTAGTTGTTGTTGCGCATTGTCCCTCGTTAGGGGTAAATGTATAGGTTAAAGTTTGAGTGTTGTCAACTGTTGTTGGAAACCAAGTTCCTGAAATACCATTCAATGCAGTAGTTGGTAAAGTTGGCGCTACATCTCCACTACAAATTGGAGCTGGAGATAAGAAAGTCGGCGTAACTGTTAAATTTGCTACCAAATTAAATGTTCTAATGGTATAGCAACCGGTAATGTTGTTTTCTACTCTAACATAAATAACTTGTAAGTTTTCTGTTGTATTGGTATACAATAATGGCAAAGCATTTGTTTCAGCAATTGCGTCTTCATTGGTTGCATAATAAGTTACAGTATGTGTATTTGAATCTAAACCACCTAAAGCAGCACTATTATTTTGACCCAAATCAAATTGAGCAAAACCTGTAGCATTGCAAACAACCAAGTTATTTGGAGTTCCTGGTACTAATGGTTCATAATACTCAATAGTGATTGAATCGCTAGAGGTACAAGTTGTACCTATATATTGAATGGTAACTCCATAAACTCCCGGTTGGGTAATGGTTAGGTTTGGTCCTGTTTCATTTGGAATAACATTAACTCCATTGGTCCATACAAAATTATAAAGAGCCGGATTTAAACCTGAGGTAATCGTATAGCTTGTTCCCGCACACAAAGCAGTATTGTTGGCTTGGAGAAAATCTTCTCCCAATTCAATATTACCAATGTCTAAACTACCACCTTCAAGGAAAACCGCTGAATCAAAACTATTATCCAATCGGTCAGCAATAACTAATTTAATGTGGTATTGGTTGCCTGGTATAACAGGTGATGTTGCTGTAAGTGGCACTGTAATACCATTAAAATTTGTAGGAGAACCTAATGGATCTAATCCTCCAAATCCATAAAAGGCATCAAAATATTGTTCGTTTACTGAACCACAACCATTGTTGTATTGATTGTCTCTTATGGTTACTACAGAAACCGGAGTAGTGGTATTAGGAATTACAGCTAAATTGGTGGTTATTCCAGTTGAAATATCTGTTAATAAAAAGGCAAATGCATCAGAGTAGGCACATTGGAATGTACCATATTCTTCTGAAGCAAAAATAAAGTTGAAGTTGATCTCACTAACCAAAGGCACAAAATCAAATTCCAATTTAGTAGCATTTCTTGAATTCATTGGATCGCCGGTCGCTGCTAAAATAATAGCCTCTAATTCAGCATCACCTGTCCAAGCTTGATTACCATCACCAAGTGTCGTTGTATTTGGACCCGGTGCACTCATCGCATTTCCTGTAGTTAAAACGATTCCTTCACTAAAAGGAAATCCAGAACCGTTTTGATTAAAATAGGCGATACCATTGGTAGAACCAAAATTACTTCCTGTTGAAGAGGTCACATTAGAAACACTTGCACAAGTAGAATTTAAGAACACATCTTCTACCAATTGAAGTGTAGTATATGTTGTATTGTTTGTTGAAATTGGAGGCGGAATGGTTCCAATGCAAACATCAAAAGTAGAAGTCTGTCCTGGTGTTGATGTCCAAGAATATACTCTCACATAATAAGTTTGTCCAACAACCAAATTATTAGCAATACTTTGATTGTCATCACTACAATATAACTGGTTTAAAGTACCACAATTACCATTGTAAAGTACGTGAAATAAGTCAGTTGTACTTCCTAAAACATTATTTAGTGTAACGGTATGAGATGTAGTCGTTGCTGTAAAGGAAAACCAAACATCATCATCATCATTACCGCCACAAGTGTTAGGTTGCGGAGAAGCAGTAGCTCCTATGATAGTCCCCGATACAAATTGAGCACAAGAAGTGTCAGGATTTACCGGAGCAATGATGGCATTTGCACATTCATCATTTGAGATTAAAGTCGCAAAAGTTACTGGATTTGACCAAAGACTGATGTCAGTATCACTACAAAATGACCTAACATATACTTTGTAAAGTGTTCCTGAGTTTAAACTGTTATAAACAAATGGATTTGTTGTAGCTGTCACCCAGCCAGTAGTTGAAGCATCCGGAGCTGGTGCATTGGCAGGTAAAAACAATACTTGCCAAGTTGTCGCTGAACCAATTTCAGTCCAAGCCACAGTAGCACCTGTTTGGGTTACGTTTGAAACTACTAATGCAGTAGGTTTTGGACAGGTTGGAGGAGGATTACACGTAACATTAGCAACCCATCCCGGATTGTTAACAAAACCATCACTTCTAAATCTAAAAGTTAGACAGCCATTAACACTTGATGAGGTAAAAGGACCTGGGATTGTAGTTCCCCAATAACCACCGGCTAAACCACCAGGAACATTGCCCGCTGGGTTATCACTGGCTATTTGAGGTGCAGTAATTGAATTTCCGTCAAAAACATACAAGGCATCCCAATTGGTTTCTGTATCAAATTCGGTAAAAGTTACGGTTACTTGGTCTCCCGGATTGACAGGGCAAATGGTTACTGTAGAATCTGAATTGTTTGCATAGTTAGCATTTGGTCCAGCGGCATCTACAAATATACCACCACATATTGGAGGTGCCACTTGAGTAGTAATGGTTCTTGGTCCGGCCCATAAACTAACTCCGTCAGTCCCACAATTTCCTCTTACGTAGATGTCATAACATGTTGTTGGATTCAATCCGGTTAAGGTAAACGGATTGGTTGAAGCAGCAATCCATCCTGTTGAGCCCGCTGTTGGTGGAGCAGAATTACACGGCAACGCCAATATTTCCCAAGAAGTGGCAATACCAACGTTAGTCCAGCCAACTACGGTTGAGTTTGATGTAACCGTTGTGGCCGTCATACCTGTTGGTTGTTGACAAACCGGTGCCGGTGCACAAGTGATGTTAGCTATCCATCCCGGATTGTTAACAAAACCATCGCTTCTGAATCTGAAAGTCAAACAACCTGTTACACTTGATGAGGTGAATGGGCCAGGTATAGCTGTACCCCAATAACCTCCTGCTAAACCTCCCGGAACATTACCGGCTGGGTTGGTGCTGGCTATTTGTGGAGCAGCGATAGAATTTCCATCAAAAACATATAAAGCATCCCAAGTAGCTTCAGTATTAAAAGAAGTAAAAGTAACGGTTACCAATTCGCCCGGAATGGTTGGACAAATAGTAACGGTAGAATCTGAATTATTTGGGTAATTATCAGTAGGACCACCAGTGTCAACAAAATTTCCACCACAGATAGGCGGCGCTACTAATGTAGTTATACTTCTAGGTCCTGCCCACAAACTTACTCCATCAGTACCACAATTGCCTCTTACGTATAAGTTATAACAAGTAGCAGAAGATAATCCGGTAAGTTGAAAAGGGTTGGAAGTTGTTTCAGTCCAGCCTGTTGTTGCTGCAGTAGGTGCCGGTGCATTACAAGGTAACGCTAAAACTTGCCACGAAGTAGCAATTCCGACATTAGTCCAGCCAAAAGAAACAGAGTTTGAGGTGATATTGGTTGCCGTCAAAGCACTAGGCTGTTGACAAACCGGTGGAGGCGCACAAGTTACGTTGGCTATCCATCCCGGGTTATTTACAAAACCATCACTTCTGAATCTGAAGGTCAAACACCCATCCGGACTTGAAGAAGTAAATGGTCCTGGAATTGTTGTTCCCCAATAACCTCCTGCTAAACCTCCGGGAACATTACCGGCAGGGTTGGTACTGGCAATTTGAGGTGCTGAAATTGAATTTCCATCAAAAACATATAACGCATCCCAAGTAGCTTCAGTATTAAATGAAGTGAAAGTTACAGTTACTTGTTCTCCTGGAATTGTTGGACAAATGATAACCGTTGAGTCAGAGTTATTGGCATAATTTGTAGTAGGTCCGGCTTCATCAACAAAATTCCCACCACATACTGGAGGTGCAGTCGAAGTAGTAAAAATTGCAGAGGGGCCTACCCATTCACTTTGATATCCTGTTGAACAAATTGCTCTAACATAAAATTTATAGGCTGTATTGGGAAGTAATCCGGAAACAATGTAAGGTAAAGTGCCATTGTAAATCACTCCAACACCGGTTGGTGTTCCAGCTGCAGGTACAACTTCAATTTCCCATGTGGTGGCGCCACTTGGGTTGCCCCAACTTAAACTAGCGGTACTTTCTGAGGTTACTGTAGCTGTTAACGCTGTTGGATTTAAACATTGCTCATTGATACTGACATTGTCCACTAACCAACGATCACCAGAGCCTGCAAGACCCGCTACTTGTTGGTTGTGTACTTTAACAAAAGAAACATAAACTTGTTGGTTGTGATAAATGGCAGGAAAGTTAACCACTTTCTCTTCGTATAAATTAAAAGTTGTAGTTAAATCTACCTCAGTCCATTGTTGGATTACAGTATAGGCAGCCGGATTGGTTTGTGATGCCGAAGCTGGTGCAACCCTAATCTGATAGACAGTTCCTTGATTTCCTGAAGCAAATGAACGGGTAAAAAAATGAAGTTGTCCATTTACAGGAATTGTAACCAAAGGAGTGGCTAAGAAGTCTTCTGAAATGTCTCCAATATTCATAGTTTCCCTATTGATGTAGGCTGAATTGGTGCCTTGGTAAACAATCGGCGGTTCACTAACAGTATTGTTAATACCCCAACGTTGTCCTAATCCGATGCCATTGTCGAAGACAGCCCAATTTCCTGTGCTTAATGTCCAAGTTGTGCCCGGAAGAGCATCAGGTCCTGTGGTGGATTCAAATCCTTCAGTGGCTAATTGAGAATAAGCGCTTATCGAAAAGCATAAGGTTAATAATAGTAAGGTAATTTTTTTCATAATGGTTGTTTTTTGGTCGGTGGTCAATAGAAAAATTATACTTTAAAAATACCTCCAAAAGCTATGATTCTCTGTAAAAAGAAAAAGTGCTGTGAGGCTTTATCTGAATCGCTATGCGTTGTTCTAATATCATTCATTTCAATATATCCACCTTTTAATTCGGTCTGAATAAAAAAGTGTTTGAAAAAAGTAAAGTTCAATCCTACTTTAGCAGAAAGACCATAACCTGCAATATTAAAATCATCATGTCTTTCTTTGCCTAATAACATGGCATTGGTTTTTGGATATAGAAAACCGGCGCCAATTCCTTCTGTGATATTCAATTGAAATTTATCTGTATTTCTAATGTTTAACCATTTGGAAATATCATCAACTCTTGAAAATTCGGTGTTCACATAATTTAAACCATCAGTATGTTCAAAAGTTAAAAAATCTTCGGTCAGAACGATAAGGTCATTGTTATAGGTTCCGTCAAAAATAGTTCCGTCATTAATTTCACCATTTATCTTCACTACTTGATTTTGGTTCATTACATATTTCATGTGGTCAAATCCAATAGAAATATTGTAATGGTCGTTTATAAAATATCCGATTCTCAAATTGGTTTGAGGAATCGTCATTCTGGCAGGATTCAAATAATCCAAATGCCAACCTTTTGGCTTGTCACCTGCACTAACATTGTGCAATGTGAAATCGTAATTATCTCCTTTAAAATGGATATCCGATTTTGAAAAGCTTTCTCGATTTCCACCCCAAAAAACATAAAACTTACCCTTGTTATGAGCAGTATATTTGTCAGGATTGGTTTTCTCTTCTTGCGCAGAAATAATTTGTGCTTGCGCCATTAATGTCACTAATGAGAATAAAAATATTTTTTTCAAGGCTTGTAAATAAGTTTAGAACGTGTTTATTGTTTTTCTGATGGCTACCAGTCTTGTCATTAAACCTTCGAAATAGTCTAAATGTAACATATTAGCGCCATCGCTTTTGGCATTTGTCGGATCAAAATGGGTTTCTATAAAAATTCCGTCTACGCCAACTGCAATTCCGGCTTTGGCAATAGTTTCAATCATATCAGGTCTTCCTCCGGTTACACCAATAGTTTGATTGGGTTGTTGTAAAGAATGGGTAACATCTAGTACTGTAGAAGCATATTGTTGCATTGTTGGAATACCACGAAAATCAACAATCATATCTTGATAACCAAACATGGTTCCTCTGTCGGTAACCATTACGTTTTGGTTGTTGCAATCTAAAACTTTTTGAACAGCGTGTTTCATACTTTCCGGGCTCATAAATTGGCCTTTTTTCAAATTGACCACTTTTCCTGTATTGGCCGCAGCTACGACCAAATCGGTTTGGCGAACTAAAAAGGCAGGAATTTGTAACACGTCTACATATTGCGCAGCCATAGCCGCATCTTCATTAGTATGAATGTCGGTAACTGTTGGTATGTGAAAGGATTCAGAAACTTTACGAAGAATTTTTAACGCTTTTTCATCACCAATGCCCGAGAAACTGTCAATTCGGGAACGATTGGCTTTTTTAAAAGAGCCTTTAAAAACATAGGGGATTTGTAATTTGTCAGTTATAGTAACTAATTTCTCGGCAATTCTCATCGCCATTTCTTCGCCCTCTATGGCACAAGGACCGGCAAGTACGAAGAAATTTCCACTATCGGTATTCTTGATTTGTGGAATGGTATTTATATTCATAAATTTTGGATTTAAAAGTCGCTAAGTTATGAATAATTTGGTAAATTTTACAGATATTTTAATTAGTTATTTTTTGATGGAAAGACCAATAGGGACTAGCAAATAGCCTCTTTCATAAATATTTATGTAAATTTTTATCGGTTTTTTTTGTCCTTCCCATTGCAATTCGTAAATATCTAGGAAACCTGCGCCAACTTCTGTTCTTTTGGTAGGGAATGGACAACAACTTTCTAATTTGGTAAAAGATATTTTTTCCCCATTTGGTCCTGCCAAAGCCCTAAGATATCTTTCTGCATTGAGGTTTTCATCTTTTGTATTCATATAGAAAACATTTACCGGATAATCAGGATCATAACCATATTTTTTATCCTTACTGTATTCTGTTAAAACAAAAACATTGTCCTTTAACTTTGGGGTTGGTGCAGTATTGTCAATATTTTTAATAGTAGATTTTGTGCTGACACAAGAAGAAAGAAGTGAAACCAGCAATGTGAGAAGAATGAGTTTGGAAAATATTTTCATGATTAACTTTTTTTTCGATGACACAATAACCGTGCTATTTTATTTTTTGGAACGCAAGAAAAGAGAAGCAATTGCTCCGGTAATTATACCCATTGATAATCCACTGAAAACACCTTGGATCATATAACTTTTTAAATTAAAATAACTTTGGGCATCTTTTAAAGTAACGTGACGCGTCAATAACGGACTTTTGGTTTTGTATTCAATAATCGTCTCAAAAAAATTAGGAGAGATGCTTTTATAAATTATAAATTGGGCAATCGGCATTAATAAGGCAATGAAAAATGAAAGCACAACACCACTGACAAAACCTTGTGTCCAAGTCATTTTATTGTTGTAAACATATTTTTTCTTTTCTTTCAGTCCTAAATAATAAAAACAAAAAGCCGGAATAGCAAATAGGTTAGTATAAAGTGCATATTGGTCGATATATTGGTCATGCAATCCAATGAATTTTTCTCCTATTGCCCATGCTAATACCAGTAATATAAACCGAAGTGTCCATTTTATTTCTATAGAATAATTTTTCATAGGGAATTGAATTTGATTTACTCCGTCAGTTCATCTCTTTTGGGTCAAAAATACTTTATTTCGATAAATATTTTGTAGTCAAAAACACTTTTATATTTCTATTTTTGTAAAAAAAAATTACATGGAAATGATTACACATACATGGCATTGGGCTATTTCCGGTTTTCTTATCGGAATGGTAATGTTAACCCTTAATTATTTTGGAAAAGTCTTTGGGATGTCTTCCAATTTACGCTCCCTATGTTCAATGACAGGAATTGGAAAGAAAATATCTTTTTTCGATTGGGATTGGAAATCACAACGTTGGAATTTAGCTGTGGTAGCAGGAGCTATGATTGGAGGTTATGTAGCGGTACATTTTTTAAGTGATGCTTCTAATGTTGATTTAAATCCAAAAACCATTGAGCAATTAGCCACTATGGGTATTGAAGCACCTAATGGTAAATTGTTACCGGATGCACTTTTCGGTATTGAAATTTTTGAATCTCCTAAGATGATTTTGATTTTAGTATTTGGAGGTGTTTTAATTGGATTTGGTTCGCGTTATGCCGGAGGTTGTACTTCAGGACATGCAATCTCAGGGCTGAGTAATTTACAATTACCTTCATTAAAAGCTGTGATTGGATTTTTTATCGGTGGCTTACTTATGGCACATTTTATTTTACCTCTAATTTTCTAAAAACATGAATCTATTAAAATATATAGTCGTTGGTTTTATTTTCGGAATAGTACTTACCAAAGCCGAAGCCGTTTCATGGTATCGAATTTATGAAATGTTCCAATTTCAATCTTTTCATATGTATGGTATAATAGGAGTGGCTATTGCAACTGGCTTAACAGGAGTTCAAATTATCAAAAGAAAGAAACTTAAAGATATTGATGGCAATCCAATTTACATTCAAGATAAAGAAAAAGGCAATATTCGCTATTGGATTGGCGGGATTCTTTTTGGGTTAGGTTGGGCTATGGTTGGTGCTTGTCCAGGTCCTATTTTCATCCTTCTCGGTTCCGGATTTTTAAGTGTGGGACTAATTTTACTCGGTGCTGTTTTTGGGACTTTTCTATATGGTCTTTTTAAAGATAAATTACCTCATTAACTATATCAAAAGCGTTTCGATTATCGAGACGCTTTTTTTTTCATACTCTTTTGTGAAAGTTATCCTTTCGTTTAAAATCAAGAAAACCGAATCCTTTGTGAATTCGTAGATGACTGCTATATAAAAATATTTTTGGTTCTGCCGTTAAATTTTTCTTAATAAAACATAAAAATACATCGGTTTCAATGAATAATTATTCGACAAAAGCCCAATAATCACCATTAAATGTAACGAAAGTGTAGTTCGTAGAGTTTTTTGGTCGAATATCGGAAAAAGTGTAGGTTAAGTTGGATAGGAGTTAATTTTGTGGTGTTTTAAAGACCAAATCTATATAAAACTATTTTTTATGAAAAAGATATTACTTACATTAATTATTATTTTTAGTCAATTGACTTCAGCACAATGTACTTTAACAGGTTCTCCTAATGTTAATTCAAGTACAGTAACTTGTAGCACCTTTTCAGGCTGTACTACAATATATATTGGTGATGGAACCAATCCTACCAATTTGGTAATGAATCAAAATTTAAATTTGAGTTGTTATGGTGCCATACAGTTTGTAATTAGAAATAATGCAAACATAGATTTTTCTAACGGTAACTATGATTTGACTTTAGCCGCCGGTTCTTCTATTGTTATTGAAAATGGCGGTAACATAAGTGCAGGAAGCAATTGTAGCGCCTCTGATTTAATAAAAATTGGAACGATAAAAGTAGCGTCATGTAATGGTAGTGGCGGTGCAATAACGGATTTCCCAAATTTGGTTTCCGATGGAGGATTTAATGTCGTTATTGCTTCAGCAACCTCAATCTGTAATTCTGGCACTTCTGTGATTACGGCTTCTCAAAACCCGGCACCAACCTCCTCAACAACCTTCAAATTTTATACTGTTGCCTCAGGAGGAAGTCCGGTTGCAACATCAACGGTAACTTCTAGTCCGTATACTGTTACTTACACCACTCCAGTTTTAACTGCAACTACAGTTTATTATGTTGAAGCAGTAACCAATTCAAGTGGTGTTACTACTCCAAGAAAAGCTGTAACGGTAACTGTAAATCCATTGCCAGCTACACCTTCAGTTACGTTAACACAACCAACTTGTAGTGTTGCTACAGGAACTATTACTATAAATAGTCCTTCGGCTAGCGGAATGACCTTTAGTATAAACGGCTCTACTTATACCAACACTACAGGTATATTTACAACTGTGGCTCCGGGAACTTATAACGTGACCGCCAGAAGTGCAGCCGGTTGTACATCTCCAGCTACCAGCGTTACTATTAATTCACAGCCTACAACTCCGTCACAACCAACAGTTGGTAGTTTAACACAGCCTACATGTACTTTGGCCTCGGGTAGTTTTGTAATAACCAATTATAATGCAGCTTATACCTATACAGTTTTACCTTCAACAGGAGTTTCTGTATCTGGCGCTACAGTGTCAGCTCCTTCCGGAACTTACACGGTTAGGGCAACTTTAGGTTCATGTACATCAGTAGCGTCAAGTAGTATCACCATTTCTCAACAACCAACCAATACTTGGAACGGAAGTGTTTGGTCAAACGGGACGCCTACAGCAGCTCAAAAATTAGTGTTTTCAGGGAATTTTTCTTCCACAGGAAATATATCAGGTTGTACTTGTAATGTTACCTCTGGTTCGGTTGTTATCAATGCCGGACATACTTTAAATATTGCTAATGAAGTTTCTGTTAACCCTGGTGGCTCATTGACTTTTGAAGATACTGCGAGTTTAGTTCAAACCAATAATGCCTCTGTGAATTCAGGAAGTATTACTTATAAAAGAAGAACAACTCCTATGAAGTTGTATGATTATGGTTATTGGTCTTCTCCGGTTAGCAATGCGACTTTAAGCCAATTGGCTGGTGATTCTTATTTCTATTCTTTTAGTCCAACTATAAATAATTATGTTTATCATACTGCTGCTACTACTATGGCTTTAGGAGTTGGTTACCTTTCTAGAGCTCCTGAAAATTTAGTTTACAATCCAACTCAAATTTTACAAACAAACTTTGTAGGAACGCCAAACAACGGTAATATTTCGACACCAATTATAAAATCAGCAGGCACCAATAATTTAATTGGGAATCCATATCCATCTGCTATCGATATCGACTTATTTATTACAGATCCCGCTAATTCAGGAATCGTAAACGGAACTATTTTTCTTTGGACACACAATACAGCAATAACTAATGGCAATTATACGGCTAATGATTATGCTAAATACAATTTAACTGGTGGCGTGGGAACCGGTGTTGGAACAATGGCGCTTTCAGGAGGTCCGGTACCAACCGGTAAAGTAGCGGCTGGGCAAGGTTTCTTTATCGAAACAAATACCACATTGCCTAATGGAACTTATTCTGCAACTTTTAAAAATTCAATGAGAGTTTCCGGAAATAATGCGCAGTTTTTCAGAACAAATGGCACCGTTGTTAATAATGACGAAGGAAGTGTTTCTCAAACATTAGAAAAACACCGTCTTTGGGTTTCTTTGAGCAATACTGAAGGTGCTTATAATCAAATGTTAGTGGGATACATAGAAAATGCTACTAATGATATTGATAGATTATTCGATGGCAAAACGGCATTTGTTGGTAATCCGGTTGCTATATACACAACTGTGGGAACTACTGACTTGGCTATTCAAGGTAAAGCACTACCTTTTTCTGCAGACGATATCGTACCTTTTGGATATTCAACTACAATAAATGGTTCATTAACCATCAGTCTTGATAATTTTGATGGCGTTTTTGACAATCAAAATGTATATTTATTGGATAAAACAACCGGTCTTTATCACAACTTAAAAGAAAGTAATTTTACATTTACTACCACAAATGGTACTTTTAATGACCGATTTGAGTTAAGATATACTACTCAGGCATTAGGAACAAATAATCCAACTATTGCTGACAATGACATCAAAGTAGTGTCAAATAACAATGGGATTTCAGTGTACTGTGCTACAACAACCATTACTAAAGTAGAGATGTTTGATGTGCTAGGAAAACAATTGTACAGCCAATCTAATTTAACAACCAATGCAGTAGAATCAATCCAAATTCAAAGCGCGCCACAAGTTTTGTTAGTAAAAGTTACTTTAGACAATGGCCAAACTTATACAAAGAAAACGTTGATACAATAACTAACCCTGTTATCTTATCAGCTGCCACCTTATCGAAAGATGTAGGTGGTTTTTTGTTTTTACAATGAAATTAATCAGCTAGGCGACGCAATTTGTTTTTGTTGACAATCTTAATTTTCTTGCCTGTCAAATCTATTAAAGTACTTTTCTTCAGTTCAGAAAGTAATCTGATACAGCTTTCGGTAGCTGTACCAATAATTCCGGCTAGTTCTTCACGTGATAGTTGTAATCTAAGCGCACCATCAGTATCAGTGCCAAAAGTTTCTTCCAGATAAATTAGTGTTCCGGCCAAACGTTCCTTAACACTTTTTTGAGCCAAATCGACCATGTGATCGTCTGCATCTTTCAAATCGCCACAAATAGATTTCATGACATTCATTGAAAACTGATTGTTTTGAGTAAAGAATTGCATGATCTCTGTTTTCGGAATAAAACAGACTTCCATGTCTTCTAAAGCAACCGCACTTAAATTAGCCGGTTCATCACTTATCATTGAACGTTGGCCTAATAATTCTCCGGGTTTGACCAGCTTAACAATTTGATCTTTTCCGTTGGAACTCAATTTAGACAATTTACAAACACCGTCTTTTACACAGTAAATGCCATTGGTTACTTCGCCTTCTTCAAAAATAGGTTCTCCTTTTTTGATCGTATAGGAAGTTTTACAATCGGCCATTTTGAGCAACTCTTCTTTGCCTAATGCTTTAAGAGAGCTAAACTGTCTCACAATACATTGTTCACATTTACTCATTAAGGTTTTTGATTTTGTTCTCTACAAATATATTTAAAGTATGACAATTATCATATTTTAATTTTAACGCTTGTTTCACCTTTGTAACAGGTAAAATGAGCAAATTATGAATACATCACAGTGCTTCCATTGTGGTAACGAAATCATAAAAAAGGATGAGATTCTTTTTGATGACAAAAGCTTTTGTTGTAACGGTTGTAAAACAGTTTACGAAATTTTTAGTCAAAATGACTTGACTTGTTATTATGATTTTCAATCAGCGCCTGGCGCGACACCACTGGATATTAAAGGCAAATATGATTTTTTAGCCAATGAAGAAATTGTCAATAAACTTCTCGAATTCCAAGAAAGTGCAACAGCTATTGTTTCACTTTACATTCCTCACATACACTGTAGTTCGTGTATTTGGATTTTGGAAAATCTACAAAGGCTTCAATCGGGAATAGGCGCTTCGCAAGTTAATTTTCCCAATAAGAAAGTCCGAATTACTTACAATCCCGAACAAACTAATCTCAAACAAATTGTAGAACTGCTTTGTTCCATTGGTTACGAACCATACATCAGCTTAGAAAACTTTGACGAAGGCCGAAAGCAAATTGATCGTTCCCTAATTTATAGATTGGGTGTGGCATTCTTTTGTTTCGGAAATATTATGCTGTTGTCATTTCCCGAGTATTTTGAAGTCAATGAGTTTTGGATTGAGCAATACAAAGGTTTTTTCCGCTGGTTGACTTTTGCCTTGTCGCTTCCGGCGTTTTTCTATTCAGCTTCTATCTATTATGTAGCGGCTTGGAAAAGCATAAGGCAAGGCATGTTAAATATAGAAGTTCCCATTGCTTTAGGAATTGTAGTGATGTTTATCCGAAGTACGGTTGACATCGCATTTGGTTACGGACAAGGTTTCTTCGATAGCATGTGTGGGTTGATTTTCTTTATGTTGCTGGGGAAATTATTCCAACAAAAAACGTATGATTTCCTTTCATTTGAACGCGATTACAAATCTTATTTTCCAATTGCGATTACTAAGATTTTGCCCAATGGTACTGAAGAAGCGGTTCAAGTTTACGATATCAAAAAAGGCGATAGGCTATTGATTCGCAATCAAGAATTGATTCCGGTAGACGGGATTTTGATTTCGGATAAAACGTCAATCGACTATAGTTTTGTAACCGGTGAAGCCGTTGCTATTGAAAAAAAATCGGGAGACAAAATTTTTGCTGGAGGAAAGCAATTGGGCAAAGTCATCGAAATGGAAGTGCTGTTTTCGGTATCCCAAAGTTATTTAACCCAATTGTGGAGCAATGATGTTTTCCAAAAGAAAGTCGACCAAAAACACAAATCCATCACCGATAAAATCAGTCGTTATTTCACACCGGCTTTATTACTGTTGTCTGTAGTATCTTTTGCTTATTGGATTTTTATTGATATAACTACGGCGTTTAATGTTTTTACCGCCATTCTCATTGTGGCTTGTCCTTGTGCTTTGGCATTGACGGCGCCGTTCACTTTAGGAAATGTTTTACGCATTCTGGGGAATCGAAAATTGTACTTAAAAAACGCCATTGTCATCGAACAAATGGCCAAAGTGGATACCATTGTTTTTGATAAAACCGGAACCATTACCACCAATGAAAAGACTTCCATTTCTTATGAAGGCGATGTGCTAACTGATTTCGAATTGAAATTATTAAAAAATGCTCTTAGAGGTTCTAATCATCCGTTAAGCCGAAGATTGTACGATTTTATTCCGCCTCAAAATAAAATAGAAACAAAATCTTTCGAAGAGATAATCGGGAAAGGAATTTTTGCCGAATTGGAAGGCAATACCATCAAATTGGGTTCTTCCCAGTTTTTGCAACACATGAGTGAAAATACCCATAAAAAAACCAAAGTGCATGTTGAAATCAACGGTGTGTATAAAGGCAGTTATGTTTTTAACAACCAATACCGAAAAGGATTAGAACAATTGTTCGAAAATTTAGCCAAAAAATACAACCTCATTGTATTATCCGGAGACAATGATGGAGAGCGTAAAATTTTAGAAAAAATGCTTCCGGAAAGCACAGTTTTAGTCTTTAATCAAAAACCTGAACAGAAACTTGCTTACATCGATAACCTTCAAAAAGAAGGTAAAAATGTGTTAATGATAGGAGATGGTTTGAATGATGCAGGTGCATTGGCACAAAGTAATATTGGGATTTCAATTTCCGAAAATGTCAATGTGTTTTCACCGGCTTGTGATGGGATTTTAGACGCGAGTCAGTTCCCAAAAATCAATTTCTTCTTGAAATATTCCAAAAACGCCATGTTTATTATTTACATGAGTTTCGGATTGTCATTGTTGTATAACGTAGTTGGTTTGACTTATGCCGTAACCGGAAATCTATTGCCAATAGTTGCCGCTATCATCATGCCGTTGAGTACTATCACTATCGTGAGTTTTGTGACCATTATGAGTAATGTTTTTGCCAATAGAAAATAAAAAGGGAAGTATGACAAATGTCATATTTTAAGAATAACCACAAGAGTAATTTTGTCTAACACAAATTAGAGGTATGAGTGTCATTTATATGTTAATCTCGATAAGTATTGTAGTAGCTGTATTCTTTCTCTATGCTTTTATTAAAGCAGTAAGAGGCGGACAATATGACGACGACTATACGCCATCCGTCAGAATGCTTTTTGACGACGAGCTCGTAAAAGAAACTAACAAAAATCAAATTAATATAACCGAAGAAAAACAATTATAATTATGGAAATGCAACAATTTCAGTATGACAACAAAATTGTAAGGAACTTCATTTACGCCAGTATCGCTTTCGGTATTGTAGGGATGTTGGTTGGGCTATTATTAGCATTCATGTTTTTATTTCCCAATGTAACCAGTGGAGTTTCCTTCTTAAGTTTTGGACGTCTAAGACCTTTACACACCAATGCAGTGATTTTCGCATTCGTAGGTAATGCAATGTTTGCCGGAGTGTATTACTCAATGCAACGTTTACTTAAAGCCAGAATGTTTAGCGATTTATTCAGCAAAATACACTTTTGGGGATGGCAATTAATCATAGTAGCCGCGGCCATTACGTTACCGTTGGGCTATACTACTTCTAAAGAATACGCCGAATTAGAATGGCCAATTGACATCGCCATTGCTTTAATTTGGGTCGTATTTGGTATCAATATGATTGGTACGATTATCAAAAGAAGAGAACGTCACATTTATGTAGCCATTTGGTTCTACATTGCGACTTTCGTAACGGTTGCAGTTCTTCACATTTTTAATAGTTTTGAATTACCGGTTTCTGCCATGAAGTCGTATTCAGTTTACGCAGGTGTACAAGATGCTTTAGTGCAATGGTGGTACGGACACAATGCAGTTGCCTTTTTCTTAACCACGCCATTCTTGGGAATGATGTATTATTTTGTGCCAAAAGCCGCTAATCGTCCTGTGTATTCTTATAGATTGTCTATCATCCACTTTTGGTCTTTAATCTTCATCTATATCTGGGCAGGACCACACCATTTGTTGTACTCTTCTTTACCGGATTGGGCACAAAATCTTGGAGTAGTATTCTCTGTAATGTTAATTGCGCCATCTTGGGGTGGTATGATCAACGGATTGTTAACCCTTCGCGGCGTTTGGGATAAAGTAAGAACCGATGCAGTATTGAAATTCTTCGTAGTTGCGATTACCGGTTATGGTATGGCCACTTTTGAAGGACCAATGTTGTCTTTGAAAAACGTAAACGCGATTGCACACTTCACCGACTGGATTATTGCCCACGTACACGTTGGTGCTTTAGCTTGGAACGGGTTCTTATCTTTTGGGATGATATATTGGTTGATCCCTAGAATGACCAAAACCAAATTGTTCTCTGAAAAATTAGCCAACTTCCATTTCTGGATTGGTACTTTAGGGATTATATTATATGCACTTCCAATGTATGTAGCCGGATTTACTCAGGCTTCTATGTGGAAACAATTCAAACCGGACGGTACTTTACAATACGGTAACTTCCTGGAAACTGTAACCCAAATTATGCCAATGTACTGGATGCGCGCCATCGGTGGTACTTTGTATTTAGTAGGGGTGATTGTATTGGTTTACAACATTGTAAAAACTGTAAAACAAGGTTCAGCAATTCAAGACGAACCAGCAGAAGCTCCGGCTTTGGCGGTTATCAGTCCAAACCGTTTGAAAGGTGAAAAATGGCATGCTTGGTTAGAAAGAAAACCGGTGAGATTTATGATTTATACTACCATTGCGATTTTAATTGGTGGTTTGATTCAAATTCTTCCAACCATTTTAGTGAAATCAAATATCCCAACGATAGCCGCTGTAAAACCATATACACCACTTGAATTACAAGGTAGAGATGTTTATATCAGAGAAGGTTGTGTGAGTTGTCACTCTCAAATGATTCGTCCTTTCCGTTCAGAAGTAGAGCGTTATGGCGAGTATTCTAAATCAGGTGAAAATGTTTATGACCATCCATTCCTTTGGGGTTCTAAACGTACCGGTCCGGATTTAGCCAGAGAAGGTGTTCCGGGAAAACCATTCAATGGCGGTAGAGATGACGTTTGGCATTTCAATCACATGTATGATCCGCAAAGTATTTCTCCGGGATCGATTATGCCAAGATACCAATGGTTGATTAAAGACAAATTGGACAATTCAACGTTACAAGCCAAATTGGAAGCAATGGTGACTTTAGGCGTACCATATTCTAATGAAGAAGTAGCCAACGCCGTTAAAATTTCAGATGAGCAAGCCGCTAAAATCGAAGCCAGATTATTGGCAAATGCCGATATCAAAAAAGCTTTTGGAAACGCAACAGTTCCGTTGAAAGACAGAGAAATCGTAGCCTTGATTGCTTATCTGCAAAGATTAGGAACAGACACTCAAGTAAAATCTAAAAAATAAACGTCATGCTAAAATATGTAAAACACAATTTAGAAACGATTACCGGTGTAGAAATATACCCAATCATTTCACTGACGATTTTCTTTACCGCTTTTGTTTTGTTCACTGTTTGGGCGATGACTTACAGCAAAGAAACCATAAAAAAAGTAAGTAACCTTCCGTTGGAAGACTAATTATTACAACTTAAAAAGTATAAAAATGAAAAAATTAATTCCATCATACGTAAGAGTTCCACTGATTTTTGCCTTTGTTTTCGGCGCTTTGGAATATTTTATCGACTCAGGTGATCGACCTGCTTTTATCAAGTATCCAATGGTTTCGGTATTTTTACTAGTATTCTTGTTTTTGCTGGTAGCTATTGAAATTGTCGTTAGCGCTATTGATAACGTAACGTATCATATGTTAACCGATGAGCAACGACAAAAATTAGAAGAAGTCCAATCTGTTTCATTCACCGAAAGTAAATGGATTCAGAATTTATTGAAGAAAATGACCCGCTCTAAAGCCATCGAACAAGAAGCTGATGTAATGCTCGATCATGATTATGACGGTATCAAAGAATTAGATAATGTTTTACCGCCATGGTGGGTAAACTTGTTCTATGCAACCATCATTTTCGGAGCAATTTATTTGGTGCGATTCCATGTGATGGATGAATATACTCAAGCTCAGGAATACGACCAGGAAGTTGCGGCAGCCAATATTGAAATCGAAAAAAACAAACTCAATTCGCCAAAAGAAGAAATCACTTTTGACAAAGTAACTTTACTAACCGATGCTGAAAGTTTGGCCAAAGGAAAAGAAATTTATACCAATGCTTGCGCCGCTTGTCACAAAGCTGATGGTGGTGGAATTGTGGGTCCAAATCTAACCGATGAACATTGGATTAACGGTGGCGGAATCAAAAACGTATTTAAATTGATTGCCGAAGGAAGTAAAAATAACCCAACGATGGTGGCTTGGGCTAAAACTTTAGGAACTAAAGAAGTTCAAAAAGTAGCCAGTTATGTCTTGAGTTTGCAAGGTACAAAACCTGCCGGAGCCAAAGCTGCCGAAGGTGAAAAATGGGTAGAAGAAGCTGCTTCGAGTGCAGATGCCGCAACATCAACCGATACGACTAAAGTAGCCACAAAATAATCCGAATTAAATCTTTAATTCAATAACAAAATGGAAAATAATATACCGGATGAAAGTTTTAGAGATAGTATCTCAACGATTGATGAAAAAGGGAAGCGAGTATATGTTCATCCTAAAAAACCTTCGGGTCCTTTTTATGACAAGCGAAAAGTAGTCAGCTATTTGTTGTTAGCCTTTTTATTATCGGCACCATTTATTAAAATC
The DNA here is from genome assembly GCF_046293665.1 of Flavobacterium sp. Classification (GTDB taxonomy): domain Bacteria; phylum Bacteroidota; class Bacteroidia; order Flavobacteriales; family Flavobacteriaceae; genus Flavobacterium. The sequence continues at coordinate 148,147 of NZ_JBKBOL010000003.1, forward strand.
AACGGCAATCAGTTCTTACTTTTTAATGTAGTCGACAGAAGGTTTAATATTTTCAGTTTTCCTTTTTGGCCACAAGATTTTCATCTTTTTGTTATTTCGATGATAATTGGAGTAGTGGGATTGGCTTTGTTTACTGTGGCTTTTGGCCGTATATTCTGCGGTTGGTTTTGCCCACAAACTATTTTTATGGAAATGGTTTTCCGTCGAATTGAATTTTGGATTGACGGTGACCGTGCGCAACAAATACGTTTGTCAAAACAAGCTTGGGATGCCGAAAAAATCAGAAAGCGTGTGACGAAGTGGATGGTGTTTTTCATCATCTCGTTTATTATTGCCAATGTGTTTTTGGCTTACTTAATCGGAAGTGATGAGTTAATACAATTCATTAAAGAAGGTCCGGCGAAAAATACCGGAACGCTCATCGCGTTGTTGATTTTTACCGGAGTATTCTACTTTATTTACGCTTGGTTCAGAGAGCAAGTTTGTATAATCGCTTGTCCTTATGGCAGAATGCAAGGGGTTTTACTCGACAACAAAACCATCAATGTGGCCTATGATCATGTTCGTGGTGAAGGAGAAACAGGTAGAGCCAAATTCAATAAAAACGAAGACCGAAAAGCCTTAGGTAAAGGCGATTGTATCGATTGTAAAGTCTGTGTACATGTTTGCCCAACCGGAATCGATATTAGAAACGGAACGCAGTTAGAATGTATCAACTGCACGGCTTGTATCGATGAATGCGATTCGATTATGGAAAAAGTCGGTTTGCCTAAAGGTTTGATTCGATACGCTAGTGAAGATGAAATTGTAAAAAAAGAACCTTTCAAGTTAACGACCAGAATGAAAGGCTATATAGCAGTTTTAGCTATTTTAATTGGGGTTTTTATCGGAATGTTATTCTTAAGAAATGATGTAGAGGCTACGATTTTACATGCACCGGGACAATTGTTCCAACACGATGGAGACAAGATTAGTAATATCTACAATTACGACATCATCAATAAAACTGAAAAAGAATTTGAACATGTTACCTTTAAGTTAATTGAACCTAAAGGAGAAATCAAACTTGTAGGTAGTCCATTTGCCAAAGTACCGAAACAAGGAATGACCAAAGGAACATTTTTTGTCAAAATTTTGGAAAGCGACTTACAAGGCGAAAAAGTTGAATTGAAAATTGAGGTTTACAACAACAATAAATTAATCGAAACCGCAACGACCAATTTTGTGGGTCCGAGAAGTTTTAACTAAAAAATACAGTCATGAAAATTAACTGGGGAAAAGGAATCGTCATCGCTATTGCACTGTTTATGGGCTTCATTTTATACTTTGTAGTTAAAGTGCAATCTGATAGTCAATATGATAACGAAATGGTTACCGAGCAATATTACAGAAAAGAAAAGCTCGTTCAAGGAAATATTGAAAGCATTCAAAACGCCAACAATCTTAACGAGAAAGTTGCTATTGCTAAAACGGCTCAAGGATTAACAGTTAATTTCCCTAAGAGCTTTGACTATTCAAAAATTAAAGGAAAAGTATCCCTATATAGACCGTCTAACCAAAAACTGGATTTTGAAGTCTCACTTGCTTTATCCGGTTCAGATTTGCTCATACCTAAAAACAATCTGGTTAGCGGTCTTTGGGGTATTACTGTTGCTTGGGAATATGACGGAAAAAGTTATTTGAATAAAGAAGAAATTTATTTTTAATTGATGTCAATAGCAAAACTTATAACTCATAATTCATAACTCAGAAAATGCTTTACACGGCCATCATATTCGGTTTAGTTTCTAGTTTGCACTGTATAGGCATGTGCGGACCGATAGCCATGATGTTGCCTGTAGATAGAAAAAATCCAACCAAAAAAGCATTCCAAATTCTCTTATATCACGCCGGAAGATTAACATCTTACGCGACTTTAGGATTGCTTTTCGGATTGTTGGGAAAAGGATTGTATCTCGCCGGAATGCAGCAGCGATTCTCCATTGTTTTAGGTGTTTTGATGATTTTAATTGCTATAGTTCCCGAAAGATTTTTTGCTAAATATAATTTTTCAAAACCAATTTATAAACTCATTTCTAAGGTAAAAAGCAGTTTGGGCAACCAATTCAAACGCAAAACACCTGATGCTTTTTTTACGATGGGTGTTTTCAATGGATTATTGCCTTGTGGTTTGGTTTATGCCGCTTTATTTGGAGCAATTGCTATGCAAAATGTGACTTTAGGAGTAACTTATATGTTGCTTTACGGTTTAGGAACTATTCCCTTGATGAGTGCTGTGGTTTATGTAAGTTCTGTTTTATCAATGCCTTTTAGAAATAAATTGCAAAAAATGATTCCTTTAATAACCATCATCATCGGACTTTTATTTGTTTTCCGAGGTATGGGTTTAGACATCGCATATATTTCACCAAGTAGTATGAATTTATTTGTCCAAGCGGAGGCCAATTGTCATTAAGAAACCAATATTCAAAACCACTGTAAACATAGTAAACGCTAAAACTGAAAACCCATGGAAAAACACGATTTATTGCACGAGTTCCCGGAACATAAAGAAAGGATACACGAACTAAAGATTTCAGATACCCATTTCAGAAAATTATTTGACGAGTATCACGAAATTGAACACCAAATCCACCGAATCAACATGGGTTCGGAAATTGCCAATGACAATTTTGTACATGAATTAAAGGCCAAATTGTTATTTTTAAAAGACGAAATTTACGCGCATTTAAGTAAATAGATTAGAAGTTAATTGAGTTGTTAACCACGTTGAAAGACGTGGTTTTTTTGTTTTTTGATGCAATCAAATTTTCAAGCCAAAACTCAACAATCCCAAAATCGCAGGAACTGCTTGAACAAAGAAAATCCTTTTAGAAGCTGTCAACGCTCCGTAAATTCCGGCTATAAGAACACAACTTAAGAAAAACAAAGCTATATTTTGGCTCCAGTCAGCATCGCTAATCATGAGTGACCAAATCAATCCTGCAGCGAGAAATCCGTTATACAAACCTTGATTGGCAGCTATGACTTTGGTCTTTTCAAATTGGTCTTCGGGTATTTCTTTAAAACTTACCGTTCTGAAGAGACTTTGTAAAAGAAGACCAAATTCTGTATTACTATATTGAGTACTCGGTGTCGTTTTTGAATAGTTTCGAGATTGAGTTGGAGGATTAAATTAGTTAATTCCTTTTGACAATTTTACCTAATAGTTCTTTGTCTTCTACAATAACTTTCAAATAATAAATCGCATTGGGTAATTGTGACAAATCAATTTTGTATTCGGTTGATTTTTTAGTTTGGTATAAAATTAATTTTCCCGTAGTATCAAACAAATACAATTCAGTTGCTTCTTTATCAATGGTTATGGTTACCGGCCCGGTTGTTGGATTTGGATAATAATTAAAATTAATGGTTTTAGCATTGGTCAATTGGTCTTCTATTTTGGTATTTGTTGAATAATTAGAAGTTACAGATTCACAATTATTTACCGAGGCAAATTGTAGAATAATTCTCAAAATCAAATCGTTTAGCATTTCCACTTTATAGCTTTCTGTAGAAGGTTCAATATGGTTATTGCCAATACCGCTGTGGTTTGTGATAAAAAGATAGGTTCCATTGGTTTCTAAGGCAAAAGAACGCATCAAATACTCTGTGCTTTTGTCAATTCCACTAGCGGCAATCGGAATAATTCTGATGCCTTTTTGAGCCGCTTTTTTGGCTAAATCTTGTAATTTTAAAATATTACTTTTTGAATAATGCGGTGGTGCGTCAAGTAAAAGAAACAATAATTTGGCACGAGCATCATCTTCCCAAGTCATACTTTCAATGGAAGCTTCTAGGCCTTCAATCACAGCTTCGGGATAATCGCCGCCGCCATCAGCATATTGTTTTTTAATGAATGAAATTACATCTGGAACTTCAGTGGTGAAATCAAAGTTTTTCACCAAATAGTCGTCACCATTATCTCTGTAAAAAACACTTCCCATTGACAAATCTGCGTTAGGAAATTGTTTTTGTGTTCGTTCAATAACATCATACAATTCGGCTTGTAAATAACTTATTTCATCTCCCATAGATCCAGTGGCATCTATCATAAAAGCGATGTTGATTTTGTTTTGAGTTACGCAATTTTCCTGATAAGTATAAAAGTTGATGCCTTCGTGAAATTCCTTTGGATTGGCTACTAAAACCACTTTTTTATCATCAATGATTTGAAGTTTAGCAGTCACTTTTTCGATTGACAAATCATTAGGATTATACCATAACTCAGCACGACCGGTATTGTCAGTCATTGCGGTCCAAATGATTTCAGAGGCATTTTTTAAATGAACCGTTCTATTGATGATAGGGAAGCCTTTGTCATTTTTTAAACTGATAGAGTACCTGAATTTAGGGTTAATTTTCCAATGGTTTTTCCATTGGTTCCATTCGGTTTCGGTTAACCCTTTCCAATAGTCATAATGGCTAAAATCATTGACTTCACCTGCGGTTAATTGTCCTGCTTTGGTTGAAGTATTTCCTTTTAATACAATGCTTTTATCAGTTATTGGCAAAACAGTTTCACTGATTTCTTCGGTTTTAACAACATCATAAGAAGCACTTACTTTGCTTTTTTTAGTTCTGCTACCATAACCGGTAACTACAACCTCAGAAAGTGTTACAGAATCATCCTGTAATTTTACATTAATTATCTTATGGTTTACCAATACATGAATTGTTTTCATACCGATAAAGCTGATTTCGAGAACATCGCCCATTTTGGCATCAATACCATAATAACCGTCAAAATTGGTTTGGGTTCCTTTGGTAGTTCCTCTGATAACTACATTGACACCCGGAATCGGTCCGAAATTATCAAAAACTTGTCCAACTACATTATTCTTTAACGGGTTTCCGTTTAAGTCGTGTTCTTTAACGGCGACGGTTTTTATTTTGCTATTTTTAGACTTGTTTTTTTTGTCTATTTTCCTTTGCTCTTTGGCTCTTTTTTCTTGGGCTATCTTTTCAATTTTTGCTTTATCGTCAAAAAAAACTTTAGTATCGTTACTATTGTTGATTGCAACAGTTTTGGAAGTTTTACCCGGATAAATAAATTTTAATAAGTCTTTATAGTTTCCCTTGATGGAAAAACTTCCGTTAGTCTTAGAAATTGTAACGAAATTGTTTTTTAGATTAATGATTTCAACATTTGCCAAAGGTTTTTTGTTTTCATCACAAATGACACCATTGATTTTTTGAGCATTACTACTTAAGGTAGATAATGCAAAGAATAAGATAGCAGTTGTAATGGTCTTGAAAGAAAAAGAAGTCTCCATGATATAAGTGTTTATATACTTGGATATCTTTTTTCCGGAAAAGGTTGGAAACACTGAAAAATTATTACAGTAGAAAACTCAACAATCCCAAAATCGCAGGAACCGCTTGAACAAAGAAAATCCTTTTAGAAGCTGTCAACGCTCCGTAAATTCCGGCTATAAGAACACAACTTAAGAAAAACAAAGCTATATTTTGGCTCCAGTCAGCATCGCTAATCATGAGTGACCAAATCAATCCTGCAGCGAGAAATCCGTTATACAAACCTTGATTGGCAGCCATGACTTTGGTCTTTTCAAATTGGTCTTCCGGAATGGTTTTGAAAACTTTACGACCGCGAGTGGTCCAAGCAAACATTTCGAGCCAAAGAATATAAATATGCAAAAGAGCAATAAATCCGATGATAAGTTGTGAAAGTAAGTTCATGGTTATTTGTTTTCGTTAAAAATACGCTCAATTCTTTTATCAGGGATCAACCACATCAATGCAACAAATATATAAATGGTTCCGGCAACGGAAGGATATTTATAGGCCAAAAGGATAGCAATAAAGTATAGAATAGGCGAGGACTTGCCTTTGTAATCTTTACCTAAAGCTTTTGACAATATCGAATCTTTACCGTGATGGCTTAGGATTAGATTCTGTAAAATAAAGTAAGCAACACCATTCATTAAGAGGATAAACCCGTAAAACATCATTGGAAAAGGAGCGAATTGATGCTCGCCAATCCATGCTGTAGCAAAAGGAATAAGCGACAGCCAAAACAGCAAATGCAAATTGGCCCAAAGAATTTTTCCGTTCACTTTTTTTACAGTATGCATCATGTGATGGTGATTGTTCCAATAAATTCCAACATAAATAAAACTCAAAACATAACTCAAAAATTTGTGCAGCAACGGAACTAGAGCTTCGTAACTGACACTATTTGGAACTTTAAATTCCAATACCATAATGGTGATGATAATCGCTAAAACGCCATCACTAAAGGCTTCGAGTCTGTTTTTGTTCATTCTATTTTGCGTTTTTTATCAATGTTATAATAAGGGTTATAATGGCTAAAACTTCTGACAACATACCAATAGACAAGAGGACATTGGCACCGGTCCAATGCATTATTTTGAATAAAGCACCAATAATCGTTAAGATCATTCCAATAAGGAATACAATGGCTGGAGCAAGATAAGTTTTATTCATACTTATTTGTTTATTTTTTTCAGAGTTCGGATGTCAGTTGTTGGTTTTCCGGTAATTTATTTTTACTACTGCCTAATGCCTTTTCACTATTGCCTTTAAATTGATTAAAATGCTTCTCAATCGCCTTAATCATTTCTCCGGCAATATCTTTATTTGTTGCGCCTTCGATGCCTTCTAATCCTGGGGAAGAGTTTACTTCTAATAACAATGGACCTTTAGATGAGCGAATAATATCTACTCCGGCCACTTTTAAATCCATGGCTTTGGCAGCTTTGATGGCAATTTTCTTTTCTTCAGGAGTTGGTTTAATGATTGAAGCTGTTCCACCCATGTGAATGTTGGCTCTAAATTCTCCCGGCGCTGCTTCACGTTGAATAGTAGCAACGACTTTACCATCGACTACAAACAAACGCAAATCTTTTCCGTCAGCTTCTTTGATAAATTCTTGTACCAAAATATTAGCATTCAAACTTTTGAAAGCATTGATTACCGATTCCGCTGCTTTTTTGGTTTCGGCCAAAACGACACCTTTACCTTGTGTTCCTTCCAATAGTTTTACAATCAACGGAGAACCGCCAACCATTTTAATCAAATCGTCGGTATCCAAAGGAGAATTCGCAAATCCCGTTGTCGGAATATCTACGCCGTGGTGTAATAGCAATTGTAGTGAAAATAGTTTGTCACGTGATTGGGTTATCGCTGCCGCTGAATTTAAGCAGAAGACTTTCATCGCTTCAAACTGGCGCGTCAAAGCACAACCGTAAAAGGTGATACTTGGACGGATTCGCGGAATTACCGCATCAAAATTATCCAAAACTTTTCCGCCTCGATAATGAATTTCGGGATTGTGTGCATCGAGTTTCATATAACATTCCTTGATGTTCAAAAAATGCATTTCGTGACCGCGCATTTCACCGGCTTCCATGATGCGTTTGTTGCTGTACAATTCGGGATTGCTGGCCAAAACACCAATTCGCAGACCCGATTTAATGGCAATAGCGTCTTGGTATAAGTCTTTTAAATTTTCGGTGGAAGTTTGGCCCAATAAATATTTTTGTTCCGGATCAACCAGTATTCTACCACTCATGGCTTCTCGACCTAATAACATTCGGAAACCCATAGAGTCTCGATTGGTTAAGGTCATTTCAATTTCCCAAGTATCGGTTCCAATGCACAAATTGGTTTTAATCACATAGCGTTGCTCTCGAAATCCGCTAGAACTTTTTACAATTCTTTTATCCACTAATCTGGCTTCACAATGAATCACGGTTTTGAGGTTATTCTGAATCGGGTTGATGTCGAATTTCACCCAGTTTTCACCATCTTTCAGAAATGGAGCAATATTGATGGCATGTAGTGCTGAAGTTTTAGCCCCCGAATCTACACGAGCTTTAATAGCCGGAATACCGAGCTCGGGAAAGGAACACCATTCTTCGGAACCTAATATGATTTTATTTATTGGCATTTTGTAAAAATTATAAGCCACAAATAACACGAATTCTCACTGATTAATTGGCGTGAATTAGTGCCATTTGTGGCTTTTTTTAAAAGATTAAATTGATCTTACTTTGTTGGCTTTTCTGCTTTTTGAATCGTAACAGTCAACTCTTGAGCAGTTTCGTCTAAATCCATAAAAATCTCATCGCCTGAAGCTATTTTCGAAGTAATTATTTCTTCGGCTAAAGCATCTTCAACATATTTTTGAATCGCTCTTTTTAATGGACGCGCACCAAATTGTTTGTCGAAGCCTTTGTCAGCGATAAACGCTTTGGCGGTATCTGAAAGATTTAGTTTATAACCCAACTCTTCTACACGAGCATATAATTTTTTCAATTCGATTTCGATGATCAAATCGATGTCGTGCTTTTCTAGCGGATTGAATACAATTACATCATCAATTCTGTTTAAGAATTCAGGCGCAAAGGTTTTCTTCAAAGCATTTTCAACTACACTTTTCGAATGGTCATCAGCTTGAGCCACTTTGGCAGCGGTGCCAAAACCAACGCCTTGACCGAAGTCTTTCAATTGACGCGCTCCAACATTCGAAGTCATAATGATAATCGTGTTTTTAAAATCGATTTTTCGACCTAAACTATCCGTCAAATAACCGTCATCTAACACTTGTAACATCATATTAAACACATCAGGATGCGCTTTTTCGATTTCGTCTAAAAGTACAACACAATACGGTTTTCTACGAACTTTTTCAGTTAATTGTCCGCCTTCTTCATAGCCAACATAGCCCGGAGGCGCACCGATTAATCTCGAAATCGCGAATTTTTCCATGTATTCACTCATGTCGATACGGATTAATGCATCTTCAGAATCGAATAATTCTTTGGCCAACACTTTCGCCAATTGGGTTTTACCAACACCGGTTTGTCCTAAGAAAATAAACGAGCCAATTGGTCGATTAGGATCTTTTAATCCGGCACGATTTCTTTGAATAGAGCGTGATATTTTTAAAACTGCTTCGTTTTGTCCGATTACTTTTCCTTGAATTAATTCAGGTAAATGCGCTAGTTTATTGCTTTCCGTTTGTGCGATACGATTTACCGGAATTCCTGTCATCATCGAAACCACATCGGCTACATTGTCTTCGGTTACGCGAATTCGGTTGCTTTTAGAATCTTCTTCCCATTGTTCTTGTGCAATGGCTAAGTCTTTTTCCAAGCGCTTTTCGTCGTCACGTAATTTCGCGGCTTCTTCGTATTTTTGTTTTTTAACGACAGAGTTTTTCAAGTCGCGTACTTCTTCTAATTGGCGTTCCAAGTCTAAAATTTGTTTCGGCACATCAATATTGGTAATGTGAACTCTCGAACCGGCTTCGTCTAAAGCGTCGATCGCTTTGTCCGGAAGAAAACGCTCCGACATATAGCGGTTGGTTAATTTCACACACGCTTCAATCGCTTCGTCAGTATAAATTACGTTGTGATGGTCTTCGTATTTGTTTTTGATGTTGTTCAAAATGGTAATTGTTTCTTCTACCGAAGTTGGTTCTACAATTACTTTTTGGAAACGTCTTTCTAGTGCACCATCTTTTTCTATATATTGTCTGTATTCGTCGAGCGTTGTAGCACCGATACATTGTATTTCACCACGGGCTAACGCCGGTTTAAACATATTTGACGCATCTAACGAACCTGTGGCGCCACCGGCTCCAACAATCGTATGGATTTCGTCAATAAATAAAATGATATCGTCGTTTTTCTCCAATTCGTTCATTACGGCTTTCATTCTTTCTTCGAATTGTCCGCGGTATTTGGTACCGGCAACCAGCGAAGCCAAGTCAAGCGTCACGACTCTTTTGTTGAAAAGAATACGCGATACTTTCTTTTGAATGATGCGCAAAGCCAAACCTTCGGCGATGGCAGATTTACCAACACCCGGCTCACCGATTAGTAACGGATTGTTTTTCTTTCTTCGGCTTAGAATTTGAGATACTCGCTCAATTTCTTTTTCACGACCTACTACAGGGTCGAGTTTGCCTTCTTCAGCTAATTCCGTTAAGTCACGACCAAAGTTATCCAAAACCGGAGTTTTCGATTTTTTATTAGTCTTGTTCGCCGGATTATTGAAGCTTCCTTCTTTTAAGCTGTCATCTTGACCAGAATCATCATTGAATGACTCATTTCTTGGCAAGTTATCTGTAAAATCTTCTTCGTTTGGTGTCATATTCAAATATTGTTCTTTAACTACGTTATAATCTATTTTTAGACGATGCAATAGTTTGGTTGTAGGATCATTTTCATTTCTTAGAATACACAAAAGTAAATGGGCTGTACTTATGGAAGTTGCTTGAAATACTTTAGCTTCTAAGAAGGTTGTTTTTAAGGCACGTTCTGCTTGACGAGTCAAGTGTAAATTTTTCTTTTCGTTGCTGATTTCAACATTAGGGTTGGCCGGACTTAAGATTTCGACCTTCTTTCGCAGATGTTCTAAATCTATAGACAGGTTATTCAAAATGGCAATTGCTTTACCATTTCCATCTCTGAGGATACCAAGCATCAAATGTTCAGTGCCTATAAAATCATGGCCTAAACGTAATGCTTCTTCCTTGCTGTAGGTTATAACATCTTTGACTCTTGGTGAAAAATTATCATCCATATAAATAAGGTTGTTGGTAATGTAAATTTAGTTATTATGAATGGTTCTAACAAAAATCATTCCGCCTAAATGTACTGTCAGCTAATTGACAAAAAAAAAGCCAATAATAAAAGCAGTAGTGTTACTATTTTATTAACCAAAAAAAGAGCCTATTTTGTTAATAAATCATTGAAATTTGTAGACTAAAATTGACGCTAAAAGCTATAAATATTCTATATTAGCACGTTTTGAATTTAAACTAATTTTTTATTAATAATTTATAAAATATGTCTGACGGAGAAAAGTTAATTCCTATTAACATCGAAGATGAAATGAAATCAGCTTACATCGATTATTCGATGTCTGTAATTGTCTCAAGAGCGCTACCTGACGTGCGTGACGGTTTAAAGCCGGTACACCGAAGAGTGTTATATGGAATGTATGATTTAGGCGTTTTTTCAAACAGAGCGCACAAAAAATCCGCAAGAATTGTTGGAGAAGTATTGGGTAAATATCACCCGCACGGCGATACTTCAGTTTATGACGCCATGGTTCGTATGGCGCAAGAATGGAGTTTACGTTATCTATTAATAGACGGTCAAGGTAACTTTGGTTCTGTTGATGGCGATAGTCCGGCAGCGATGCGTTACACGGAAGCCAGAATGAAGAAAATGTCAGAGGACATTATGGCAGATATCGACAAAGAGACAGTGGATTTTCAACTAAACTTTGACGATACGTTATATGAGCCAAAAGTGATGCCTACGAGAGTTCCGAATTTATTGATTAACGGTGCATCGGGTATTGCAGTGGGTATGGCTACAAACATGCCACCACATAATTTAACAGAAGTAGTTGATGGTACTTTAGCGTACATTGACAATAATGATATTGAAATAGACGAATTAATCACACACATCAAAGCCCCTGATTTTCCAACAGGTGGTGTAATTTATGGTTACGAAGGTGTTCGTGAAGCTTTCAAAACAGGACGTGGTAGAATTGTAATTCGTGCCAAAGTGAGTTTTGAAGAATCTAACGGAAGAGAAGCTATTATTGTTTCTGAAATTCCATACCAAGTCAACAAGGCCGAAATGATTAAGAAAACTGCCGATTTGATTAATGAAAAGAAAATCGAAGGTATTTCAAATATCCGTGATGAATCGGATAGAAATGGAATGCGTATCGTTTATGAATTGAAACGTGATGCCGTTCCGAATGTGGTTTTAAATACACTGTATAAATTTACGGCATTGCAATCTTCTTTCAGTGTGAACAACATTGCGCTAGTAAATGGAAGACCGCAAATGTTGAATGTAAAAGATTTGATTCACTACTTTGTTGAACACCGTCATGATGTAGTAGTGAGAAGAACACAATTCGAATTGCGCAAAGCAGAAGAAAGAGCACACATTTTAGAAGGTTTAATCATTGCTTCGGATAATATTGATGAAGTTATCGCCTTAATCCGTTCATCTAAAGATGGTGATGAAGCTCGTACTAAATTGATTGAGCGTTTTACCTTATCCGAAATCCAAGCACGTGCCATAGTTGAAATGCGTTTGCGTCAATTAACCGGTCTGGAACAAGACAAGTTGAGAGCGGAATACGAAGAAATCATGAAGTTAATTCAGCACTTGAAAGATTTATTAGCAAGTAAAGAATTAAGAATGCAATTGATTAAAGACGAATTAATCGAAATCAGAGATAAATATGGTGACGAACGTCGTTCTACTATCGAATACTCTGGTGGCGATGTAAGTATTGAAGATTTAATAGCCGATGAAAATGTGGTAATCACCATATCGCATGCCGGTTACATCAAACGTACCAACTTATCTGAATACAAAACCCAAAACAGAGGTGGCGTTGGCCAAAAAAGTGCCGGTACTCGTGACCAAGATTTCTTAGAACATTTGTTTGTTGCAACCAATCACCAATATTTATTGTTCTTCACTCAAAAAGGAAAATGTTTCTGGATGCGTGTTTATGAAATCCCGGAAGGTAGTAAAACGAGCAAAGGTCGTGCAATTCAAAACTTAATCAACATCGAAAGTGATGATAAAGTAAAAGCTTTCATTTGTACCCAAGATTTAAAAGACGAAGAATATATCAACAGTCATTATGTAATCATGGCGACCAAACAAGGTCAGGTGAAGAAAACGCCATTGGAACAATATTCACGTCCGCGTCAAAATGGTATCAACGCCATTACCATCAGAGAAGACGACGAACTATTAGAAGCCAAATTAACCAACGGAGAAAGCCAAGTTTTAGTGGCGGTGAAATCCGGAAAATTGGTTCGTTTCGAAGAAGAAAAAACCCGTCCGATGGGAAGAACAGCTTCGGGAGTTCGCGGAATTACCTTAGCCGATGATAAAGACGAAGTAATTGGAATGGTTTCTGTTAATAAGGACGATATCAATGATACCCAACTTTTAGTAGTTACCGAAAACGGTTACGGAAAAAGAACCAAATTGGTGGATGAAGACGGAGAAGATGTTTACCGTATTACTAACAGAGGTGGAAAAGGAGTAAAAACCCTAAACATCACTGAAAAAACCGGTGCATTGATTTCAATTAATGCCGTAACGGATGAAGACGATTTGATGATTATCAACAAATCCGGATTGACCATCAGAATGGAAGTGTCTGATTTGAGAGTAATGGGAAGAGCTACACAAGGAGTTCGTTTGATTAATATCAAAGGAAATGACTCCATTGCAGCGGTAACCAAAGTAATGAAAGAAGACGAAGTGGAAGAAGTAGAAGGCGAAATCGTTGAAGGTGTTGAAACCGACGAAAGTAATGATGCTGAAACTTCTGAAGATACTACTGAAGAAACACAAGAATAATTTAAAATAATACCACATGAAAATTAAACACATTGTATTGGCCTCTTCAATACTAGTTTCTGTTTCGGCTTCAGCTCAAAAAGATGAGTTGAAATCGTTGAAGAGAATTTATGCTAAAGAGGTTATCAAGGGAAATGATTTAGCAGAATATAAAAATCTTGTAGCCAAAGCTGAGCCATTGGCAACTGAAGAAGGAGATAAAATCTATGTCGCTTTTTATAAAAGCATGACACCTCTTTTAGAGATCAATGCCGTAGCTATGGATCCTGCAACAGCTGCTCAAGCGCAAGCTACTATAGCCAGAGCTTTGTCGCCAAAATCGATTGCTGACTTTGCAGCCGGTTTGAATGCTACGCTTGATTATGAAAAGAAAACCGGTAAAAAAGTTTATACTGATGATATTTTGGAAACCATCGGTTCCTATAAGCCGCAAATTGTTGAAGTAGCAACCGGTTATGGAAAAGCAGGTAAAAGTAAAGAAGCTGCTGATGTATTATATTCCCTCTATCAATTGGATAAAAAAGATGCGGATATGCTGTTTTATGCTGCTTCTTATGCCGTAAACGGTCAGGATTACGAAAAAGCTTTACAGTTTTACACCGAATTAAAAGCACTAAATTATTCCGGTGAAGGAACTTTTTACTATGCCGTTAATAATACTTCTAAGCAAGAAGAAAGCTTTGGAGCGAATAAAAGCCTTCGTGATATTTCCGTGAATACTACAAAAACACATTCAAAACCTAGAGATGAAAAAAATCCTTCAAAAAAATCAGAGATTAATAAGAATATAGCCTTAATCTTAATTCAACAAGGGAAAAGTAATGAAGCTATTCTTGCTGTTCAAGAAGCCAGAAAGAGCAGTCCTGAAGATGATTCTTTGTTGTTTGCAGAAATGGATATTTATTTAAAGTTAAAAGACTTTGATTCTTACACAAGATTGGTTAACGAGGCTTTGGCTAAAAATCCTAATAATGCTGATTTGGTTTTTAACCTTGGTGTTATTACCGGAAATGCAGGTAAGTTGGATGAAGCAGAAAAATATTATTTAAAAGCCATAGAAATCAATCCTAGTTATTTTAATGCTTATTTAAATTTTGCTGAACTAAAGTTAAGAGCAGATGAAAAATGGGTAACAGAATTGAATAAATTGGGAACTTCTGAAAAAGACAACAAACGCTACGAAGTGATTAAAAAGTTAAGAGAAGATAATTTCAAATTAATTTTACCATATCTTGAAAAAGCAGTAGACTTAGAACCAACAAATGATCCGGCCAAAAGAACATTGTTGAGTGTTTATAATGCTTTAGAGATGACTGATAAGTATAAAGCTTTGAAAGCCAAATTATAATCTTTTAATTTGATTCCATAAAAAAACCATCCGATTAGGATGGTTTTTTTATGCTTTATTTTTCGGATGTTATAAGTGAATTACTTCTCCATAAGCATCAGCTACCGCTTCCATAACCGCTTCACTCATCGTTGGATGTGGATGAACCGCTTTTAAGATTTCGTGACCTGTTGTTTCTAATTTACGAGCTACTACTGCTTCTGCAATCATATCGGTTACGCCGGCACCAATCATGTGGCAACCTAACCATTCGCCATATTTGGCATCAAAAATTACTTTAACAAAACCATCCGGAGTTCCGGCTGCTTTTGCTTTTCCTGAAGCCGTGAAAGGGAATTTACCAATTTTTAATTCGTATCCTTTTTCTTTGGCTTGTTTTTCAGTCATACCGACAGATGCAATTTCAGGTGTTGCATAAGTACAACCCGGAATGTTGCCATAATCTAAAGGCTCAACATGTAAACCTTTGATTTTTTCCACACAAAGAATTCCTTCTGCAGATGCTACGTGAGCCAAAGCTTGTCCTGGCGTTACATCACCAATGGCATAGTAACCTGGAATGTTAGTTTGGTAAAAATCGTTTACCAGAATTTTATCTTTATCGGTTTTGATACCGGTTTCTTCTAAGCCGATGTTTTCTATATTGGTTTTAATTCCTACGGCAGAAAGCAGAATGTCAGCTTCCAAAACTTCTTCGCCTTTGGCAGTTTTTACAAAGGCTTTCACACCTTTTCCTGTGGTGTCAATTCTTTCAACTGAAGAATTGGTCATTACTGTAATGCCTGATTTTTTCAACGAGCGCTCAAATTGTTTTGAGATGTCTTCGTCTTCTACCGGAACTACATTCGGCATAAACTCCACAATAGTTACTTCAGTTCCCATAGCATTGTAAAAGTGAGCAAACTCAACACCAATTGCACCTGAACCCACTACAATCATTTTCTTTGGTTGTGTTGGCAAAGTCATCGCTTGTCGGTAACCAATGACTTTTATTCCATCTTGCGGCAAGTTTGGTAATTCTCTTGAACGAGCTCCGGTAGCAATAATAATATGGTCTGCAGAATATTCAGTTACTTTTCCGTCAGCTGCGGTTACATCCACTTTTTTGCCGGGTTTTACTTTACCAAAACCATCAATAACGTCAATTTTGTTTTTCTTCATCAAAAATTGAACACCTTTGCTCATACCGTCAGCTACGCCACGAGAACGAGCAATAACGGCATTGAAATCTTTGTCGAATTCTTTTACGGTCAAACCATAATCTGAAGCATGTTTTAGGTAATCAAAAACCTGAGCCGATTTTAAAAGTGCTTTTGTTGGAATACAACCCCAATTCAAACAAATCCCTCCAAGGTTTTCTTTTTCGATTACGGCTACTTTAAAGCCTAATTGTGAGGCACGAATAGCTGTTACATAACCGCCCGGACCACTTCCTAAAACAATAATATCGTATTTCATTTCTGTGTTTTTATTTGTTATATGTATAAAATGCAGTCGGCAAAGCCTCGTGTCATTTTGTTCGTATTAATTTATTATTTTGTACAAAATGCAGTCGCTGTCGCTCGTGCCATTTTCTTGTAATTATTTATTTAATGTAAAAATGCAGTCGCTAATGTTCTTGCTATTTTTATAAAATTTAATTGATTATTTGAGATTACTTCGTCAGTTCGACTTTACAGTCTCGGGTGCGAATTTAAGGATTTATTTTGAAAATTTAGCTTTCTACGGCAAACTGTGAATCGTATAAATTTTTATAATAACCTTGTGCTTTGTTAATCAATTCCTGATGCGTTCCTTCTTCTACAATTTGCCCTTTGTCCATCACTATGATTTTATCTGCATTCATGATGGTAGCCAAACGGTGAGCGATAATTATTGACGTTCGACCTTGGGTAATTCTTTCAGTGGCTTTTTGGATCAATTCTTCGCTGTAAGTATCAATGGAAGAAGTTGCTTCGTCTAAAATTAAAATGCTCGGATTGTTTACATAAGCCCGAAGAAAAGCAATTAGTTGGCGTTGGCCTGAAGACAGCATCACACCGCGCTCTTTTACGTCATAATCATAACCACCTGGCAATGTTTTGATGAATTTATTCACGCCGATTTTTTTTGCGGCTTCCATTACTTCTTCACGAGAAATATTCGGATTGTTAAGTGTAATGTTGTTGTGAATCGTATCGGCGAAAAGGAAAACATCTTGTAAAACGATAGCAATTTGTTGGCGCAAACTTTCTAATTCGAAGTCATTGATATTTTGGTCATCGACATAAATGGTTCCCGAATTAATTTCGTAAAAGCGATTTAGCAAATTGATAATGGTTGATTTTCCGGCACCGGTAGCTCCAACGATAGCGATGGTTTCGCCTGCTTTTACATTCAGATTAATGCCTTTTAGTACTTCTTCTTTGTCATTATAACCAAATCGGACATTCTCAAATCGGATATTGCCTTTAAAATGGCTGGCTACTAATTTTCCGTCTTCCTGAACATCTTTATTGGTATCTAAAATGTCAAAAACACGATTGGCGGCTATCATACCCATTTGCATCTCGTTGAACTTATCTGCAATTTGGCGCAAAGGGTTGAACAACATTCCGATAAACATCGTATAAGAAAATAAATCACCAAAAGTGGTGAACTTATCGCCATCCAAAATATGAAAACCACCGTAAAGTACGACAGCACCTAAAGTCAGCGACGTAATAATATCGGCGATAGGGAAGAAGATGGAGTTGTATAAAATGGTTTTAATCCAAGCTTTGTTGTGTTTTTGGTTGATTTCTTTGAATTTTTCATACTCAATTTTTTCCCTATTGAAAAGTTGAACGATTTTCATTCCGGTCACACGTTCTTGTACAAACGTATTCATATTGGCCACTTGATTTCGAACTTCTTCAAAAGCCACTTGCATTTTTCGTTGGAAGATTCGAGTAATGTAAACTAAAACCGGCATGGCTAAAATCACAATCCATGTCAGGCGCCAATTCATGTAGAACATAAAAATCAGGACTACAATCATCTTTAACAAATCACTGATGATCATGAACAAGCCTTGGCTGAAAATACGTGCAATTTGTTCAATGTCAGAAACTGAACGGGTAACCAGCATGCCGACAGGCGAGTTATCAAAATATTTCATTCTGAAACTTAACATGTGTTTGAACAACTTGGTCCGAATGTCTTTAATAATATCTTGTCCGAGCCAATTGGCCCAATACACAAAATAAAACTGAGAAAGTGTTTCTAAAATCAACACGATTCCCATGATGGTAACATAAAACAACAATCCGTGTTCATCTTTGGGTTCGATGTATTCATCAACCGTTTGTTTTAACAAATAAGGACGAAGCGCAGCAAAAACCGATAGCAATACGGCAAACAAAATGACACCGTAATACCTTTTTTTATAAGGCTTGGTGTATTTTAAAATGCGTTTGAATAAATTAGTATCGAATGCTTTTGCTTGCATATTATTTTATGTAGTCGTAATCAATTTGGGTTAAATATAAACCGTGCGCAGGAACTGAAAATCCGGCCTGACCACGATCTTTACTTTCAATTATTTTTTCAAAATCAGCTAAGGATATTTTGCCTAAACCAATGTTAATCATAGTGCCAACGATGGCACGAACCATATTGCGTAAAAATCTGTCGGCAGCGATGGTAAACACTAATTTAGTTCCGTTTTGTTGCCAATGTGCTTCAAAAATAACACAATTAAACGTTCTGACATCAGAATGGGTTTTCGAAAAACATTCGAAGTCAGTGTGTTTGAATAAAATTTGGCAAGCTTGGTTCATTTTGTCTAAATCCAAAGGCAATTGGTGCAACCAACTACCATCAGTTTCAAAAGCATCTTTAAAGGTGTGAATATGATATTCATAAGTTCGTTTCGTAGCATCAAAACGAGCATGAGCTTCATCGTGTACTTTTAGAATATCAAAAATAACAATGTCTTTGGGCAAAAAAGCATTGAGTTTGTGTGTCAGTATTTTACAATCGATTTCGGTTTCGTAATCAAAATGCGCATACATTTTTTTGGCATGTACACCGGCGTCAGTTCTTCCGGCGCCAACAATATCAATTTCAGTTCTTAGTAATAAAGACAAGGCTTTGTTGATGGTTTCTTGTACAGAACTGGCATCGGGTTGGTATTGCCAACCGTGGTAATTTGTTCCTTTATAAGCCAATTCGATAAAATATCTCAATTTTAGTGTTCAGTGTTCAGTGATTAGTGTTCAGAAAAAAGGCTGAAAAAATAGTCATTGAACTGGTTCAAGTTGCGCAAATTTACGAAGATTTTATGTTGGAGAAAGGTTAATTTTTTTAATATAAATTTGTTGGCTTTTACATTTGTACTCTATGAAAAAAATCCTGCTGCTTTCTGATACGCACAGTCACATTGATGAAACGATTTTGAAGTATGTCCAGCAAGCGGATGAAGTTTGGCATGCCGGAGACATTGGCGATTTGAATGTGACCGATACCATTAAAGCGATAAAACCGTTACGAGCCGTTTATGGCAACATCGATGATGAGAAAGCCCGAATGGAATTTCCTTTAAATAACCGATTTCTCTGCGAAGGTGTTGAGGTTTGGATTACACACATTGGCGGTTATCCCGGAAAATACAATCAGGCAATTAGAGCTGAAATTCAAACCAATCCGCCGAAGCTTTTTATTTGTGGTCATTCGCATATTTTGAAAGTTCAATTTGATAAACAATTGAATTTACTTCATATGAATCCGGGTGCTTGTGGGATTTACGGCTTTCATCAGGTGCGAACGATGTTGCGTTTTGAAATTGACGGCGAGAAGATTCAGGGTTTAGAGATAATTGAGATTGGTAAGCGATAGTTTTCAGTCACAGTTGCAGTCGCAGTTTTCAGTTTCGCCACAGATTTGACAGATTCAACGGATTTCCACGGATTGTTTTCTTGTTAATTTGTGTGCCATAATAAAATCAACAGTGTTATCTTTCGAAAATACCTCAAAAAATTAGTGGCTAAAAATAAAAAACCCGTCTGTTTAAAGAGACGGGTTTTTCGCAGCACTAAAAAACTAAGTTTATAGGTTTATCGCAATCGATCCACAGATTTTACGAGATCTTCATCCTTTTTGATGGCTTTGTTGGCCAAAACCAAAAGTACGATAGAAAAAATAGGTAGGAACATCCCAATACCCTTCTCAGAAACGGTAGCCGCTTCTCCGGATAGATTTAGTGTTCGATACACAAATAATCCTAATAAAATTAAATTCAATATGATATTCAATCTGCCCATGACAAATTGTTGTTGTCTTTTTGTGTGTGATAAAATGCTCAGTAATGACAGCGTACTGCTTAATCCGAATAGCGCAGTGTAAGCGATATCCATCATAAAATAGAATGATTTACCGGTTGCATCTGTCCACAAAGGAAACACAAAAGGTAAAGCTCCCGTTACAATCAGGCTGGCTATCAAATAATAAGTCTGTATTCTAAACATAGTTTTTGAAAAATGTTGGACAAAAATATAGTTTCTTTTTAAAAAATACTATTGCATGGTAAAAATTTATTTGTATTATTGCATAACAAATCCGCAAGTACTTCATCTTCGGACTTTTCTATACCAAATATTTTCTACCCACATTTGCAGTATTTTCCAAAGAACAAATTTAAATCAAAACAATATTGATGTTTGATATTTCCGCCTTAAAAGAAATGAAGCTTTCTGAGCTTCAAGAAATTGCTAAATTAGCAAAAACCATTAAAGTTACCGGTGCCAAAAAAGATACGTTAATTGCGCAAATTTTGGAACACCAAAGCAAAGCTGTGACTGAAGATAAACCCACAGTTGCCTCTGAAAAGCCTGTAGATAATAAAACCAAAAGGCTCAGAATTTCTCCTGAAACCAAAAAAGCGTCCGAAACCAATCAAAGTGATTTGTTTGCCAATGAAGAACCAGTGGTCGTCGTAGCAGAAGATGCGACCGATAGCGAACGTGCGGAGCAAAAGCCGGTTTTTGAAAATAAAAATCCAAAGTTCAAAAAACCTTTTGAAAAGAAAAAGAGTAATAATTCCAATACCGAAGTAGCCTCGCAAGCAACGGACAACGAAGTAGAAATAGCCGAAAAACCTGCTGTTACAGAAGTTGAAAGCAATCCAAACCAAAACAGCAACCGCGAGCCTAAACACAAGAACCAAAATCCCAATCAAAACGGGAATGCCAACAACAATAATCCTAATTTTAAAGGTAAAAAGCAAAATAACTTCCGCGATTCAGATTATGAATTTGATGGCATTATTGAGAGTGAAGGCGTTTTAGAAATGATGCCGGATGGCTATGGTTTCTTGCGATCTTCTGACTATAATTATTTAGCTTCACCGGATGATATTTATTTATCAACTTCTCAAATCAGATTGTTTGGTTTGAAAACCGGTGATACTGTAAAAGGAGTTGTGCGTCCGCCAAAAGAAGGCGAGAAGTTTTTTCCACTGGTGAGAGTTTTAAAAATCAATGGACATGATCCGCAAGTCGTGCGTGACCGAGTTTCTTTCGAACACCTAACGCCGATTTTTCCAAAAGAAAAATTCAACATAGCCGATAAACAAGCCAGTGTTTCTACTCGAGTAATGGATTTGTTTTCGCCAATTGGTAAAGGACAACGTGGAATGATCGTAGCCCAACCGAAAACCGGTAAAACGATGTTGTTAAAAGACATTGCGAATGCCATTGCCGCTAACCATCCCGAAGTTTATTTGATAGTTTTATTGATTGACGAAAGACCGGAAGAGGTGACTGATATGCAACGCAGTGTTCGCGGTGAAGTAATTGCTTCCACTTTCGATAGAGAACCAATGGAGCATGTGAAAATTGCCAATATTGTTTTAGAGAAATCAAAACGTTTGGTAGAATGTGGTCACGATGTGGTGATTTTATTAGATTCGATTACGCGTTTGGCCAGAGCTTACAATACGGTTCAACCGGCATCCGGAAAAGTATTATCGGGTGGTGTTGATGCCAATGCTTTGCAAAAACCAAAACGTTTCTTCGGTGCGGCTCGTAATGTTGAAAACGGTGGTTCATTAAGTATCATTGCTACAGCCTTAACCGAAACCGGTTCTAAAATGGACGAAGTAATCTTCGAAGAATTTAAAGGAACAGGTAACATGGAGTTACAATTGGATAGAAAAATTGCCAACCGCAGAATTTTCCCGGCTATCGATTTGACTTCTTCCAGTACGCGTCGCGATGATTTGTTATTAGACGAAAAAACACTACAAAGAATGTGGATTCTGCGCAAGTTCCTAGCCGATATGAATCCGGTGGAAGCGATGGATACGATAAATGATAAGATTAAGAAGACCAGAAACAACGATGAGTTCCTGATTTCGATGAACGATTAGATATTGAGTCCCAGCTGAGAAGTTGGGATTTTTTTTGGCACACGCTTTGGTAGGCTTTCTTAAGATTGGCTTAAGAACCCCAATTTTCTCCTTTATGAAAACTACCAGAATACTTCGTTTTTTATCCTTATTAGGTTTTTTATTATTGTTGGCACCGTTTTATGATGCTTGCGATGATAAAACAAATGGTTTTGTAAAGACCTATGATGAATATGATACCAATGGAAAACTAATTGAAAAGACTTTTCTACAAGAGGTTTACAACATAGTTGTAGATGAATTGTCATTTAATGGTTTTGAAATTGCAAGTTTGTCGGTTTATGCTATTCAAGATTTGACATTTAAAGATTTTAAAGAAGAAGTTGCCAGTAGTTTTAAAAAGGAAAAATGGTTCAAGGATTTGGGGATGTTTATATCATTTCTATTTGATACCATCATTTTGATTTCTTTGACATTAATAATTTTATCATTTACCAAAAGAATACAAACCTTGAATAAATTGGCTTTGATAAATACTTTTCTAATTCTATTAACTTTATCATATATCATATTTCTAGAAAGTTCCTTCGACCATATTCGTCAAATCAAATGGGGTTACTACGTTTTCATCATAACCAACCTCTTGATTTTCTATTATTCCAAGTTGGCCTCCAAACAGCAAAATTCGTAATTCGTAATTCTAAATTTGAAATTCAAAATGTCATCTTGTCAGCCAAATTTACCCAAAACTGACAATTTATTCCTAATAACCGCTTGGCACAATCCTTGTCATTCTCGAAATCGTACAACACAACGTACTATTCACTCTTAGAGGAATAATCAAAAAATAAATTAAAAAGGAGAAAATAAAAATGGGAAAAATTATTGGTATCGACTTAGGTACAACCAACTCTTGTGTGGCCGTTATGGAAGGTGGAGAACCAGTTGTAATTGCTAACGCAGAAGGTAAGAGAACAACACCATCTGTAATTGCTTTTGTAGAAGGTGGAGAAATTAAAGTAGGTGATCCTGCGAAAAGACAAGCGGTGACAAACCCAACAAAAACCATAGCGTCTATTAAACGTTTTATGGGGAACAAGTACACAGAAAGTGCTAAAGAAGCCTCAACTGTAGCTTACAAAGTAGTAAAAGGAGATAACGACACGCCACGTGTTGACATCGACGGCAGATTGTACACACCACAAGAATTGTCAGCTATGACACTTCAAAAAATGAAAAAAACAGCCGAGGACTATTTAGGTCATACAGTTACCGAAGCAGTAATCACTGTTCCGGCATACTTTAACGATGCACAACGTCAGGCTACCAAAGAAGCTGGTGAAATTGCTGGCTTAAAAGTAATGCGTATCATCAATGAGCCAACAGCTGCGGCATTAGCTTATGGATTAGACAAACAAGGTAAAGACCAAAAAATTGCTGTTTATGATTTAGGTGGAGGAACTTTTGATATCTCTGTTCTAGAATTAGGCGATGGTGTTTTCGAAGTATTGTCTACTAATGGTGATACTCACTTAGGTGGAGATGACTTTGACCAAGTAATCATCGATTGGATGGCTAACGAATTCAATGCTGAAGAAGGTGTTGATTTGCGTAAAGATCCAATGGCATTACAACGTTTAAAAGAAGCTGCTGAGAAAGCTAAAATCGAGTTGTCATCTTCAACACAAACAGAAATCAACTTACCATACGTTACTGCTACGGCTTCAGGACCAAAACACTTAGTGAAAACTTTGACTCGTGCTAAATTCGAGCAATTGGCAGAAAGCTTAGTAAAACGTTCTATGGAACCGGTTATCAAAGCTTTGAAAGATGCAGGTTTAACAGTTTCTGATATCGACGAAGTAATTTTGGTAGGTGGTTCTACAAGAATCCCGGTTATCCAAGACCAAGTAGAAAAATTCTTTGGTAAAAAACCATCAAAAGGAGTTAATCCTGATGAAGTAGTAGCGATTGGAGCTGCTATTCAAGGTGGTGTTTTATCCGGTGATGTAAAAGATGTATTGTTGTTAGATGTTACACCTTTATCATTAGGAATTGAAACTATGGGTAACGTAATGACTAAATTAATTGAGTCAAATACGACTATTCCAACTAAAAAGTCACAAGTATTCTCTACGGCTGCGGACAACCAACCAAGTGTTGAAATCCACGTAATCCAAGGAGAAAGAACGATGGCTGCGGATAATAAAACCATTGGTCGTTTCCACTTAGACGGTATTCCACCGGCACCTAGAGGTGTTCCTCAAATTGAAGTGACTTTTGATATTGATGCCAATGGTATCATCAAAGTTTCTGCAACTGACAAAGGAACTGGAAAATCTCATGACATTCGTATCGAGGCGTCTTCAGGATTGACTCCGGAAGAAATCGAAAGAATGAAAAAAGATGCCGAGATGAACGCAGAAAGCGATAGAGTAGCCAGAGAAAAAGCAGATAAATTAAACGAAGCGGACGGTATGATTTTCCAAACCGAAAGTCAGTTGAAAGAATTGGGTGAAAAATTATCTGACGAACACAAAACGGCTATCGAATATGCTTTAACCGAATTGAAAATGGCACACCAATCACAAGATTTAGAAGCTATTCAAAAAGGGTTAGACAATGTGAATGCCGCTTGGAAAACTGCCACCGAATCCATGTATGCTCAAGGCGATGCAGGTCAGGCGCAAGAAGCTCAGCCACAAGCTGAATCTCAAGGGGATAACACTCAAGATGTAGAATTCGAAGAAGTAAAGTAATAATTCTAGAATACCTATCTATAATTAAAAAGTCGGACAGATGTCCGACTTTTTTTATGGTGTGATTTAAACTTCCTTTTATTTAATGTTTTGCATCTTCATGATGACTAAAGTATGCGGAAAGGTTATTGCTGCCAAAAAAGAAAAGAATAGTGCTTTAAAAATTTCTTGATCCTTAAATAACAAGTAAAGAAGTAAAATACCCATTAACGATAAAATCCAGTACACAAAAGCAGATTTAAAATACCGTATAAAGTTTTTCAAAGAATAGCTTCCATACAAAAAGTTTATCTGTTCTTTAATAGAGGGTAAGCTATGCCAAATGATAAAGTAAATGGCGAAAGCCCAAATCAAATTTGCGTTTCGGAATATGATTCCAAATAAAATTAAATAGACCATATTCACCAATATTTCATCCTTGAAATTCGCACTTCTTTTAACCAATAATAAGCCACTTACAAGTAGTAGCAATCCATTAAAAATTAAGAAATAAGTAAAATTGACAAATGTAATGGGCGTATTAATTATTTGCTCAATGATTCTTCTAACTTCTGCCTGATGAAAATTAAAAAGTAGTGAGAGTATAAAAAGACCATATGTGGTTTGAAAGGCAATTATGATTTTTGACGTCTTTTTAGTATTTAAGATATTCCAATGCTGTTCTCCAAAATGATATGCACTGACTATTAGAAACAGTAATAAGGCTATTTTAGGCAGACTGTAGAACAAAACAATTCCAAATAAAACAAAGACAATGTAGTAAAACAATATTTTTTTGCCAATGGTAGCTGTTTTTTCGTGATTTATTTTTGAAATCAATTGTAAATCATTTGATCCATGCAGTATTCCAAATAAGAATATAATTACAAATCCAATAGTTTGTTGATATTCAACAGAAAAAGTAGTGGTAATCCATAGGCCAAAAAAACTCAAAACAATGCCGAAATTGTTAGAACTTGTCATTCCACTGCGTTTTAATTTTGTTTAAAGTTAAATAAAAATTGTTAAACAGTATTATTTATTTTGTTTATTGTTTCATAATTTTGGTTAAACAAATAATCTAAAACATTTAATCATGACAAATTTACTTTTATCTTCATCGCTCATTGCGAAAATGTTGCCAACTGATTATGTTGGTTTTACCTTTTTTATCGGATGCATGGCCATGATGGCTGCATCAGCATTTTTCTTTTTGTCTTTAAGCCAGTTTGATAAAAAATGGCGTGTTTCAGTTTTAGTTTCAGGTTTAATTACTTTTATTGCTGCGGTGCATTATTTCTACATGAGAGATTATTGGGCTAGTTTCGGTGAATCACCAACTTTCTTTCGTTATGTAGACTGGGTTCTCACAGTGCCATTGATGTGTTTAGAGTTTTATTTAATCCTAAAAATTGCCGGTGCAAAACAATCTTTACTTTGGAAAATGATTGTTTATTCTTTGGTAATGTTAGTTACAGGTTACTTCGGAGAAGCCGTTGACCCGGCCAATGCTTGGTTATGGGGATTAGTTTCCGGTATTGCTTATTTTGCAATTGTTTATGAAATCTGGTTAGGTGAAGCTTCTAAATTAGCCAAATCAGCTGGAGGTGAAGTACTTGCTGCTCACAAAATTTTATGCTGGTTTGTTTTAGTCGGCTGGGCTATTTATCCGTTAGGATACATGCTTGGAACAGACGGCTGGTATACCGGTTTATTGGGTAAAGGAAATGTTGATGTAGCTTATAACATAGCCGACGCTATCAATAAAATTGGCTTTGGTTTAGTTATCTACAACCTAGCCGTAAAATCAACAAAAGATTAAATTTTATTAGTTTTATTGCCGAAAGCCGTTCCGATTTATTGGTGCGGCTTTTTTTATTTAACAGTCATCGAATCAATTATTTTGTATATTCGATTTCTGTTTAAACCAAAATTGTATCAAATGAAAAGAATCGTTTTATTGGCGTTAATCGCTATGTTGAGTATCAATGCTTACAGTCAAAAGAAAAAGCCAATAGCTAAGAAACCAAGCACAACTGCCGCTGCAGGATTAGCAAAGGTTGACAACTTAGTAGCCGAAGTTAAAAAAGAAAATTTCCAACTAACTATTAACGAAAACGGTAAAGAAAAAGACGCCATGATTGTAAAAGCAGTTGATGCTACTTTCAAACCAACCAATTGCAAACTGACTTCTTTTACGGCTAGCGGAACCAAATTATACTTATTGACTTGGACCGAAATCGTGCAAATAAAAGCCAATAAAAAAACAGAAGACATAACTAATGTTTATTCGGTGATTTATGAGATTACCAATAAAAAACAAGTGTTTTCAAATACACAAACAACCAATCACATCACTGAGATAGTTTCTTTGGGCGGAACAACAGCTACCGAAACCCAAGAAAAAATCAGAAGAGATGGTTTTGAATTCGTCCTAAATGCTGATGGTTCTGTTACTCAGAAAAGTAAGAAACAGGAAAATAAATTGGTTTATGATGCTACTAAAATGGAATATGTCGCTAAGAAATAAATAAAAAAGGCCGCAAATTCGCAAATTATAAATTTTGATTGGTTAATAATTTGCGAATTCGCGGTTAAATTTTATCTAAACCAATTGCCGATAGATTGGAAAATGCGTCCGAAGAAGGTGCGTTTTTTAAAAAAACGACTCTCTATTACCATGCCTTCTAATATGACTCCGTGGCTATTCATCTTGACATTGACAATATTGGTATTGACAGGAACAGTAACATTATTAAATCCAACGAAGGTAAAAACTAAAATATCTCCTTTTTTGGCTCGTATTGTAAATTTCCCTTCCAAATCAGCCTGACTACTTTTTGTTGTGCCTTTAATCAATATGTTAGCCCCAGGCAATGGTCCTATACTATCGCTGACAACACCGGAAACTTCGATTTCTTCATTTTTAGTATCAACAGGAAAATCGCTTAAAACTTTTTTATCGGTTTGTTCTATTTTAACACCGCCTTGTGCAAAGTTTTCCTGTGTTCCCAAACCAATCAAACTGATTAAAGTAGCTGTTGTAGCTAACCACATTGAACTTTTTTCATTCGGTTTGACCAAATCACGCTCAAGTTGTGTATTCAAAAATCGCCCGCAAAGATTTTGATTTTGTTGATAAGCCGTTACGATTTCACTGTCGCTGGCTTTAGTAAAGTCGTGCACTTTTTTTTGACAGGAAGCGCAAAATTTTCCTTTGTCAACGGTTGTCATTCCTTCCCAATTTTCATGGCAAGGTTGTGGGATTGAGATATTGATTTTATTTGTCATAAGATTTCCTTTTATATTGAAGAGGCAGTTATGGACAAAAAGGTTGGAAGGAAGGCAATAAAAATACCGCAGATTCGCAAATTATAAATTTTGATTGGTTAATAATTTGCGAATTCGCGGTTTAATTAAATCTATTGATTTACTTTAATTTCAAAGGTTTTATTCCAATTCTTACCGGTTACAAATATCGTATTAGTTGATTTGCGATACGCAATTCCGTTTAAAACTTCTGCTTCCGGATTGGTTACTTTGGCTCTCAAAGCAGACAATTCCAATACTGCTTCAACAGCGCCGGTTTGCGGGTTAATCACAGCAATCGCATCTTTCTGCCAAATATTACCATAAATTTTTCCGTTGATCCATTCAATTTCGTTGACACTTTTTATTTTACTGTCATTCGTATAAACGTTAACATGATCGATGAGTTTTTGGGTTTCAGGATCCATTTTCCAAATCTTTTCTGTTCCGTCTGACTGATAAAGATATTTTCCGTCATTAGTCAAACCCCAACCTTCAATTTTTTTATCGTATTGAAAAGATTTGATGGGTTTCAATGTTTTGGCATCATAAATAAATCCTTCAGCATTTTGCCAAGTTAACTGATAAATTTTATCATTAAGAACTGTAATGCCTTCGCCAAAGTATTGCTGATTTAAATCGGTTTTTTTAAAGATCTTTCCGGTCTTGTAATCGGTTTTGGCTACATAAGAGCTTCCTTCACGTCCCGTACTTTCGATTAAAGTATCTTTATAAAATTCATAACCTTGAGTAAAAGCATTTACATCATGGTCGTAAGTATTGACAATTGTATATTTTAATAGTTTCGGAGCAATAACAGCTGCAACTTCCACACGGGTAGAAGTTGAAATCGTATCGCCTTCAAAATGAACCAAAGCTTTAATTCTTTGGTATCCCAATTTTTTTCCGTTCAAATCCAAAGTGAATTTCCCATTCCCTTTTACCGCAGTTATTCTTTCATTATTTGCATAGTAAACTACGCTATCAATGTTTTTGTTGTTATTGTTCAATAGAGTAAAGTCAACTTTATCATTGGTAGTATACATCGATTTTAAGTTGCTTTCATCAAAGCTGAAAAAGCCTTCTTTGTCTTTTTGACTATCACCGCAACCAACGATGTTTAAGGCTAAAAAAGTGGTTATGAATAGGTTATAAACTTTCATTTTTTGGAATTAATTTTTCACTCACAAATATATTTATATTGCTCTTAAATTCTTGCAAAAAAATAAAAAGATTGTATATTTGCACCGGCAAGTCCTACACGACCAGCTCCTGCAAAATCCTCCAGGATGGGAACATAGCAAAGGTATGCGGTTGTAGCGGTGCGATGTAGGTCGCTTGCCATTTTTTTATTCTGAACTTGTTTACTTCGTTAGTTTGATGTGTTCGCTCAGAATGCTTTCCAAAAAGATTAGAATTTTGTCCGAACTTTGTTTCGGATTTTTTATTTTTACATGATATGGTTTTATCCTGGCAAATAGTAAAATTCAACCTCAAAGAAACATTTGCCATCGCTTATGGAAATTATACTTTCAGAGAAGCTTTAATCGTTACGTTGCAAAGTCATGGTGAAAAAGGGTATGGCGAATGTACCTCAATAGATTATTACAACATCAATTTATCCGATTTTGAAATCATTTTAACCAAAGTAAAAGCCCAAATTGAAAGCCAAAAACCATTACATCCAACTGAGTTTTACACTTTTCTGCTAACGCTTAACTTACCGAGTTTTTTGCGTTCCGCACTCGATTGTGCTTATTGGGATTTGTTTGGAAAATTAGAACAACAAAGCTTTTTAGAACTCAACCAAATCCATTACAACCAACTTCCCGAATCTTCCATCACGATTAGTGTTGACTCAGTCGAAAATCAAATGAAGAAAATAGAACAATCTGCTTGGAACAAATTCAAGGTCAAATTCAACCATTTCAGCGAAAGCGATATGCTAAAACTTCTTCTGTTAGATAAAAACATCGCTTTAGATTCCAACGGAAGTTTTACTTCTGAAGAATGTCTTTGGCTCGAAAATAATTCGCTTGTCGCTAAATTTACTTATTTGGAACAACCCATGAAAACAGGAGTGGAGAACTATTCCGTTTTGCATTCGAATCAATACGCCAATTGGATGGCAGATGAAGATTGTCAAGATATTTCGGTTTTAAAAGATTTGGTGCCTCATTATAAAAGCATTAATATCAAACTGGTCAAATGTGGCGGATTAACACCAGCTTTGGAAATGATTGCTGGAGCGCGAAAACTAAATTTTAAAATCATGATAGGCTGCATGACCGAATCAACAGTCGGTATTTCGGCCGGAGCGGTTTTAGCACCATTGTGCGATTACGCCGATTTAGACGGAGCCAATTTAATCGCCAACGACATCGCCAAAGGAAGTCAGATTGTCAACGGAAAAGTTCAGCTAAGTAAAAATCACGGATTGGGTATCAAGTTAAATTAAAAGCATTTATCTTTATCGATTGAATAGAATATAGAAAATAGAAAATAGAGTATAGAATATAGAATATAGAGCAAGGGTTTAGTCTATTCTCTTTATTCTATTTTCTTTTATCTTTTTTCTTTTATCTTTTAAAACATGAGCAAAGTAGTTTTAATCACCGGAGGTTCTTCGGGTATAGGCAAGGCGATAGGGGAATTTTTATTTCATAAAGGTTTTACCGTTTATGGAACCAGTCGTAATCCTGAGAGAATTACCAATTCGTTATTTCCGTTAATTGCTTTAGATGTTCGTAATACCGAAAGTATTCAACTCGCCGTTGAAAAAGTAATCACAATGTCAAAGCGAATCGATGTCGTTATCAACAACGCCGGCGTTGGTATTACCGGTCCGTTAGAAGAAATTCCTACGCAAGAAATCAAGAGCAATTTTGAAACCAACTTCTTCGGACCCATAGAAGTCATCAA
Source organism: Flavobacterium sp. (assembly GCF_046293665.1). GTDB lineage: Bacteria > Bacteroidota > Bacteroidia > Flavobacteriales > Flavobacteriaceae > Flavobacterium. The sequence goes on from NZ_JBKBOL010000003.1 coordinate 179,278, forward strand.
AGCGGTTTTACCTCAAATGCGCGAACAAAACTCAGGCTTAATTATCAATATTACGTCTATTGCCGGTTACATGGGATTGCCTTATCGTGGCGTGTATTCGGCGTCAAAAGGTGCTTTAGAAATCATTACCGAAGCGATTAGTATGGAAGTAAAATCATTCGGAATCAATATGGTAAATGTCGCACCGGGCGACTTTGCTACCAACATTGCTTCCGGTAGATATCACGCGCCGGTTATTTCAGGTTCGGCCTATGAAACAACTTATGGCAATACATTAAAACAAATGGATGAGCATGTTGACAGCGGCAGTAATCCTAATGAAATGGCGATGGCAATTTACCAAATCATCAACGATAAGAATCCGAAATTGCATTACAAAGTCGGCGCGTTTATGCAAAAGTTTTCCATTGTTTTGAAACGAATTTTACCGGATAGGATTTATGAGAGTATGTTGATGAAGCACTATAAGTTATGAGTTACTGAGTGTCTGAGACGCTGAGTTACGGAGTAAAAAAACTCAGCAACTTAGTAACCTAGGCACTCAGTTACTTAAAAATAAAATGTAACTTTGCACCACGAAAATCAAAAACACAACTTTTTTACACACATAAACAATACATTATGAAATTTTTTATTGACACGGCCAACTTAAACGAGATTAGAGAAGCACAAGGACTTGGTGTTCTTGATGGTGTAACCACCAATCCGTCATTGATGGCCAAAGAAGGAATCACCGGAAAAAACAACATTTTAAAACATTATGTTGACATTTGTAAAATCGTAGACGGTGATGTAAGTGCCGAAGTAATCGCAACTGATTACGAAGGGATGATCAAAGAAGGTGAAGAATTAGCTGATTTACACGACCAAATCGTGGTGAAATTACCAATGACCAAAGATGGTGTTAGAGCTTGTAAATACTTCTCAGATAAAGGGGTTAAAACCAATGTAACTTTAGTATTTTCAGCAGGTCAAGCTTTGTTAGCTGCGAAAGCAGGAGCGACATACGTATCACCATTCTTAGGAAGATTAGATGATATTTCTACCGATGGTTTGGCTTTGATTCAAGAGATTCGCGATATTTATGACAACTACGCTTTTGAAACGCAAATCTTAGCCGCTTCTATTCGTCATACTATGCACGTGGTCAATTGTGCTAAAATTGGTGCCGATGTAATGACCGGACCATTATCATCCATCACAGGATTATTAAAACACCCTTTAACTGATTTAGGCTTAGCACAGTTCTTAGCCGATTATGCAAAAGGAAACCAATAGTTAGTCTCAGTCGCAGTTTTCAGTCACTGACTAATCATAAAAAAAGCGTCCCGATTTTTTCGGGACGCTTTTTTTATCTAACAATTTAAAAGTCTACAATATCAGTTGTCTATTTCAATTCCTCTTCAAAGTTCAACTCAAATATATTAGTAAAGGCGTTTTTAATAGTGCCGTTATCACCTAAGATAATAGTTCGGTGGATTTTGGTAATCACCCATTTGGACTTAATATCTTCAAAATCGGTACATCTTAACTCTGTTATGCTGTCAAATTTATATTTTTTCAATAAACTCTTCCACTCGTCTTGCGTATCATTGATGTTGATTCCTATAAACTGATACTCAGGATGTAATTTTTGAAAACCAATTATTTTTTTGTGAACGGCTTTCAGATGCGATAATGCATTGGCGGTCCAAAAGAAAATCACTGTTTTTTTATTGGTAAATGTATCAGAGCTTATTTTATTACCATTGCGATCTAAAAGCGTCACTTCTGGGAGTTTACTTCCGGCCTTTAGCAGCTGAATGGCATTTCCAATTTTGGTAATTTCATTTTTCTGACTCTTGTCGGTAGATATTTTATGATAAGTATCCAAAAAGGTTTGGTTATTTACCATATTTTGATCTTCTAACAAATAAGTAAAAGCGATGTTGTTTAAAATAGTGTTTTTTACCTTTTCGTTTTTAATCAGCGTGTCAGCAATATTCATTTTGTTGACATTGGTTTTCAGCGCCAAGTCAACTTCGGTAAAATGATTGTGATAGTTAATAGAACCCATGTTATTCAGCATGTGCGACAGATACATTACAAATGGTGAATAGGAGGACAGTGCCACATTATTACAATCTATTTTCTTTCTAAAATTGTAATAATCAGTTGGAATCTTTTCATATACATCTTTTCCGGTTCTAATCTTATGTACCATAGGGTATAATTCTCTTCTGGTATAATAAGGAAAATCTAACGCGGCTTTAGCATAAACATCAAAATTATCATTCCATTTGAGTTCTTCTTTTTTGCGCGTGTAAAATTTTGTAGCTATTGCATAAGAAGAATCAATAGCTTTGGTAAATTGATCAATGTCATAATCAAAAGCTTCAAAAAGTCTGTTCTTGTCTTTCTCATTTTTCAAATATTGCTCCATGAGAAAGTTATTTTTCTGATCGCCACGACCACAAAAAACCACAGAATTGTCAAAATCTCTGGTATTGACACGCACCATCAAACTGTCATTTTTATCAAAATAAACATACTGGTATTCGGGTTCGTGTTTGAAAGTATATAAACCCGGAGCTAAAGAATCGAATTGTACAAAGAATCGGTTGTTTTTATCCAACTTAATAGAATCTATCACTTCATTGTCTTTGCAAAAAAGTACATATTGACTATTTGGATTGACAATTTCCCCACCAAAATAGGCAACATAGTCATTTCCTTTAAATTCGTTTTTACACGAACTCAAAAGCGTAAGGAAAGGGATAAGTAAAGCAAAAACTTTTAAATTTCTGTAAGTGTGCATTGAATAGAAACTAGTAAACAAAAATATTCAGATGATTTGGATTTTACTGTTAACCATTAGTTAAATGTAAACTGTCATCCCGATTGGATTTAATTGTCTAAGATAATTATTATAAAACTAAAAGTCTTATTTTTTTAATGTTTACAATTATTTGATATAATTACCGTTGGGCGATAAAATTAGTTGTTTTGTCGAGTGTTAGAACAATTATAATCAACTGATTGTAAATTTGTGTATTCAATTATCCCCAAATTTTCAGACCATTTTTTTTAATTCTAACTTAATTTTTTTAAAAATGAAAGCAAAATTATTTTTTTGTTTTGTGTTTGCCTTATTTTTTAATTTGGGAAGCACTTTTGGTCAAGTCGAGAATTGTGAAGGACAATTCAAAACGTTTACCATCGGTGGATGGGGAACAGCATGTAATGGAGGTAATCCCGGTTGTTATCGCAATGCCAATTTTAATGGTGCCTTTCCTAACGGTTTAACAATTGGATGTGGTAGCAATACCATAACATTAACGTCTTCTTTGGCGGTTCAGAATTTTTTACCTTCGGGCGGAACATCATCATTATTATCCGGAGCTCTTGTAAACCCAATGTCTTCTGATGTGAGTAATACACTTGCCTCTCAGTTGATAGGTGTGACTTTAGCGGTTGGCTTTGATGCCTATGATCCCAATTTTTCAAGTAGCGGAGACAGTTTTGCCGATCTTGAAATTTTGAGTGGTCCACACGCAGGAATGACCGTGGCAGAATTTTTAGCATTGGCCAATGATATTATTGGAGGTTGTGCTCCCGGAGATTTAAACGGCTTAAACGAAACGGCAACAGCAATTAATGAAAACTATGTCGGAGGAGATACAGACAATGGGTATTTAGACTGTGATCCTTGTCCAAATTGTCAACGATTTGATTTTACCATAACCTCTACTAATGTAGTATGTTTTGGAGAAGCCAATGGAAGCATTACCATTTCAACATCAGGAGGAACAGCACCTTATACTTATTTCCTCGATAATGTTCAGGTGGCGGTAACAAATGATCCATTTTATACTTTTAGTGGTTTAGCAGCAGGTACTTATATAGTTGCCGTTAATGATAGTGCCGGAAATTCCGGTTCAAGTGATCCTACTATTGAGATAACACAACCTGATGCATTACTTTTAACAATCGATAAAGAAGACATAACTTGCTACGGCGGCTCCGGTTCGGCAACTGCTAATGTAACAGGAGGTACTGGTGAGTACTCTTATAGTTGGAATACCAATCCGGTTCAAACTACCCAAACTGCTACTTTAACAGAAGGCACTTGGACTGTCACTATCACCGATGAAAATGATTGTACAGTTTCAGGAAGTGTGACGCTGGTAACCTTGCCATGTGAAGGCTTTACAACAGTCACCATGGGTGGCTATGGGGCCAAATGTTCCGGTAATAACTGGGGTTGTTATTTAAAAAATAATTTTGTCGCTAATTTCCCTGCCGGATTGACTATTGGTTCAGGTTCTAGATTCTTGAAACTCACTACAGCCGCTGCTGTTCAGGCTTTCTTGCCATCAGGATCAACAGCGAGAGCTTTAAATCCGGGTACTATGATTAATCCAACCACCAAAACCTATAACAATGTTTTGGCCGGACAAACAGTTGCTTTAACACTTTCTGTAGCTTTTGATGCATCTAATCCAAACTTTTCTCCTTCACCAACGCTATTAGGAGATCTGATAGTAGGATCTGGGCCTTTTGCCGGATTAACAGTAAATCAATTATTGGCAATTGCTAATACTGTTTTAGGCGGTGGCGCATCTCCATATACTCCGGATCAAATCAATAACGCAATTGATAGTGTCAACAATAACTATAATGGAGTTAATGTCAATCAGGGTTATTTAGTTTGTCCTTGTGTTGATGTTTCTAAAAATGTTGCTGATGTCATTGGAGAAGGTTCTACAAAAACCAATATGTTGATTTATCCTAATCCGATCAGAGGCAATTCAACTTTAGAAATGACACTAAATTATTCGTCAAAAGTGGTCGTTGATGTTTATAATATCAGCGGACAATTGGTTAATACAGTTTTCAAAGGCAATTTAGAAGCCAATGAAAAATATTCAGTAAATATCAATGGAACCAATCTTAGAGCGGGAGTCTACTTCATAAGACTTACCTCTGACAGAGAGGTAACCAAAAAAATAATTTTAATAACCGAATAAAATTGGGTTGAAGCAAAAGCCTCACTTATTATAAGTGAGGCTTTTGTTTTTATAAATATTTATTGTTTGATAAATCGCTTTGTAGTTCGACTATCACCATCGATTATTTCAATTAGATAGGTGCCTGATTTTAAAGAACTCACAGTAATCATATCATTTTCAATAGTACTGTTGTCCATTTCTTGTCCCAATAAGTTAAAGATTCTATAACTGGCCTTGTTTTCAAGATTTAAGATGTTCAAAACGTCTCCCGTAACCGGATTTGGGTACAACTTTAAAGCGGGTTTGGCCACCATTATTTCTTCTTCTTCTAATCTTCCTGTTGCTGAAATGATTACAGTGTAATCTTCAACTTCTCCATAAGCAAATGTTTCGCAAGCAGTAGGGAAAGCGTTATTTTTCATAGAAACTCTCATTCGGGTAGCTCCTAGAAGTGCTGTTGAAGGAACCGTTATTTTTCCACTTATTGAGGTTAATTTCGATTTAGATTGATTAATCACTTGTTCGCCTGCATCATTAAAATCACCATCCTGATTAAAATCAATCCATACACGATAAGCTTCCGCTAAACTTGTACTCGCTTTAGTTGGTGTTATAGAGATGATAGTAGTTGAATTTAAAGCCAAACTTGTAGACAAAGAGGTAAAATCTCCATAACCGTTATTATTTCCCGAAAGATTATCGATAGAACCCATTTGCACTCGGTTTATATATTCTCTGCTGGTGCTATTGCCTCTCGAGTTACAGTACGAAATCACATTAGATAAGGTTGTAATAGTAACCAAATTACTAGGCGATGCGTTTCCTGCGGCATCTTTGGCTCTTATATTAAATTGATAAGCCGTTGCAGGATTTAGCCCATTAACAGTATAGTTTGTGGTAGCGGTTGAAGCAATTAAATTGCCATTTTGATAAACATCATAACCGGTTACGCCAACATTATCAGTTGCTGTCGACCAAGAAAGATTGGTTGAATTTGACGTTGTACCTGAAGCAGCTAAGGTAGGCGATGAAGGCGCTACTGTGTCTGCCAAAGAAAGTGTGATTATAGTAACCGTATTACTCGCAACTGAAGCATTTCCGGCTGCATCTTTAGCAATTACATAATAGCTGTATGAGGTCAATGATGACAAACCACTCATGGTATATGTTGTATTTGTGGTAGAGGCTTTGTATCCGCCATTTTGATAGATGTCATAACCAATTACACCAACATTATCAGAAGCTGACCAAGATAGATTTGTAGAGGAAGCGGTCGTTCCCGATGCTGATAAAGAAGCCACAACCGGAGCAATGGAATCTGCTGCTACAGTACCGCTAGTAATGGTAAAATTAGCATTAGAGACATCAAAGAAAATATGGTTACTTCCTTTAATCATAATTCTGTTGGTGTTTCCTGCTATGTTAGGAATGGTCACATTCTGAGTGCCATCATTTGGTGTGGCAGCTAATAAGGTAATAGGAAAAGTTTGGCCACCGTCAGTTGATAACAAGATATCTACATTAGCACAATTAATACCATTAGCAGTAGTTCCGGCAACATTCCAAGTTATAGTTTGTGTGCTTCCACCGCTATAAGTTACGGCCGAATTAGGCGAGTTTACAGTAAAAGGACCGGCTGTTCCGTTTACGGTAAGAATAACATCATCACTATTATTGGATGGTCCGCCGGTTCTATTATCGCGGACGGTCAATCTGAAATTTAAAGTTCTGGCTACGTTTGGTAAAACTTCCCAAGGAATTTCAGTACCTGCTGTGGTGGTTTGTCCGCTCAAAACAGTTGCCATTCTTGGAAAATATCTCGTAGGAGAAGTTGTTGGAGGAAACGATCTAAACACCGGACCTGCTGTAGCAGTTGCCGAAGGAGTAGCAGTGGTCGAATTTCCTAAATCCATTTCTTCCCAAGTATAGGTCAATAAATCGCCATTAGCATCTGTAGCATTTCCGGTAAGCATAAAAGGAGTGCCTTTCGGAATAGTATAATCTAATCCTGCATTCACTACCGGTACGCTATTTCCGGTTGCAGTTGTAATGTGAGCAATCTTATTTTTAATATTATTAGTCACTTGCTGAATACTGATGGCATGAAAATAAGGATCTGAATGACGCTGTATGTCTTTTGTAGTAATACCGGCATAACTCATAATGGTTGAGCCGCTACCCGGTTCCATTTGTGCACCGGTTCCCGTTTCATTCACATGGGTAAAAGTATGATTGGCTCCCAATTGGTGACCAATTTCGTGCGCTACATAATCAATATCAAAGAAATCTCCGGCCGGTATACCATTGGAAGGCGAAGTATAGCCTTTTCCTTTAGAACCATTCACACAAATACAGCCAATGCAACCTGCATTTCCGCCACCACCGGTTCCACCTAATAAATGACCTATGTCATAGTGGGCTTCTCCAATTACATTGGTTAATGTAGATTGTAGTTGTGAATTCCAACTCGACATACTGGTGTAATCTGAATAAGGATCTGTAGCAGCATTAGTGTAAATTACATTGTCATTATTGGCAATAAGAACCAATCTCAATCCGAAATCAGTTTCAAAAATACCGTTAACTCTTGTCAAAGTATTGTTCATTCCGGCCAATGCCAATAATTTGGTTCCTCCAAAATAAGCCGCATATTCACCCGTACAAGACATAGCCAATCTGAAAGTTCTTAATTTAGCATCATCAGCATTAGGTCTGGCCATTTCGCCCGAATTATCAATGCTGCTTATAGCTTCATCAATAACTTTACATTCCATTTTACTCAAAGAGTTAACATAATCTGATTTTTGATAAACAGTATAAGTGATCAAATCAGTGGTTAAAGGTTCAATAAAAACAGCTTGTTTTCCTGGTAGCAATGTCATCGATTTAAAGCCCAAAGGCGATAAACTAAAATACACTTTGGCACTCGGGTTTTCAACACCAACAGCCAAATATGATTTAATGTCCGGATAATTCGCGGCTAATTCTTCTGCCATGACTGGGTTTTCATAAACCCTGAAGTTTTCAAAAACACCCTCGGCATTAGGCAGTGAAATTAAGGTATTAGAAGTACGAACTGTAGTAGTCCTTTTAGGCGAAGTAGCTAGGATATCTTGTAATGCTGTTAGGTCTAAGTCATAAAGACTTTTTTCGGGTAGGTTAGCATTGCTGGACTTTCTGTTGATTTCCGTGCCGGCATTTACTTTCCAAATGGTTTTGCTGCTTTGAGCCATAGCAAAACTACTGACTACCAATAAGGTAATAGAGAGTAATCTTTTCATAATACATAGTTTAGGTTAAATCCATTTCAAATTTAGGAGCAACTGTTAAATTGTTCGATAAAAAACACAAAAAAATCGATTAAATACATTATTTTATCTTACATAATAGATAAAATACTACATTTTACGCAAATTAAAACAAAGAAATTCTAGTAGCTTTAAGATAAAAACTACAGTTTGTTTCAATAAATTAAATGGAATGGCGTGGAGTGATTTTTTTGGTAATTCTAACGGAGGCGAAAATAGTATTTCGATTCAAATGAGCCTCATTTTTCGTGTATTTTTTTTCGACAATTGTTTGTTAATGTTTTTTAGAAAATAGAAGAGTAATCTTTTATCTTACAATTGATTACCTGCTAAGGGCAGTGTATAACTGATATTCTGAAAATCACTATCAGAAAAATAATATTAATCTGTTAAATATCAATTTTACCGTTGAAATGCAACTATTTTAAAAATAAGTAATATATTGATTACAGAAAATGAATACAAAAGACAAGGTTCATTTTTTATTATATCGAAAACGCATAACAACTTCCAAATCCGATGATGAAAATAATAACCGAATAGGTTAGTAGTTTTATTCCAAATTCTTTATCTTCCTTATCAAATATAATTTTATAAAGTCCTATTAAAAAAGCAATGCTGCTTAGGAACATTAGTACGGCCATTACTAATAATACAATTATCATCTTTTATAAAAATTAATATATTAAATTAGATACCGCCCGAGCTCATACTAGCCATACAAGTCCCGAAGCCAATGATAAATGCGATGACTGAACCGATGATTAATTTTACACCAACTTTTCGGGTGCCTTTGGAAAAAGCCGCTAAAATTATACCGATGACAAAAACAATCGGGCTCAAGATGAGTATCAATACAAGTACTTGTCCCCAAAAGTTCGACATCAAAAATACATTCCCCATAACTAAAAGTTTAACTCTTTTCTGATTTCGTCTATCTTATTGTCTCGGTAAAACAAGTTCATCGTTTCAAACGGAACAATCTTACCTCTTTTGTCTACTATGTGCACACAAGATTTTTTAACCGCTCGCACATCAAAATCATGCGCATCCATGAAATTCATGATAATAATACGAAAAAGATTTTCATAATGTAAACTGTCCGATTTCACTCGTGGCAAGCAACACATCAATTCTCCGAATTCTTCTTCAGCACAATCTACCGAAATGCCGGTGCTAAACAAATTGAGCATGTGGTTTTTCAACTTCTCGTCGTTTTCAAAAACGATGGTGTTTTTCGAATTGTTCAACAAGTCTTCCGGGTTGATTAAGTTGGTCATCGGCATGATTTCGCCATCAATTTTCAAAGCATACGCCATACACAAAGCATCGGGATTACAAGGCACCGGAATCAAATCCTGAGGGGTGAATATCGGATATTGCTCATAGATTTTTCTGCGAACTTCTGTCAAAGTAATTCGGCCTTGGTGGTCATCATAATTGTCATTTCGTCCGGCTACTTGGGTTGGTTGGAACGTCACGCCGCGCACACATTTTTGTTGTACGGCATACTCCAATATTTTTCCGATTTCATCATCGTTTTCACCCTTTTGCAAAGTGATAACCAAGGTAGTTGAAAGGTTGAATTGGTTTAAATTCGCAATGGCTTTTTTACGAACTTCTGTCAAATCTTCACCACGGAGTTTCTCTAAAACCTCGGGTTTGAAACTGTCGAATTGTAAATAGATTTCAAAATCGGGCATGTAGGAAGCCAGTTTTTCTACAAACGAAATGTCTTTGGCAATGCGAATGCCATTGGTATTCAACATCAAATGGCGTATGGGTTTGCTTTTAGCGATGTCTAAAATCTCAAAGAACTGAGGATGCACGGTCGGTTCGCCACCTGATATTTGTACCACATCGGGTTCGCCTTCATTGGCTACGATAATGTCGAACATCTTTTCAATTTCTTCTAAGGTTCGGTGGTTGCCGTAATTCGGACCCGAACTCGCATAACACGTTGGGCAAGCCAAATTACAGCGGTCAGTCACTTCTACAATCGACAAACACGAATGTTGCTCATGATCGGTGCACAAACCACAGTCGTACGGACAGCCGTAATGCACTTTGGTATTGAACTTCAAAGGCACTTCCGATTGCTTGTTGTAGTTGCGAATTTGGCGGTAGTATTCTACATCATCGGCTATCATTACCTTACTATCGCCGTGGGTTTTGCAGTGTTTGAGCATCCAAACCTTATCGTCTTGAAAGACAATCTTGGCGTCAATGGTATGCAAACATTCCGGACAAAGGCTTTTGGTATAGTCGTAGTAAATATAATCTCTATTAGGCATAGCGTATCAGTCTTAAAATGAATTTATAATAATAAGCAAAAAGGAAAAGCGCACTCCAATGAATGCTGCTCATTCCTAAAAATAACGGATGATAAGGTTTGATAAATTCCACTAAAAAGCGGTACAAAAAGTACAACACCATAAACAGTTTGAATCGGTCACCGTTAAGCATAGTCTTGTGTTTTATCTTTCGAAACAGAACAAAAAGCAGCACCATATAAGCCATTTCATAAAGCGCTACCGGATGTCGGAGTTTCCCATCGCCTAAATCCATTCCGAAAATAAAATGGGTTTCCACACCATAAGTAGCCTCAGTAACACCCATCGAAAAGCATCCAATGCGACCAATAAAAACCGCTACAATAATCGGAATCACGTAAATATCGCCCGAAGCGGTTTTGACACCAATGATTTTCTTCATCGCTTCCACACCAAACAATCCGCCGAGAAAACCACCGGCAACTGTTTTGTTTTGGTAAAAGGTCAGCCATGTTTGCTGCCATATTTCCGAAGGTGTTTCGAGCATCGCAATTACTCTCGAACCTATCAATGCGCCTATCATTGCGCCCAGCATAATCCAAAGGCGATTGATATCTGATATCGGGTCGGCAATTCCTTTCTTTAAATGGTAATATAAACGAACGCCAATAAAAAAAGCCAACGTCTCAAATATAATATGAAGATTTACCGCATCGCCAAAAAGATTGAATTGAAAAGGAAAGGTCATGAATAGCGGTTTAATAGGTGTCTAATATAATAAATAAACGGAACACTAAAATTGTCATTCCCAACTTGATTGGGAAATGAACACTTTTAACTACTTTTGCACCAAATTTAATAAATACAATACATGCTTACAGTTTCTAATTTATCGGTACAATTTGGTAAAAGAATTTTATTCGACGAAGTAAATACTACCTTCACCCAAGGCAATTGCTACGGTGTAATTGGCGCCAATGGTGCCGGAAAATCTACTTTCCTTAAAATTTTAGCCGGCGATATTGACCCAACCTCAGGAAGAGTTTTCTTGGAACCGGGCAAACGGATGTCGGTGTTGAACCAAAACCACAATATGTTCGATGAGCATACCGTGTTAGAAACCGTTATGATGGGAAACAAAGTATTGTTTGCCGTAAAATCGGAAATGGATGCTTTGTATGCCGATTATGATGATAAAAATGCCGACAGAATAGGCGAGTTGCAAGTGCAGTTTGAAGAAATGAACGGTTGGAACGCCGAATCCGATGCCGGAGCGATGTTATCCAACTTAGGCATTGGTGCCGATATGCATTATACGTTGATGAGCGAGATGGAAGGGAAGATGAAAGTGCGTGTCTTATTAGCGCAAGCTTTATTTGGCAACCCGGATGTGTTGGTAATGGATGAGCCTACGAACGACTTGGATTTTGAAACCATTTCCTGGTTAGAAAACTTCTTGGCCAATTATGAAAACACGGTAATTGTAGTATCGCACGACCGTCACTTCTTGGATTCAGTTTGTACGCACATTTCGGATATCGATTTTAGTAAAATCAACCACTACTCGGGGAACTATACTTTTTGGTATGAATCAAGTCAGTTAGCGGCACGTCAAAAAGCGCAACAAAACAAGAAAGCCGAAGAAAAGAAAGCCGAGTTAGAAGAATTCATCCGTCGTTTTAGTGCGAATGTGGCGAAGTCTAAGCAAGCGACTTCCCGTAAAAAGATGATTGAAAAATTAAACCTTGACGAAATCAGACCGTCAAGTAGAAGATATCCTGCCATTATTTTTGATGTAGAAAGAGAAGCCGGAGACCAAATCCTTCACGTGCAAAACCTAGCCGCTTCTGTAGATGGCGAAGTATTGTTTAAGAACGTCGATTTGAACATGGCGAAAGGCGATAAAGTAGTCGTGTTCTCCAAAGATTCGCGTGCTACCACCGCTTTCTACGAAATCTTAAACGGCAACCAAAAAGCCGATGCCGGAACCTTTGACTGGGGAATTACGACTACCCAATCGTATTTACCAAATGACAACAGTGCCTTCTTTACCGACGGCAGTTTGAACTTGGTAGATTGGTTGCGCCAGTTCGTAAAAACCGAAGAAGAAAGAGATGAAGTATACGTTCGTGGGTTCTTAGGAAAAATGATTTTCTCCGGAGAAGAAGCCTTAAAAAAATGTACGGTATTATCTGGAGGCGAAAAAGTACGTTGTATGCTATCTCGCATGATGATGATTCGTGCCAATGTGTTGATGTTAGACGAACCAACCAATCACTTAGATTTGGAATCAATCACGGCATTTAACAACTCATTGAAAAACTTTAAAGGCTCAGTACTATTCACCACTCATGACCACGAGTTTGCGCAAACCGTAGCGAACAGAGTTTTAGAAATTACACCAAATGGGGTTATTGATAGGTATATGACTTTTGATGAGTACTTGGATGATGAGAAGGTGAAGGAGTTGAGAAAGAAGATGTACTCATAATATAGAATTGAAAAACCGCCGTTGGGCGGTTTTTTTTATGGTTTTGGAGTTAATAGTAACCTCAGTTTACATTTGTTTTATTTCTATTGTACGTACTCTCTTTAAATATCTTATATAATTTGCTCGATTGATACTTGGATATTTAAATCTAGCTGCTAACTCATAGCACTCAAAATGAGATAATTTACTTAAGTCGTATTTTTCAGTTTTACAAAAGTCTGAGATTCCTTTACAAGTATTAAATTCATATAAATTCACATAAGCATTTAGAATTTCATCTTTTGTGAATTCGTAGTCAATTAAAACGGCTAATAAAACTTCATTAAATTTCCTTTTAAGATTTAATTCTCTATCATTTGTGATATTCCGAATTAACTGCTGATTTATCGTACTTGCGCCTTCAATCCTGGTTGATGTAATATTTTTTAGTATTGCGCGGAAAATAGAATGTGTGTCTATACCCTTATGAGTAAAATATCTTTTGTCTTCTATTGAAATTATTGATGTGGTGAAATTAATCGGAAGAGCGAAATTTTTCCTCTGAGATTGCTCTATATTCTTTTTACTTTTTAAATATTTGTTTCTAAATGAAGCAGAATATTTTATTCTAATTAGAGCAATTATTAAGATTAATTTCCCGCTAATTTTATTTATTGTTTTAACCATGTTTTTACCATAGTAATTTTACCGCTTGCATCACCAGCAGTTGATTTAAAAACACCACTAAGATTATTGTTATGATTAAATTCTAGTATGTAGGTAGCTCTAGTTTCTCTTTTTCTTCCTTCCTCATTAATATTTAAATAAACTTTTGATTTTCCAAAAAACTTTCTTTCAGAGTAACCTTCAATATCAATAAGAACTCTTTTTTCCCTGATAAAAACCGTTTCACTTCCATCAGGTTTTATATCTTTTATTTTTTCTCCAGAACCTGATAATTCATATCCTTTTTGTATTAAATGTATTTCATATTCTACTTTCAAATCTTTAAACGGATTATATGTAGTTTCCTCTATTGTGATTATCGTTTTCCATTCACCTGTCAAATTAATTTTAGGAAAAACATACTCGTTTAGAAGGAAAAGGATAAGTGTCAAGAGTAGCCCTCCTAATATCGTACCTATTATATTAATTATAATTTCGCACATGTTAAATAGTTTATTAAGTTAAAAATTCTTGTAATGGCAAGAATTTGAAATAGCAATAGAGCCAGCGAACTGATTAATTTCTATTAAGATAAACTTTTTCGTGAAGAAAGAAGTGCAACTCAAGAAAAACCAGCTATATAGTAAAACCGTTGTTATGAGACGCTTTTTTATCGAGGTTTATAATATTCTTACTAAGTAACTCTTCAAATAAATCAATAGAATTATCCACATACTTTCTTGGACTGCCTGAACAAGTTACATAAAATTGATTTAGTTTACTAAGCACTTCTTTTTTCTTTAAATCAAAATCGTCTGATTCCTTTGACTCAATAAGCATCTTGAACCAGTTGATATTAGAGTGATGTATTTTTCCATATTTTAGTGGAACTTTATAACTAAAAAGTGATTTTTCATAATATTTTAAATCTTTTAAACTTTCACTGTTATCTAAAATATATTTATCTACAGAGTTATGAAGAACTATGCCAAAGTGATTCAAGTCTTCCTCTAACAAATATGCATCAATTATAGGTTGCCCAAAGTATATTTGCTCAGATTTATTAACACTGACTTCTCCGTAAGCAACGCCACCTTTTACTGGAATACCGTTATCAATACATTTTCCAAACAGATAACGAACTGCCACCAGAAAATACTCAAAATTATAAACATCATCATTTTTTGAAAATATTACGATTGAATCTGAGAAATTGACAATGTAAACTTCAGAATCAAAATAATATTCAACGAAACTCTCATTATTATTACTATTTTCAATGGTTTTTTTTACTTTATTAATTGAAGTCAACTTTGAATATATATCATCGTGAGTGTTTCTCATTACGCTATCTTTGAAGCCGAGAATATCTAAGAATGCGACGAATCTTTTATCTGTTGTTTTCCAATTTGTCTTTTTCGATTCAGCCATATGTTTTAATATAAGAGAGTTAAAAAGTATCACATAACGTGCCGCTTATTGCAACAGTTACGACTATTAATTACTGATGATTCCAATTACGAAATTTCAGAGAAAATTCTGAAATAAACCTACGCATGCAATTCTTATAAACCTTTGTTATCAAACGTTTAATCTAGGCGGAAATATGATTCAATTTTTTTTACTCTTTTTATCTGCTTTTCAATATGTTCAGTTGAACAATTTTTACTTTGTAGATAATCTTTATGTTTTTGAATAAATTCTGCGAAACCTATACCTTCTTCTTCAGCTGCTATCAAAGATTTCAATGCTCTTTCTCTATCAAATTCGTGAAGTGCAAATAAGCAATCTTCAATTCCGTAAGATGATTTAATTAAATTGTCTAAACTCATGATTATTATTTATTGGTTAATTAGTAATATTTAAAACTGATTGATAAACTTTTTCAATAAAGTTGAAAATCCACGTTTCGTTTTTAAAATTGTTTGCTAGCTAGTAAGTTGGTTTGATAAAACTAACCCATTCCCAAATATAAATAATCCCCACCAATCCCTTTCATTTCTTATAAAATAAATCCGCTTATCGGGTTTTTGTGTTTTTGGTCGGGAGTTGGTTTACACCTAATAGGTTTCTAAAACCTGTGAGGTGTTGCTTAACAAGGCGTTCCGCTGTGTTAATAAAGTATTCCGCCGGCAGAAAGAGCCAAGAAGGTCGCGGAAAGTGTCAGTAAGGTGGCGGAAAGAAGCAATAAGATTACGGAAAGAGTCAGGAAGGTGGCGGAAAGTGGTAAAAAAGTAGCGGAAGCTATCAAAGGAGTAGCGGAAACATTTAGTAAGGCGCGGAATACAGCATTCAAGTAGCGGAAACCATCAATAAGGTAGTGTTCAATAACCTTCAAATCACAAAGAAACACCTGCAACCTTCGAATAGACACCTACCAACTCCGAATGAACACCTGCAACATCCGAATAGACACCTGCCGAGTCTGAATGAACACCTGCAACTTCCGAATAGACACCTGCCGAGTCTAAATGAACACCTGTAACTTCCGAATGAACACCTGCAACATCCGAATAGACACCTGCCACTTCTGAATGAACACCTGCAACATCCGAATAGACACCTGCCGAGTCTGAATGAACACCTGCAACTTCCGAAAAGCCATCATCAACCTCCGAAAAGCCATCAACAACTTCCGAAAAGCAATCAACAACTTCCGAAAAGCCATCATCAACCTCCGAAAAGCCATCAACAACTTCCGAAAAGCCATCATCAACCTCCGAAAAGCAATCAACAACTTCCGAAAAGCAATCAACAACTTCCGAAAAGCCATCATCAACTTCCGAAAAGCCATCATCAACCTCCGAAAAGCCATCAACAACTTCCGAAATGCAATCAACAACTTCCGAAAAGCAATCAACAACTTCCGAAAAGCCATCAATAACTCCCAAAGCTTCGGGAGTAAAAGCAAAAACTACAACAACGAAATTTGAAAATCCAAGATAGCCTTATGGTTTAGGAAATAGCCCCTTTGTATCATCGAGAAATAGGTGTAGAGTATGTTATTCTTGGCCAGTATAGCTTCAGTATCATATTGGTTTCCATCAAAATAAACCAAATCTTTACTCAAATAGTCCTCAAATAGGGTTTTAAATTCAGGGGTAATTGCTGTTTGGTATAGCTCATCTTCTATGGTTTTTTTCAATTCGGCTTTAAATCTTGACTCCAATGCATAGTAATTGCTCATTCGGTTCCTAATTTCTTCTATCTGGTGTTGCTCATAGCTAAAGTTGAATTTCTCAAACATGTCAATATAATACTGAACCTTTTGCTCATGACGGGCTTCTACTTGATAGAAGTTTTTATAATAATTAACCAATTGGTGATGCGCTACTTTCGGCAACGCTTTGGTGTAAAAAAACTTAAATATTGCAACATCATTGGCTTTTAGTTTTTCCTTGCTGTCAGTGAGGTCTCTTTCTAAATTGTCAACCAACAATTGCGCCTCCGAAGCCTTGTATTTATTGCCGTCATAATCAAAAGTCTTGATGTCAACCTCTTTGCGGGCAATTTGTTTTAAGGTTTCTAAATCGTTACTCAACCCTTGTTTACTATAAGCCAATTCTACTATAGTATGGCTATACAAATCATCAAAAGTCAAATCGGTCTCCGTATTGTCTAATAGGCTGTCTAATGCCAAAATGCTTATAGTGTGATGGTCATAATAGCCATTGTACAAGTCGGGATATTTGTTGTCTTCATAGTCTTTTTTGATGGCAGTTTCAAAATGAATAAGGTCTTCCTCAACCGGTGCTTCCGGATATACAACGGGTTCAAACATCTTTTTAGTTACTTTTTCTTGGGCAAGACTTACATTGCTAAACAACACATTGGCAGGTCGATTGTCTATGGGTTGCAAAGAAAGATTCAAATTTTTAAAAGCCGCAATTCTTTCTTCTGTCGCCGGATGTGATTCCCATTGGTTTTTAATCACCAGTTTCGACTTATTAAAACGCTCATAGAAATCGCTTTCTACTTGGGGTAAATTATGCGCTATGGCTATCTTGCTGCAGTTTGCCATAAAATTCATGGCCAAAGTATGTTGGGGAAAAATGTTAGTGGTAGTAACCGATTGCTCTATTTTTTGATTGTAATAATTAAGCACATTGTCAAAAGAGTTCGAGGCCAAATCCATGCGCAACATCGAGTTAATCATGGGTTGAGAACCTACAGTATTGGCCGCAATTTCATCGGCATGAAACTCCATTTCTCTCGACAATCCCATATAATTCACATTCACAATCTTATACATAAATTGAAGAATGTATTGGATCATCTTATTAAACGCAAAAGCGATGTGAATTAAAAAGGCAAAAAAACCACTCTTGCTAGCCCAGGAAGAAACCGCATTGCCATAATCCTCATTCTCATACAAAAGGTTATAAATGACTCTGTTAACATTGTAAACATAACTCCCGACTTTCATCGACTTTTGAGAGAAATGCCCAAACTCATGAGCCAAGATTCCTTTTAGTTCCGTAACCGTAGTGGCGTTAACCAACCCCATTCCGATGTGAAGATTCTTTTTCACCGGAAAGAACATGCTCCAAAACCCCGAGTCATAGAAAACCGAAGCATTCACTTGGGGTGAAATATAAATTTTGTTAGGAAAATCAGTGCCGATTTCCTCTACCAATTCTTGTATCATTTTATACAATTCGGGTTCTTCAGTAAGGTTAATCTCGGTCAGATAAGAATAATCACTGGTATTTTTAGCAAATAAAAACTTCACCATAAAATACAAGATAAAAAAGCCTGCACCAATGATACCAAGGCCCAACATCAAAGTGATGAATGAAGGCTTGGCTGCAATCAAAGCAATAGCAGCATAACCGCAACCTACAAAGATGCCAACCGCCAGTAAAAACAATAGGAGATAAACGATGATAAATAAAACAATCGAAAAGATGGCTTTGTAAGCTTGTGACTTAAACTTAGGAGAGATTTTAACAGTCGGCATAAATAGCGTTTTAGATTTTCCAAAAATATCAGAATTATGGTTATCTAAAAATTATTTTTTAAAAATTATTCTTACTTATGGTTTTTATTCGGGGGATAAGGGTAAGTCATCAGAAACGGCGAACTAAAACTTAACCGCAAAGCACACAAAGAAGGCGCAAAGAACGCAAAGTTTCTGTTGCCGTTGTCTGTTGTCAGAAAATCTCTGTGAAGCTCAACAATCTCTGTGAATCTCTGTGTAACTTATTTAACGGCAAAGCCTCTCGGTTATCAACCAAGCCAACTGCTACAGCGACTGCGAACTAAACTTAACCGCAAAGAACGCAAAGAAGGCGCAAAGAACGCAAAGTTTCTGTTGCCGTTGTCTGTTGTCAGAAAATCTCTGTGAATCTCAACAATCTCTGTGAATCTCTGTGTAACTTATTTAACGGCAAAGCATCTCGGTTATCAACCAAGCCAACTGCGACTGCGACTGCGAACTAAAACTTAACCGCAAAGCACACAAAGAAGGCGCAATGAGCGCAAAGACTTTCTCTTATCAACTAAACCAACTGAGACTGCGACTCCCAACTCCCAACTCATAACTCATAACTCCCAACTCATAACTCCCAACTCCAAACTAATTTGCCTTGCTTAAAAAAAAACGCTACTTTTACCACCCAAACAACACTACCATGAGTCAAAAAGTATTGCTCACTTCCAAAGAAGTCAATATCATACTCCATCGTTTGGCTTGTCAGTTAATCGAAAACCACCTCGATTTTTCCAACACCGTTTTAATAGGCATACAACCACGAGGCACTTATTTGGCCAACCGTGTAAAGGCTTTATTGGAAAACGATTACCAAATCAAAGACGTTAAGTTAGGCTTTCTCGATATTACTTTCTTCCGTGATGATTTCCGTCGGGGTGAAAAGCAATTGGAAGCCAACAGGACGCAAATCGATTTTTTGGTAGAAGATAAAAAAGTGGTTTTTATAGACGACGTGCTATTCACCGGAAGAAGTATCAACGCCGCCTTAACCGCTGTGCAATCCTTCGGCAGACCCTCAGAAGTAGAACTTTTGGTGCTCATCGATAGAAGATTCAGCCGCCATTTACCCATACAACCCGATTACCGCGGTCGTCAGGTAGATGCCATCAATGATGAAAAAGTAATCGTGTCTTGGAGGGAGAAGGATGGAGAAGACGCGGTATATTTAGTATAAAGTGCGAAGTACAAAAGACGAAGTACGAAGTTAAAAAGGAACATACAACTTACAACATACAACAACAATGTCCGAACTGTCAGTCAATCATTTACTAGGGATTAAATACCTGCAAAAGCAAGACATCGACTTGATTTTTGAGACGGCCGATCATTTCAAAGAAGTGATTAACCGCCCGATTAAGAAAGTGCCTTCCTTGCGCGACATTACCATTGCCAATATCTTTTTTGAGAACAGTACGCGTACCAAACTCTCTTTTGAATTGGCCCAAAAAAGACTGTCTGCGGATGTCATTAGTTTTTCGGCAGCGCAATCTTCGGTTAAAAAAGGCGAAACGCTGATTGATACCGTTAACAATATCTTGTCGATGAAAGTCGATATGGTCGTGATGCGTCATGCCAATCCGGGTGCGGCTTACTTCTTGTCACAAAATGTAAAAGCCAGCATCATCAACGCCGGTGACGGTGCGCACGAACACCCAACACAAGGGTTGTTAGATAGTTATTCTATCAGAGAAAGATTGGGCGAAGTAGGCGGGAAGAAGGTTGTAATTGTAGGCGATATTTTGCACTCACGAGTAGCTTTGTCAAACATCTACGCTTTGCAAATGCAAGGTGCCGAAGTCAAAGTCTGCGGCCCAAAAACATTAATCCCGAAATACATTGAAAGTTTGGGTGTAACGGTTGAACCTAATCTGCGTAAAGCACTAGAATGGTGCGATGTAGCCAATATGCTTCGCGTACAGAATGAAAGAATGGATGTGAATTATTTCCCGTCAACCAGAGAATACGCCCAGCAATACGGGGTGGATAAAGCCTTACTGGATTCGCTCAATAAAGAAATCATCATCATGCATCCCGGACCAATTAATCGCGGTGTAGAAATCACTTCGGATGTTGCCGATTCACAGCAGTCGGTTATCCTAGACCAAGTCGAGAACGGTGTAGCGATAAGAATGGCGGTGATTTACCTCTTAGCTTCTAAAATACAACAATAAAAAAAGTCCCGATTCAATCGGGACTTTTTTGTTATTCTTCTGTTTTCAAATTTCTGAGTTGTTTCAGCTTGTCTTTCAAGGTGGCTAACTCTTCTTTTTTGAAGTCGATGTTTTTCTTCACTTCTTTCACCATCGGGTTATCCGCTTTCGCATTGGCAAAGAACTGGATGTTGTTTTCCAATTGGAAAATCTCTCCTTGTACTTCGTCAATCTTACGCATGATGAAAACTTTTTCGTTGTCTAACTTACGAGAGTCAGAATTAGCCAAATGGTCTAACTTATTGGCATAACGCGCCATTTCGTTGTCCTTTTTGCTCAAGCTTAACTTTTCGAATAAGGCATCTAGTATCTTATTGAATTTCCCTTCAATATGACGACGGGCAAAAGGCACTTTGCCATAGCTTTTCCAAGTTTCGATGTGGGCTTTGATGGCATCTAAGTCGGTTTTGTGATCACCTACCAATTCAAAAGCTCTCAAGGTTTCCAGGTAGGCTTTCTTATTTTCAAAAGCAGCTACTTCTTCTTCATTTACCTCAGATTTTTGTTCTTTCAACTTCTCGAAATACTCGTTACATGCCGCTCTGAATTCGGCCCAAAGTTTGTCGGAGAATTTTCTCGGCACATGACCAATGGTTTTCCACTCTTCCTGAATTTGTTTCATTAACGGAGTAGTGGCAGCAAAATCGGTGCTTTCTTTTAACTCATTGGCTTTAGCCACCAACGCTTGTTTCTTAGAAAGGTTATCGTTTTGGTCTTTTTTGATGTCTTTGTAGAAAGAGTTTTTCAATACATTAAAACTTCTTACGGCATTTTTAAAGGCAGTCCAAGTTTCTTCATTCACTTCCGAAGCTACTTTTCCGGCAGCAAAGAATTGATTTCTCAAGGCTTCTACTTTTTCTATTTGGCCTAACCAAGCAGCGTGAGAGTTTACTTTTTCTTGCGCTAAGACTTCAATCTGTGCGATGATGTCTTTTTTCTTTTCTAAATTGGCCGTTTCTACTTCGCGCAATTGTTCGTATAAACTTTCGCGTTTGTCGTGCATTTGTTTGGTCAATTCGCTAAAACGGTTCCAAATTTCCTCACGTTGGTCACGAGAAACCGGACCAATATCTTCTTTCCAAATGCGGTGTAAGTCTTGCAATTCACGGAAAGCTTTGTTGATGTCTTCTTCGTGAACCAATTCTTCTACACGCGCTATGATTTTTTGTTTTTGTTCTAAGTTGTGTTTGAAATCTAAATCACGCGCTTCACGGTCTAAGTGTAGAATATCATAGAAATTCTCTAAATGAAAGTGGTAATTGTTCCAAACGTGGTTGTATTTGTCTTTCGGAATTGGTCCGGCTACTTTCCAACGATCGCGGATGTCATTGAATTTCTTCAACGTTACCGGAATACTTTCCTGACTGTGGATTAGGTTTTTAAGTTCCTCAACAATCGCCATTCTGTTTTCTAAATTGGCTTGAAGGTTGTTTTGTAAACTTTTAAAATGTATGTTTTTCTTGTCTCGGTATTGCGAGTACAATTGGTCAAACTTTATTTTAAGTGGAAAATGATAATGGAAATCTTCGGTAGTATCCGGATTTTCAGCGTGGAATTCGTCTTTTTTTTCTTCAATAAAATGGTGGTATTTCGACAAGAAAGACTTTTTCAATTCTTCTACATGGTCTTTCACCGACATCACTTTTTCGACTACAACTAAATCACCTAACGCATCCACCAATTGCTCCATGGATAAAGTTTCGTAATCCAGCATAGGAATTTCATGACGGTCTTTTAACGATTCGTCTTCACCTTCTTCAGCATTGACTTCTTGAATAGCATCCATCACTGAATCACTTGTCGGTTCTGCAACAGGCGTGTCATCGGCTACTTCATCGGCAGTCAATTCAATTACTGTTTCGTCAGCTTCTTGCACAGCTTCTTCCACCAAAGCTTCTTTTTCAGCGGCTACTTCAATTTCGTCTTCTGTAAGTGTTTCGGTTAAAACTGCTACTTCAACCGCTGGTTCTTCGGCCACTTCTTCAACAACATCCTTAACGGCTTCAACAGTTTGCTCCGCTTCAACTTCCGCTTCTTCAGTTTGGATTTCTTCGGTTGCTGCTGCTTCAACAGCATCACTTCCAACTTCAGTTGTAGTTTCTTGGTTTTCAGTAGTCGTCGTTTCCAATGATTCGTTTACTACATTTCCATCTGCATCCAGCAGGTTATCATTCTTTTCTTCTAACATTTGTATAAATGTTTAAGGGTTACACATTATGAGGGCGAAAGATAGTAAAGATGCGTTAAAGTTCAAAGAAAATCGGCGTTTTCTGCATGTTATTAAATAGATTAATTTTATTAGGCAAAGCCAAAAACAAAAAAAACGCTGTTGGATTTCAACAGCGTTTCTCGTTATAAATTGTTTTGAAATTAGTTTACCAAGACTTTTTTGGTTACCGAATCATTATTGCTGGACAGTTTTATAAAGTAAAATCCTTTTGGCAAATTGTTTAAGGTATAAGTGTTGTTTTCCAAGGTTGGTCTTTTAATTTGTTGTAAAACCTGACCGTTAATGGTGATGATTTCGATGTTGTCAAGTGAGATTTCAGTTGAAATATTCACGTTGCCGTTATTTGATGGATTAGGATAAACAGACACGGCATTTAAACTTTCAAAAGCAGAAGTTGCCAATGGTAATCCCCAAATTTGAGTTACATAATTGTTATTGTCAATAAATGGATTTCTATTGTTTTGACGCGCGTAAATAGCATTATTTCGATCGATTTCTTTAGCACTAACAGGATCTTGTTGATTCCATGTTAATAAAATATTCAAGAAGGTATTTGAGAAACTATGACCACTAGTACCGTCAAACATCACTTTAGAAGTAGAACTTGAGGTTGTGTAGAATGTTGTGAGTTGGTCTTCATAACGCGTTGCAAAATAAAGAAGCAGACGAGCAATATCGCCTTTGTATTGATCAACCGGTTCGAAAACGGTTAGTGAATATCCTGCAGAATAACCTGAATTCATATTGTTCCCAAGTTTAGAACCATTGGTTGAAGTCCAAGTAGCATTTTGAACTCTACCATAAGGGAAATCATCACGAGTAGCATTAACTACTTTGTCGGAAGGAATAACAAAATGTGCATCAGAAAACATAGGTGAAACACTATTCCCGAAATAACTCTGAGGAACGGTATGCTCTCTATTGAATAAAACACATTCTCCACCCGGATTGGTACCATTGTCTTGATTACCACCATTGGCAACTGTTCCAAAGGTAAATTCACAATCAGAATACATATCCCAAACTTTACCGTTTGGTCTGACATCTGAAGTTTGGTATGTTATGTATAATCCGGGAGTATAACCTTGATCAAAATGATTTTTGATGATATTGTGAAGTTGTGTTTTTAGCACATAACCTGTTCCCGTAGCGGTATTGTAATATCCCGGAGGAATGGCATTAACCGATTGGGTTTGTTGGGCTAAACTAACTAGCGTTAAACTTAAAAATAAAAGGGTAAAAATTCTTTTCATGTGTTTTTTTATATTTCTTTTCGTTCTAATAAGGCCATGTAAAAACCGTCAAATCCGGTGTCTTGTGCCAAAATCTTAACCTCTTTTACAAAGGTAAATGATTTACCGATTTCTGTAGTTAAGAAATGCTTAACTTGTTCCTGATTTTCAGAGGGTAAGACTGAGCAAGTGGCATAAACTAGTTTGCCTCCCGGTTTTACAATCTTGGAGTAATTTTCTAAAACTTCAGCTTGTACTTTTCTGATGTTGTCAATGAATTCAGGTTGGAGCTTCCATTTGGCATCAGGATTTCTTTTTAAAACACCTAATCCGCTGCAAGGTGCGTCAATCAAAACCCTGTCGGCTTTTTCGTGAAGTTTTTTGATGACTTTGGTGGAGTCGATAATTCGGTATTCTATATTGAAAGCGCCGTTTCTTTTGGCTCTTAATTTTAGTTGTTTGAGTTTGCTTTCATACAAATCCATGGCGATTAATTGCCCTTTGTTTTGCATTAAGGAAGCCATGTGTAAAGTTTTTCCGCCGGCGCCAGCGCAAGTGTCAACTACTCGCATACCAGGTTGTACGTCAAGGAAAGCCGCTACTAATTGTGAGGAAGCGTCTTGTACTTCGAAGAAGCCTTCTTTAAAAGCATCGGTTAAAAACACATTAGCTCTTTCTTTTAAAACCAGTGCATCGGGTTGGTCTTTTAAAAATTCCGTTTCGATGTTTAAATCCATTAAAATGGCGCGTAGTTTTTCTTTGGTCGTTTTTAGCGTATTAACACGAAGTATCACTTGGGCTTGTTTGTTTTGGGCTGCAATTTCTTTGGTCCAAATGTCTTCACCTAATTCTTTCACGCCCAATTCATCCATCCAATCCGGAATAGATTCGCGCATTTTTCTGATTTTGGATAATTCGTCAAAACGCCCTTTGATTTTGCGTTCCGGTGTGCCTTCTAATTGTCTCCAATCGGGAATTGGGTAACCGCGTAAGACTGCCCAAACGGCAAACATTCGCCATAATTGGTCACGATCAAAAGGTTCTTTTACATCGGCAATTTCCATATATAGTCTTTTCCAACGTACGATTTCGTAGATGGTTTCGGCCACAAATTTTCGGTCGGAACTTCCCCAACGTTTGTCTTTTTTTAAGGCACGAGCTACCACTTTATCGGCATATTCACCTTCGTTAAAAATGGCGTTTAGGGAATCAATGGTGGTGTAAACTAGATTTCGATGTAATCGCATGTTGTAAAAAAATAAGCGTGCAAAGATATTCCTTTTTTGTTATCTAAGCTGAAAATTAACAAGCTAAAAACAGTTTAGCATCAGAATTGCCTATATTTGATTTGATAAAACTCCTTGAAATGAAAGATATTAAGTTGCACTTTTTTGTTTTTTTTCTTTTAACCTTCTCCGGTGTTGCATTGGCCCAACCTTTTCAAATTGGTCACGCCACTATCAATTTTACCGATCCTGCCAGAGGAAATCGAGTGATAGCCACAGAAATTTATTATCCTTCCGATATTAGTGGTGATAACGTTGCCATGACAGCTACTGCCGGAGATTTCCCTGTTTTGAGTTTCGGACATGGTTTTGTAATGACTTGGGATGCTTATCAAAATTTTTGGACTAGTTTGGTTCCTAATGGTTATATCATGGTTTTTCCTAAAACCGAAGGATCGTTTTCGCCCTCGCATTTAGACTTTGGGAAAGATTTGGCTTTTGTAATCGACCAAATGAACCTTTTGAACAATGATAATACGTCTATTTTTTACAATAGAATTAGTATAATGAATTCGGTTATGGGACACAGTATGGGCGGAGGAGCTTCTTTTTTAGCGGCGCAACTGAATAGTAGTATTAAAACCATAGTCAATTTTGCTCCGGCAGAAACCAATCCTTCTGCTGTGAGTGCTGCTGCTTCAGTAACCATTCCTGCGCTGATTTTTTCGGGAATAAATGATTGTGTTACGCCGCCGAATGTACATCAAATTCCAATGTACAATAGCTTGTCAGGGACTTGTAAAACGCTAATTAATATCATTGGCGGAAGTCATTGCCAAATGGCCAATAGTAACTTTTTTTGTAATGTTGGTGAAGGTTCTTGTTCACCACAACCTACCATTAGCAGAGCGATTCAGCACAATATTATCAATACTTATTTGTTGCCTTGGTTGCATTATCAACTAAAAGGCAATTGCAGTCAAGGGACTTTATTTGACAGTCAAATTTTGGTGGATACGGCGATTACTTACCAAAAGAATTGCATCCAATGTGTTGATTTAGGGATTGATACTTCCGGTTTAAATAATAGAATAAAAGTATATCCAAATCCTATTAATGATTTTCTTGAAATTAATGGGGCTGAAGGCAAGCAATATCAAATCCAGTTGTATGATAGTCAAGCCAAGCTTGTTTTGGAAAAATCATTCACAACCACAACCACAATTGAAACTTCAGTTTTGGCCAAAGGCATTTACATCTACACTATTGTAGAAGAAGGCAAAACGGCTTTAGAAGGAAAAATTATAAAATAGTTCTGTCACCAACAATTCTTCGCATTTCGATTTTCTCTGGAGCGTGAATCACCAATGGGAATTGTTCAATTTTCACAGAACTACTGTCAAGACCAAATCCTTTTTCTTCAGACAAACTCATTTTTTTCATAAGAAAATAGGTGTTCATAACAATTTTCTCAAAGAAAGTCAAGTCACTATCGTTAGAAAGGAATTTTTCAGAAAGTACAAACTTGAAGTCACCGATGATGTGGTTTTTGCTCAAAGATTCATATCGGCTGGTAATGTCAACTTCGCCGCGTTCCACCATGTCTTTGATCACTTGTTTGAACATTAGGTTGATTTTGGTAGGTTCTCTAAAGCCAAGATAGAAATCGATACGGTAAATGTCGTC
Source organism: Flavobacterium sp. (assembly GCF_046293665.1). Taxonomy (GTDB): domain Bacteria; phylum Bacteroidota; class Bacteroidia; order Flavobacteriales; family Flavobacteriaceae; genus Flavobacterium. The sequence continues at coordinate 206,563 of NZ_JBKBOL010000003.1, forward strand.
TTTAATGATTTCGGTTACGCGGTATTCTTTTTTATAAGGTTCGCTTAGGATGTTTACGTGGATAAACCAATACAAATCGGCACGTTTCGGACGTTTTTGAAGAATAGAATACATTACCTTTTCTTCTATTTCGTCGCTGCGGTTGGAGTTGGTCATGTACACCAAATGCGTAGCATATTTCGGAATAGACAAGTCGACACTCAACTCAGCCAATACTTTTTTATAGTCGTTGATTTTGACAATTTTAGTATAGCTTTTGCTGATTTTCTTGGCTAAGAACCAAGTTGACATTACCCCAATTAAGAAGATGGCGATGGCTAAAGTCACATAACCGCCTTCCATAAACTTAGTTACATTGGCAATCAAAAAACTTACTTCGATAGTGACGTAGATTGAAATAATAGGTGCTATGAAATACCATTTTACCCTTTTCATTATTAAGTAAAAGTTCAACAACGTTGTGGTCATCATCATTCCTAAAATAATGGAAAGACCATAGGCGTGTTCCATGTATTTTGATTCTTTGAAATATAAAATAATACCGACACAACCAATGAACAACAGCCAGTTAATCGATGGAATGTATAATTGTCCTTTAACATCGGTTGGGTAATTGATTTTTACTTTGGGCCAGAAATTCAATCTCATCGCTTCGTTGATTAACGTAAACGATCCGCTGATTAAGGCTTGCGACGCGATGATGGCTGCTAATGTGGCAATTACGATTCCGATGGGTTGGAACCAATCGGCCATAATTAGATAAAACGGATTTGGATTGTGGTCATTCAATTGCGATAGAGTGCTGCCGTTGTGTTTTAATAAATAAGCACCTTGACCGAAATAGTTTAACACCAAAGTTGTTTTTACAAAAATCCAACTCACTCTAATGTTTTTTCTTCCGCAATGTCCCATGTCAGAATAGAGCGATTCAGCTCCGGTGGTACAAAGGAAAACTGCCCCTAAAATAAAGAAACCATGCCCTGATGCGTCAGAAGTTAGAAGTTTGTAGGCATAATATGGATTGATAGCTTTTAAAACTTCTACATTTTGGGTGATTTGTAAAACACCTAAAATCCCTAACATCGAGAACCAAACCAACATGACCGGAGAGAAAAACTTGGTTACTATTTTGGCGCCAAATTGTTGTATGGTAAACAAGACAAACAAAATCGCAATTACAATTGGAATAGTGGGAATATCCGGTTTAAAGATGAGTAAACCTTCAACTGCAGAGGAAACCGAGATGGGCGGTGTGATAATTCCTTCTGCTAAAAGTAAACTTCCACCAATGATGGCGGGAACTATTAACCATTGAATTTTGGTTCTTTTCACTAATGAATAAAGCGAAAAAATTCCACCTTCACCATGATTATCGGCATTTAGCGTGATGATTACATATTTTAAAGTCGTTTGTAATGTTAATGTCCATAAAATACAAGACAATCCACCGAGTACCAAATCAGAACTTATTCTGTTCTCATCGATTATCGATTTCATTACATACAATGGTGAAGTACCAATGTCTCCGTAGATAATTCCTAATGTTAAAAGTAAACCGGCTGCTGAGAGTCTTGAGTGTAAATTCTGATGGCTATGAGAACTCATAATAAAAAGTTAAAGACTGCAAATTTATATCTTTTTGAAATATCTGATTATGTATTAGTCATTTATTTTCAAAAACAAAAGACACCGCCTGAGCGATGTCTTTTTCCAACAACAAAACTATATATAAAATTTAACCTCTTCTGTTTCCTTTTGAGCCAGAGTCACTTCTTTGGGAATTACCTCTTTGGGTTGACATTTCTCTTTGTCCGCCTGAGTTTGCTCTTGGGCTTGACATTTGTCTTTGGTTACCAGAGTTACTTCTTTGACTAGACATTTCTCTCGGTGCATTATTTCTGGGAGATTCGTAACTTCTGTTGTTCCCGTTTGAAGTCACTGCTCTAGGAGATTCATTTCTTTGATTTGAATTACTTCTTGGTGAAGCATCTTGAGTTCTAACTGGTCTTGGCGATTCTGAGTTTTGTGTATTACCATTAGACGTTAATGCTCTTGGCGATTGATTGTTTCTGGTGTTGCCATTGGAAGCAACCGTTCTTGGTGACTCATTGCCTCTAGTGTTTCCATTGGAAATAGTCGATCTTGGAGATTCACTTCTAGTATTGGCATTTCCTCTTGGAGAAATCCCTGCGCTGGCATTGTTTCTCGGGCTGTTATTACCAACCAATTCTCTATTACCAACAGTTCTAATGTTTCTATTTTGGTCTAGTTCACGACGGTTTGTATAACCAGTATTTCTAACTTGGAATGAACGATTTGGATAACGCACTTCATAACCATTTCCTCTTCTTCCGCCTCTGTAATAGCCGTTGTATGCCAATTGACATCTTCTGTTATTTACATAGTTATAGTGGTGGTGCAAATTAATGTGGATACCAATATGATTTCTGTATCTAAAGATTGGAAAAGGAGTCCAAGCGTAATAATAACTTGGATAATAACCCCAATACCAAGAAGAATAATAAGGTCTGTAATTACCTACCCAAAAAGAAGCATAAATCACAGGTGTAAAGGAATAAACCGGTTCGTAGATGTAATTTGGACCATACATGTATACGTCACCAACTACTTGTACTTGAACTCGATTATCTCGGTCACGTTGTACTTCAACGGTAGCTACATCTTGAAATGTATCCCGACCTAAAACGGATTGGATTACAATTAAGTGCTCATTGCCTTCAACAGTTTCAATTACTCGCAAATAATCGACTTGATTGTCTTCGTTTAAATCCAAATTAGAAATTTGAATTTTAGGATCATTCAACCTTCGTTCAAAGTCGGCCAAATCTCTGGAATCACCAAAAATAGATGCAACCGCTCTTAAATCAAGGTTATCACTGATTTCAGAATTATAGGCTGAAACAGTTGTTCTGTCTTGGGCAAAAACCTCAGTTATGCTCAGCAAAGTTAGAACGGACAATGTTATAATTTTAGTTTTCATGACTTAAATGTTTAATGTGGAATAGTTTTGATAGCCAACGTCCAATTACAATGCCAAAATCTTTTTAATCTATTTGAAATGGTTTTTTTAACGTATTTTTAGCAAAAAATCTGGCCAATGAAAAGCAATGTTTTCTTCTGCAATTTATTACTAATGACAGTGTTAACGGCTTGTAAATCTTCTAAATTAAAAATGAATGAGGAATTTACTTCTGTCGAAATGAAGACACTTTATAGCGAAAAAATAAGTATTAGAGCAATCGCTTTTGATAATGATACGATTTATTATGGTGGTTCAGATAAAAAGCTTGGTTTTGTTTCTTCTAAAGCCAGGTATGAAAAGCAGTTAACTACTTTACCCTATAACTTTGAATTCAGAAGTATAGCCTTGACATCTAAATATGTTTATTTTTTATCCATTGGAAATCCGGCTGTGCTTTACAGGTATTCGAGAAATTTTAAGCAGACCGAATTGGTTTACCAAGAAAATCATGAAAAAGTATTTTATGACAGCATGCAATTTTGGAATGATGAAGAAGGTATCGCAATTGGAGATCCAACAGATAATTGTCTTTCTATCATTATTACGCGAGATGGTGGGAATTCTTGGCATAAATTACCTTGTGAAAGTTTGCCTAAAACGGTTGATGGTGAAGCCGCATTTGCCGCTAGTAATACCAATATTGTTTTGAAAGGCAACAATGCTTGGATTGTTTCCGGTGGAAGGAAGTCAAGGGTTTTTCATTCTTCTGATAAAGGAAAATCATGGAAAGTATATGAAACGCCAATCGTACAAGGCGAAACGATGACCGGAATCTTCACAGCCGATTTCTATAATGATAAGATTGGCTTCATTACAGGTGGCAATTATGAAAAGCCAACACAAAACTTTCAAAACAAAGCCATCACTGCTAACGGTGGAAAAACATGGGATTTGATTGGAGAAAATATCGGTTTTGGTTATGCTTCTTGTGTGCAATTTGTACCAAAGTCCAATGGTAAAGGAATTGTTTCAGTAGGGCCAAGTGGTTTGTATTATTCCGCTGATGGTGGCCATAGTTGGAAACAATTCTCCGATGACTTGACCTTATACACTATAAGATTTTTAGATGAAGATACCGCTATTGCTGCCGGAAAGACCAAAATTGTTAAAATAGAGTTCAAAAAATAAGAGAGTCATTTGACTCTCTTATTTTTATTTTTTTTGTCTTTTATCACGGTATTGTTGTAATAACTTTCGATTAAAACCTTCTTCTGCTTTTTTGAGTTTTAGAATTTTTACAGATGAAATCACACCCTTCAAACTGGCCACAAACTTTTTCTTAGCTTGATACAATTCTTCTTCACTGCTTTCCATTTGTGTCAAGATGGTTGAGGCTTCTTTTTCGGATAGATTGTCGAATGCTTCATCGTCAATTTTATCAATATAACTTTTTAACTTTTGCTTTCTGATTTCGTGCTGTTTTTCTTCAAAAGCATTATACAACGGCCAAAACTTAGCCGCTTCATCTGGTGTCAATGACAATTCATTGGTAATGTAAGCCACTTTCATAGCCTTGATTTGTTCTTTCTTCTCTTTTAATAAACGACCGCCTTGGGCAATGGAGTTTATAGAAAAAAGCATAATGATTGCGATAATTAGTCTATTGATTTTCATATTTTTTTAGTCTATTATGTATTGTTCTAAATTGATATTATTTAATAAGATGTCTTCTACGGCTTGATCTTCAAGATTTAAATCCAACCTTATTTTTTCTAAATCTTCCATGTCTAAAAGAGAGGCAATTTCATCATTCGATATCAAAACATGATTTTTAAGATAATCTTCTAAAACAACTGCATCAATATTATCTGAAGCTGTACTAAAGTTGTTGTAAATCGGAACAGATAAAAGCATAGCCACAACTGCAGCAGCTGCGATATACCAAGATTTCCTTCTGCTTACAATAGAAATTACTTTTGGTTCTTCTTTCTTAAGCTGCTTTAGCATTTTGGCGTTAAACGAATCAAAATAACCTTCGGGCGTAGTAAATCCGGAGGTGATTTTGGGTTCGTTATCAAGTTTAAATGGTTTCATAGTCTTTTGACAAAGTTTAGAGAATAAAGTTTAATTGGTATTCATGAAATCTTCAATTTTTTTCACAGCATGGTGGTAAGAAGCTTTTAAAGCGCCCACCGAAGTGCCTAAAATCTCCGACAGTTCCTCGTATTTTATTTCTTCAAAATATTTCATTTTAAAAACCAGTTGTTGCTTTTCTGGTAAAAGCGCAATAGCTTTTTGTAGTTTTAACTGTATTTCATTACCATCAAAATAGTCATCGGCTTTTAAATTCTCTACAATCCTGGTTTGCATGGCTTCGCTGGTTGTTCCGTTGCGTTTGGCTTTTTGATTGATGAAAGTAATCGCTTCGTTGGTAGCAATTCGGTACATCCAAGAGAACAATTTACTATCGCCTTTAAAATTTTTCAGATGCTGAAAGACTTTCACAAATGTATTTTGCAATACATCATCCGCATCATCGTGGTTCAAAACAATGTTGCGAATATGACTGTACAAAGGTCTTTGGTAATCCCGCAAGAGTTTTTGAAACGCCACATTTTGCGTCTTTGGATCTAATAATTCCCGAATAAAATCCTTCTCTTCTTGCAAAACGACAATTTAAGGGTTGGAATAAAGATAGTCGAAAAGGTTTAATCAACCCAAAAATTAAGGTGTTTCTGTTGGTGTAGGCGAATCATTTTCAGTAGGTTCTGTTACAGGAGTTACCGGCAAAACAAAAGTGGGAGCTGTAACCGGAGTTTTTGGAAATACCGGAATATGAATTTCAGTCACCCATTTTGAAGGTTGTTTGATGTCGTCTATAGTTTTAATGTAAACCTCAGTATATTTTCCGGCAAAGTTTTCTTGGAAACCATTATCTGCAATGTGTTTTTTGGCTTTAGCCCATGCTTCTTGAGTATGCGAATAATCACCGGTCAAAGTAGTTTTCAAACATGTAAATGGAACAATTTCACCCGAAGTTACATCGCTTCCCGAAGCCACAAAAATTTGCTTAGTTGTAGGAATACAAACTGAAAAAGTCACGATGTCATTTGCCACATCATAACGTTCATATTGGATAAAAGGTTTTCCGGCCATTGGTAATTGGTTCTTTTTAAAGAAATGAACCATTTTCGGCATGATAATTTTGATGTTTTTAGAAAGGCTTTTAATTTTACAACTAACAGTTTGTTTTAAACAATATCCGGAACTTCGTTGTACAACACCATTAACTTTAATGGAATAAGTTTTCATTTCATAGTCTAAAGTTTTATCCAAATTTCTCAGACTTTTTTCAAAGGCATCGGTCAAAATATTGACCATTCCACCATCGAAAAACGTATTGATTTTGGTAAACAAATCCATTTTTCCTTTACTGTGAATGGTAATTTTGGTGCCGCCAACCGTATCTTTAAATTTCAGGTGAAAAGTCGCAGTCGTTCCGTTGAAATTCCCTTTTTGAACCAAACTGTCATTTTCTTTGGCGTAAAAAGTCTTGATAAAACCTTCATCTCCGTCTTTTTTCCAAGAGAAATTGGCACCTGCGCCCATAGTTTTAGCAGGATAATTAAAGGTTATGCCGTGGTTTTTAGTCATCCACGAACCAAAGGTTTCCCAGTTTTTATAGTCATTCACATAATCAAAAACAATACTTTTCGGACTATGAATCACCATGCTTTTAGAAACGGTAAAATCACCTTTTTGAGTCGCAATATAAACGGTAACGCCTATAAAAGCCAATAATATTAGTAGGAATATATATTTCAGAATTCTCATCGGTCGATTTTTAAGAGACACAAAGTTAAGATAAAACATTTAACTTTTGGTGTTAAGAGATTGAGTATATTTGTTTGTATTCAAAGTAAAAAAAATGAAAAGCAAAAGCGAACTTCGAGCTATTTTATTCAGGCATTTAGATGGTATTACAACTGTTCCGGTAGCTTATTCTCTTTATAAGAAAGGTGTGTTGGAGTATATTTTGCAAAAGCAGAAAGTAACGCTTGAAGAATTGGTTGCCAAATTCAACGCCAATGATGGTTATTTAAATGTAGCGCTTCGAGTTCTGGCTTCTCAAGGTTGGTTGGTTCAAATCGTTGACAATCAAAATAATGAAATTACTTTTAGTGTAAATGATAAAAGCGAGTTAGCTTTTTCTTTGGTGCCTAACTATAAAGGTGTTTTTGAACTTTTACAATTTTCGGAGCACTTTCATCCGCGAAAATTTGAAGTCGAGCCGTTTGAGATGCTTAATGATTTGTTCCAAAAATACAAGCTTAACTTTGGTATAGAATTTTCAGAAGATGAAAATGAACGTTCAATTCAAGAGCAGGTTTTGTATCACATTGAAGGGAATTTGGTTGGACCAACGATTGTAATGCTCGGAATGACCGGCATGTTTCACAAATACTTTATGGAAACTTCATTTCGTCCGGAAGAGTTTCACAAAAAGCCGGAGTGTTTCTCCGCCATTTTAGATTTCTTGACGCATTTAAATTGGTTTACCAAAAAGGGCGATAACTATCAATTTACTGAAACGGGTTTGTTTTATGCCAAAAGAGCCGCGGCTTATGGCGTAACAGTTTCCTATATTCCGACACTCCGTAAAATGGATGAACTGCTTTTTGGTAATGCTTCAATTTTACGAAATGTAGGCGAACACGAAACAGAGTTGCATGTCGACAGGGAAATGAATGTTTGGGGAAGTGGTGGCGCGCATGCGGAGTATTTCAAAATTGTAGATGAAATCATCATCGAATTGTTTAACCGACCAATCGCTGAACAACCAAAAGGAATTTTAGATATGGGTTGTGGTAACGGTGCTTTTTTGGAACATATTTTTTATGTGATTGAACGTCAAACGAAAAGAGGCAAAATGCTTGATGAGCATCCATTGTTTTTGGTTGGAGTCGATTATAATGAAGCAGCTTTAAAAGTTACCCGTGCCAATTTAATCAAAGCCGATATTTGGGCCAAAGTGATTTGGGGTGATATTGGTCGACCACAATTATTAGCCGAAACGCTTATGGAGGATTATAACATCGACTTAAAAGAATTGCTCAATGTGAGAACTTTTCTCGACCATAACCGCATTTGGGAAGAACCAAAATCCAAAACTGTCAATCGCATCAGCACATCAACCGGAGCTTTTGCCCATCGCGGTAAGCGAATTAACAATAATGAAGTAGAAGATAATTTATTGGAGCACTTATTGAAATGGTCGCCGTTTGTAGATAAGTTTGGATTGCTTATTATTGAATTGCATACCGTTTCTCCCGAATTAACGGCTTCAAATATTGGCAAAACCGCTGCCACTGCTTATGATGCAACACATGGTTTTTCTGATCAGTATATAGTAGAGATTGAAGTATTACACAAAATTGCTGCAGAAGCCGGATTGTTTTCTGATGATCGATTTTTCACCAAATTCCCTAACTCTGATTTGGCTACAGTTAGTGTGAACCTTTTTAAAGGAAAATAGCTTAGTGTTTCATAAACACTTTTATCACAAATAACATGGCGATAAAAAGTAAAAACGCGATAAGAATTTTATAACTTCCTTTATAAACTTTGCTGTGTAAGGCTTTGTCTTTACCGTAAGCATAAAAAGCAGCTATTACAAAAGCAACAAAAAACAAGGCGGCGAAAATCCATTGACCAGTTGTGAACATTTATTTCAAATTTTCAACAAAAATACTCAAATGTATTGTAAAGTGATAACTTGCAGTATCATTTAATTCAGTAAAAAATGCAAAAACAAATCAACGCAGTAAAAGAATTTCACACCGCCTTCGGATTGGGCGTAAGCCACGAAATGAAAGGCGATTTGGGCGAACAAAAAAATATGTTGCGCTTCAATTTAATGAAAGAAGAAAATGAAGAATATCTTGAAGCAGTTCAAAACAATGATTTAACAGAAATAGCCGATGCGCTTGGTGACATGCTTTATATTTTGTGCGGAACGATTTTAGAACACGGTTTACAGCACAAGATTGAAGAAGTTTTTGACGAAATTCAACGCAGTAACATGAGTAAACTGGGCGAAGACGGCAAACCAATATACCGAGAAGACGGAAAAGTAATGAAAGGACCGAATTATTTCAAACCGAGTTTTGAGGAGATTTTAAGGTAGTTTCAGTTTTTTTAATTGAAGTAAAAAAAAACTCCAAGTTTCCTCGGAGTTATTTTTCTGAGAATTGCTACTGCGACTGTAAGCTGTCACAAAAACAAATCAAACATTACTGTTAATTATGAATCGCATCACAACAGTGGTGTTCCATAAAACTTTCGGTTTCTTCATGCCATGGGAAAGCGGCGTTGTACTTGTTGTTTTCCCAATAAAATTTTTGGCGCGCTTTGGGTTCGTTGCCTTCTTCGTTCATGGTTTCTGAATTGTACATTCTGCCGTTGATAATTGTATAGCGCAACGTGGCCGAGTTTTGAATGTCGTCTAAAGGATTTTTATCTAACACTAAAATGTCGGCTAACTTACCGGCTTCAATGGAACCTATGTCTTTTCCGGCGCCTATATAATTCGCCGCATTGATGGTAGCCGTTTTCAAAGTTTCCAGGTTGCTCATGCCGCCTTGGTTGATGCTCCACAATTCCCAATGGGCACCTAACCCCTGCAATTGTCCGTGAGCGCCCATATTTACTTTTACACCGCTATCGGATAATTTTTTAGCGGTTTTTGAAGTCAGGATATGGTCGTTTTCATATTCTTCATCGGGTGCCATTGTTCTGAAACGTGACCTAGAATCGATAATGCTTCTTGGGGTAAATTGTAATAGTTTTTTATTTTCATACACATTGGTTTTTTGGTACCAATAATATTCAGCATTCAAACCACCGTAGTTAACAATTAAAGTAGGCGTGTAGCCAACACTACTTTTGCCCCAAAGTTCTAATACATCTTTATAAACAGGCGTTACCGGAATATTGTGTTCCACTCCGGTATGACCGTCAATCACCATCGTCATGTTGTGGAAGAAATTAGAACCGCCTTCTGGAACGACATTAATGTTTTCTTCACGAGCCGCTTGTAAAACTTGTTGGCGTTGGTCACGACGCGGTTGGTTGTAGCTTTTTACAGAAAGTGCTCCAAAAGCTTTAGTACGTTTGATAGAAGAACGAGCGTCATCTAAATTATTGACTAGGGCTTTAAAATCACCATCGGCACCATAAAGAATAAAACCTGTTGAGTAAATTCTTGGCCCAACCAATGCACCACTTTTTACCATTTCTGAAAGGGTAAATATCGATTCGGTATTGGAAGACGGATCATGAGAAGTAGTAACGCCAAAAGCCAAATTCGCATAAAATTGCCAGTTTTGTTGTGTTGTCAATCCGTACCGGAAAGCACCAACGTGTGCGTGCGCATCGACCATTCCTGGCATTACTGTTTTTCCGCTTAAGTCATATACTCGAGCATCAGTTGGAACAGAAATATCATTAGAATTTCCTACCGATTCAATTCGGTTTTGGTTGATGATTACGGTGCCTTTTTCAATTACTTTATCACCATCCATCGTAATGATTCGAGCATTAGTTAAGGCGATTTTCCCTTTGGGTTTATCAACTTTGGAAGTTAAGCCGATTTTAATTCCGGTATCAGTAGGTTTTTCTACTTTCTCCGGCGAACCCGGTAAGAAAGTAAAGCGGTCTTTGATATCGTTTACAAAATAACTGTCGCCTAATGTCCACATTACTTTTTGGCTGTTGGTAGCCCAATGCAAATTAATTCCGGCATCTTTTGATAATTCTGAAACAGGAACTACAGTCGATTTATTGTCTAAATCAATTTCCTGACCGTTCATATTTAATGGCGCTACATAAGCTTTGTGCAAGTGCATAAAAGCAATCCATTGGTTGTCCGGACTTGGCACCAAACGGTTGGCGTATTTAGATTTGATGTGCGTTCTTTCGTCATTTCCGGTTAAATCCACACTTTTTAATTCTTTGGTCAAACTACCAAAAAACACACCGCCGGTTTGGTAAAAAATACGGTTTCCATCTTTGGTAAATAAAGGATATTGACCATTTTCGGTGATGAATTTATTGGCGCCACCATTGACACTCATCGAATAAATTCCGGTTTTTTTTGAAAAAGACATTCCTTGGTCGAGATTGCCACTTTCTTTTCTATATACAATAGTTTTACCGTTAGGCGATAGGGAAGGTGTTCTGTAGATTCCTTTTTCAGTGGTTAATTTAACCGGATTTTTTCCATCTATACCTACTTTTCTTATGCTACCTAATTCTATATCATTCCAAGTGACATAAATAATGGTTTTACTATCTGAGGTAAAGGTTGGTTCGGCCTCGAAATCGGTACCGTTGGTTAAACGTTTTGGTGTTCCGTTGGGTAAAGTTTTAGTCCAAATATACCCCAAAGCTCTAAAGGCTAGGGTTTTTCCATCAGGAGAAGTCACCGCGTCGCGTATCATTTTTACGGTAAAATCGTTATCCGAAATAGGCGTATTGAAATGTACTCGGTCGGCAACTTCAATTGCTACATCGGCGGTAAAAGGAATATTAGTTGCCGTTGAAGTTTTGGTGTTGATTTTATTGATTTTTCCACCAAACCAAATCACAATATCTTCATTATTAGGCATCCAATTGAAGTTAGGGTAAACGCCAAACAATGCCCAAGCGGTTTGTTGGTCTTTGTCGAGTTTGTCATACACCGGCCATTCTTCTCCGGTTTCTAAATCGTGTAAGTATAAAACTGTACTGGTTCCGATTCGCTTGATGAAAGCCAATAGCTTCCCGTTAGGCGATACTTGTGGTCGAGCTGCGCCGCCTGGCCCGCCGGTAATGGTTTCGAGTTTTCCGGTTTCAAATTCGTAGCGTTTGATAACATAAATTTCGTTATGCGGATCTTTGTTGTATTGGAAAAAACCGCCGGGATACATGTCTTCGCTGAAATACATATATTTTCCGTCTTTGGAAATATTGGGTTCGTTGACATCTTGTTGGTCGTTTTTGCGTTTGGTCAATTGCACGCCACTTCCACCACTGATATGGTATTGCCACATTTCTCCTGCACCGGCTGAGCGTTGTGAAGTAAAGTTTTTTCTACCAACCAAATAATTTCCGTCAGGCATCCAAGCCGGATTGCTCATTAAGCGAAAATCTTCTTTAGACACTTGTTTGGCATTGGTACCGTCGGCATTCATTATCCAAAGGTTATCGCCACCACCAGCATCGCTGGTAAAGGCAATTTTTTTGCCATCCGGACTAAAACGCGGTTGGATTTCAAAAGGAATACCCGAACGCAGTATTTTGGCTTTTCCACCTGTGATAGGTAAACTATAAATATCGCCCAACATGTCGAAAACAATAGTAGTGCCATCCGGGCTAACATCTAAGTTCATCCAAGTTCCTTCAGAAGTAGTGAAGTTTTGGGTTTTGTAATTGAAACTGTCACCGGGTTTGGCAACATCCCATTTAGGGGTTTCTTTATCGGCTTTAGGAGTTTCTTGTGCGTTAGAAATATTTAAAGTAAATAAAGCAACGAATAAAAAAGAGAGTTTGTTATACATTTAAAATGAAATGTTGGTTAAAGATTCTATAAATGTAAATAAAAAAGGCATCATCTAAAAGTGTTGTGTTCTGGCTTTTTATTAATCGATGTTATTTAGTATTATTTTTATTATTAAATTTCAAAAAAAATAAATCTATTCAAAATATGTCTGTAAACGTATCTTCTGAACCAAATGTGTGGTCGCCTTCTCGAAAAGCCTTTACCGTTTTTGTTATTTGTTATGCATTTTTATACATGTTTCCGAGGCCTTTTAGTGAAATCCCTGGATTGGATGTTATATTTTCGGTTTATACCAAACCTTTAGAGATTGCAACATTGTGGTTTGGCAAAACCATATTAGGCATCACGACTTTAGAGAAAATTGCGATTACCGGCAGTGGTGACACAACTTTTGATTATGTAAATTTATTATTCATTTTTTTGCTTTCAATTATTGCTACAATAATCATTTTGTTGGTCACTAAGAAAAAGAATTTTCAGTCTTGGTTTCAAGTGACTTGGGTTTATGCAAGGTATTATGTGGGTTTGTTTTTGATTTTGTATGGTGTGATTAAGTTTTTTAACGGACAGTTTCAACCTACACACATTGCCCGTTTAGAGCAAACTTATGGTGAATCTTCTCCAATGGGGTTGTTATGGACTTTTATGGGACATTCCAAAGCTTATACTTTCTTTGGTGGTTTTATAGAGTTTGTAGCCGGTGTTTTGTTGCTTTTCAGACGTACGACCATAGCGGGAGCTTTAATGGGTTTTGGGGTGATGTTGAATGTAGCTGCAATGAATTTTTGTTATGATGTGCCGGTAAAGTTATTTTCTTCGCATTTGGTTTTATTGTCAATATTTATAGTGTCACCTTATTTGGGTTCATTGTACCGTTTCTTTTTTAAGCAAGAAGTACTTCAGTTAAAAATAGAGTCGCTTATTTTTAAGAAAAAATGGCAGCATATCACTCATAAAGTTTCAAAAATCGGATTGATAGTATTGTGTTCATTGGCTATAGTTTTGATGATTGTACAAGTTAATTCGACACCTGAAAATGCAGTTTATGCCAATAGCTTTAATGGTAGTTATGAAGTTAAAACATTCGTCAAAAATGGAGATACCATTCCGCCATTAATGACCGATACCTTGCGTTGGAACAAAGTTTTAATGGAAGAGGGCAATATCGTCATCAAAACAGTTAAGGGAAGAGGCAATTATTATGCAGTGAAAACCGATACGATTGCCAATCAATTGATAATTACCTCGTACAAAGACAGTACTAAAATATTTAAATTAAACTATAAACGATTGCCCAACGAAGAGCTCTTAGTCAAAGGGAAATGGGAATCTGATACGCTTGAATTGCTTTGGAAACAGAAGAAAAAAAATGAGTACGAACTCAATAATCGTGGTTTTCATTGGATTAATGAGTATCCGTTTAACCGATGAGAATATTTTTTAAGTTGAGAGTATCTTTTAATCAGTTGTTTAGTCTTGACAAGATTATTTATAATATAAATTTATATTTTTTAGTATATTGTCCGCTAAATTATAAGGTATGAGTTCAAAATTAATTAAGAACAAGGAGTTAAGTTTATTTGAAGCATTAATCCCAGTAATTGTATTGGTTGCAATGTTGGCTTATAACGTTTTTGTTTACGGTGATAATTCCCTTGGCGGTAGTAATCAGTTTATCCTTTTATTAGGCGGTTCTGTTGCAGCAATTGTGGGCTTATTCAATAAAGTTTCTTTCAAAAAGATGATAGAAGAAGTCGCGGAAAATGTGAAATCAACAACCGGTGCGATATTGATTCTTCTAATGGTTGGCTCATTAGCTGGAACCTGGATGGTTAGTGGTGTTATCCCAACGATGATTTATTATGGTTTGCAAATTTTGAGTCCATCTATTTTTTTACCCTCTGCTTTGATAATATGTTCCTTAATTTCTATTGCCACCGGAAGTTCATGGACAACTAGTGCTACAGTTGGTATTGCCTTAATTGGAATTGGAGGCGCATTAGGTTTTGATTTAGGGATGGTGGCCGGAGCGGTTATTTCGGGAGCTTATTTTGGTGATAAACTTTCGCCTTTGTCTGATACAACGAATTTAGCACCAGCCATGGCAGGAACCGATTTGTTTACTCATATTAGGTACATGACTTTGACTACGGTTCCGACTTATATTTTAACATTACTGCTTTTTATTTTTTTGGGATTGACCGTTGAAGTTAAAGGAACTGTTGATGTTAACGAACTTCTAACAGCTATTTCTTCCTCATTTAATGTTTCACCTTGGTTGTTTTTAGTTCCTATAGTAGTTATCGGTCTAATTATAAAAAAAACAGAGCCACTAATTGCTCTGATGATTGGGACTTTGCTAGGAGCAGTATTTGCTTTAATTTTTCAACCTCAGATTATCAATCATATTTCCGGGGTTAGTTCAATGACTTTTCAATCTGCTTACAAAGGAATCATGAATGCTATTACCACGGAAGTTGTTATTCCTACAGACAATAAAACTTTAGCGGATTTATTCGTTTCAGGCGGCATGAAAAAAATGTTAGGTACTATTTGGCTGATTTTGTGTGCTATGGTTTTTGGTGGTATAATGGACGCGATTGGCGCTTTGACCAGAATTAGTAGCGCTTTACTATCGGTAGCCAAATCAACCTTTGGATTATTCGCTTCAACTGTTGGTAGCTGTTTGGCACTGAATATTACCGCTTCAGATCAATATTTAGCGATTGTGGTTCCGGGTAAAATGTTTTCTAAAGCCTATCAAGACAAAGGGTTAGCGCCTGAAAATCTTAGTCGAACTCTTGAAGATACCGGTACGGTTACCTCTGTTTTGGTGCCTTGGAATACATGTGGTGCCTATCAAGCCGGAACATTAGGCGTTTCAACATTAGACTATTTGCCTTATGCTTTCTTTAATATCATCAGTCCGTTTATGACTTTACTCTTTGCTGCTTTCAATATAAAAATCAAGCAGTTAGCCAAGTCACTTTAGTTATTAAATTAATTCACTTGTACCAATTGAATCGTTAATTCACAAATCCAATAAAAAAAAGGCATTTTCACCAGCGAAATGCCTTTTTTTTATGGGATAATCTTAGGCTATGAGTTAATAATGAAATACAATAAGATGGGGCTTTTTTTTAATAGATTAACGCAGTACTTTTGCACCATCAAAAAAATAACATTTAAACCATACACATTATGTCATTAGTAGGTAAAAAATTTCCCAACATTACTGTAGATGCCATCTCTCACATGGGAGATAATTTAAGAATCAACGTGCTTGAAGAAGCTACAAAAAACAACAAGAAAGTACTTTTATTTTGGTATCCAAAAGATTTTACTTTCGTTTGCCCAACAGAATTACACGCTTTCCAAACGGCTTTGGGCGAGTTTGAAAACAGAAATACCATCGTAATTGGTGCTTCTTGTGATACCAATGAAGTTCACTTTGCTTGGTTAAATACTCCAAAAAACAACGGTGGAATTGAAGGCGTAACTTATCCTTTAATCGCTGATACTACCAGAAACTTATCGGCTGCTTTAGATATTTTAGATGCAGAATGGGTTTATGATGCCGAATTAAACGACGAAATTCTAGAAGGTTCCAACGTAACTTTCAGAGCGACTTACTTAATTGATGAAACCGGTAAAATTTTCCACGAAAGTGTAAACGACATGCCGTTAGGAAGAAACGTAAACGAGTATTTAAGATTAATCGATGCTTATACTCACGTACAAACCAAAGGTGAAGTTTGTCCGGCCAACTGGGAAGAAGGTAAAGAAGCCATGAACGCTGACCGTTTGAGTACTGCTGCTTATTTAAGCCAAAACTAATTATCAATAACAATCACAATGGAAATGTTCAATATCAATTATTGAGTATTGAAATTGCCATTGATTTTTGAAATTCAAAAAATATGTTAATCGAATTAAACGAAGATACTTTGCAAAATTTGGTCGATACCAATGAGAAAGTAGTAGTACAATATTCGGCTTCTTGGTGTGGCAATTGTCGTATCATGAAACCGAAATTTAAAATGCTTGCTTCTCAAAATGAAGGAATGGCTTTTGTTTTGGTAGATGCTGAAAATTCACCCGAATCCAGAAAGTTGGCTAATGTGTCTAATTTACCAACCTTTGCCACTTTCATAAATGGGAAATTGGTTAACCAAACACAAACCAACAAAGCAGAAGTTTTAGCCGAATTGGTAAACGAAATTGCTTAATTATGAAATTACCCGTAATTAAACATTTGACCCAATTTATTGAGGACAACGATCAAGATTATTTGATAGAAACCATTGAAGTGTTAGAAGCCTTAACCGAAGTGCCTTCACTAAAAGATGAAGAACTGGATATGATTGGCGAGTTAATCTCCAATATGTATGGCGCACTCGAAGTGCACAAAATGGTCAAAGAAGGCAAAGACAAAAAAGAAGCCCTAAATGATTTTATGAAACGAGTGTTAGGCTCAATAGATAAATAACAAAAACGTCCCGATTACCGGGACGTTTTTTTATGGAGTGAAAACAGATTTGTAATTGTTCCAATAGCGATAAATTAAAAATAAATTGCCTATAAAAAGCAATGCCGCTATCCATAAAGTTTCGGGCGACAAAAAATAATTGATTAATAAAATATTTAAGGTAACCGGTAAAATAACAATATTGGCTAAAGTCACATATCGTCCAATAACATAAGATATGCCACACAAAAGTTCAACGGCTTTGGCTAAAGGAATCAAATATGTAGAGGCAATTAAACCGGTGTTGAATGCTTTAAAATCTCCGGTTGTAACCGGTTCAGGCGCTAACTTGAGAAAGAAACTCATAGCGGCAAAGATCAAAAATAATCCAATAAGAACTCGAATAACAATGGTAGTGATTTTCATGATGATTTTGTTTAATTGATTGTCCTATCAAAGTTAAACAAAAAAATACCAAAAGCCGAGACTAGTGGTATTTATTTAATAATCAATTAACTAAGGATTATTTCTTAATCAATTTTTTATAGCCAAGATAACCTAAACCTGCAATTAAAATTAGTGCCCAAAGTTGTGTTACAAAAGCAATAATGCCTTCTAACATATACCAACCTGTTTTTAAACTGTCCCAAATTTGCAAACCAATATTCGGACGATAAGCATTGCTATTTTTTTCATTGTAAACCAACTCTTTTTTGACTGTTTCTCTTTGGTATAAATACAAAGTTACAGTACTAAAATTCACTTGATCTTCTAAGGAAAGATTTTTAATAATCGTTTCATCACTTTCTGTTTCACGGTCGAGCACTTTGTCTTCGGCGTTGGTGATGTCGTTTATTTTTTTTCCTTTGACATCAATACCTTTTTCTAAACGCTGTTGGCTTTTGGATAAACGTTTTTGCGCTAATTTATTCGATAACAATTGCAAAGCCACATCATCCGCTTTAATCAAACGACTGTCGAGAAAATCGACTTCTTTGGCTAAGGATGTCAAAACGGTGTCCAATTGCGTATTCGGTACGCGAAGGGTAATAGTGTTGTCAACTGTATATTTAGTTGTTTCTAAAATACTGTCTTGACTAACTTGAGTTTCATGATGTTCGTTCACGGTACTTTTTAAATCGGTAAAGGTTACAAATCCACCGTGTTTACTAACGATATTTTCAATGACATAAGTCGATTTGGCTACATTTTTGACTTTGAATTTTAAATCAGCGGTTCGTACAAATTTTCGGTTAGATTCTTTGTTTTCAACCGCAGCGTTAGAAGAAATCATTGCCGTCGAAGAAGATTCTTTAGCGATGATGTCAGCAGTAGCTTCATCGGCTTCCGCTTGTTTGCACGCAAAGGCAATTCCCAATAGTAGTAATGCCAAACCCAGTTTTGATAAGTGTTTCATGTTTCATTCATTTTAAATAGTTATTAATAGTTACAATTCCAATACGTATTATTTTTTGAACAGGTCGGAGTAGTTTTCTATCAATAGCTTTAAATGAATTACTGGTTAAACGTTATTTTTAGTCTTACTAAAAAGTGTGCCAAAATTTCGACTTTGTTCGTTCGTTCCGAGAATTATTTTTATTGTAATTTTGAATACCATTTAAAACAGTTTCCTTGAGAACCATTATTACCCAAAAAATTGAACAGACTACTACTTTTAAAAGTCAATTATTGGCATGGTCGCAACAGTTTAGAGAAGTCGTTTTTTTGGATTCCAATGATTATCAGCAAAAATATTCAAGTTATGATTGTATCTTGGCAGTTGATGCTTTTACGTCAATAAAAACAGACCATCACAACGCTTTTGAAGATTTAAAACAATACCAGCAACAAACTAAAGATTGGCTGTTTGGCTATCTGTCTTATGACTTAAAAAATGATATAGAACATTTGCAATCCAACAACTTTGACGGTTTAGATTTTCCCGATTTATTTTTCTTTCAACCCAAGAAATTATTTTTGCTAAAAGGCGATGAAGTAAGTATTCATTATTTGCGAATGTGTGATGATGAAATAGCATCGGATTTTGAAGATATAGTTACTTACCGACAACCGATAACCAACAACCGACAACCCAAAATAGAACAACGTATTTCAAAGGAGAACTACCTTGCTAAAGTCACCGAAATGCTTTCTCACATTCATCGCGGTGACATTTATGAAGCCAATTTTTGCATGGAGTTTTATGCCGAAAACACTAAGATTGATACTTTAAATATTTATCAGAAGTTAAACAGCATTTCACATCCACCATTTGCCGCTTATTTTAAAAACAACCACCAATATTTACTTTGTGCTTCGCCCGAACGATATTTGAGAAAAGAAGCCAACAAAGTTATTTCCCAACCGATAAAAGGAACTGCCAAACGTTATGCTGACGAAGTTTCAGACGAAAAATCAAAATCCGATTTAGCGCTAAACCCAAAAGAACGCTCAGAAAACATTATGATCGTGGATTTGGTTAGAAACGATTTATCACACACCGCAACCAAAGGTTCGGTAGAAGTGGAAGAACTTTGCGGGATTTATTCTTTTGAGCAAGTCCACCAAATGATTTCGACTGTAGTTTCTACAGTTGACGAAACCACTTCGCCGGTAGAAATTATCAGAACTACTTTTCCTATGGGCAGCATGACCGGCGCTCCGAAAATTTCCGCCATGAAAATCATCGAAGAATTGGAAGAAACCAAACGCGGTTTGTATAGCGGAGCAGTTGGTTATTTTACACCAACAAATGATTTCGATTTCAATGTTGTTATCAGAAGTATTTTATACAATGCCCAAAACGATTATTTGTCTTTTTCCGTTGGCAGTGCGATAACTTCTCAAGCGATTGCGGAGTTGGAGTATGAAGAATGTCTGCTAAAAGCTAAAGCCATGTTCGAGGTTTTGGGATAATTTTAATCTTGCAAATTCAAAATAAAACTCTTGCAAATTCAAAATAAAACTCTTGCAAATTCAAAATAAAACTCTTGCAAATTCAAAATAAAACAATATATTTGTTTCATTAAATGAAAGTTATGTCGGTTAAAAGAGAGATTGTAAATGAAATGATTTTTTTGAAAGATAAGTATCCGATTTTGGCTCTAACCGGTCCAAGACAATCCGGAAAAACGACACTTTTAAAAGAACTCTTCCCGAATTACACTTATGTGAGTCTTGAAAATCCTGACATTAGAGCTTTTGCACAAAATGATCCCAACGCTTTTTTTAAACAATATGATAAATATTGCATTATAGATGAAGCACAACGCGTTCCGGAGATTTTTTCTTATCTGCAAACGATAGTAGATGATAGTAAGATTATGGGGCAATATATCCTTTCTGGTTCACAAAATTTTCATCTTATCAAAGGAATTACCCAAAGTTTGGCAGGAAGAGTAGCGCTTTTTAAACTTTTTCCTTTTGATTTCAATGAATTAAAATCCGAAAATTTATTGTCCAATGACTACATAAAAGCAATGATTAAAGGGTTTTATCCGGCTATTTTTGACAGAAATATTCCACCGCATACTTTTTATAGTAATTACTTGCAAACTTATGTAGAGCGAGATATTACTGAAGTTTTAAATATTAGAGACTTGAGAACCTTCCGAACGTTTTTGAGTTTGTGTGCTTCTCGAGCTGGTCAACTTTTAAATTTAAATGCGCTGGCCAATGAATGTGGCATTACGCAACCTACAGCTAAAGCTTGGATTTCAGTTTTAGAAAGTAGTTATATCGTTTTTTTACTGCAACCTTATCATAAGAATTTTGACAAACGAGTTATTAAAAGTCCAAAACTCTATTTTTATGATACCGGTTTATTGTGCAGTTTGTTGAAGATAAAAGAAGAAAATCAAATTAAATTTCAAAGCCATAAAGGTCATTTGTTTGAAAACATGATTGTTGCCGAAACAGTCAAACAAAAATACCACACCAATGCTTTAAATGATTTGTGGTTTTTTCGTGATGCAGCCGGACACGAAGTGGATTTAATTGTTCAAAAAGACGATGTTTTAGAACTAAATGAAATTAAAGCGACACAAACAATCTCTCAAGATTTATTTAAAGAGTTGAGTTATTTTGAAAATTTGTCTAAAGAAAAAATCGAAGTTAAAAAGCTAATTTATGCCGGGAATGATAATCAAAAGCGAACAGGTGTAGATGTTCTGTCTTGGTATAATTTATAATGACTACTTTTGAACATGCTCTCTAAATTTCAAAATCATATCGATATAAACCTTCCTTTTTTAAAAGGGAAAAAGTTGCTATTGGCTACAAGTGGCGGCATTGACAGTATGGTTTTGGTCAATCTTTGTCATCAATCAAAACTTGATTTTGCCGTTGCGCATTGTAATTTTCAATTGCGTGGAGAAGAAAGCGATAAAGACGAAACTTTTGTCAAATCTCAAATAGAAAAATTACAAGTTCCAATATTCATACAAAGATTCGACACCAAAGCTTTTGCGGAGCAAAACAAACTTTCCATTCAAGTTGTGGCACGAAACCTAAGATATGAGTGGTTTTATACGCTTTTGGCCAACAATAATTTCGATTATATTCTAACTGCGCATCATCTCGATGACAGTTTGGAAACTTTTTTAATCAATTTTACTCGTGGTTCAGGATTGGAAGGTTTAACGGGAATTCCGGAGCAGAATGATAAGATTGTCCGACCGTTATTGGTCTTTTCACGGAATGAAATTGAAGCTTTCGCCAAAGAAGACAACATTATTTGGCGAGAAGACAGCAGTAATGCTTCAGATAAATATTGGCGAAACAAATTGCGCCACGATGTGATTCCGATTTTAAAAGAGTTGAATCCGAGTTTGTTGTCGTCTTTTGAAAATACGATTGGTCATTTGAAACAAATTCAATCATTGGCACAAGACGCTACCAAAGATTTGTATCAAAAAGTAGTAAATGAAGAAGAAAATCATACCCTTATCGACTTAACCAAGTTGCTAAAACACCGAAATCACAAAGCCTATTTGTTCGAATGGCTACAACCTTTTGGCTTTGCCGATTGGACTTCGGTTTATGATTTAATCAACGCACAATCCGGAAAACAAGTCTTGTCGGAAACCCATATCCTCTTGAAAAACAGGGATTCACTTTTGTTGTTTCCAAAATTGCATGTACGCGGAGAGGAAGTGTTTTGGATCCAAAAAGAACAATCCGAAGTTAAAGTTCCCTTAAAACTTGACTTTTGTAACGTAAGTGACATTTCACATCAATCAAGTAATGTTATCTTTGTCGATGAAGACAAGTTGCAATTTCCTTTGACGATTCGACGATGGCAAGAAGGTGATGTTTTTCAACCTTTTGGCATGACCGGTAAAAAGAAATTGAGCAAGTATTTCAAAGATGAAAAGTTCTCTTTGCTGGAGAAAGCGAATATTTGGTTACTCTGTTCCGATGATAAAATCGTTTGGATAGTAGGGAAAAGACAAGATGAACGGTTCAAGATAACAGCAAGTACAACTAAAATTTTAAAAATCAATTACACCGACTAATGAAAAAAGTACTATTTTTTCTTTTGAGTTTTTTGGCTTTGGCCAATGTAAATGCCCAAATTGTAAATCCAGTTAAATGGACTAGTAAAGTTGAAAAAATCAGCGACACCGAATTCAATTTGGTGATGGAAGGAAAAATCGAAGACAACTGGCATGTCTATTCTCAATTTACGCCTGAAAACGGACCATTAGCGGCAGAATTCAAATTTAAAGATGCCAAAGGAAATTTCGAGTTGATAGGCAAAGTCAAAGAAAGTCCGTATAAAAAACAATACAATGATGTTTTTGAAGTTGACGAATACTATTTTGAAAAGAAAGTAACGTTTACCCAAAAAGTAAAAATCATCAACGCTAATCTGACTACAATCAAAGCCACGATTGATTATCAAGTATGTAAAGAGGTTTGTATCAATCAGGACAATGCTTTTACTTTTCAGTTGCCTAAAATTACCATCTCAAGTCCTACAGTAGTTACTAATGTTGATACAACTAAAGTCGATGAAGGGCAAACCGTTAAAGATGAGGTTAAATCTTCATTGGTTTCCAAAGTGATAAAACCTAGCAAGGAAGATAAAAAAGGTTTGTTAACGATTTTCTTTTTAGCGTTTCTTGGTGGTTTTGCGGCTTTATTGACGCCTTGTGTTTTTCCGATGATTCCAATGACAGTGAGTTTTTTTACCAAACAGAGTAAAAATCCCGGTCAAGGCAAACGCAACGCCATTTTGTACGGACTTTCTATTATCGGTATTTACGTGGTTTTAGGTTTAGCGATAACGGCTATTTTTGGTGCCGATGCGTTAAATGCTCTGTCAACCAATCCTTGGTTTAACTTGTTTTTCTTCTTATTGCTAATTGTTTTTGCGGCGTCATTTTTGGGTGCTTTTGAAATCATGTTGCCTAATTCTTGGGCCAATAAAGTCGACAGACAAGCCGATAGAGGCGGATTTATTGGCATCTTATTCATGGCTTTGGCCTTAGCTATTGTTTCGTTTTCTTGTACCGGACCAATTGTAGGAACGCTATTAGTCGAATCAGCTTCCAAAGGCGGTATTGCACCAATAGTTGGAATGTTAGGTTTTTCTTCTGCATTGGCTTTGCCTTTTATGTTGTTTGCGATGTTCCCGAGTTGGATGAATTCTTTGCCAAAATCTGGTGGTTGGTTAAACACGGTTAAAGTATCTTTAGGATTCTTAGAATTGGCTTTAGCCTTTAAATTTTTATCCAATGCCGATTTAGTATTGCAATTGCATTTATTAGAAAGAGAAGTTTTCTTAGCGATTTGGATAGCCGTATTTGGGGTTTGGGCTTTGTACTTATTAGGCAAAATCACCACACCTCATGACAGTCCGTTAACGCACATTTCAGTCGGACGATTGTCTTTAGGATTATTGGTTTTAGCATTTACGGTATACATGATTCCGGGATTATTTGGCGCACCTTTGAAACTGATAAGTGCTTTTCCGCCACCACAAACATATAGCGAAAGTCCAAGAGGATTTTTTGGCAATGCTTCGAGTACAAAAGATAAGTTGCCTGATGGTGCCAAATTAGGAGAACACGACATCGTTACTTTTACTGATTATGAAAAAGGTTTGGCCTACGCCAAAGAAGTCAACAAACCGGTTATGATTGACTTCACCGGTCATGCTTGTGTCAATTGTCGTAAGATGGAAATCAATGTTTGGTCAGACGAAAAGGTATTGGGTATTTTAAAAAATGATGTAGTGTTAATTTCCTTGTATGTAGATGAGAATATCGATTTACCCAAAAGCGAACAGTTTATCTCTAAATCAACCGGTTCAGAAATTGTAACGGTTGGCGATAAATGGACTGATTTTATGATTACCAAATACAAAACAAACACACAACCGCTCTACGTTTTAATCGATTTAAATGAAGATAACTTGAACAACCCAATCAGTTATACTCCAAATATCAGCGAATATCTGGCTTGGCTGAAAGACGGTGTTTCAAAATTTAAATAATTTAAAGAATCCTGATGTGAGTCAGGATTTTTTTATGTTTCTTATTTTTCTGACGCAACCAAATTTGGTTTTCCTTATCTTTAGTTTAAACAAAACCTATCCTTTATGAAAAAAATCCATTCTCTTTTGTGTTTGTTGCTTTTGGTAGTTGTCTTTTCAAGTTGCGAGTCTAATGATGACAATAACAATTCAGGTCCAAATGATAACACTTTCAGTCAAAATTTCGGCAATTCGGTCAATCGTGATTTTATAGGTCAAGTGGTCGATACCAATAATAATCCTTTACAAGGCGTTACCATCAAAATCGGTTCTGCTACAACCCAAACCGACGTTAATGGTGTTTTTATCATCAATGGTGCTGAGGTTTACCAGCGTTTTGCTTACATAACAGCAAAAAAAATAGGATATTTTGATGGTTCGCGTTCTATGGTTCCTACTTCGGGGAAGAACAACGTAAAAATTATGTTGATTCCCAATACACCTTTACAAACCGTACAATCAGGAGTTTTAAGTGAAGTAGCTTTACCTTCGGGAACCAAAGTCGTTTTTGATGGTGCTTTTGAAGATGCCAACGGAAATGATTACACTGGAAGCGTTCAAGTTTCGATGTTTCATTTATTGCCAAGCGATGAAAACATCAGTAAGTTAATGCCGGGAATGTTGTATGCTCAAACCCAAACCAATGAGCAAGCCATTTTAGAAACTTTTGGAATGATAAACGTAGAACTTCGTGGAAGTGGCGGACAAAAACTAAACATCAAAGAAGGGCACACGGCCGAAATCACATTGCAAATTGATAATAGTCAAATGTCTTCGGCACCAAACACAATTCCGCTATGGCATTTTGACGAAGAAAGAGGTTATTGGAAAGAAGATGGCGTGGCGACTAAAGTAGGCAATAAATACGTTGGCGAAGTATCTCATTTCTCTTGGTGGAATTGCGATGTGCCTTTCCCATTAGTTACTTTAACAGTTACAATAGTTGATGCTAATGGCAACGGAATTTCAAACGTTGGTGTTGGATTGTTAGCCAATGGGAACACATGGCCAGTATTAGGTTTTACGAATACTGATGGTCAAGTTTCAGGGTTAATTCCGGCGAATCAAACCATAGTATTAAATGTTTATACTGATTATTATTCTTGCAGTACGACTAATATTGTTTATACAACCTCTATCGGGCCATTTACCACCAATACTACTTTGCCTAATATTGTCATTAACAATTCGTCTACCACTTTTAGTTCAAATGTGGTCGGAACTTTACTTAAGTGTGATGGTACCAATGTAACTAATGGTTATGTAATGCTAATTAGAACAGGAGGTTATTCTATTTCTCCAGTGAGTAACGGAGTTTTTAGTTTTAATGAAATCTATTGTCCTAGTAATACACAATTTACTTTAAAAGGTTTTAATCATGATAACATTCAGGAAACAGATTCTATAAATTATAATTTTACACCACTAATTACAAATATTGGTAATCTACAAGCTTGTACTGCTGTAGATGAATTCATTTCTTATAGTATTGATGGTAATGCTCCGGTTTTTCTTTTTGATGAACTGTATTTTTATTTAGGAATTGGAAATTATGTTCAAATTTATGGACGCAATAATGCTCTAAATAAAGTTTTGTCCATTGATGGAATAGCAGGTGGTCCAAGCAATCCAACTTTTACTCAGTATGTTATCGAAGGAACAGATTTTGGGTATGTACAATCCTTAAATGATAATAACATCATTTATAATTTAAATTCATTAGGAAATATTGGAGAGATGACTGATATAACTTTCAATGGAACTTTTATGAATTCCTCGGGAACACATACTGTTATTGGTGTGATTCATGTCATCAGAAGTAATTAAAACAATAATGCATAAAAAAGCCTTCTAACTTAGAAGGCTTTTTTGTTATCCTAAAACTTGACTAACTTCACTTTTCAAAAACGCCAAGGCTACATTGGTAGCGACTTCGTCTTGCAGCAAGTTGCTCAGTATTTTTTCTCTTAATTTATCCGCATTATCAACAGTAGTGTCTGCAGTAGTTTTTCTGATGTTCTGAATGATAGTGTTTTTGGCAGTCAGTACCATCGTCCAACATTCATCCGTAATGTAAATTTGTTGGGTCAAATTGTGCTCAAATTCTTGTTCAATATGATGAATCAACAAGTTTTGATAAGCTACTTTATCATCATTCATCGGCGCGACTCTAATCAACAACTTCGCCGGATTGATGCGTTCCAAAAACAAAGCCATTCGCTCATAAGCTTGTAAACGCAAAGGCAAGGCTTGTTTCTGATTTTCTTTTTGCGCTAACCAACGACGCGTATGCTGTTGGTCTTTGAAATAACTGTTAAATAAATAATAAGCCACACCACCGGTAATTAAAGACGGAATGGTATACATCATCAATTCTAATATCTTATCTGCGTTCATAGTTGTATCGACTAAAAATTGTTGACAAATATAATAGAAATACCCTTAAATCTCTATTGCAATTCAGGTTTAGTAACGCTAAATTTGTCCATTACGATTTTTAACCTTAGCGCCTCAGAACCTTAGCAACTTAGTACCAAAAAATGCAACAATACATTTCCCAACTCAACGAAGCCCAACAAGCACCGGTTTTTCAAAAAGACGGTCCAATGATTATCATTGCCGGCGCCGGTTCGGGTAAAACGCGTGTGTTGACGGTTCGTATTTCGTATTTGATGAGTTTGGGTGTCGATGCTTTTAATATTTTGGCCCTAACTTTTACCAACAAAGCCGCACGCGAAATGAAAAAGCGTATTTCGGATATCGTTGGTAATAATGAAGCTAAGAATCTTTGGATGGGAACTTTCCACTCCGTGTTTGCTAAAATTTTGCGAATAGAAGCGGAGAAGTTAGGTTATCCGCCGAACTTTACGATTTATGACACGCAAGATAGCGTTCGATTGATTTCGGCGATTATCAAAGAAAACCAATTGGACAAAGACATCTACAAACCCAAACAAGTTTACAGTAGAATTTCTTCCTATAAAAACTCGCTGATAACTGTAAAAGCGTATTTCAACAATCCTGAATTGATGGAAGCCGATGCCATGAGTAAAAAGCCTCGAATGGGAGAAATTTACCAGCAGTATGTGGAACGCTGTTTCAAAAGTGGCGCCATGGATTTTGATGATTTATTACTAAAAA
Source organism: Flavobacterium sp. (assembly GCF_046293665.1). Lineage (GTDB taxonomy): Bacteria > Bacteroidota > Bacteroidia > Flavobacteriales > Flavobacteriaceae > Flavobacterium. The sequence continues at coordinate 234,296 of NZ_JBKBOL010000003.1, forward strand.
CGAATGAATTATTAAATCGCTTTCCGGATGTTTTGGCCAAATACCAAGACCGTTTCCGCTATATTTTAGTAGATGAGTACCAAGATACCAACCATTCGCAATATTTGATTGTTCGTGCGTTATCGGATAGATTCCAAAATATTTGTGTCGTTGGCGATGATGCGCAGAGTATTTATGCGTTTCGCGGTGCCAACATCAATAACATTCTCAACTTCCAAAAGGATTATGACAATGTCAAAACCTATCGATTAGAACAAAATTACCGTTCGACCAAAAACATAGTAGAAGCCGCCAATTCAATTATCGATAAGAATAAAACCAAGTTGGATAAGATTGTTTGGACGGCCAACGATTTTGGTCCAAAAATAAAAGTCCACAGAAGCATCACCGATGGAGAAGAAGGTCGTTTTGTAGCAGGAGAAATCTTTGAGCAAAAGATGCGGAACCAAATGATGAACGGACAGTTTGCCATTTTGTACCGAACCAATGCCCAATCTCGTGCAATGGAAGACGCTTTGCGCAAACGCGACATTCCTTACCGAATTTACGGTGGCTTGTCTTTCTACCAAAGAAAAGAAATCAAAGATGTCTTGTGTTATTTGCGTTTGGTTATTAATCCAAAAGACGAGGAAGCTTTAGTTCGCGTTATCAATTATCCGGCAAGAGGAATTGGTGATACGACTGTAGAGAAATTAACCGTTGCGGCCAATCATTACAAGCGTTCCATTTTTGAAGTGATGGAACACATTGATAAAATTGATTTGAAACTCAATTCGGGTACCAAACAAAAAATAGAAGACTTTGTCACCATGATTAAAAGTTTTCAGGTCATCAATGAACAGCAAGACGCATTCGTTTTGACCGAACATGTAGCCAAAAAGACCGGTTTAATTCAAGAACTCAAAAAAGATGCTACGCCGGAAGGAATCGCTCGTATTGAGAATATCGAAACCTTAATGGGCGGTATCAAAGATTTCATCGAAGGTCAAAGAGAAATTGACGGTGCTCGTGGAGCTTTATCCGAGTTTTTAGAAGATGTTGCTTTGGCAACCGATTTAGACAACGACACCGGTGATGACGATAGAGTTGCCTTGATGACGATTCATTTGGCGAAAGGTTTAGAGTTTCCGTATGTGTTTGTGGTTGGCATGGAAGAAGATTTATTTCCGAGTGCGATGAGTATGAATACTCGTAGCGAACTGGAAGAAGAACGCCGTTTGTTTTATGTGGCTTTAACTCGTGCCGAACATCAAGCGTATTTAACTTATGCGCAATCGCGTTACCGTTGGGGAAAACTCACTGATGCCGAACCTTCACGTTTCATAGAAGAGATTAATGACCAGTATTTAGAATATATTAATCCAATGGATCGCGGAGGTTATCAATACAAGCCAACCATCGATTTGGATATTTTTGGCGATATCGACAAGTCGAAATTACGTTTGGCGAAGCCTGTAACCGGAACGCCACCAAAAACTTATGGGGAAGAACCATCATCTTCGGTAAATATTCGTAAATTGAAACCTGTATCAAGCAACGCACCGGGAAATGCTAATTTATTTGACAGCAAATTGACCGTGGGCAATAAAGTAATGCACGAGCGTTTTGGCAAAGGAGAAATCGTCAACTTAGAAGGTATTGGCGCCGATAGAAAAGCGGAAATTAAGTTTGAAGTTGGCGGTATTAAGAAGTTGTTGTTGCGATTTGCAAAGCTTGATGTGATTGGGTAAAATTGGTTTCAAGTTTAAGGTTTCAGGTTGTTTTTGCTAACTTGAAACTTGAAACAAAAATAACTTTCAAACAAAAAAAATGGCAGAATTCATCAAAATATACGAAGACAAACCCAACGAAGCCGCTATCAAAAAAGTAGTCGATGTATTGCGTAATGGCGGTTTGGTGATTTATCCGACGGATACCGTTTATGGTTTGGGTTGTGATATTACCAATACCAAAGCTTTGGAACGCATTGCCCGAATCAAAGACATCAAGTTGGAGAAAGCCAATTTTTCCTTCGTCTGCAGCGATTTAAGCAATTTGTCTGATTATGTGAAACAGATTGACACTTCTACGTTTAAAATACTCAAAAGAGCGCTTCCCGGACCTTATACTTTCATTCTTCCGGGGAATAATGATTTGCCTAAAGAATTCCGTAAAAAGAAAACCGTTGGTATTCGTGTACCCGATAATAACATCGCATTAGAAATTGTACGAATGTTGGGCAATCCAATTGTTTCAACGTCAATCCATGATGATGACGAAGTATTAGAATACTCCACCGATCCTGAATTGATTTTTGAGAAATGGCAAAACCGAGTAGATATGGTTATTGATGGCGGTTATGGTGATAACGTTGGTTCCACCATAATCGATTTGTCAGGTCATGAACCGATTGTTTTGAGAGAAGGAAAAGGCGATCCGGATATTTTTTAAAGAGAGAAAAGAGTATAGAGCAAAGAGAAAAGACTTTCCTTCAATAAAAAAACGTCCTGATTTCTCGGGACGTTTTATCTATATTCTTTATTCTATTTTCTTTATTGTCAAAAAATTATTTCTTCTGATTTTTCATTTCTTTCTCAATCATATCATAGAACTCATCAATCTTAGGAAGTACTACAATACGAGTTCTTCTGTTCTTAGAACGATTGTCAGCTGTAGTATTGTCTACCAGCGGAATGAATTCTCCACGACCAGCTGCTATTAACTGAGATGGTTTTACGCCTAGCTCTTTGGTTAAAACTCTGATAATGGCCGTTGAACGCTTAACACTCAAATCCCAGTTGTCAAGTAAAACCGCATTTCCTGTAAACGGAACGTTATCTGTGTGACCTTCAACCATACATTCAAATGTAGGTTTGTCATTCACCACTTTAGCAACCTTGGCTAACACTTCTTTTGCTCTATCGCTTACGACATAGCTTCCGCTTTTGAATAGTAATTTATCAGCGATAGAGATGAAAACCACTCCTTTTTCTACATTTACTTCAATATCCGGGTCAGAAATACCTACAGAACTTTTAAGGCTTGTGACTAATGCCAAAGTAACACTGTCTTTTCTGGTTAAGGCATCTTGTAAACGAGTAATTTTAAGGTCTTTTTCTCTTAAGCTTTCAAGCGATTTCTCAAGGTTTTGTGCGCCTTTTGAAGTCAACATGGTTAACTCTTTTGAATTATTAATCAAATCAGAGTTGTTTTGTTTCAAATACTCGTTTTGTTTTGACAACGCTTCTTTTTCAGAAAGACACAAGTTCAATTTAACGGTTGTTGAGTTTAATAAGTCTTGACATTCCTTATTTTGTGCTTCGAGTGCAGCAATTTTTTTCTTAGTTCCACACGAAGTCAACGTTAAGGCAGCTAATGAAAGGGCAAAAATTACTTTTTTCATAGGTGTTTGATTAAAATTTTAACAAAAATACGATTATTTTACATGTGAAGAGTTTTAGAAAATGATAAACTCTTGTTAAAATCATTTCTCAAAAACGGTGCCGCTCTTGACGAAATATTGGTAAACTATACTCTTTGTTTGATAGTAATTTCGGGAATTGGTAGTAGTGCGTTTTTTTAAGTTTCTGTTTATCAAATGATAAAATTCAAAATGCGCTTTGATTATCGCCCAGCAATGAACAAATTTTCCTTGTAAAATAAATTGTACTCCAGCCAAACCATCCAAACATAAACGAGCGAAAATGATGAGAAATAGCTTGCCTTCGGGGAGATTCTTGGTTAACATCAATAGGGAATTTCTGAAGTTTAAGAATGTTTTTCTTGGATTACTTTCGTTTAACGTTGCGCCTCCAACATGATATACCACGGATTTTGAAGTATATTTAGCTTTAAAACCCGAGTTAAAAGCACGCCAACACAAATCTATCTCTTCTTGATGTGCAAAGAAATCGCCGTCAAAGCCGTTTAAGTTTCGGTAAATGTCTTTTCGAATAAAAAAGCACGCACCGCTAGCCCAAAAGATTTCTCTTTCGTCATCGTATTGACCGTTGTCTTTTTCTATAGTTTCAAAAATTCGACCGCGGCAATAGGGATAACCGTATTGGTCTATAAAACCACCGGCAGCTCCGGCATATTCAAAGTATGCTTTGTTTTTGTAATCTAAAATTTTGGGTTGAATAATACCAATACTAGGTTCCTTGTCAAAGATAGTCTGGATAGGAGTAAGCCAATTTTCTGTTACTTCAATATCAGAGTTGACTAAGGCGTAATAGTCTTCTTCCACTTGCTGTAAAGCCACATTATAACCATTAGCAAAACCATAATTTTCATCGTTTTGAATGATAGTGACTTGTGGGAATTTGGTTTTAATTACTTCGATTGAATCATCAGTCGAAGCATTATCGGCGACATATATTTTGGCTTCCTCAGAATAGGCAACAATTGAAGGCAAGAACTGCTCCAACAGTTTGGCTCCATTCCAATTCAATATGACTACGGCTATTTTTTTGTCTTTCATCTACTATCTATTCGTCTCTGTTCTAAAATCAGGTAACTCTTTCAAGAAAACATATTGTTCCTTTTCAAAGTCCATTTGACAAAAATAATGATTTAGACCGTTGGTTACCATCAGATACTTAGCGTTTAATTTGAGGTTGTAACGAGCAATTTGGTCAAAAGTATTTTGGGTGATGTTAACTTCCGGCGCTTTGCATTCAATTAACAAAAATATTTCTCCATTAGGCTGAAAAACAACAATATCATAACGTTTATTAACATCATTAATTTTAATTAATTTTTCAACATTGAGGTAGGATTTTGGGTATTTTTTTTCTTGTAATAAAAACTGAACCGTGTGTTGGCGAACCCATTCCTCTGGTGTCAAAATGATAAACTTTTTCCTGATGTCATCAAAAATAGACACTTTATTTTCACTATTTTTGAAGCGAAACGAATAAGCAGGAAAGTTGAGGTTTTGCATAGTGCAAAAATAGTTATTTTGTTTCAAGTTTCAAGTTCCAAGTTTTTCAACGTGCAACCTGAAACCTGAAACTTTAAACCAAAGTAAATGGACGAAGTAGTTAAGATAATCAACGACATCAAAGCCGGAAAAGTAAAACCTATTTATTTTTTAATGGGTGAAGAACCTTATTACATCGATAGGATTACGGAATATTTAGAAAACAATCTTTTGACGGAAGATGAAAAAGGATTCAACCAAATGGTTTTGTATGGTCGTGATACTACTATTGAGGATATCGTTTCTAATGCCAAACGTTACCCAATGATGGCTGAACGTCAAGTTGTCATTGTAAAAGAAGCACAAGATTTGGCCAAATCCATTGATAAATTGGAAGCTTACGCCGAAAATCCTACACCAACAACAGTTTTGGTGATGGCTTATAAATACAAAACCCTTGACAAGCGTAAAAAAGTCACTAAAACTTTAGACAAGCACGGTTTGGTTTATGAAAGTAAAAAAATGTATGAAAACCAAGTTGGACAATGGATTACCAGGGTTTTGCAAGGTAGAGGTTATACTATTGAACCCAAAGCCAATGCGATGTTGGTAGCTTTTTTAGGCAATGATTTGAGTCGGATTGCGAATGAGTTAACCAAGCTTGAAATTATTTTACCCAAAGGAAGTACAATCACACCACATCATATTGAGGAAAATATTGGTTTCAGTAAAGATTTCAACGTTTTTGAATTTCGAAAAGCGATTGGGGAAGGAAACCAATTAAAAGCCTATCAAATAGCCAATTATTTTGCCCAAAACCAAAAAGATAATCCAATGGTGGTCGTGAATGCACAAGTATTTTCTTTCTTCTCTGCCTTGTTGCAATTTCATGGTTTAAAAGATAAATCACCGACGAATGCGGCTAGGGTTTTAAAAGTAAACCCTTATTTTGTTAACGATTATATTGGCGCAGCTAAAAATTATCCCATGAGAAAAGTCAGTGGTATTGTGGCTACTTTGCGAGATATTGATGTTAAAGGCAAAGGTGTTGGAGCAGCTAACCTAAATGATGCTGATTTGTACAAAGAAATGCTGACCAGTATTTTCAGATAGCCTATGTCTTTTAAAAATTACTATCTTTATCAGTCTAACACAATTCTGATGAAAAAAATAGTACTCTTTGCCTCGTTATTAATTACTTCTGTTTTATTTGCCCAAGAAACTTACATCCATTGTGGTAAACTTATCGATACCAGAAACGGTAAAGTGCTAACCAATAAAACAATTATTGTTTCTGGTAAAACTATTAAAAGTATTGAAGCGGGATTTATCAATCCTACGGATACCAACACAAAAGTTATCGATTTAAAAAGCAAAACAGCTATGCCGGGTTGGATTGATATGCATGTGCATTTAGAAAGTGAAACCAGTCCGACTGCTTATTTGGAAGAATTTACACTAAATGAAGCGGATGTCGCCTATAATGCTGAGGTCTTGGCCAAAACAACTTTGATGGCAGGTTTTACCACCGTTAGAGATTTAGGCGGAAGTGGCGTCAATGTATCTTTACGCAATGCTGTTAGAAGCGGTAAAGTAATCGGACCAAGAATATTCACCGCTGAAAAATCTTTGGCTTCAACCGGAGGTCACGCTGATCCAACCAGCGGTTATCGAAAAGATTTAATGGGCAATCCCGGACCAAAAGAAGGTGTGGTAAATGGTATAGACGATGCCAAACAAGCCGTTCGCCAACGGTATAAAAATGGAGCCGATTGGATTAAAATTACCGCTACCGGAGGAGTTTTAAGTATGGCCAAAAGTGGCTCTAATCCGCAATTCACAGAAGAAGAAATTGCTGCTATTGTTAGTACAGCCAAAGATTACGGAATGAAAGTCGCCGCTCATGCACATGGAGATGAAGGAATGCAACGTGCCGTAAGAGCCGGAGTAAAAACCATTGAGCACGGCACCGAAATGAGTGAAGCTACCATGGACTTGATGATAAAAAATAATGCTTATTTAGTGCCAACCATCACTGCAGGAAAGGAAGTTGAGTCTAATGCCAAAAAGGAAAACTATTATCCTGCTATTATTGTTCCAAAAGCTTTGGCTATTGGTCCCAAAATTCAAGCTACTTTCGGAAAAGCTTATAAAAGAGGTGTTCCTATTGCTTTTGGTACGGATGCCGGTGTGTTTGAACACGGACAAAATGCTAAAGAGTTTATCTATATGGTCGAAGCCGGAATGCCAATCATGAAAGCCATTCAATCAGCAACTGTGACCAATGCTATGTTATTGGATATGGATAAACAAATCGGAGTTTTAGAGCCGGGTTTTATAGCAGATATTATTGCTACAGAACTCGACCCAATGCAAGATGTTAATACTGTGCTGAATGTTGTATTCGTGATGAAAGAAGGCGTGATTTATAAGTAATTATTTTATTGAAAGGAACTCCTAATTCATAACTCATAATTTATAATTTTTACCTAAATTTGCTCTCCTTAAAATAAATACCACAGATATGGCAATGAATAAAAATACAGTTTTAGGCTGGGCTACTTTTATAATGATAATTATGGGATTAACTCTTATCGGTTTAGGTGTTTATCGTTATGCAGATACAGCCGGTTGGGGATTTGGAGCAGTTGGAGTTGGTTTTTTGGCCAATGCTTGGGTTTTCAGTTCATTAAAAGGAAGAGTGTAAAACAGTATTAAGTGCTCAGTCAGCACTAAGTAAATCGAATAATATAAATCTAAAAATCTAATAATCTAAAACATGTCAGATGATAAGAAAGTGATTTTCTCCATGCAACGCTTGAGTAAATCATATCAAGGAAGTGATAAACAAGTATTAAAAAACATTTATTTGAGTTTCTTCTACGGAGCCAAAATAGGAATCTTAGGTCTTAACGGTTCCGGAAAGTCTTCGTTGTTAAAAATTATTGCCGGAGTTGATAAAAACTACCAAGGCGATGTGGTTTTTCAACCGGGTTATACTGTCGGTTATTTGGAACAAGAACCCATATTAGATGATACCAAAACCGTTATCGAAGTCGTTCGCGAAGGTGTTGCTGAAACCATGGCGATCTTAGACGAGTTCAACAAAATCAACGATATGTTTGGTTTGCCGGAAGTCTATGAAGATGCTGATAAGATGCAAAAATTGATGGACAGACAAGCCGATTTACAAGATAAAATTGATGCTGCCGGTGCTTGGGAAATTGACAACAAACTAGAAGTGGCCATGGATGCATTGCGTACACCGGAAGGCGATACGCCAATCAAACATTTATCCGGTGGAGAAAAGCGCCGTGTAGCTTTATGTCGTTTGCTTTTACAACAACCTGATGTACTGTTATTGGATGAGCCAACCAACCACTTGGATGCGGAAAGTGTACTTTGGTTAGAGCAGCATTTGGCGCAATATGCCGGAACAGTTATCGCTGTAACACACGACCGTTATTTCTTAGACAACGTAGCCGGATGGATTTTGGAATTGGATAGAGGCGAAGGTATTCCGTGGAAAGGCAACTATTCTTCTTGGTTAGACCAAAAATCAAAGCGAATGGAGCAAGAAGAAAAAGTGGCTTCCAAACGCAGAAAAACTTTAGAACGCGAGTTGGATTGGGTTCGTCAAGGTGCCAAAGGTCGTCAGACCAAACAAAAAGCGCGTTTGCAGAACTATGATAAATTGTTAAATGAAGACCAAAAAGAATTAGATGAGAAATTAGAAATCTACATTCCAAATGGTCCGAGATTAGGAACCAATGTGATTGAAGCGAAAGGTGTTGCCAAAGCTTTTGGAGACAAATTATTATACGATAACTTAAACTTTACCTTACCACAAGCCGGAATTGTTGGAATTATTGGGCCTAATGGTGCCGGTAAATCAACTATTTTCCGAATGATTATGGGTGAAGAGAAAGCTGATGCCGGAGAGTTTACCATTGGTGATACTGTGAAGATTGCCTATGTAGATCAATCGCATTCGAATATCGATCCAAATAAATCGATTTGGGAAAATTTCTGTGACGGACAAGAATTAATCATGATGGGCGGAAGACAAGTCAATTCAAGAGCCTATTTATCGCGCTTTAACTTTGGCGGAAGCGATCAAAACAAAAAAGTGGCAGCCTTATCGGGTGGCGAACGCAACCGTTTGCACTTGGCCATGACTTTGAAAGAAGAAGGAAACGTATTGTTATTAGATGAGCCAACGAATGATTTGGATATCAATACGCTACGTGCTTTGGAAGAAGGTTTAGAAAACTTTGCAGGCTGTGCGGTAGTCATCAGTCACGACAGATGGTTTTTAGACAGAATTTGTACCCATATTCTAGCCTTTGAAGGTAATTCTGAAGTGTATTATTTTGAAGGTGGTTTCTCAGAATATGAAGAGAATAAAAAGAAACGTTTAGGGATTGATGTCACTCCAAAACGTATTAAATATAGAAAGTTGATTAGAAATTAACGAATTCCATTGAAAATCCTGAGCAATCAGGATTTTTTTTTGAATAAAAACTTTATATTTGAAGACTCTAACTAACCCAATGAATAAGATTAAACTCAGTAGTTTACTTTTATTTTTACTTCTGACTTTGAACACCATTTATTCGCAAGAAAATGTTGCGCAGAAAGAAGTAATTAAAAAACACCTCAATCAAGCGGTTGTTGAATTTAGTGATGCTCATTATGACAAAGCACTAGAGTCTTCAAAGCAAGCTTTGGTTAAGTCATTTGCTATTAATGATGACTTGTTAATCTCACAATCTTACAATACAATTGGTGCCATTTTTAATGAGTGTTCAGAATCGGCTAAAGCCATAGAGTTTTACAATAAAGCTTTGGTTTATGCTAAAAAATTGAATAATGACAAAATGTTCAATTGGATTTACGGTAATTTAGGAAGTGTTTATTATTTCAGTAACATTGATGTTCAGAAAGGAATTAATTACTACAAAAAATCACTTTTTTATGCCGTAAAAATCAAAGATACAGCTCAGATTGAATACACCAAATTGAATCTGGCCAGTGCTTATTTCGCCATTGGGAAATATGATTTAGGCAATGAGCAAATTAATAGTGTTAAACAACAAATTCTTAGCAAAGACAATGAAGAAGCTAAAATGTCATTGCATTTGTTGTTGGGAATTTACGCTAGTAATAATAACGAAAAAGAAAAAAGTGAGCAGCATTATTTTATAGCCAAAAGCATAGCAGAAAAAAATGAATTCGACGCTTTTCTAATCAATATATATGAAAATCTCGTTCGCCATTATAAAATTTACAAAGACTATAAAAAGGCCCAATTGTATCAAGCTAAGTTAGATTCGCTCAACAAAGTGGTCTATTCTGAAGACAAACTAGACAATCTAAAAAAAGCGGCTTCTCAAATAGAGTTGCAAGAATACAAAATTCAGTTAGGAAAAATTGAAAAGGAAAATGAGCAACAGCAAAAAACACTAAAAGATTCCAAGCTGATTGTTATTTTGTTCATTGTCATCTTAATTATTTTATTATTGTTGCTATTAACTTTGTATAAAAATATTAAACTGCGAGAGCAAGCTAATTTCGAGTTAACCCAAGCCAATGAAGCTCTAATGCAAGCCAAAGAAAAAGCGGAAGAAGCATCACAACTCAAATCTCAATTTGTATCCACCATTACCCATGAGCTGAGAACACCTTTATATGGTGTAATAGGGATAACTAATATAATTACAGATGAGCATAAAGAACTGACCAATAGTCCGCATCTTAAATCACTCAAGTTTTCGGCAAAATATTTATTGTCATTGGTGAATGATATTCTGCAAATTAATAAAATAGAAGAAAGACGAGTAGTTTTGGAAAGCTTGATTTTTAATTTGGCAGATGAAATTACAACCATTCAAAATTCAGTTGAGTACATAGCAGATAAGAATAACAACAAGTTAAGTATTGAAATCGACACTGCTATACCTGAATTTTTAATAGGTGACAAACTTCGTCTTTCTCAAATCATCATGAATTTGCTTAGTAATGCCTTGAAGTTTACTAAAAATGGCGAAGTAATACTCTCTGCTGATTTAAAAGAAGTCGTTGACAAAAAATATTTCATAGCTTTTAAGGTTAAAGATACCGGTATCGGAATTGCTAAAGAACACCAAGATAAAATCTTTGATAAGTTTGTCCAAATTGAACGCAAAGAAGAAGATTACCAAGGAACAGGATTAGGTTTGTCAATCGTTTCTAGATTGGTAGAACTTTTTGATAGCGAAATTCATTTGGAAAGCGAAGAAAATGTTGGAACTACTTTTTTCTTTACAATTGGATTAGAATATGACGAAGAAAAATCAAGAGAGATTATCAACAACATCGAAGTTGATTTGTCGGATTCCCAGTTGTATAATATTTTAGTAGTAGAAGACAATAAAATCAACCAAATGGTGACCAAAAAAATCATCCAAAACAGCAACATGAGTTGTACTATTGTAGATGATGGTTATGCAGCCATTGTCGCTTTGGAAAGAGAAAGATTCGATTTAATTTTGATGGATATCAATATGCCATTAATCAATGGATTTGAAACGACACGAAAAATAAGAGAAAAAGGAATTATGGTTCCTATAATTGCTTTAACCGCTTTCGATAAGCAGGAAGTAACCGAAGAAGCCATCTCAGCCGGAATGAATGACGTTATGGTCAAACCTTTTGAGCCTTCAAAGTTGTTTCAAGTGATTTCCAATAACATCAAAAACAAAGAAAGCGTTAGTTAATACCAACGCTTTTTATTTTTCTTAGAAGCTTCCGATTTTCTGGAATTGCTTGCTTCTGGTTTCTTTTTATTTCTTAAATCGGGTTTTGCGTCCGGATTTGGGACTTCGTCTTTCCAAGGAAAAGGATGGTCTTTGATGGTTTTTACATTGACTTTAATCAATTTCAAAATGTCTTTCCAATAAGGTTCTTCATCTTTTCCACAAAATGAAATTGAAATACCTCCATTTCCTGCACGACCGGTCCTGCCAATTCGGTGAACGTAAGTTTCAGGAATGTTTGGCAAATCAAAATTAATCACATAAGGTAAACTTTCGATATCAATCCCACGAGCCGCAATATCTGTTGCAACTAAAACCGTGATTTCTTTATTTTTAAAGTTGTCTAAAACTCGTTGACGGGCTGTTTGTGATTTATCACCGTGTATCGCTTCAGCATTTACACCGTGTTTCTTTAAAGCTTTAACAACGTTATCGGCGCCGTGTTTGGTGCGAACAAAGACCAACACATTGCTTAAATTTTCATTGCGTATTAAATGGTACAACAAACCTCTTTTGTCTGATTTGTCCACAAAATAAATTTGTTGTTCAATAATTTCTGCTGTAGATGATACCGGCGTTACCGAAACATATTCGGGTTTGTTTAAAAAAGTATCTGCCAATTCTCGAATCGCCATTGGCATCGTTGCCGAGAATAATAAAGTTTGTCTGTTGGTAGGCACCAATTTTACAATCTTTCTAACATCGTTAATAAAGCCCATATCCAGCATCAAATCGGATTCGTCTAAAACCAAATAGTGCAGATGGTCAAAATCAACAAAACCTTGTTTGTGCAAGTCTAATAATCTTCCGGGAGTGGCAATTAAAATATCAACCCCTTTTTTCAATTGATCAACTTGCGGTACTTGAGAAACACCACCAAAAATGGTTAGTTGTCTCAGGTTAGTATATTTTCCATAAGTATCAAAACTTTCCCCGATTTGAACCGCTAACTCACGAGTTGGTGTAACCACAAGGCAACGAATTTGTTTGGTCTTTTTGGATGAACCTACCATTCTGTGTAGGTTGTGTATAATTGGAATAGCAAAAGCGGCTGTTTTTCCCGTACCGGTTTGGGCACAACCTACCAAATCTTTTCCCGCTAAAATAAAGGGAATCGCTTTTTCTTGAATAGGGGTTGGGCTGGTATATCCTTCTTCAAAGACGGCTCTTTGAATACTATTGGATAATGATAAATCTTCGAATAACATAAAATATACTTACAATTAAGCGTAAGTCGACGCAAAGATAAGGTTAATTAATTACGAATTATGAATTATCAATTATGAATTGTAAGACTTGATAGACACGAGTAAGGAATAGTTGTAAAATAATTTCCTAATTCGTAATTTCTAATTCGTAATTATATTAATTCCTTTCTCGACTTAATAAAATCGGTTACTAAATAACCTATTAACTTTCCGATAAGATGATTGTTTTTTTCTTCGCCTAAATCGGGTGCGCCCTCGCAAATATGAATATAACTGGCATTTTTATTTTTGCCAAAGAAAGAAACAAACTGTCGCAATTCTTCAATCGAAAAACCACTCATGGTCATGGCACTACTGGCAATATTGGGCAAAGCATCTAAATCGATTTCAATCCCGTAAGCATCGCTTTTGATGAAATCATAAGCCGTATGCAGTTCTTGTTGGAAGTTTTTTTGTTGGCGTACTTTAATCTCGTCATACGTATTGTAATTTACACGGTCTTCCATTTTTTTCAGGATGTCAATAACATTTTTGGAAGTATAATTTTCATGCAAACCAAAGATGAAATATTTTTTCAAAAAGCCTTCTTCATAAGCATAAGAAAAGCCGTTGCCACTGTGTCGACCTTCTAAAATTCTGAAATCGGAATGCGCATCAAAATTTACAGCGTTAATGGGTTTACCTAAACCTAGCGCAGTTCCTTTGATGTTTCCGTATGCATTGTTGTGTCCGCCACCAATAATAATCGGAGTTTTTCCACATTTAATTATAGTGGTAACGATATGAACCACTTCTTTGTCTATTCTTTGAACAAGCGTACTCAATAATTTTCTGTCAGCGGTTTTGTGAAAGTCAAGGTCTTTGGCTTCTTCCATTTCAAGCGAAGCATCAAGTTCTCCTAAAACTACTATTTGACTACCTTTACAAAAACGGTTGTGTTGGATGTTGGCAATACTCCCAATGGCACTTTTCCAAGCCGATGCAGCTCCGGGACGACCAAAATTAGCGCGTACGCCTACATCTTCGGGGATTCCTAACAAAACGTATTTGGCATCACAGTTCTTTAGATAGTCGATGTAGTTCTCGTTTTTGGGAATGGTCAGCATTTTTTCACCAAATTTTACTTCGCCACTTCTGTGATTGGTAACCTTCGCTAAGTCAGTAATTGTAAAAGGAATTAGTCGTTCCATTTGAATAATGTTTGCTCAAAAATATAATATAATTGTTTATTTAACGTTACTATAATAAATATTATTACTTTATATTATTACTTTTGTTAAAATTAAAATCATAACCTATGGAAAATCAAAATGGTAATTCTAAACTTAAAGCAATCATAGCCATCTTAGCTATATTATTAGTCGGAAGTTTGGTTTATATTTTCAAATTGACATCAGATGCAAAAGCTTTGGAAACTACAGTTGTTGAAACAAAATCTGAAAAAGATGATGTTTTAAAAGACTTGGAAGCCTTAAAAGTTACTTATGATGCTGCAATAGCTGAGAACACTTCAATGTCAGATGAGTTAATAGCCGAAAGAGATAAAGTGGTTAAATTGATGACCGAATTAAAAACCGCTAAGGGCGATAACGCTTCTTTAAGAAAATACAAAGACCAATTTAAACAAATGGAGCAAAAGATGAAAAATCTGATGCAAGAAGTGGCTGTTTTAAAAACTCAAAACCAAGAGTTAACGACCAATTTAGACAGCACTAAAGTGGTTTTAGAAGATTCTAAAAAATACAATCAAGTATTAGTTGGACAAAATGAAGAATTGGCTAAAACAGTTGAAAAAGGTTCAAAACTTACGGTTACGAATTTGAAAACAGCCGCTTACAAACAAAGAAGTTCCGGAAAACAAATTGAAACAGACAAAGCCAGTAGAGCTGATTTGCTGCAAATTAGTTTTACTATCGCTGAAAATAAAATTGCTAAATCAGGAGACAAAGTTTATTACGTTCAAGTAATTGATGCTAAAAACAATGTTTTAGGAGATAAAGCTACCATTTCATTCGGCGATACTTCATTAACTTACAGTTTTACTACCACTGTGAAATATGAGAACCAAACTGTAAATGTGAAAGAGCAATTACCAGGTAAAGATTTTGCTAAAGGAACTTACTTTGTAAACGTATTTGACAAAGGCGAGTTGGTTTCTAAAAGCAGCTTTTCTCTACGATAAACCTTAATCAATTAATAGAAATGGAAGTCCTGAGCAATCGGGACTTTTTTTATGCAATAACTTTTCCCCTCAGAATCACTTGCTCAATTAAATTGCTACCAAAGGCATAGGGCAATTCGTAATAAGAATTAACAGGTTTGGTAATAATCAAGTTTGCTGTTTTTCCAATCGTAATACTTCCATGCGTTTTTGACAATCCCATAGCATAAGCACCATTGATAGTCGCTGCATTGATGGCTTCTTCTGGAGTCATTTTCATTTTGATACATGCTGTTGCTACTACAAAATTCATATTTCCTGAAGGTGTTGTGCCCGGATTAAAATCGGATGCCAAAGCTAACGGCAAGCCTGCTGATATCATTTTTCTCGCCGGAGTATAAGGAATGCTGATGAAGTATGAACAACTAGGCAAAGCCACTGCAATGGTTTCAGTGTTTTTTAAGGCTTCAATATCTTCATCGGTTATAATTTCTAGATGATCTACAGAAAGTGCGTTGTGCTTTACACAAGCAGCAATACCATTGATGGCGGTGAATTGGTTGACATGTATTTTGGAAGGCAAACCATATTTTTTTCCGGCTTCCATGATGCGTTCGGTTTCTTCAACGGAAAAATATCCTGTTTCTAAAAAGGCATCAATATAATCGGCTAGTTTTTCTTCAGCAATTTGGGGTAACATCTCATCAATGATTAAATCGATGTAACCCGAATGGTTTTCTTTATATTCTATAGGAAAAGCGTGAGCTCCAAGGAAAGTAGCTTTAATAGCAATCGGATAATTTTGGGCTAATTTCTTAATGACACGCAACATTTTTAATTCGCCATCAACTGTCAAACCGTAACCCGATTTAATTTCGACCGCGCCGCTACCTTGTTGAATAACTTCTTCTAACCGTTTTTTGGATTGATTGTAGATTTCCTCTTCGGAAGTTTCGTTGAGTTTTTTGGCCGAATTCAGAATTCCTCCGCCGCGATTGGCAATTTCTTCATAAGATAAGCCATTGATTCTATCCACAAATTCTTGCTCGCGATTTCCGGCATAAACGATGTGTGTGTGACTGTCGCACCAACTCGGTAAAACAATTTTTCCTGTGGCATCAATCGTTTTATCAACATTGATTTTGGGACAATCATGCATCGACCCAAAAGCTACAATCGTATCATTTTCAATCAAAAGAAAGGCATTTTTAATCGATGGCAAAATGGCCATTTCACTTCCGGAAACTTTGTCAATGTTGGTTTCTCTTACTTGCAGTAATTCTTTGATGTTGATGATTAACGTTTGCATACAATGATTTTTGGTAAAAATACTTTGAAAAAAATAAATATGCTTAATTTTAAACAAATTTAGAGTTCGTGAGAAAAATAAAATATAAAAAAGGGAAGAAAGTTCAACCCACATTTTTGGATTACACCGGAATTCACAAGCAAACCAAAACAGAAATGCAGTTGTTTGTTTATGATACCGATGATTTGACTGAGTATAATGAATTTAACCAAAATCAATTAGGCAAGTGTTTCGAATTGTCAAAAGTGAATTGGCTCAATATTCATGGCTTGAACGATACTGAAGTTATCAAATCGGTTGGAGATTTTCTCAAGGTGGATAATTTCATGTTGGGAGATATTTTAAATACAACCAAACGAACTAAGCTTGATGAATACCACGACATTTTGTTTTTCAATATTAAGTCTTTGTTGCCCATTGAAAATACTGATAATATCAGTGTGGAGCAAATTAGTTTTTTATTGAAGAATGGTATTTTGGTCTCTTTTCAAGAAAAGCGAAGTGACTTTTTTACCCACATCAGAGAACGTATCAGAACTCATTCCGGAATTGTGCGAGATAAAAAAGCAGATTACCTGTTGTATTTGTTATTGGATGCTGTAATGGAGAATTTTTATATCACAATTGAGAATGAAGAAAGTAGTGTTGAAAAGTTGATTGATGTGTCAAAAACCAGTACCAATCCGGAGATTTTGGAACAAATTGAAAAGCATCGCGATAATTTCAACTTTTTAAAACGTTCAATTATTCCGTTACGTGATTCACTGTATTCCATCAAAAGTATGAAAGACGATGATGTTTTCAACGCTATCGAATCTGAAAATTATAGTTTCTTTTCGCGTTTACATCAAAAGTGTTTAGAGCTTTTGGAACAAATTGAATACGATTTAACTTCGCTTGAAAGCGCTTCCAGTTTCTACTTTTCAACCCAAAATCAAAAGCTGAATCAAGTTATGAAAACACTCACTGTGGTTTCAGTATTCTTTATGCCTTTAACTTTTATAGTTGGTATTTACGGGATGAACTTTGACAACATGCCCGAATTACATTGGAAATACGGTTATTTCTATGTTATAGGATTTATGTTCCTTTTGTTATTTGGTATGATTTATTATTTCAAAAAGAAGAAATGGTATTAATGTTTTGTTTTTTGTTTTTTTAGATTCATTTTCAGATAGACTAAACCTATTAAACCGGCAATTAAGGATGACACTAGAATCATGATTTTAGAATTATCAATATGTTCTCCGTCGGAAAAGGCTAGAAGAGTGATGAAGATTGACATGGTAAAACCGATACCGCCTAAAAAGCTGACGCCAAAAATGGATTTCCAATTCAATTCTATTGGAAGTTTGGTTATTTTTAGTTTTACCGCCAAATAACTAAATAACCATATTCCGGCAGGTTTTCCAACAACTAATCCCAAAGCAATTCCCAAAGTGTAATTGTGACTCAAAGCATAGTGCCAATCAGAGTTTAAGATGATGGCAGTATTGGCTAAGGCAAATAAAGGTAAGATGAAAAAGGCAACCGGTTTGTGTAAAAAGTGTTGTAATATATAAGAAGTCGATTTTTTATTTCCGTTTCCAAAAGGAATAGCAAAGGCCAATAAAACTCCGGTAATGGTAGCATGAACACCGGAATTCAACATGAAATACCACATGACAACTCCAAGGGTTAGGTAGGGAATGAGGTTGCGAACTTTAAGTCTGTTCAATACAAGTAAAAAAGCAAAAATGCCTAAGGAAATTAGTAAATTACTCCAAACTAAATCTTTGGTATAAAAAATAGCAATGATTAAAATAGCTCCTAAGTCGTCGATAACGGCCAAAGCGGTTAGAAATATTTTTAACGAAATAGGCACCTTATTTCCCAATAAAGATAGAATACCCAGTGCGAAAGCAATATCAGTAGCCATCGGAATTCCGGCTCCGGATTGGGTATCGGTCCCATAATTTAAAAATAAATACAATCCGGCAGGTACAACCATTCCGCCTAAAGCTGCGAATATTGGCAGCATTGCATTTCTAACATTAGATAATTCTCCGGCATAGATTTCTCTTTCTAGTTCTAGTCCAATCAGTAAAAAGAAAATGGTCATTAAACCATCATTAATCCAATGTTCAAAAGAATGACTACCCATTTGTAGGTGCCAAATGCCTAGGTATTCTTCTCCCCAAATAGAGTTGGTTAACAATAAAGAAATTATAGTACAGCCAATTAGGATAAATCCACCTGCTTTTTCGCTGTTAAAGAAATCGTTGAATAGTTTGGTAATTTTCATGTTTCAAATATAAAAAAAAGCACCCGAAAAAGGGTGCTTTGAGTAAATTATAAAGTTAAAAGAATTATAAACTTGTGATGATAAATTCACTTCGTCTGTTAAGTTGGTGTTCTTCTTCAGAACATTTTACACCATCAGCACATTTGTTAACCAATTCGGTTTCACCTAGACCTTCAGAAGTTAAACGATCAGCAGCAATCCCTTTTTTGATTAACCAATCTCTGGTAGATTTTGCTCTTCTATCTGATAATTTTTCGTTGTAAGCATGTGAAGCACGACTGTCTGTGTGTGAACGAATGTTGATTTTCATTGATGGATTTTGGTTCAATACATCTAACAACTTAGCTAAATCAACTGCAGCATCCGGACGAATATTCCATTTGTCTAAGTCGAAGTAGATGATGTTGATCTTGAAACAATCCGCTAAATCGTCACCAATTTTCACACGACAAGTTTTGGTTTTAAGTTCGATATTCAACTCAGTTTTTCCTGAATCAGAACCGATAATAACTGCAACTTCTTTGGTTTCATAATCTTCAAGCGAAGCGTTTACATAGTATTTAACGCCGCATTCAACGTCTAAGAATTCATATTTTCCTTCAGCATCAGAAACAGTTTCTTTTAACTTATTGAATTTTTCATCCATTAATACCAATTTAGTATTAGGTAGTACGGCTTTAGTATCTTCATCAGTAACCACTCCAAAAAGAATTTGGTCACAGAAAATAGGGCGAGTTTCTACAAATTTATAGATATCATCGCTTCCTTTTCCGCCATCTCTATTAGAGCTTAAGAAACCTTTTTTAGTTTTAGAATTGATAATGAATCCGAAATCATCTTTAGAACTGTTTCCTTCTTCACCTATATTTAAAGCATCTTTAAAGTTAAGGCTACCATCTTTAGGAATTCTGGTTACAAATACATCTAAACCACCTAAACCAGGTTGGCCGTCAGAGGCAAAGTATAATTCGTTGTCTTCTGAAACAAAAGGGTAAGTTTCTCTACCTTCGGTATTGATTGATTTGCCTAAATTTTCAGGAGTTCCTAGGCTTCCGTCTTCGTTGATTTTAACTCTAAAAAGATCCGATTGTCCAAAAGTTCCCGGCATATCTGAAGCAAAATACAATGTTTTTTCATCTGGAGATAGGGCAGGATGAGCTGCTTGGTAGCTATCACTATTGAAAGCTAAAGGAGTTATGTTAACCCATTTACCTTGATCATCAAGATTAGCTCTATAGATTTTTAATAAAGTTACTTTATTGGCATCAAAACCTCTTCCGTCTAAATAGTTATTTCTGGTGAAATAAACTGTTTTCCCATCTTTGGTAAAGGCAGGAGTATCTTCGTGGTATTTAGTATTGATTTTTTTACCAAATTTATCTACACCGGTTAATCCACCGTCTTCGCCTAAGTTTGAACTGTAAAGGTTAGTGAAATATTGACCTGTCCAAGTGTGAATTCTTTTAGAGAAGTTTCCGGTATCACGAGCAGAAGTAAAAATTACTTTTGTGCCCATGTAAGCCGGTCCGTAATCAGAATACTTAGAATTGATTCCGGCATCTTCAATTTTATAACGACCTGAATTCTTTTTGATTTCGGCTAAATAATCTTTCTTTTTAGAGAAAATTTTAGCTCTTGAATCGTTTCCACTTTTATCATTAAACTTTGCCATCATGGCATCCGCTTTAGCATAGTCTTTAACGGCTCTTAGAGCTTGGGAATAGCGATAATAAAATTCCGGTTCTTGGTCAGGATTGGTTGCATATAGCTCACTATACCATTTGTTTGCTTTTTCTAATTCGGCATTAAAATAGTAAGCGTTACCAATTTTAAGCAACATGTCCGGAGATTTATATCCTTTTTCATAAATGCGTTCGTAAGTCTTAATAGCATCAATGTAGGCGTATTTATCATACTCCTTATTACCTTTTACTTCTGTTTTACCAACTTGTGAATAACTGTTCACAGCAGCGAAAGTTAATAGTACTAAATATATAATTTTATTTTTCATGATCGTTGTGTATTAGAAGAATCTAGGTGATACCAATTTGCTAACTCTATTGAACAACTCAAAACGAATAAACACCTCATGGGAACCAGAGTTATAGTTTTTCAATTGAGTAGTTTCTCTATCATAACTGTAACCGATGAATAAGCCATCAGTTACTTGAAAACCGGCTAAGGCACTTACTGCAGCATCCCAACGGTAAGCTGCGCCAAGCATCAACTTATCAAAGAATAAAAAGTTAGCTGAAGCATCTACTTGAAGCGGTGAACCGGTTACTAATTTTGTCAAGAAGGCTGGCTTAAATTTAACCGAAGGAGAAATGTCGAATACATACCCTCCAATAGCATAAAAATTCATTCTTTCTTGGAAAACGGCCACTTCATTGTCATTGTATTTAGAGTCTTGTAAAAAGTTAGGAACCGAAAGACCGAAGTACAATTTATCAGAATGTAGATAGATACCGGCACCAAAATTTGGTGAAAAGTCATTGTTGAAATTCTGAAGATTTGGATCGCCTGCATCTGCCGGATTTAAATCATTTACATCTAAGTTGAATAAATTTCCACTGGCTTTGATACCAAATGACAATTTATAGGTTTCAGATGTTTGTATAGAATATGATAAGTCTGCTGAAATTGTATTGTCTCTGGTGGGACCGATTTTATCACTTACAACAGACAAACCAACACCTAAATTACTATTATTAATAGGAGTATTAATAGAAAAAGCGTTAGTTGTTGGTGCTCCGTCTAATCCTACCCATTGGGTACGATGTAGACCGAAAATACTCATAACTCCTCTCGACCCTGCATAAGCGGGATTGATATTGATCGTGTTATACATGTATTGGGTATACTGTGCGTCTTGTTGAGCAAAACCAGTGTAACACGTTAACATCAAAGCGAAAATTAAAATTTTTGTTCTCATATTTTCTTAATTTATCCTGAGGGTTTTTAGGCCCTCAGGAGTTAGTAGGTTTATCTGGTTAAGTATAAATATCCGTCTTTAGTTACTCTATTTCCTTCACTTGTTGTCCACTCAATGATGTAGAAATAAGTTCCGGTTGGCAATTCTTCAGATCTATTTACAGTCACTCTACCTTCAGAGATACCTATAAATTTACGGGTATTGTTGTCATAGTTTTTAGTTTCATAAACTAAAACTCCCCAGCGGTTGTAAATTTGAACATTATTTGTTGGATAACAAGCAGTGTCTTCAATATTTTCTATGTTAAAATATTCATTCCATTGGTCACCATTTGGAGTAAAGGCATTGTGAATGATAATGGCTTCACAAGGCGCAACAGCTCCAATAATTATAAGAACTTCATATCTTGTAGGACAAGGACCATCATTTATTGTATAACTGAACAAGTATTCACCAGGTGTAATTTCGAATGGATTGAATGTGTTGTTAATTGGGTCAAAACCTCCAATATTATCAACATTAGTCCAAGTTCCACCGCTAACACCTGTAGGTAATAAAGCGTCTAATGATGTATTTACATCGTCACCATTACTCAATTGTAAAGCCGGAAGTGTTATGACATCAGCAATTTGAGACACATATACATATTCAGTGTAAGTTTGTGATAAGTTACCACAAGCATCAGATACAACCCATGTTCTGGTAATAGTATATACTCCGTCAACAACTTCTGACTGTGTTTCAGTGAATACAGGTGTTCCAACTTCTGAACAATTGTCAGTAAATACTATGTTTTGAGGTGCCGGAATATTGTCACAAGTAGCATCTACTTTCACCAATAATGGAGTGTTAGATACTGGACCAACAGTGTCTGAAACAGTTATTGTTTGAACAGTAGTAGCTGTATTTCCACAACCATCAATTGCAGTCCAAGTTCTTACTAATTGGTAATTAGAAGGACAGTTTCCTTGAATGGTTGTTTGAGTCATAGTTACCGAGGCAGCGCTACAGTTGTCAATAGCAGTTAATACCGCCGGACTTGGAATGTTATCACAAGAAGCTGTAGTGTCTGCCGGAGCAACATCAACAAAAGTTGGCGCTACATTGTCATTTACTGTAATAATTTGAGATACAGAAGATGAGTTGTCACAAGCATCTGTAAAAGTCCAAGTTCTGGTTACTGTGAACGAGTTAGGACAATCTCCTTGAGTAATAGCGTCAACACCTTGTACAGTGATAGCATCATTACAGTTATCAGTAGCAGTTAATGAAATCATTGCAGGTACATCATCAGCACAAGCTACAGTTACAGCAGCAGGTGCTTGAGGTGTTACCGGAGCAACAGTATCAATAACAGAAATGATTTGAGATACAGAAGATGAGTTGTTACAAGCATCAGTGAAAGTCCAAGTTCTGGTTACTGTGAACGAGTTAGTACAATCTCCTTGAGAAGTTACAGTGTCAACACCTTGTACAGTGATAGCATCATTACAGTTATCAGTAGCAGTTAATGAAATCATTGCAGGAATATCATCAGCACAAGTTACAGTTACAGCAGCAGGTGCTTGAGGTGTTACCGGAGCAACAGTATCACTTACCGTAATAATTTGAGATACAGACGATGAGTTGTTACAAGCATCAGTGAAAGTCCAAGTTCTAGTTACAGTGAACGAGTTAGGACAATCTCCTTGAGTTATAGCATCAACACCTTGTACAGTGATAGCATCATTACAGTTATCAGTAGCAGTTAAGGAAATCATTGCAGGAATATCATCGGCACAAGCTACAGTTACAGCAGCAGGCGCTTGAGGTGTTACCGGAGCAATAGTATCACTTACCGTAATAATTTGAGATACAGATGAAGTGTTGTTACAAGCATCAGTGAAAGTCCAAGTTCTGGTTACTGTGAACGAGTTAGGACAATCTCCTTGCGCAACAGCATCAACACCTTCAACAGTAATTGTATCATTACAGTTATCAGTAGCAGTTAAGGAAATCATTGCAGGAATGTCATCAGCACAAGCTACAGTTACAGCAGCAGGCGCTTGAGGTGTTACCGGAGCAATAGTATCACTTACCGTAATAATTTGAGATACAGACGATGAGTTGTTACAAGCATCAGTGAAAGTCCAAGTTCTGGTTACAGTGAACGAGTTAGGACAATCTCCTTGAGTTATAGCGTCAACACCTTCAACAGTAATTGTATCATTACAGTTATCAGTAGCAGTTAAGGAAATCATTGCAGGAATATCATCAGCACAAGCTACAGTTACAGCAGCAGGCGCTTGAGGTGTTACCGGAGCAATAGTATCACTTACCGTAATAATTTGAGATACAGACGATGAGTTGTTACAAGCATCAGTGAAAGTCCAAGTTCTGGTTACAGTGAACGAGTTAGGACAATCTCCTTGAGTTATAGCGTCAACACCTTCAACAGTAATTGTATCATTACAGTTATCAGTAGCAGTTAAGGAAATCATTGCAGGAATATCATCAGCACAAGCTACAGTTACAGCAGCAGGCGCTTGAGGTGTTACCGGAGCAATAGTATCACTTAC
Organism: Flavobacterium sp.; assembly: GCF_046293665.1. Classification (GTDB taxonomy): domain Bacteria; phylum Bacteroidota; class Bacteroidia; order Flavobacteriales; family Flavobacteriaceae; genus Flavobacterium. The sequence goes on from NZ_JBKBOL010000003.1 coordinate 258,448, forward strand.
CGTAATAATTTGAGATACAGACGATGAGTTGTTACAAGCATCAGTGAAAGTCC
>NZ_JBKBOL010000003.1:258600-261961 GCF_046293665.1 Flavobacterium sp.
TCATCAGCACAAGCTACAGTTACAGCAGCAGGCGCTTGAGGTGTTACCGGAGCAATAGTATCACTTACCGTAATAATTTGAGATACAGACGATGAGTTGTTACAAGCATCAGTGAAAGTCCAAGTTCTGGTTACAGTGAACGAGTTAGGACAATCTCCTTGAGTTATAGCATCAACACCTTGTACAGTGATAGCATCATTACAGTTATCAGTAGCAGTTAAGGAAATCATTGCAGGTACATCATCGGCACAAGCTACAGTTACAGCAGCAGGCGCTTGAGGAGCAATTGGATTTTGAGTGTCATTTATACTAAAGGTAGCTGAAGTTGAAGAAGCATTTCCACACTCATCTGTTGCAGTAAATATAACTGTTACAGCAGCTGAACAATCATTTGCAATTTCGCTAAAGTTATTTGACCAAATTACCGCTGAACATTCGTCAGTTGCAGTTGCGCCACCATTAGATGATAACCAATTTAACAAAGCCTGTTCATTACCATTTCCATCACATTCAACAACTATATCAGAAGCTTGAGTATTGATAACCGGAGCCGTTACGTCTTGTACATTAATAGTTTGTGAAGCCGTAGCTATATTTCCACAAGCGTCAGTAGCAGTCCAAGTTCTGGTTACAGAATAAGAACCGGCACAATTAGTATTAGTAGTTACATCTGCGAAAGTCAATTCGAAAGCCGAACCACATTCATCCGTTGCAGTAGCTTGAGCGAACTCAGGCACAGCCGGACAAGATATAGTTGAAGCAGCAGGTAACTCGGCGATAACCGGAGCGGTTACGTCTTGTACATTAATAGTTTGCGAAGCCGTAGCAGTATTTCCACAAGCGTCAGTAGCAGTCCAAGTTCTGGTTACAGAATAAGAACCGGCACAAGCGCCATTAGTTGTTACATCTGCGAAAGTCAATTCGAAAGCCGAACCACATTCATCCGTTGCAGTAGCTTGAGCGAACTCAGGCACAGCCGGACAAGATATAGTTGAAGCAGCAGGTAACTCGGCGATAACCGGAGCTGTTACGTCTTGTACATTAATAGTTTGCGAAGCTGTTGAAGTGTTTCCACAAGCGTCAGTAGCAGTCCAAGTTCTGGTTACAGAATAAGAACCGGCACAAGGGCCATTAGTTGTTACATCTGCGAAAGTCAATTCGAAAGCCGAACCACATTCATCCGTTGCAGTAGCTTGAGCGAACTCAGGCACAGCCGGACAAGAGATTGTTGAAGCAGCAGGTAACTCGGCGATAACCGGAGCTGTTACGTCTTGTACATTAATAGTTTGCGAAGCCGTAGCAGTATTTCCACAAGCGTCAGTAGCAGTCCAAGTTCTGGTTACAGAATAAGAACCGGCACAAGCGCCATTAGTTGTTACATCAGCGAAAGTCAATTCGAAAGCCGAACCACATTCATCCGTTGCAGTAGCTTGAGCGAACTCAGGCACAGCCGGACAAGATATAGTTGAAGCAGCAGGTAACTCGGCGATAACCGGAGCCGTTACGTCTTGTACATTAATAGTTTGCGAAGCCGTTGAAGTGTTTCCACAAGCGTCAGTAGCTGTCCAAGTTCTAGTTACAGAATAAGAACCGGCACAAGCGCCATTAGTTGTTACATCTGCGAAAGTCAATTCGAAAGCCGAACCACATTCATCCGTTGCAGTAGCTTGAGCGAACTCAGGCACAGCCGGACAAGATATAGTTGAAGCAGCAGGTAACTCGGCGATAACCGGAGCGGTTACGTCTTGTACATTAATAGTTTGCGAAGCCGTAGCAGTATTTCCACAAGCGTCAGTAGCAGTCCAAGTTCTGGTTACAGAATAAGAACCGGCACAAGCGCCATTAGTTGTTACATCTGCGAAAGTCAATTCGAAAGCCGAACCACATTCATCCGTTGCAGTAGCTTGAGCGAACTCAGGCACAGCCGGACAAGAGATTGTTGAAGCAGCAGGTAACTCAGCGATAACCGGAGCCGTTACGTCTTGTACATTAATAGTTTGCGAAGCCGTTGAAGTGTTTCCACAAGCGTCAGTAGCAGTCCAAGTTCTGGTTACAGAATAAGAACCGGCACAAGCACCATTGGTTGTAGTGTCAACAAAAGTCAAACTAACATTAGCATCACAGTTGTCCGTTGCAGTTGCTTGAGCAAACACAGGCGTAGCCGGACAGTTAATAGTTGATGTAGCTGGTAAAGTTGCAATTACAGGCGCAGTTACATCTTGTACATTTATAGTTTGTGTAGCTGTTGAAGCGTTTCCACATTCATCAGTTACAGTCCAAGTTCTGGTTATAACTCTGTTACTAGCACATACATCTAAAGGAGTTAAACAAACACTATTAAAATTAATGCTTCCATTAACACTGGCTTGTTTTCTGGAAAAGATAAACCAAGTACCATTCATAGGTCCGGTTAAATTTTCAAAGCTAGAAACATAAGAAGTTAACCCTGTTATTGTATTTGATGATGATAAAGCACCATTTGGAGTAAAGTTTTGGGGAATATCTTGGGCAATAACATTATTGTTATTCCATTGAGTGTATCCCGAACTATTTGGATAAAATACTGGTAAATATAATTCTTGATCATTAGAATTGGCGTCTTCACAGGCACCACCGGTGCAATATGGACCCACTAATACTACAGCAGTACCATTTGGTGCTACCAAAGTAAATTCGGCTCTTCCTTTTCCTTGATTGGTTTCAAAAGCAAGGGCCACTTTTTCAATGTCTTTTGCTGTTAAATTATCGAATCCAGTTACATCAAAGTAGAAATAATTTCCATTTCCGGCATTGATTGAACCGCCATTATCATTTCCGAAACAGTCAGAATCTGTATAAGTTACTGTTGGATTAGCATCACAAGCATCAGAAATATTTGTTACTGAACCAGTTGTTCCTGGATTTAAATCAACAGCACAATTGGCACCTGCGTTGATTGTTATATCAGCAGGAACTGTAAACGTAGGGGCAGTAATGTCTCTAACATTAATAGTTTGCGAAGCCGTAGCAGTATTTCCACAAGCATCAGTAGCAGTCCAAGTTCTTGTAACAGAATAATTTCCTGCACAACTACCGTTATTTGTAGTGTCAACAAAAGTCAATGTTGAATTAGAATCACAAGTATCCGAAGCTGTAGCCGTGGCAAAAGAAGGAGTTGCTGGACAATCAATAGTTGAAGTTGCCGGTAAAGCAGCAATAACCGGAGCAGTCACATCTTGAACATTAATGGTTTGTGAAGCCGTAGAAGCATTTCCACAAGCATCAGTAGCGGTCCAAGTTCTGGTTACAGAATACGAACCGGCACAAGCACCATTAGTAGTTACATCATTAAAAGTTAAGGTAGCACCAGAACCACAAGCAT
>NZ_JBKBOL010000003.1:262061-298056 GCF_046293665.1 Flavobacterium sp.
AACCGGCACAAGCACCATTAGTAGTTACATCATTAAAAGTTAAGGTAGCACCAGAACCACAAGCATCCGTTGCAGTAGCTTGAGCAAACTCAGGCGTAGCCGGACAATTGATGGTTGAAGTTGCCGGTAAAGCTGCAATAACCGGAGCAGTTGTATCAGTTACATTAATGGTTTGTGAAGCAGTAGAAGCATTTCCACAAGCATCAGTAGCGGTCCAAGTTCTAGTTACAGAATACGAACCGGCACAAGCACCATTAGTAGTTACATCATTAAAAGTTAAGGTAGCACCAGAACCACAAGCATCCGTTGCAGTAGCTTGAGCAAACTCAGGCGTAGCCGGACAATTGATGGTTGAAGTTGCCGGTAAAGCTGCAATAACCGGAGCAGTTGTATCAGTTACATTAATGGTTTGTGAAGCAGTAGAAGCATTTCCACAAGCATCAGTAGCGGTCCAAGTTCTGGTTACAGAATACGAACCGGCACAAGCACCATTAGTGGTTACATCATTAAAGGTTAAAGAAGCAACTGTTCCACAGTTGTCAGTAGCTGTTGCAGTTGCAAACTCAGGCGTTGCAGGACAGCTAATAGTTGAAGTAGCTGGTAAAGCTGCAATAACCGGAGCAGTTGTATCATTAATAGATATTGTTCTCGAAACAGAAGCCAAAGGTCTTCCACAAGAATCTGTAGCAGTCCAAGTTTCAGTCACTAAACCATTACATGAACCACCAGTAGTAGTTGAGAATGTTGATGGATTAGAAATACCATTAATTAGACATCCTCCACTTAAACCATTAGTAAAAGGTAGGGTTGATGCTGAAGGTAAAGATCCACATGCTACAGCTATATTAGCAGGAGCAGTCATTGTTGGTAATGCCGCCGGACTAACTGTTATTGTTCTTGAAACCGGAGCTAATGCTCTACCACAGGAATCAGTTGCTGTCCAAGTCTCAGTTACGGTTCCACCACAGTTATCTGGGGTTGTAGTAAAAGTAGATGGATTAGAATTACCACTAATTAAACATCCACCACTTAATCCATTGGTAAAAGATATTGTTGAGGGTGCAGGTAATGAACCACAAGATACAGTTATATTAGCAGGCGCAGTCATTGTTGGTAATGCTGCCGGACTAACTGTTATTGTTCTTGAAACCGGAGCTAATGCTCTACCACAAGAATCAGTTGCTGTCCAAGTTTCTGTTACGGTGCCTCCACATGCTGAGGGAGCTGTAGTAAAAGTAGATGGATTAGAAGTACCACTAATTAAACATCCACCACTTAATCCATTAGTGAATGAAAGTGTAGATGGCGCAGGTAATGATCCACAAGCTACCGTTAAAGCTGCCGGAGCAGTCATTGTTGGAAGCGCAGCCGGACTTACAGTTATTATTCTAGATTTTGTTATTGTTCTTCCAAAAGCATCTGTAAACGACCATGTTTCAGTTACAGTTCCTCCACATGCACCTGCTGGTGTTTGAGTACTCAGAGTTGAAGTTACAGATCCACTAATTAAACAAGAACCCGAAGCACTATTAGTGTAGCTGAGTGAACTTGTTGTTGCACTTCCACAAGGAACGGTAATATTATTTGTATTTGCAAATACAGCCACAGGTGCTGTTGTTGATCCAACGACTCTTGTTTTTGTAATTGAGCAACCATTAGCATCTGTGATTAATACAGAATAAGTTCCAGGTACTAATCCGGTAAGATCTTGATTGTTTTGTTGTCCTACAGGAACGACACCCCCACCGGTAGCAGACCAAGAGTATGTATATGGAGCAGTACCAAATAAAGGAGTCAAATCAAGAGCTCCGGTCGCTGAACCACATTGTGAATCAGTGGCAACAAATTCTCCATTCACACCACCATTAACCGTTATTGCTGGTAACTTTCCACATTTTGGTGAAATATCATTTGGATCTAGTGGACAAACTGCTCCCGGAGAAGCTGAAGTCCAAGCCAAAAATAAATTTGTAATTCTTAAGATATCACCGCAATTGTAGGTAACCGTATTATAACTTAATGTAGTTATAGTATTTGGAGGTAACGGACCATTACAACCGCTAATTGGTGTACTGGATATCAATAGACCAGTCGTTCCACTATATACTTCCAAATTTCCCCAGAAGCCAAAAGACGTTCTTAAGGAACCTGTTGTATTGTTGATAGACAGGGTCAATGTCCTGGTTATTGTAGTGGCTGTTGGACACGAGTTGCAAAGGTCACCACCCGATAGGGTAGCACCAACTAGCGTCAAATCACCAGAAGTACAAGATGTATTTGCTGGTGGAAATGTTTGCGCAATCGAGGCTGATATACTTAGTAAACTAAATATCAAAAAGGCAAACAATTTTTTTGAAATAGTAATTTTTGATTTCATACAATTAAATTTAGTAGAATAATTTATTGAAAAATTGGCATTTCGGGCTTGAAGTGAGAATGTAGGCATATTGAAGATATAATATTTTGGGTTATACTATTGAGTGCTAAATTATAGACATTGCAACAACAGACTCAATTTTCTCTACAAACAACTTGAAAACTCGATTAAATGTCACTTTTCTTGCATTTTTTTCAGTTTAGAATCGTGTGTTTTCGTTTTTTTACATAAATTTTAGACATTGCATTTGGGGTTTTAGGGTTATTTTTTTCAGTTTAATTATTGTTTAACAGTTCGAAAGTAGATTGTTTTTTTTAATCCACCAAAAAAAATATCGATAAAATGCATAAAAACATGGTTAAAGTGTAATAATTAACATAATTATAAAGTTAAAGACTACAAAAAATAATTAACATAGTATTGTTTATAATTTTTTTATTGATTTAACATTTATTTATAAAAAGGAATAATTGCTATATTTTTTTTCTTTCAGTAACACAAGCACAATGAGTTTGTTAAATACTCTTCACTGTAGGTTTTTAAAAATTCAGGTAAAATAAAAGTTTAGTATAAGCTTTAAAAACTTAAATTTATACATTCAAAACAATCAGCAAAATTTAATCATGAAACAATTAATATTGGTCAGACATGCAAAATCAAGTTGGGATGCACCACTTCATGATTTTGATAGACCACTTACAAGCAGAGGCATTCAAGATGCTCATCTGGTTTCTTCAAATATAAGCAGTCATCTTCCAAAAACTTTTTTAGTATGGAGTAGCGCAGCCAAGCGTGCCGCTGAAACCGCTATTATTTTTGCTCAAAACCTGTCATTTCCCATAGAAAGTATTCTTTTTAAAAATGAATTATACACATTTGATGAGAGAAAATTAGAACAAATCATAAAATCATGCTCCAATGAATATGATCATTTGATTGTTTTCGGACATAATGAGGCTATTACAAATTTTGTCAATAAATTTGGAGATGTAATTATTGATAATGTTTCCACTTCCGGTTTTGTTAATATTGTATTTGACACTTTAAATTGGAATAGCATCGAAAGAGGTACTACAAAAAAAGTTGTTTTCCCGAGAGATTTAAAATAGTATGAGCACAGAAAATAGTTTTCGATATATAGACAGAGAAAAAAGTTGGTTGGCATTCAACGCCAGAGTATTACAAGAAGCAGCCGATGAAGCTGTTCCATTATTAGAAAGACTAAGGTTTATCGGTATTTTTTCTAATAATTTAGATGAATTTTTTCGCGTGCGATTTGCTGCTGTCCGTCGTTTAAGTCTATCCGGTGTTTCAGGAGAAAAGATATTGGGCGGAATTTCAGCACAACAACTCGTTAAAGAGATCACTGATATTGTAATCAAACAACAAGCTGAAAGTTTGAGAGTGCTTACCAAAATTGAGCAAGAACTTGTCAAACAAAACATTATCATTATCAATGAAAATGAAGTTTTAGGAGAGCACGAAAATTTTGTCAAAGATTTTTTTATTCAAAAGGTCAGTCCCGAATTGGTTACCATAATTCTTAATGACTTGGCAGAATTTCCTCTGTTAAAAGACGCTTCGGGTTATTTGGCTATTAAATTGGTAATGAAAGTTGAGCAAAAAACAAAAATGCTCGGTTGGGTCAAACCAAAACCCGAAATTAGATATGCTATTATTGAAATTCCGAAAACCACTAACAGAATTGTAGAGCTTCCAGCCAAAGATGGAAAACAATATCTGATGTTGTTGGATGATGTTATTCGTTATAATTTGAGCAGCATCTTCAATATTTTCGACTATGAAAGCATCTCAGCACACATGATTAAAATCACCCGTGATGCACAGCTCGATATTGATAGCGACATGAGCAAAAGTATGCTCGAGAAAATAGCCTCTTCCGTAAAAGATCGAAGAATAGGTGAACCGGTGCGTTTTGTTTATGATCAGTCCATCGATAAAGACACGCTGAAATTCTTCTTAAACAAACTCGAAATTGAAAAGTCGGATGGCATAATTCCCGGCGGAAGATACCACAACCGTCGCGACTATATGAACTTCCCAAACTTAGGGAGATTTGATTTGTTGTACCAACCTAAAGCACCACTTCCGGTAGAAGGTTTGTCGCTCGATGGTAGTATTTTGAATAAAATTGCCAAAAAAGATTACTTGATTAACGCACCGTTTCAGTCGTTTTCTTATTTGATTAAATTCCTTCGCGAAGCCGCATTGGATCCTAAAGTGACCAACATTAAAATCACTTTATACCGTTTGGCCAAAAATTCTCAAATCATCAGTTCACTGATCAATGCTGCTAAAAACGGAAAGAAAGTTACGGTTCAAATTGAACTCCAAGCCCGATTTGATGAAGCCAGCAATATTTCCTATGCTGAACAAATGCAACAGGAAGGAATCGAATTGATTTTTGGAATCAAAGGTTTAAAAGTGCATAGTAAAATCTGCGTCATCGATAGAGTAGAAGATGGAAAAGTGAAGCGTTATGGCTTTATTTCAACCGGAAATTTCAACGAAACTACGGCCAAGATTTACACCGATTTGACTTTATTTACCAGTCACCAACAAATATTAAAGGACGTTTCAAAAATATTCGATTTCTTTGATGTCAATTATCGAATTCACCGATACAAACACCTGATTGTTTCACCTCATTATACACGATCCAAGTTTTATAAATTAATTGACCGCGAAATCAATAATGCCATAACCGGCCGTCCAGCTTATATCAATTTGAAAATGAACAGTCTGTCGGATTATGCAATGATTGATAAATTATATGAAGCAAGCAATGCCGGTGTAAAAATAAAATTGCAAGTCCGCGGTATTTGTTCGTTAATTCCCGGTGTGAAAGGCATGAGTGAAAATATTGAAGCCATTAGTATAGTAGATTATCTTTTGGAACATACGCGTTCGTATATTTTTTGCAATGACGACAATCCGGAAGTTTATATTTCTTCTGCCGATTTTATGACCAGAAACCTTGATGGTCGTGTAGAAGTTACCTGTCCGATTTATGACGAAGAGATTAAAAAGCAGATTATCGATACCTTTAATGTAGGTTGGAAAGGAAATGTAAAAGCCCGATTCCATTCTGAAAAATTCGAGAACAAATACAGAGTTCGCAAAGATGGGGAAGCAATTTTCCGTGCCCAATTTGAAACCTATAATTACTATCGTGACCGATTGGATTTTTGTGAAATCAAAACAAATAAACAAAGCAATAAGTTATAAAGCGAATGATATCCATTAAAAAATATGCAGCCATTGATATTGGTTCCAATGCCATGCGATTGCTCATTACCAATATTGTTGAACAAAAAGACAAAGAAACGCAATTCAATAAAAGTGCCTTGATTCGGGTGCCCATTCGTCTAGGGCAAGATGCTTTTACCGTAGGCGAAATTTCAGAAGATAATATTGATAGAATGGTGGATGCCATGAAAGCATTCAAACTGTTGATGAAAGTATACAAAGTCGAAAAATATAAAGCCTGCGCCACTTCAGCCATGCGCGAAGCTTACAATGGGAAAGAAGTTGCAAACACCATTCGTGAAAAATGCGACATTGATATTGATATTATCGATGGTAAAATTGAAGCTACCATCATCGCTTCATCCGATTTACATAGTTTCCTCAAAACAGATCAAACCTATTTATATGTAGATGTTGGTGGCGGAAGTACCGAATTTTCCTTGTTTAGTGATGGTAAAATGGTCGCGTCCAAATCTTTTAAAATTGGTACCGTTCGCATGCTGAACAATATGGTAAGTGATATCGTTTGGGAAGAAATCGAAAAATGGATTAAAGCCAACACCGAAGAATATGAGAATGTAATCCTCATCGGTTCAGGTGGAAATATTAATAAATTATTCAAATTGTCAGGCAAAATGCAAGACAAACCGTTGTCGTATCTATACTTAAATTCGCAATACCAATACTTGAATTCGCTGACTTACGAACAAAGAATCGCCGAATTAGCTTTAAACACCGACCGTGCCGACGTAATCATTCCGGCCACGCGAGTGTATTTGAATGCGATGAAATGGAGTGGTGCGCGTCAATTGTTTGTGCCGAAAATCGGTTTAGCGGATGGCATTGTAAAAGCGATGTATCAGGAAACGATTTAAACATCCAAATCAAACATCTTTTTCAACAATTCCAAATTTGGGTTGATTTCCACCAAACGGTTGTATTTGTCTTGGTTGGTAAACGCTCTTTTGACCACTAAAGTTTCATTCACTTTTACCGTAATTTGAATGTCATGGTTGTGTAGTTTGCCACGCAAATAACCCAAAAGTTCAGGCTTTTCTTTTTCAAAATCTATTTTCGAACTCTCATTCGGCAATTCGTGAATGATAGTCGTTCCCTCAAGAATCGGGTCGTTTATGGTCAATAACGAAGCAATAATGCGATACCCTTTGTCTTCCATGCGTTGGGCATATTTCAACCATTGTTCCAACATTTCAGTTTCGGTAAATGGTTCGCTCGGCAAATGCACCGTGTCTTTTACAACCGATTTCTGAGCTTCAGCCATTTCTTTTTTAGCACGAATACTGGCTAGCGATAAAGCGGAAACTTTGGTTGTAGGTTGTGAGTTATCAGTTGTCGGTTGTCGGTTGTCAGTTGTTGGTTGTTCTACGTTCTGTATTGTGCTTTCTGAATTCTCAACAACTTCTGCTTTCTGCATTTTGCTTTCTGCATTCTGAACTATTTCTGCGTTCTGCGTTGTGCTTTCTGCCTTCTCCTCTAATGCAGGAGTTTCCACATTTTGTACTTCCAACTTCGTACTTTGTACTTCCGTAATGGAATAACTATTATGGCGATAATACGTCGGTGGAATTATAAAGTCAGCTTTTTTTTTTCTCCATCAAAAGTGATAGAGCTTATTTGCATCAGCGTGAGTTCAACCAACAAGCGTTGGTTTTGCGAAACTTTGTATTTTAAATCACAATCATTCGCCAGGTCAATTCCTTTTAAAAGAAATTCTTGGGAAACTTTTTGCGCTTGTTGTCCGTAAAGTTGTTGTGCCGATTCACCCATTTCGAGTAAAGAAAGTGTCGCCGGATTTTTGGCTACCAATAAATCTCTGAAATGCGAGGCTAAACCTGCTATAAAATGATGTCCGTCAAAACCTTTCGCCAAAATATCATTGTAAGCCAATAAGACTTCCGGAATTTTATTTTCCAAAATCAAATCGGTCATATTGATATAGGTCTCGTAATCCAGCACATTTAAGTTCTCTGTTACAGCTTGACGCGTCAAATTGTTACCACAAAACGAAACCACACGGTCAAAAATGGACAAAGCGTCACGCATCGCACCATCGGCTTTTTGGGCAATGATATGCAAAGCATCGTCTTCAAATTGTACACCTTGACTGGTAGCTACTTCGGCTAAATGTTCTTTAGCATCTTTAACCGTAATTCGCTTAAAGTCGAAAATCTGACAACGCGATAATATCGTCGGAATGATTTTGTGTTTTTCGGTCGTGGCCAAAATGAATATGGCGTGCTTAGGTGGTTCTTCCAGTGTTTTCAGAAAAGCATTGAATGCAGCCGAAGACAACATGTGCACCTCGTCAATGATATACACTTTATATTGTCCGGTTTGTGGCGGGATCCTAACTTGGTCAATTAGATTTCGAATATCATCCACCGAGTTGTTTGACGCAGCATCTAATTCGAATACATTAAAAGCAAAATCCTCAAACGGATCGTCATAGCCGGGTTGGTTAATCTTGCGGGCCAAAATACGCGCACAAGTCGTTTTTCCAACACCTCTTGGTCCGGTAAACAATAGGGCAGAAGCCAAGTGATTGTTTTCTATGGCATTCAATAAAGTGTTGGTAATAGCTTGTTGTCCAACAACGTCTTTAAACGTTTGCGGACGGTACTTTCGGGCTGATACTACAAATTGTTCCATAGAAAAATAGTGTTCACAAATATAGATTGAATAATTACGAATTCCAAATTACGAATTACGATAAATGTATCAATTTTTAATTCGTAATTCTAAATTCGTAATTCCTATCTTTGCACCGCAGACCGCCTTATCGTTCCGATTTATCGGGAAGGAAAGTCCGGACACCACAGAGTAGCATAGCGGGTAACGCCCGTCGTCTCGTCTTTTGGGATGAGAAAGGACAAGTGCAACAGAAAGTATGTACAGGTAAGGCTGTAGTGAAACCAGGTAAACTCTATGCGGTGAAATTCCAAGTATATCGGCTCCCGATAGCTATCGGGAAAGGGTTACTCGCCCGTTGTCGAAGGGTAGGAAGCTCGAGCCAATGAGCAATTATTGGCCTAGATAAATGATAAGGGTTTCGTCCCGATAGCTATCGGGATTGAGATACAGAATCCGGCTTATAGGTCTGCTTTTTTTCAATGAAACTCAACTTTGAATTTTTTTCAAAGTTGTTAGTTGAATTGATCCCGATGCCAATCGGGATTCTAAGTTAGAAAATCTGTTTGACTTTAAACTCAACTTTGAATTTTTTTCAAAGTTGTTAGTTGAATTGATCCCGATGCCAATCGGGATTAGTGAAAGAAAATAGATATTACATCAAACTCAACTTTGAATTTTTTTTCAAAGTTGTTAGTTGATTTGATCCCGATGCCAATCGGGATTAGTGAAAGAAAATAGATATTACATCAAACTCAACTTTGAATTTTTTTCAAAGTTGTTAGTTAAATTGATCCCAATGTAAATCGGGATTTTCGATTAAGATTTTACCTTAAACTCTAACCCAATACTTCTCACACTTTCGATAGAGATATTGGTGTCTTCAGCAAAATACTTTCGAAGTTTACTGATGTAAACATCCATACTTCTTCCGGAGAAATAGTCGTCAGTTTTCCAAACAGCTTGTAATATTTGGTCGCGTTTGAGCAATTGGTTTTTATTTTGGTACAAATAAGTAATCAAAGCAGCATCTCTTTCGGTAAGTTGCTGGACTTTATTTCCCAATTTTAATTCCAACCTATAAGTATGAAAAATATATTTTCCAATTAGAATCTCATTAACATTGGGTTTGACAAAAGCATCTTTGGAAGTTCTCTTTAATATATTGTGCAACCGCAAAACCAACTCGTCAGCTTCAAAAGGTTTGATGATATAGTCATCGGCACCCAATTTTAATCCTTTGATTTTGTCTTCGCTTTGGTTTCGGGCGGTTAGGAATAAAAATGGAACATCAGGATTGTGATTTACGCACTTTTCGGCTAAAGTAAAGCCATCCATCTTAGGCATCATTACATCAAAAATACAAATGTCAAAAGTTTCTTTTTGGAAAATTTGCCATGCTTCTTCGCCATCTTTGGCCCAATACACTTCAAATTGATGCATCTCTAAATATTGTTTCAATACATGAGCAAAATCAATATCGTCTTCGGCTAAAAGAATTTTTTTCATAAACTAAACTGCTGGAATACTTAAGGTAAATGAAGCGCCTTTGCCCAAATCACTTACTACTTTTACTGAACCTTGGTGCGCTTTGATAATTTGGTCAACATAATATAATCCGAGTCCAAGACCTTTTGTATTGTGCACATTGCCTTGTTCGACACGGTAGAATTTTTCAAAAAGCAATGGTTGTTTGGTTTTAGCAATGCCAATCCCATCATCTTGTATGCTGATGTTAAATTGGTCCTGTTCTTGAGAAGTCACGATGGTAATATTTTGACAACCATATTTTACCGCATTTTCCAAAACATTATTAATCGCCGTGGTCAAATGGAATTTATCTAAATTCAATACGGTGTCATTTGCCTTAAAATCAAGCAGAATTTGAACGTTTGGATAAGCTAAATTGAAATCGGCAATAATAGTTTGTAATAAAGTAGTCGTTTTTACCTTTTCTTTTTGCAATTCAATTTCTTCAAAACCAAGCGAATTACTCATCACTTGATCGATGATGTTTTGTAAACGAATATTTTGACGATTTACTGTATCGAGAACTGCATTAAAAATGGCTTCGTTTTCTTTTACGTTATCTCGCGCTAACATTTTGGTCGAAACACTCAATGTAGTTAACGGCGTTTTCAATTCATGGGTAATGTTGTTGATGAAATCGGTTTTGACATCGCTTACTTTTTTTTGCTGAATCAAAGCTTTGATGGCGATAACAAATAAGGTTACCAAAACCAACATCGATAAAATAGACAATATCAATATCGTAGTCATTCGGCCTAAAATGATTTGTTCCCAATTGGCTACCGAAACATACAAGCAATCTTCGGTCAGTAATTTATAGTTGTCATTTTTAAAACCACTGGTTGTTCCAACATAATTCCGAACCGGAAAGGCATTGTCCAACGAAGCCAAATCGCCATAAATAACATTTTGAATAGTTGGTTCATCAGAGAAAATGGTATCGGTTTTCGTAGCATTGTCAAAGACAATAAATTTATTGATAACCACCGCAAAATTAATTTCGTTCTCCGGAAATTCTTTTTTTAGTTTTTGTCTGAAATGATCGGTCAGTACTTTGTTGTACTGGTTGGTAACTAAATCGGTCTTGATTTGATTTCGGTACTTTTTGTCGTGGATAAATTTCTCTAAAACCCTTTTGTACAATAAATCTTTGTTCAAAAACACGCTCGAGTCAAGCTCGGTGTAATTGTTAGTGATGTTCCCGATTTTGTCTTTAACTTCATCGTGAAACTGCTCTACTTTATAATCATAAGTAGTTTTAACCAAATAGATTTGAATAGCGCAAAGCACCAACAATACTAATGTTGACAATCCGATTAATAAATTTATTTTTCGTTTCATAAGTTCATAAAGGCTTTTCAAAATTAAGAGAATTATGGTGAAATAAAACTTTTAACCGTGCATTAACCTCCAATTAACTTTCACTCCAAAAAATTAGAAACAATTTTGTGGCCAATAAAAACCATAAAAATGCACAAAATCGTTCTTTTGTTAGCTTTATTAATCGCTCAATTTGCTTTGGGATAAAACAGGAAACAGTGTTCTTAGAGAAAAATAGGGATAAAAATTCGGGAAGGATTAAGTAAGCTAGCTCTCGTCTTCATCTTCAACATCGTCTGATTCTTCATCAATACCTTCGAATTCAAAGAAAGTAAACACCGAACCGCCATAGTTTTTTTGGAACGAATAATTCGCCATGTGGTTTAATTTGGTGTATTTTGAATGTTCAACTATGAGCATTCCTTCTTCGTCGAGTAATTCTCTTTCAAAAATCAGTTCAATGATTTGCTCGAATTCTTTTTGGGACATGCCATAAGGCGGATCGGCAAAGATAATGTCGTAATTGCCTTTGTGTTTTTCTAAAAACTTGAAGACATCGCTTTTAATCGCAGTAATATCGAAGCCGAATTCTTTCGCCGTTTTTTTGATGAAATTCACACAACCCATATCGCCATCAACGCACAAAATAGGCGAACAACCACGCGAAGCAAACTCGTAACTAATACTTCCGGTTCCGGCAAAAAGTTCTAAAATTTTGAGTTCCGAAAAGTTAAAATGATTGTTCAATACGTTGAATAGCGCTTCCTTACTCATGTCAGTCGTAGGACGAACGGGAAGGTTTTTAGGTGGTGCTATTCTTCGACCTTTGTATTTGCCCGAGATAATTCTCATGAGTGTAAAAGTATAAAGTGCTCGCGGTTTTCGGTTTCGGTGAATTGATTTTGCATCGAACTCACATCAAACAACGAAACGTTGCGCACATATTTATAAGCGATGTCGTAAAGCGCATCGTCTTCGGTAATTTTGCCTAACAATTCCAATTTAAAATGTTCCGGATTCAAATGCAATTGCTCGGCAGTGAATAGAATGTAGTAAATAAAATCTTCAGCAGTTTTATAATCAAACGTATTGAAAAGTTGTAATTTCTGATTTTGAACTATCACAATTTCAAAATGACTGTCGCATACATGCACAAACATCTTACGTTCTTCATTGTTTCGGGAAACTTCGAGTAACTTTTGAACCAAGATACTATTGGCGTGTTTGTAATCAAAAGTGCCAAATTGATCAATAAAGTAATTATTCATGTTCACATACGGAATGTAAACGTTGTTCATTTCGTAGTTCGCCAATTCGTCAAACGCAAAAAAATCAGTTTCAAAAACCTTGGTGTTAAACTGCAAATAGCTGCCTAAGTATTCTTCGTCAAACAAAGCTGTCGGCACAAACGTTGATAAATTATTACTGTGAACAATCACAATATCATCATAACCGGCTTTGAGTTCGGGATTCGTTTGAAAAGCTTCACCAAACAAATCTTCAATTTTAGAAGTCACATTGACTTTACCCATCGAAATGGTTTTGACTGCCAAAGGTTTATTCAGAATAGTATCAAACGTCACAAATGACAAACCATTCAAGGAAACCTGAATCGCCAATTTTCGATAAGTTTTATCTGTAACGCTGGTGTTTTGGTACATAATGCTTCGGTTGAAACGAACTTGGCAAACTTACAAATTTATACTGAACTTGTTTCAGTATCTATAACAATTTACGAGTAACTGTCTATTTTCTTTTCTCTATTTTCTTTGTTCTAAATCACTATATTTGAAATCCAATTATTCAGCATAAATCCAAATGACTTCCAGCCAGTTTTACAGTCTTTTACGCCAACAGTTTCCGTTTCAGCCGACTGTAAAACAGGACATTTTTTTCCAGCAGATTGCCGTTTTTTTAACCAATACCAATAAAGAAGAAATTTTTGTTTTAAAAGGTTACGCCGGAACCGGAAAAACCACCGTGATTTCTACTATTGTCAATAACTTAATCGAAGTCGATAAAAAATATGTGTTGTTGGCACCAACCGGTCGCGCCGCTAAAGTCATTGCCAATTATTCCAACAAACCGGCGTTTACGATTCACAAGAAAATCTATTTTCCGAAAAAAGGAAGTGGCGGTGGCGTTTCATTTACCATGCAAGCCAACAAACACAAAAACACCATTTTTATAGTCGATGAATCGTCGATGATTTCTGATGTGAATACCGAAGCGAAGTTGTATGAAAACGGTTCGTTACTCGATGATTTGATGTCCTATGTTTACAACGGAAACAATTGCAAGTTGATTCTTTTAGGCGATACGGCTCAATTGCCACCGGTGCAATTGGATGTAAGTCCGGCACTGAATACTGATGCGCTTTCGATGCATTACAACAAAGAAGTTTTCTCCATTGAACTCGATGAAGTTATGCGTCAGGAAGAGAAATCGGGAATTTTATTCAATGCCACCGAATTGCGAGAGATTTTGAAAAGCAGTTTTGTCGATACGTTTCAATTTAAGGTGAAAGGCTTCAAAGACATTGTTCGTTTGACCGATGGTTTTGATATACAAGATGCCATTCAAAGTGCTTACAGCAATTACAGTATTGAAGACACTTGTTTTATAGTGCGTTCCAATAAAAGAGCCAACCAATACAATCAGCAGATACGAACCCGAATTCTCGATAAAGAAAGCGAGCTTTCCGTAGGCGATTATTTAATGGTGGTGAAGAACAATTATTTTTGGCTCAAAGAAACCGACGAAGCCGGATTTATTGCGAATGGTGATATAGTAGAAGTTTTAGAGATTTATGCTTTTAAAGAATTGTACGGATTTAATTTCGCCAAAGTCAAAATCAGAATGGTCGATTATCCTAATCAGAAACCATTTGAAACCATAGTTTTATTGGACACGATTACCAGCGAATCGCCATCTTTAACCTATGAAGAAAGCAATCGTTTGTACCAAGAAGTGTTGAAAGATTACGAAGGCGAACCACAATACCGTAAATTCATCAAGGTCAAAAACAACGAATATTTCAACGCGCTTCAAGTGAAATTCTCTTACGCCATAACCTGCCACAAATCCCAAGGCGGACAATGGAATACGGTTTTTATCGAACAACCTTATTTGCCCAATGGGATTGATGTAGATTATGTTCGTTGGTTATACACCGCGGTAACACGTGCTAAAGACAAATTGTATTTGATTGGGTTTAAGGATGAGAGTTTTGTGGAATAGTTATTATGTTACTGAGTGCCTGAGTAGCTGAGTATAAATTTAAAACCACACCAATAACTTAAGATAAAAGAATTACTCAGCCACTTAGCTACTCAGCCACTCAAAATAAAAAAACTCAGTATCTTAGCCACTCAGAAACTCAGCCACTTCTAAAATGAAAAACTTCCTAAATATATTATTCTTCCTCTTTTTATTCTCAATCTTCCAAAGTTGTAGCAGCAATGATGATAGTGGCGATAACAATCCAAATTCAACGCCAACCACTTTTGTTGTTCCGGCAACAGAGAATATCGTGATGTATGAAATCAATCCGTCTCCGTTTAGTTTGACCCATGATTTTCAAGGCATTATTAATCGCTTAGATAATATAAAAGCTTTAGGGGTTAATACTATTTGGATTATGCCCATTTTTCCGACCGGTGAAGTAAATTCCTTTGGTTCTCCATATTGTGTGAAAAATTTTACCTCCATAAGAACAAGTTTGGGAACAATGGATAACTTCAAATTGTTGGTTGACAAAGCCCATGAAAAAGGTATTGCTGTAATTTTAGATTGGGTTGCCAATCATACGTCTTGGGATAATCCGTGGATTTATGCGCATCCGGAATGGTATACCCAAAACGGTAGCGGACAAATCGTAAGTCCGGCCGGAACCAATTGGAACGACGTAGCCGATTTGAATTTTAACAATGCCGAAATGCGTTTGGCGATGATAGCTGCCATGAAATTTTGGGTTGAAGAAACTGATATCGATGGATTCCGATGTGACGCCGCCGATTATGTACCTTATGATTTTTGGGTACAAGCCAATAAGGCCTTAAATGCTATTCCTAATAAAGATTTGATTTTACTGGCTGAAGGCGCGAGAGCAGACTATTTTGCAGCTGGTTTCCAAATGAATTTTGCTTGGGATTATATGAGTAATATTAAAAACGTATTCAATTTCAATCAGTCAAATGTCAATACGCTTTTCACTACCAATACTAATGAATACGCTGTGGTTCCTACTGGGAAAAAGAAATTGCGTTTCACCACCAATCATGATGAATCTTTTCATGCGACGCCAATAAGTGTTTATGATGGAAAATATGGAGCATTAGCCGCATCGGTAATTACTATTTTTATGCAAGGCGTTCCTATGTTGTATTGCGGTCAGGAAGTAGGAGTGACGTTGTCGTCCAATTATCAAGGAAATGCTGTAATTAACTGGAATTCCAATAGCGATATGCTTTTGGCTTACCAAAAGATGTTAGGATTCTACAATACTTCAACAACTGCAAGAACCGGAACGCTAACTAATCTCAGTTCGGCAGATGTAGCTGCTTTTCAAAAAAGTGGAAGCGAAGACGTTTTAGTGATTGTGAACGCACGATCAACTTCAAAAGCTTATGCCGTTCCAACGGTTCAACAAGGCAATTGGATCAATGCATTGACCAATGAAGCCATTACACTTTCAGGAAATATTTCGTTATCACCTTATCAATATTTAATTTTAAAAAGATAAACTTAGTAATTTAGCCACTCAGAACCTCAGTAACTCAACAATGAAAATCATCGCCGTCATTCCAGCCCGTTATGCATCCACCCGTTTTCCTGCCAAGCTAATGCAGGATTTAGGAGGGAAAACAGTTATTCTTCGCACTTATGAAGCAGCGGTTGCGACCGGATTGTTTCAGGATGTTTTTGTAGTGACGGATTCGATTTTAATTTATGATGAAATCATCAATCATGGTGGAAAAGCCATTATGAGTATTAAAGAACACGAAAGTGGTAGCGACCGAATTGCTGAAGCGGTTGAGCATTTAGATGTTGATATAGTGGTAAATGTACAAGGTGATGAACCTTTTATTAACGCAGCACCATTGGCCAAAGTAATTGAAGTTTTCCGTAATGATTTTGAGAAGAAAGTCGATTTGGCTTCACTAATGTTTGAAATCACTGACCTAGAGGAAATCAACAATCCTAATAATGTGAAAGTGGTAACCGACCAAAATGGGTTTGCTTTATATTTTTCGCGCTCTGTAATTCCTTATCCAAGAGAAGTGAATGTTGGTGTTCGTTATATGAAACACATTGGGATTTATGCTTTCCGCAAAGAAGCGTTGTTGGCCTTCTATCATTTGCCTATGAAATCATTAGAAGCTTCTGAGAAACTGGAACAATTACGCTACTTAGAGTTTGGTAAACGTATCAAAATGGTCGAAACCACGCACGTTGGTATCGGAATTGATACACCGGAAGATTTAGAAAAAGCTCGAAGATTACTTTAATTATCCTCGTTATCGTTACTAAAATAACCTTTTGATTTGACTTTTGTTGAAAAAAAGTTCAAGAACAATATCACAAACGATAAGAAAAACATGGCTTGTACCGATGCCAGAAATTTTCCAAAAGTAGTCACAGGATAATAATCTCCATATCCAATCGTATTAGAAGTCATTAGACTGAAATATATCGCATCTGACCAATGTCCAAACGGAATATTTGTATTGTTGCCCAAAGTGTAAAACACTCCAAATGCAATAACAACTTCTAAATAGTTAAAAAAAAGCAATAGCATGGAACGTTTGTATGATCGTGGACTCGAAAACAAATCTGAGGCAAATATTAATGTTGGTATATAGAGTATGGTTTCTAAAATAAGATAGACCAAAATAGTTTCAGATATGGTTTATTTTGCCAATCATTCACCAAAATCACCATCGGAAAGGCTACTTTAAGCAATATGTAAATATCCATGGCTAAATCTTTGTAAGCATAACCAATTTTACCGGCCAGCGTTTTTACATAAATACCCGGAAATAACAATTGAGATATAGAAAGGAACAGTCTGAATATTTTTTCAATTCCGTTGTCGTCCTGATGGTCATTGTTCCAAATGGATTTGATATTAAGTATTCTTCTCTCAATTGGATTGTACTTGGGTTTGAAGTCTTCTGATACTTTTCCTATCAATAATTTTTTTAAGAATCCCATTAGTTTAGTTTTTTAATAGTAAATAGTTCGTTGTGGGTTTCTACTTTGGGATACATTCGCAATGAATAATTACCGCCAAATTTATTTTTGTAAACCAAATTTCGTTCTTCGTCTTTTTTGTTAATCACCATCGTGTTGAACAAAATAAAGCCATTAGTATTGAGCAAATCATTGATTCGATTGATAAAGAAATCCTCAAACAAAAAATTGGGCATCGTGGTATCTTGAAAAATATCAATAATAATCAAATCGTATTGGACTTTGGTTTTCAAAACAAACTCAAAAGCATCATCAATTACAATCTCCAGATTCGGAATTTCATTTAGCTTAAAATATTGATTGGCAATGTCAACGATATGTTGGTCAATTTCTACACCGGTTATCTTTCCGGTAAATTTGATTTCATCGACTAATGTTTTGATGACACTTCCGCCGGCAACGCCCAGTACTAATATACTTTCAAACTTTTTAATGCGATCAAAACCTATATATTTTAAACCTTTACGCAATATACGTTGCAAACTGCCATAAGAGTAATTCGTATTTTTACTGTCTAAAACCAATTGGCCGTTGTTCCAAGTGACTTCCAACGTTTTGCTGACACCGGAATTTTTCTTGTGAATGTTAATCGGAACAAAATAGCTGAACAGTTTGCGAAGCATCGATTTTTTTTACCAAAAATAAGGGATTAATGTTAAATTTACACAAAATAAAGCCGATGAAAGCAGCACTTTATAAATTTATTTTTTTCCGATTAATGGGTTGGAAACTATTAGGAACTATGAATCCTGAAGTTAAAAAATGTGTCATGATGGTGATGCCGCATACTTGTAATTTCGACTTCTTCATAGGTTTATTTTGTCGAGGCATCATTGGTTTGGAAATGAATTTTGTGGGTAAAAAAGAGCTGTTCACTTTTCCTTTTGGGTATTATTTCAGAAGTATCGGTGGCGCGCCCTTAGACCGAAGCGGCGGAAAAAACAATGTTGATGCAACCGTTGAAGTTTTCAATTCCCGTGAAGTTTTCCGAATGGCGATTGCACCCGAAGGCACACGAAAAAAAGTAACCCAACTCAAAACCGGTTTTTATTATATCGCTTTTAAATCTAATGTTCCTATAATTCCCATTGCTTTTGATTACGCCAAAAAAGAAGTTAGAATTGGACAACCCATTTCGCTTTCAGGGAATTATGAAGAAGATATGAAAATAATTTTGCCCCATTTTAAAGGCGCTCAAGGCAAATTTCCCGAAAGACAATTCCAAGTGTAAAACCAAACTATTTTTTTTCTCGTACGTAGTTTAAGTCAATAATCAACAAAAACTATTTACAATGAAAAAAACAATTTTTACCCTGTCCTTATTGTCAATCGTGATGGTATCATGTTCAGACGATTCAAGCAACACAAACAATTCTTCAAGCGAACAATTAGAACGTTCAGCCAACAAAGAATTTATTCTTTTTACTACCAGTAATACTACTGGTAAAGTATCAGTCACAGATTACAATCAAAACACACCGGCAATCTCAAGTTTCACCGTAGCCTCAACAGATGCTGATGGTGCTTACTATTTTAGCGAAAGCGATGAATTTATTTTGGCCTCCAGAACCAACAACAGAGTAGAATCATACAGCGAAGTTATGGGTGCAGTTGCCATGAATTCACCAGCCTTGTCATTAACAGCAACAAGTACTTCTGATTTTACGAATGCGCGTGAAATTGCTGTATCCGGAGATAAAGTGGTGGTAGCCCAAGACCAATTTGCAGGGAATGGCAACGTAAACAAATTAATAGTTTACCAAAAAACGGCTTCCGGATTTACTTTATTAAACAGTTATATAGTGAATTTTAAAACTTGGGGAATTCATTTAGAAGGCAATACTTTATATGCTGTAGCTGATTTAGAAAGTGATTTGTTATCTTTTGAAAACTTCTTTGCCAATGCTGACGGTGCCATTTTTCCAACCAAAAGGGTAACAATTGAAGGATTGGTAAGAACTCACGGAATTACTTATTCAAAAAGAAGCAACACTATGGTTTTAACCGATGTAGGATTAGCTGCTTCTGATACTGATGGTGGAATTATTGTACTCAAAGGATTTACCGAATTGTTTGCGGCAACTCCAAACATGGGGACGATTACTATGAAAAAACAAATCAGAATATACGGTTCAGCCACTTCCTTAGGTAATCCTGTTGATGTGGCTTATGACCATTTCACTAAAACCATTTTTGTTGCCGAAAGATTAAACGGTGGCGGAAAGTTATTGACGTTTGATTTGCCAAATTCAAATGTAAACACGATGCCAACAAGCTCAAGACCAGAAGCCGGAGTTAGTAGCGTGTATCTTTTCAGAGAATAGTTATTTAATTGTTATAATTAGTGGAAAACCTTTGGTGCTTTGGTATCGAAGGTTTTTTTATGGCTTTGAATTTTTGCCTAAATTTGGCGCATGAATTATATAAACCTATACCAGCAATACAAGGAACAAAGCCTTTTTGGTCGATATATTACTTTAGAACATATTGAACCTTTATTGTTAAAATATCCGACTTCTGTTGTTGGCCATTCTGTTTTAGGGAAACCTATTTACCAATTGAGGTTAGGTAGTGGTAAAACCAAAATCTTTATGTGGTCGCAAATGCACGGCAACGAAAGCACCACCACAAAAGCTTTATTCGATTTTATTAATTTTCTACATTCAAATACTTCAGAAAGTGAAACAATTTTAAAGGCGTTTACGTTTTGTTTGTTGCCAATGTTAAATCCGGATGGCGCCGAATTGTACACTCGTGAAAATGCAAATAAGGTAGATTTAAACCGCGATGCTCAAGATTTATCCCAACCCGAAAGTAAAGTATTGCGACAAGTTTTTGAAACGTTTCAGCCTGATTATTGCTATAATCTTCATGACCAGAGAACCATTTTTGGTGTAGCGGATTCGGGTATTCCGGCAACTGTTTCGTTTTTGGCACCAGCTTATAATGAATCTCGTGATATTAATGAAGTTCGCACTAAAGCCATGAATGTCATTGTAGCGATGAATGAAACTTTGCAAACCTTAATCCCGAACCAGGTCGGAAGATTTGACGATTCGTTTAATATTAATTGTGTTGGTGATACATTTCAATTTTTAAAAGTACCGACAATTTTATTTGAAGCCGGGCATTTCCCAAATGATTATGAGCGTGAAGAAACCAGAAAATACATTTTTACAGCCTTACTGTCTGGAATTCAATATTTTTACGAAAACGATATAGTTGACAACAAAATCGATGATTATTTAAAAATTCCGCAAAATAAAGTCGTTTTTTATGATTTTGTTTATAAAAATGTTAAAATAAATTATGATGGTAATGAAAAAATTATCAATTTTGCAGCACAATACAAAGAAGTTCTAAATAAAGGTAAGGTTACTTTTGAAGCAAGGATTGCTCAAATAGATAATTTGGAAAATTATTTTGGTCATAATATACTTGACGCACAAGGTGAAACATATATTGACAACGTTGCTAATTTTCCGAATATCGAACAAAAAGCTGATTTTTATTTAGGAAAAAATATAAAAGTAGTTAATGGCTTGATAAAAAATTAACAATTAACTTTTTTTATTGAAAAAAATGTATTTTTTTTGCCGTAGATTTTAAATAAACCAATAAATAGTTTTTATGAGTAAGTTTCGCTTAGATGAAGTAGACCACCAAATCTTGGATATGTTGATTGACAACACCAGAATTCCATTCACTGATATCGCTAAGAAATTATTAATTTCTGCCGGAACAGTTCACGTTAGAGTGAAGAAAATGGAAGATTCAGGAATTATTATGGGTTCATCATTGTCTTTGGATTATGAAAAATTAGGGTATTCATTCATCGCTTATGTTGGTGTGTTTTTGAATAACACTTCTCAAACTAAATTCGTTTTAGAAAGAATCAACGAAATTCCATACGTAACCGTTGCTCACGTAACTACCGGAAAATTCAATATCTTCTGTAAAATCAGAGCAAAAGATACCAAACACGCAAAAGATGTAATCTTCATGATTGACGATATCGAAGGTGTTTACAGAACTGAAACCATGATTTCACTAGAAGAAAGTATCAACGACAAAAAACGTTTGATGCACACTATCTTCCAAGAGTTAGACTAGTTAGAATCAAAATATATTTAAGACCTCAAGTGAAAGCTTGAGGTTTTTTTATTAATTTAAGCCAAAATTCCTGTGCCATGTACACTTTACCAAAAATCGAGCGCTTCAACCAAAATGTATTGTCTAAGTATCACATTTACAATAGTGTATTTATCACGTTACCATTTGACGCCATTGACAACACCGGCGTTTTATTGCCTTTGTTTTCCGAAGTTTGCGAAAGCGGATTTAAAAATAATTGGTCACCTAAACAAATTGTAGATTTCTTTGCTGATAAATATTTAGATAAAGCTACAGAAGAACAAAAAATCGACTTGATGTTTCGCTTTATTCAATATGTTGAGCGCCAAATCGTTTTGTTTGATGCCATAGAAGATGCAGCTTTTCCCATAGTCAATAATTTGGAAGGTCGCGGTTCGTTACGCGATATCAAAGAAAAAACAGAAGCCAAAGACAAACGAAAAGAACTAATCGATTTTTTGGAAACTTTTAATGTGCGTACGGTTTTAACAGCGCATCCAACGCAGTTTTATCCGGGTTCAGTACTTGGAATTATTACTGATTTGACTGAAGCGGTGAAGGTTAACAATTTGATAAAAATCAAGCAATTATTGGCACAACTCGGTAAAACACCATTTATCAAAAAAGAAAAACCAACGCCTTTTGACGAAGCGGTAAGTTTGATTTGGTATCTCGAAAATGTATTTTACCAAACCATAGGCGAGATGATGCAGTATTTGCAAAAGAATATTTTCGAAGGCAATATCATCGAAAATCCAATCATCAATTTAGGCTTTTGGCCGGGTGGCGATAGAGATGGCAATCCGTTTGTAACACCTGAAATTACTGAGAATGTGGCGAAGCGTTTGCGAACATCTATCCTTAAATGTTACTATTTTGATGTCAGAAACCTTAAACGAAAATTGACTTTTAATGAAGTTGATACCATTATATCGGGATTAGAGTTCAAACTTTATCGCTCTGTTTTTTATTCGCAAGGTGAGGTGTTTATCACTTTGGAGGAACTGAAAAATGAACTCAATATTGTCAAACAAATCATTATCGACAAACACCAATCGTTGTATTTGGATGAAATTAATTTACTGTTGCAAAAAATCACGCAGTTTGGGTTTCATTTTGCATCGTTGGATATTCGCCAAAACAGTAAAATTCACAATCAGGTTTTTGACGATATCGTGGCATTCTTAAAAAGAGAAAAGGAACTCTATTTTCCGGAAGATTTTGATTCGATGTCAGAAACCGATAAAATGGAAGTGGTTTCGAAGTTGAAGTTTAATTTAAACCACCATTTCTTCGAAAACGAATTGACGCGTTCTACTTTGGACACTATAAAACTGATGCGCGAAATTCAAAACGATAACGGCGAAAAAGGCTGTAACCGTTATATCATCAGCAATAATGAAAGTGCTTTGAATGTAATTGAAACCTTTGCCATGTTCCGATTATTGAATTGGGAAAATCCAACGGTGGATATTATTCCGTTATTCGAATCGGTTGACGATTTACAAAAAGCCCATGAAATTATGGCGCAATTGTACCAAAATGTTGCTTATCGAAATCATTTAAAAGAACGAAAAGA
This sequence comes from Flavobacterium sp., assembly GCF_046293665.1. Taxonomy (GTDB): domain Bacteria; phylum Bacteroidota; class Bacteroidia; order Flavobacteriales; family Flavobacteriaceae; genus Flavobacterium. The sequence goes on from NZ_JBKBOL010000003.1 coordinate 285,176, forward strand.
CAAGCAAACGGTAATGCTCGGTTTCTCAGACGGAACCAAAGATGGCGGTTATTTGATGGCGAATTGGAGTATTTTCAAAGCCAAAGAAATGATTACCAAAATCTCCCGAGAATACGGAATCAAAGTCATTTTCTTCGATGGTCGTGGTGGTCCGCCGGCGCGTGGTGGTGGAAAAACCAATAAATTTTACGCTTCCTTGGGTTCTACCATTGAAAACCAAGCGATACAAGTTACGGTGCAAGGACAAACGATCAGTTCTAATTTCGGTACTTTAGATTCTTGTCGTTATAATTTAGAAAACCTTTTGAGTGCAGGTGTTGCCAATGAAATTTTCAATAAAGACGAAAACAATTTGACCGAATCAGAAAAAGCCATTATTGACACTTTGGCGGAATTAGGTTATAAGAAATACATCGACTTCAAAAACCATCCGAAGTTTATTCCGTATTTGGAGCAAATGAGTACGTTGAAATATTATGCTAAAGCCAACATCGGTAGTCGTCCGTCAAAACGGAACACTGATGATCAATTGAATTTCGCCGACTTAAGAGCGATTCCGTTTGTGAGTTCATGGAGTCAAATGAAACAAAACGTTCCCGGGTTTTTTGGCGTAGGAACAGCTTTAAAGTATTTTGAAACCAATAACCGTTGGGAAGAAGTTCAAAGCTTATACAACAACTCTTTATTCTTCAGAACTTTATTGGAAAACACCATGATGTCTTTGGCTAAGAGTAATTTTGCTTTAACCGCTTACATGAAAAATGATCCTGAGTTTGGTGAATTTTGGCAAATTATATTCAACGAATTTCTGGAAACCAAACGCTTACTTTTAAAAATTGCCGGTCATACCGAACTGATGCAAAATTATCCCGATGGGAAAGCTTCAATCGCAATGCGTGAGCAAATAGTGTTGCCGTTACTGACGATTCAACAATATGCTTCATCACAAATTAATGCGTTGAAAAAGCAATCGACGTTTGACGAAAAATTAGTCAGTACTTATGAAAAATTGGTAACGCGTTCATTGTTTGGGAATACGAATGCGAGTCGGAATTCGGCTTAAATCAATTAATATTTAACAATCATCATGAAAAAATCACAACTTCACACCGATGAATATGCCGCTTATTACGGCACTTATATCGATACTGTTACTGAAGAATATAACTTGGTAGAAGAACTTGAAATTTCAGTACATCGCTTAGTGAAATTTGTCCAAAATATTCCGATGGATAAGTTTGACTATCGCTACGCCGAAGGCAAATGGACGATTAAAGACATTTTGTTACACCTTATTGATGCCGAAAGAATTTTTGCTTACCGAGCTTTGCGATTCGCCCGAAATGACCAAACGCCTTTGGCTAGCTTTGATGAAAATACTTATGTAGATGAAGCCAATGCCAACAGCAGAAGTATTCAGGATTTGTTGAGTGAAATGTTAGTGGTTAGACAATCGACTTTGGCTTTATTCAAATCATTTTCAAAAGAACAATTGTTGCGAAGAGGTATTGCTTCTAATAATACGATGTCAGTCAGAGCTTTAGGATTTACGATTATTGGTCACCAAAATCACCACCAGCGAGTGTTTGAAGAAAGATATTTGTGAAAATTACGAATTAAGAATTACGAATTATGAATTGGTGATTGTACAAAAAAGAACTGGTATTTGTTCCAAAAAAAAATCCCAAATTCACATTTGAACTTGGGATTTTTTTATTTCTTAATTCGTAATTTCTAATTCGTAATTCTATTACTCTTCGTCGTCATCGTCGTCAAAGTTATCCGAATCAGCTTCTTCATCGTCATCATCGTCGTCATCTGCATCATCAGATCCGCCACCATCTTTAAGTAAATCTACTTCTTCATCGTCTTCATCAGCGGTAATAGCATCTTCATCATCATCTAAACCTTTAATTGGTTCGATAGGTTCGATTACAGAATCCAAATCGTCTTCTTCATCAAATTTTTCCATACGACTCGCCAGTTTTGTACTTACTTTAACCAAGTAAATAGTATCTTCTGTTCGTACTTCAACCGCTTCAATCAACTCGTTTTGAGCATTTCTGAAACGAATAATGTCGGTGTCGTCATAACCTTCAGGAAACTTTTCTACTAATAAATTTAGAATGTCTCCGGTTAGTTTGGCATAGTCTACAATAATTCTTCTCATAAAAAAATCTTTTATAAATCTAGTAAGTAAGCAAAAATTAACGGTGCCACAATGGTAGCATCCGATTCAATGATAAATTTAGGGGTATGTATGTCAAGTTTTCCCCAAGTGATTTTCTCATTTGGGACAGCACCTGAATAGGAACCGTAACTTGTAGTAGAATCAGAAATTTGGCAAAAATAACTCCAAAACGGAACGTCGTGCATTTCCATATCTTGGTATAACATTGGTACTACGCAAATTGGAAAATCTCCGGCAATTCCACCACCAATTTGGAAGAAACCAACGCCTCTTCCTGAGGAGTTTTTCGGATACCAATCGGCTAACCACATCATGTACTCGATGCCGCTTTTCATGGTTGTCGGTTTGAATGTGCCTTTGATGCAATAGGAAGCAAAAATGTTCCCCATAGTACTGTCTTCCCAACCCGGAACTACAATCGGCAAGTTTTTCTCGGCCGCAGCTACCATCCAAGAATCTTTCGGATCAATTTCGTAGTATTGTTTTAACACGCCGGAGTTGATCATTTGGTACATGAACTCATGTGGAAAATAACGTTCTCCTTTTGAATCAGCATTGTGCCAAATATCGTATAAATGGGATTGTAATCTTCTAAAAGCTTCTTCTTCAGGAATACAGGTATCGGTAACTCTGTTGTAATGGTTTTCTAATAAATCCCATTCTTCTTGTGGGGATAAATCACGGTAATTGGGTACTCTTTTATAAGAATTGTGGGCTACCAAATTCATAATGTCTTCTTCCAAATTGGCACCAGTACAAGAAATAATGTGCACTTTGTCTTGGCGAATCATTTCGGCTAACGATTTTCCTAACTCGGCTGTACTCATCGCACCGGCCAAAGTAATCATCATTTTACCATTGTCAAGTAAGTGTTCTTCATAACCTTTTGCCGCGTCAACTAAGGCCGCCGCGTTAAAGTGAAGGTAGTTTTTTTCTATAAACTGACTGATTGGTCCTTTGCTCATTGTCGTTTGTTTGTTGTTTGTAGTTTGCCTGTCAAAGAAAAACTTTTTTTTGCTGACGGCAAACACTTTTTTGAAAAATTATTATAAATGTAAAATTGCTTTTTAGGTTCTGGTTTACAAAGAATTATCGCTTTTCGTAACCTAATATTTTCAATACATCATCTGAATTTTGTTGCTCAGAGAAGACTTCGGTAGCTAAAATTCCGTTCTCATCACGGTCAATCAAAATATGTTTCGGTTGCGGAATCAAACAGTGATGCAATCCACCAAAACCGCCAATCGTTTCCTGATACGCACCGGTATTGAAGAATCCGATGTATAAAGGTTTTTCTTTGTTGTATTTGGGTAAATAAACGGCATTCATATTTTGCTCAGAGTTGTAATAATCATCGCTATCACAAGTCATTCCTCCTAAAAGTACACGTTCATAAGTGTCGTTCCAACGGTTAATGGCCAACATCACAAAGCGTTTGTTAATTGCCCAAGTATCGGGTAAAGTCGTAATGAAAGACGAGTCAATCATATTCCATTTTTCTCTGTCGTTTTGTTGTTTTTGGTACAACACTTGGTAAATCGCGCCGCCACTTTCGCCTACGGTAAACGAACCGAACTCTGTGAAAATATGTGGCACATCTACTTCAGCTTCTTCACAAGAAATTTTGATTTGGTTTACGATTTCGTCAATCATATATTGGTAATCGTACTCAAAAGCCAAAGAGTTTTTGATTGGGAAACCACCGCCTATATTCAAACTATCCAGTGTTGGACATTCTTTTTTCAACGCTACGTACACTTTCATACATTTTAGCAATTCGTTCCAATAGTAAGCTGTGTCGCGAATGCCGGTATTGATAAAAAAGTGAAGCATTTTCAGCTCTACATTTTTATTTTCCTCAATTTGTTTTCTGTAAAAAGGGACAATGTTTTTGTAGCCAATGCCTAAACGAGAAGTATAGAACTCAAATTTTGGTTCTTCTTCGGCTGCAATTCTGATTCCGATTTTGAATTTACCATCAATGGCTTCTTGTAACAAGTCCAATTCTTCGTAATTGTCAATAATTGGAATGGTTTTGTTGTGACCATTGTTGATTAAACGCGCTATGTTCTCGATATATTGTTCTCTTTTGAAACCGTTACAAATCACATAAGTGTTTTTGTTGATTTTGCCTTGCGCCATTAAGTTTTCTACAATATTAATGTCGAAAGCCGAAGAGGTTTCAATGTGAATATTGTTTTTAAACGCTTCATTCATTACAAAACTGAAGTGAGAACTTTTGGTACAATAGCAATAATAATACTTGGCTTCGTACTTGTTTTTCTCCATGGCTTTTCTAAACCAACCTTTGGCTTTGTTGATGTTGTTAGAAATTTGCGGCAGGTAAGTAAATTTTAAAGGCGTTCCGTATTGTTCTACCAATTTCATCAAATCAATATTGTGAAACTGAAGTGTATCTTTATTTAAGGTGAATTCTTCTTGTGGAAAGTAGAATGTTTGATTGATTAAGTCGAAATATTTAGTGTTCATTTAGCTTGTAGAATTTTTAAATTAATTATTTTTTGTAGGCAAAATAATCTCGGTTCAAACTCTAATATTGGCATAAATGATGGGTAGTTTTTCTTGAAACAGAAAGGTAATGGGTGAACACAAAGCAGTAGAATCAGATTTTTGTCTTAAAAAAGCCGAAGTAAAAGCTAAGAAACCGTTAGTAATTTCTTGACTATAAATACTGTAGTTAGTAGTGTTGACACATTTTTTCATTGGGGCAAATGTAAAAAATAATACATTCCAAACACAAGTATTATCATTAAAAAAAAATTACTTTTTATATTCGGTAAAAGATTTCGTAATCAACTCATTGTCAACTTCTTGGTTGATTTTGATTTTACCAATACCATCAAGTAAAGCAAATTGGATTTTTCCGTACTCATTTTTCTTGTCGTGAATCAATAAATCGACTATCGGTTGCAGGTCATTTTCGTCAAAATCAATTCTCTCAAAAACAGCATTGATCGTATTTTTGATTTCGTAGAATTCTGTTTCGGTTAATAATTCTTTTTGCCAAGAAATATAACTTTCTAATATCATTCCGGCCGCAATGGCTTCTCCATGTAATAAAGTTTTTTTGTTTTCGTTTTCGAGAAAATAACTTTCAATGGCGTGACCTAAAGTATGTCCGAAATTCAAGGCTTTTCGTATGCCGTTTTCGGTTGGGTCTTGCATTACGATATCGTTTTTGATTTCGATTGAACGGTGAATCAATGCATCAAAATCGGCAAAATCAGCTTGACTTAAATCCTTGAATTGTTTCCAATAGTTTTCGTCAAAAATTAATCCGTGCTTCAACATTTCTGCTAAACCTGAGCGCATTTCGTTTTGGGATAAAGTCGATAAAAATTCGGTGTCTATTAAAACAGTTTTCGGAATATTGATTACTCCGATTTGGTTTTTCAGATTGCCTAAATCGACACCATTTTTGCCTCCAATAGACGCATCAACCATGGCTAATAATGTGGTTGGAATATTGATAAAATCGATACCTCTTTTGAAAGTTGAAGCTACAAATCCACCAATATCAGTGATTACGCCTCCGCCAATGTTAATCAAAACGGTTTTTCTATCGGCACCCAATTCGGTTAAGATATTCCAAATTTCAACACAAGTATTGATGTTTTTTTCGGCTTCGCCCGATTCGATTTCGATAATTTCAATGGTTTTATCGGTGGCCAAAAAGGATAAAAATCTTAGTAAGCACTTTTCATTGGTGTTGTTATCTACTAAAATGAAAAGGGAAGAATAATTGTTTTTGGCTATAAAATCATTGAGAGTTTCATATTCCTTTTCTCCGAATAAAACAGGATAACCGTTGGCTTGAATGGTTTGCATTTTTTTGTCAAATTGTGCCCCAAAAATAAGGTAAAAATTGATATATAATCTCCTAAAGACTATTTATATTTGTGGCATTAATACATTACAATGGAAAAAATTTTCAACAATACCAAAGTGGCTTTTGCTCTAAAAACGGACACTGAATTAGACCGAGCTTATTTTTTATTTAAAATGATTGACAATGAACCATTGGTTCGCATTGGAACAGCGGTGACCAACTTTGCTTTAAAAGCACATTTGCCGGTTGAAGGATTAATCAGAGCGACTGTTTTTGATCATTTTTGTGGCGGAACAACCGAAGATGATTGTTTGTCAGTAGTAGATAAAATGTACACCAAAGGCGTTTCTTCGGTATTGGATTATTCAGTAGAAGGTAAGGAAGAAGAAGAACAATTTGATGCTGCTTTGGAAATGACGTTGAAAACTATTGAGTTTGCTAAAGAAAAACAGGCAATTCCTTTTGCAGTTTTCAAACCAACAGGTTTTGGACGTTTCTATTTATATGAAAAATTAGGCGAAAAACAACCTTTAACTCCCGAAGAACAAAAGGAATGGAATAGGGTAGTGGCGCGTTTTGATGCAGTTTGTAAATCGGCTCATGAAAAAGATGTTGCTTTGTTGATTGATGGAGAAGAAAGTTGGATGCAAGACGCGGCGGATGATGTTGTTACCGATATGATGCGCAAATACAATAAGGAAAAGTGTATCGTTTTCAATACGCTGCAACTGTACCGTCATGATCGATTGGATTATTTGAAAAAGTTGCATGAGCAAGCCAAAGCGGAAGGATTTTACATCGGAATGAAATTGGTTCGCGGTGCTTACATGGAAAAAGAAAACAAGCGCGCAGAAGAAAAAGGTTACCCATCTCCAATTTGCGAAAGTAAAGAAGCTACTGACATCAATTATGATACAACAGTAGTTTACATGATGGAAAATTTAGACCGAATGTCGATTTTTGCCGGAACCCACAATGAGTTGAGTTCTTACAAGCTGATTGAATTAATGGAAGCCAAAGGTGTTCTGAAAAATGATAATCGTATTTGGTTTGGTCAATTGTATGGTATGAGTGATAACATAAGCTATAATTTGGCAGCGCATGGTTATAATGTAGCCAAATATCTGCCTTTTGGACCGGTTAGAGATGTTATGCCATATTTAATTCGAAGAGCGGAAGAGAATACCTCGGTTGCCGGACAAACAAGTAGGGAACTTAACTTGTTAAAAACAGAAAGAGACCGTAGAAAAATAGAAAAGTAAAGAAAAGACCTCATTTGTTTGAGGTTTTTTCATTAAAATATTAAAAATCAATATATTTGGGAGTTGTTTACCAGCTATTACCAAACTGAATCTACTTTAAAGTTGTTGTATATGAAGATTATTACTCGATTAAAAAATATATTATGTGTTGTCCTAACCTTATTTACTTTTCAAGGATTTTCACAAAATCTTCTCACTAACGGAGATTTTGAGACCGGAAGTGTTATAGGTTTTTTTAGTAATGGTGCCGGATATGTTAGGATATTCCCACCGTTTTCAGGTACCACAAATACCGGAAATTGGGCACTGACTACTGATCCGTTTCCAATGAACACCGCTTCTTTTGTTACTTCAGGCGATCACACTTCCGGTTCCGGATTCATGATGATTGTGGATGGAAATACTACTGGTGGACAACAAAACTTTTGGGAAGCCGGTAACGGTGGTGGCGGAGTTTGTGGTTTAACGGCTGGTACGACCTATACTTTTAGTTATTGGATTAGATCAGTTTACGGACCTGTTGCAGGTTCACCTACACCGGCAAATATTGGTGTTCAAATTTTGAATGCTAACTCAGTTACTTTAGTTTCTGGGAGTGCTATTGCACCTCCCACAGCTTCGGGCTGGCAACAAGTGGTTTACACTTTTGTAGCGAATGGCCCTTGTGCTAATATTAAATTATTTAATAATAATACTAGTGCGGTTGGTAATGATTTTGCAGTAGATGATTTTTCAGTAACTGCGCCGCCTTTACCCTTAAATATTTCAAACACTGTATCAAATGTTTCTTGTCCTAATGCTAATGATGGCTCTATTATTATTTACGGAATAAATGGGGTTCAACCTTATGTTTCTTATTCAATTTCAGGAACAGTTAATCAAACCTTGACAACGGGAATTTTTACCGGACTTCCGGCAGGTACCTATAGTATTTCAGTAACTGATAGCAATAGTCCGGCTTCAACAGCAACTTTGTCAAACATAGTCATCACACAACCGACCGGATTAACAGTTAGTGCTAGTCCAACTACTATCTGTTCTGGAAGTAGTAGCAACCTTTCGGTTAGTGGAAGTACAAGTCCGTACACTTGGACTGCATCTCCTCCTGATCCAAGTTTGACGACACCCAATAGTGCTACACCAACCGTTAGTCCGACACAAACGACAACATATACCGTAACTTCAACGGCAACATCAATTAGGGATTTAATTTTTAATGGAGACTTTTCACAAGGTAATACCGGATTCTCCTCTGATTATCAATATTTGGCAGTTACCGTTCCGGCAGGGACTCAAAAAACTTATGGCATAGTAGCCAATTCAAATGCTTGGTTTGCGGGTTTTTCTTCTTGTACGGCAAACGGTGGTGTAGGAAATATGATGGTTGTTGATGGGTCAAATCTCAATGCCGGAAATGATAGTGTTTGGTGTCAAACGGTAGCCGTAGTTCCAGGTCAAAACTATACCTTTAGCTATTGGATTCAGACAGTTGCAACTCCTAATCCTGCAAATATAGAAGTTCTCATTAACGGCATTTCGGTGGGAACGGCATTAGCTCCTGCTACTGCTTGTGGCTGGGTTCAAAGATCATATGTGTGGAATTCAGGCGCCAATACAACGGCTCAAATTTGTTTGTATGACAGAGTGATTACCGCGAGCGGAAATGATTTCGCTTTAGACGACATCTCTTTTACAGGAGCAGTAACTTGTAATTTGTCGGAATCAGTAACTGTAACGGTTGCACCTTCACAGACACCAACAGTTTCATGTGGTGTTTCTACTTCATCTTCTGTTAATTTTAGTTGGAATCCTGTACCTGCTTCGGGTGGTAATTACAACATCTCATACACCATTAATGGTGGCGCAACAATATCAGCGGGAACTACTACATTAACAACATTTACTTTAAATTCATTAAATGCCAATGATGTAGTTCAAATCACAGTCGCTCCTATAGGAAATAATTGTTATTCCGCCGGAACTGCTACTTGTATTGCAGCTACGGCATGTGTTGTACCTGTGGTTTCAGTTACCCAACAACCAACATGTACTATACCAACAGGAACAATTGTTTTTACTAGTCCTTTGAATAGTGGAACTCCATTACCAATTCCATCTGATTTATTTATTTCTGAAGTAACTGATGAGAGTTCGGGAGCTTTGTCTTACATTGAGATTTTTAATGGTACCGGTGCCCCTAAAAATTTAGCCAATTATAAGTTAAAGGTTTACAATAATGGCAATCCGACTCCCTCCAATTTTTGTGATTTTGCACTAACAGGAACTTTGAATAACAATGCAGTTTATGTAGTTAGCGTCGGAAGTCCGACAAATCAAGGAGGAGTTGTACCAAATTTAGTGGTTAGTGCTTGCCCAGGTTTCAATACTAATGATAATGTGCGTTTGGCTACTAGTGCTGATGTTGAATTTGATTTGTGGGGAAGGACGGATGGAATCGATTTTACTCCCGCCAATCAATCTGGTTATACTTATAGAAGACTTGCTGTTGCTCCTCATCCAACAATGACATGGAATCCGGCTGATTGGACGGCATTAGATCCACAAGATTACACCAATATTGGAACTTATTCATATCAAGCCGTTAATTACGAATATAGTGTCAATGGGACAACGTATCAATCAAGTCCAACGTTCACCGGTTTGGCTCCTGGAACTTATAATGTAACTGTTAGGGACTTAGTTAGTGGTTGTGTATCTACACCGATTGCTCTTGTAGTCAATCCTATTCCTGTTGCTACTGCGCCAACTGTTGTTTCACCTATTACTTATTGCCAAAATGTAACAGCAAGTCCATTGACCGCTACACCTTCCACCGGAGGAACTTTAAATTGGTATGGTACTAATGCGGTTGGCGGTACTTCGTCTTCAACTGCTCCCACACCTTCAACTACAACTCTCGGTTCAACTACCTATTATGTAAGTCAAACAATTGGCGGCTGTGAAAGCCCAAGAGCTGCCATTGTTGTAACAGTTGCTGTTTCGGGTGGTACTTTGAATTTAATTTGTGGAGCTGCCACCATTCCATTTGTACAAACAGAATTTGATTGGAATAATATTCCCGGGTCTGGAATTTCAATGATGGCTTACACTTATACGATGTTTGGTAATCCACCAGTATCTGGTGTTCTAAATACGGGTGCTGTTGGAACTCATTTAGTTATTCCAAATCCGAATAATTTGCCTATTACAATGACTATTACTCCGGCTAACGGAACTGTATGTGTTGCTCCGGCGACTCTTACTTGCGGTTGCACATCACCGCAAATAAATGCAATAGCAAACCAAGTTTTTTGTGGAAACAGTTCAATAAGCCAACTCAATTTTACTACAGCGGATGCTTATGATACAGTTAGTTGGACTAATAGCAATACTGCTGTAGGTTTGGCCGCAAGTGGAACAGGAAACGGTTTGTTTTTACCCGCCTTTACCTCTGCAGATGTTTTAACAACTCAAGTGGCGACAATTACAGTTATTTTGACCAAAAATGGTTGCGTTGGACAGCCAAGAACTTTCACAATAACAATTAATCCTCAGCCCGTTTTAGTGATTACTAATCCTGCAGCGGTTTGTGCTCCTGCTTCTATTAATTTAACTATACCGACAGTTACCGCAGGAAGTACAGGAGGTGGTACTTTAACTTATTGGACCAATGCTGCGGCAACTACTCCTTTGGCTAATCCTACAGCAGTAACGGTAAGTGGAACTTATTATATAAAAAGCACTGTTGGTTCTTGTTCAGATGTTGAACCGGTAACCGTTACCATAAATCCTACCCCGGTATTGGTTATTAACAATCCACCTGCCGTTTGTTTACCGGCGACTGTTAATTTGACTTTGCCTGCAGTCACTACTGGAAGTACCGGTGGTGGTACTTTAAGCTATTGGACTGATGCGGCTGGAACGATTGCATTAGCAGCACCAAATGCTATAACTACAAGTGGTACTTATTATATCAGAAGTACACTTGGTTCATGTTCCGATATTGAGCCTGTTACTGTGACTATAAATCCTTCGCCGGTTTTAAATATTAGTAGTCCCGCGTCTGTTTGTTCTCCTTTAACGGTTAATTTAACCTCACCTTCAGTTACTTCGGGAAGTACAGGAGGAGGCACTTTAAGTTATTGGACCAATGCAACAGCAACAAATCCTTTAACTACGCCGAATGCTGTAGCAACTAGCGGTACCTATTACATTCAAAGCTCGTTAGGTTCTTGTACAGATATTGAACCAGTAGTTGTTACTGTTAATCCTTCTCCTGTTTTAAATATCAATACTCCTGCTGCAGTTTGTGCTCCAGCTACGGTTAATTTGACTTTGCCGGCAGTTACTATAGGTAGCACAGGTAGTGGCACCTTATCTTATTGGACCAATCCAGCAGCAACAATTGCGTTGGCTAATCCAAACACTATTACTACTAGTGGAACCTATTATATTCAAAGTACAGTAGGTTCATGTTTCGATATAGAGCCCGTGACAGTAATTATTAATCCTTCACCGCTTTTAAATATCAACAATCCTTCGCCGGTTTGTTCTCCAGCATCAGTCAATTTAACTTTGCCGGCAGTTACCGCAGGAAGTACAGGAGGAGGAACTTTGACTTATTGGACTAATGCTGCAGGAACGATAGCATTAGCAACACCAAGTGCGGTAACCACCAGCGGAACTTATTATATTCAAAGTACCCTTGGTTCTTGTTCTGATATAGAACCAGTAACCGTTGTTATAAATCCAACAGTTACCCCAACTTTTAATATTACAACTTCTATTGTTTGTTCAGGTGATGTTATTGCTCCTTTACCAACAACTTCTTTGAATGGAATATCAGGGACTTGGAGTCCGGCTTTAAACAATATTGCAACGACTACTTATACATTTAATCCAACTCCTAGTGTTGCTATTCCTTGTCCATTACCAACTACTTTTCAAATTCAGGTGGTCCCTCAAATAGATCCTGTTGTATCTATAGTTGAATCTTGTAATTCAAACTCAGTTACTGTTACCAGTCCTATTGGGGTTAATTATGAATATTCATTGGATGGTGGAGCTTATCAATCTAACCCAGTATTTAATAATCTTACAGCAGGTGCTCACACTATTGTGGCTCATCAAATTGCCGCTGATTGTTTTTCAAATGCAACAAGTTTTACTATTAATCCGGTAGTTAATGATGTTTTTGTAAATATTCCACAACCATTGCGTTATTGTGATCCTAGTAACGATGGTTTTGTGATTTTCAATTTATCTCAAGTTATAAATTCAATTACAGGTGGTAATCCTTACAACGTTACTTTTCATGAAACTATAGTCGATGCAAATATTGATGGAACTTCAATTCCTGATATTAATAATTATGAAAACATTAATCCATGGTTGCAGACTGTTTATGTCCGAGTTGAATCAAATGTTACCAATTGTTTTGAGGTTGTGTCATTACAGTTAATAGTTGACCCAACCCCTGAAGCTACCGAGCCTGATGATTATCAGCTTTGTGATTATACCGGACAAGTAGGATATGAGTCTTTTGACTTGACAACAACAATTCCACAAATATTAGGGA
>NZ_JBKBOL010000004.1:0-232393 GCF_046293665.1 Flavobacterium sp.
GAAACAATTGCTAGTTTAGTTGAAAAAGGAAATTCACTTTTCACGAAAAACGTTTATCTTTAACAGAAAATAATCAGGTCGCTGGCTTCGCAACTATTTCAAGCCGCAAGACGTTATGAGCTAGTTTCTGAAAAATCTGCAAAATATGAGAATACTGTTTTTTTTATTACTTCCGCTGTTTTGTTTTTGTCAAGAAGACGACTATAGTAAATTGAATAAACTTTCGAAAGTGGAATTTGAAAAATCTGTAGCAGATAGTATTGTAAAATTAGAATCAGGAGATTTGTGGAATTTTCTAAAAGTACTTAAAGATGATTATAAAAAAGATTTAAAACCGTTCAATGAAAATTTTATAAAAAAAATGGAAGCTACAAAATGGCCAATGGACATGCATTTCTTATTAAAGTTTCTAATTGAACAAAAAACAGATAAAGCAATTATAGAAAATATTCTTAACTCTAAAAAAGCAGTTTGGGATAATGGACAATGGTCAGGGAAGTTTTGGAAAGTTATCCGAGAAAACAAACTGAATGTAAGTGAAGATAGCAACTACTTAATAAACGAGAAAGGTGAAAAAAGTTATGATGTAAAATCTTTTCTTGAAGAGAAAATTAAAAATGGAGTAATTGGTCCAAATCCACTTTTATATCTTGATTACACATTGACAGATTACGAACCAAATCAGCTTTTTGAAACTCTTGAAAAAATGAATATTAAAGACATTCAAATTATATCCAAAGAAGAAGCTCCAAAAATGTATGGAAAACGTGGCGCAGATGGAATGATAAAAGTGTTAAGAAGATAAAACCAGCTCATAACAGCGGTTTCGCGCTATTGCTGGTTTTTCTTGAATTGAACTTCTTTCTTCACGAAAAACTTTTATCTTAGCAGAAAGTACGCAGTTCGCTGGAATCGCAACAGACGCGAAGCCGCGGAACGTTAGCAAACATTTTAAAATCCTGCTAGAAAGACAACACCTATGAAACTATTAACTTGCGTTTTATTAGTATTATTTTTTGCAGCTGAATTTCCAACAATTCGTATGGAAAAGTACTATTCTGGCGAAGGTGTTATTTTTGACGAAACTGCACATTATCCTTGGATTGAAAAAGATTACGTAAAACCTTATTCGCCGAAAATTAAAGACATAGAAAAAGTTGAAGAATTTATTGCGGTAAATTATTATGAATATAAACAAAACATACTTGATAGCTTTAAAATAACCAAATACAGAATTGACAAGAAATTCAAAAACCCTAAAAATGTTTTAAAGAAATTTCACAAATACAATCGCCAATATGCTGGATTTATCAACAAGGCAAACGATACAATAATTTACGTCGGTGTTTTAAATTTTGCTGACAAAAAAAAGGCAGAAAAGTATTTTGAACATTGGAAAGAAATGATACTTCTGGGAAACCAAGGTTTTTATGATAAAAATCAAGATTATTTCAATATAAACATAAGCAGAAAGAGTTTTGTTTATAAACTCTGTACTAAAAAATAAAACGTTTGCTAACAGCCGTTTGGCTTCATGGCTGGTTTATCTTTCTTGGAAAATAATCAGGTAAGTCAAATTTTGTTTATCTTTCGACTTATTTATTAAATTGTCGCCACGAAAGCCAAGCGGCGATACGTTATAAACCAGCGTTTTCCATCGATAGAACTTTCGGTTTAAACTTCACTCCTATTTCCAAGTTTGCTTAATCAGAGATGGAAATTCTGAATGGAATTTGTTGCGTTAGATTCTTGAATTTAGAAAATATTGCTGAAAAAGTTTGCGCTAAAATAGAAAACGCAAAAAAAAGGTTTGTGTAAAAAGTGCTGGAAATGAAGCCGGAGTTGTTTGCGCTGAAATGGAAAATGGAAAGTGGAATCTGAAAATGTTTGTGGTTACTTTGCGTGCTAATGTAATTCAACATAAAACGCCGGATTTATAACAGCCGTTTCTCGCAATTGCGAAATTTACGGTAAGTTCAAGTTCAGTTTCCGCATTAATTTTTATCTTAGCAGAAAGTACGCAGTTCCGCAGTTCGCAACTGACGAGAAGCGGCAAAACGTTACCAGCCATTTCTCACGACCGCTTAAAAAAGATAATGGAATCAAATAGAGTTACAGAAAAAATATCAAAAGTTTTTGTTATAGCATTTATTATTGGTGCTTTAGGAATGATTATATACGGTTATCGAATAAAGTTCGACATTGAAATTAATGGAAAAGCTTCAATAGGAAAATATGTTTCACGTAATAGTTGGGGAAAAGGTGAAGTAAATAATTTGATTTATTATGTTGATGGAATTAAACACGAAGGAAATGGTGGTAGAGTTTCAAAAGGTTTTGAAAATAACATTGGAAAATTTTATAGAATTCAATATTCTACTAAATATGAAAATCATATCAAAGCTTTTTTTGACCAAGAAGTAATTGACACTTTAGAAATTTTGAAAGCTGGATTCAGTAAAAGTGAAATAGAATAAAAACGGCTGGTAACAGCGGTTTCGCGCTATTGCTGGTTTTTCTTGAATTGAACTACTTTCTTCACGAAAATATTTTATCTTAGCAGAAAGTACGCAGTTCGCTGGAATCGCAACAGACGCGAAGCCACGAAACGTTAGCAGTAATGACTTAGGAACACTCGAATTAATTTCATGAAACGACTTTATTTTATATCATTAATAATTTACTGCTTGTTAGCTTGCACATTTACTATTGGATTACTTCTAATAGGAAGCTTATTTGATGGAATCACTAACACAATAAATAATGACCTCGTTATTCCTATACTTTATTGCTTATTAACAGTCGGAAGTATTATTAGTTTTTACAAAATACCAGATGATACAAGAAGTTGGATCGTGCTAAAATATTTTAGTTCGCTTTTAATATTTGGAGCTATTATTTGTCAAATTTATTTTTTGGTTGATGTGATTCCTACCGCTGATAATCCAAATAAGCTATTAGGAACAACAATCCCAATTATGATTATTTCAATTTTGAGTATAATTGGAATTTTAAATCAAGAGCGTAGTTAAATGTCACTACTGCTAACAGCGGTTTCGCGCTATTGCTGGTTTTTCTTGAATTGAACTTCTTTCTTCACGAAAAATATTTTATCTTAGCAGAAAGTACGCAGTTCGCTGGAATCGCAACAGACGCGAAGCCGCGGCACGTTATATGCAACCTTTAAAAACCACAAATGAAGAAATTAGTGCTTTTAGTGATTTCATTTTTAGTTCTTCTTAGCTGTAAGAATGAGGATTCTTCTAAAAAATCTTATCCAAAAAAAGTGCAGAAAACTACTGAAAAGGAAACGACACAAAAGAAACTTGAAAAAAAACCAAAGAGAATAGGCGAATACATGTCTGATGTTGAAGATTATCCTTGGATTGGAAAACATGCAGATCCAAATAGTTATTATCCAAGGTTAGTTTTTCAAAAAGAATTTTTAATTTATCAATTTCATGGACAATGTTATTATTGGTTTTTTACAAATCACTATTATACTGGAGCAGATAAAATAGAACTTCTTTGGACGTATAAGACCGATTGTTTGTATGAACTGAAGTCGATAAAAAATTCAAATGGAGTAAAAAAATATCCAAAAAATGGTGATGCCTTTTGTGAATATAGTTTGGTGAATGATTCAGTCATAAAAGTCAAATATAATTTCCCAGAATGGATAAAAAAAGTTAACGAAATTGAGAAAGATTCAATCTTTCCGCATTATTTTTATCGTGAGAGCAAAGGCAGCATATAACAGCAGTTTGAAATAATTGCTAGTTTAGTGGAAATAGAAATCCTTTTTTCACGAAAAACTTTTATCTTTAACAGAAAATAATCAGTTCGCTGGCTTCGCAACTATTTCAAGCTACGGCACGTTAGCTACAATACCTTCACCGATGACAGAAAACAACATAAACAAATTAACAACTTCAATATACAGCTTTGAACTTTTTAAGACTGAAAGTCAAAAATATTGGGTTAATGTAGAATTAGAATGTTGCGACGGATTACAAATCCAACCAGGAACTAAATGGAATAAAGGATTGTCAGAAAACGACTTAAAAGATTTTCAAAAGAAACTAGGAATTGAATTCACACCTTCTTTGAAAAACTATTTTAAAACGATGAATGGACTTGATAAGCTGGAAATCGATATAAACAGTTATTCAGGTGATCCAGAATTTGGTATATGTATGGCAAAATATCCTGAAAGTATAAATGATATCAAAAATTCGGTGGAAAGTGTTTTCGAAAGTTTTGAAGCAAATATAAGCAACGAATTTGTCCCAAATATTTTTCCATATTATGGGAATAGATATTTAATCTTGGAACAAAAAGAAATTGTAGTATCAATTATGAATGATATTGTATATTGGTCTGAGAATTTATGTAAAGGTCTTGCAATGGATATTTTTGAAGTGAATCATCGAAAACTGAATAATAAAGAAATTATTAGGGATAACTTTTGGAACAAATTGGTACTGTAGCTAACAGCCGTTTGGCTTCATGGCTGGATTGCTTTGTTACCTTGACGTTTTTTCTTCACGAAAAAACTTTATCTTTAGCAGAAATTAATCAGTTCGCTAGCATCGCCACGAAAGCCAAGCGGCAATACATTATGCACCATGCCACCGCAGACTCAAGAATCTAACGCAATTTTTAAGACAAAAAATGACTTAAAATTGTGTTATGAAAACAGCTTACAAAAGACTAAATCGAAACCACAGAATCGAGATTGAAAAACTAATTGCTCTTGGTAAAAATCAAAAGCAGATTGCCTCTGCTCTATCGGTTCATCCCAGTACAATAAATCGTGAATTAAAACGTGTCAAAAAGGGCGCTTATCAAAACCTAAAAGCAGAAGTTGATTATATCCATAATCTGATGGTCAAAAGACTTGGAAAAACCAAAATTGACAACAATCCAAAACTCAAAAATTTTGTATATTCACATCTCAAATTACATTGGTCACCACAACAAATTTCCAATGCGCTAAAACAATTTTATCCGTTTGATTCAACCATGCAAATATCACACGAAAGCATCTATTTTCACATCTATGTTCAACCTAAAAAAGAGGTCGGAAAACTACTCATTTCACAACTCAGACAAAAGAGAAATTACAGAGGAAATGTACGTCGTGGAACGGATAAAAGAACAACTATTAAAGATCCTATTCGTATTGATGAAAGACCAGAAAACGTGCTTACCAGAGAAGTGCCAGACACTGGGAAGGCGACCTAATACTGGGAAAGAACAGAGAATCAGCTATCGGAACTCTCGTGGAAAGAACTTCCAGATTTTTAATAATGGTGCCGCTGAAAAAGAAAGATGCAACATCGGTTAGAAAAGCTTTTGAAAAAGCATTTTCTAACATTCCTAAACACTTAAAATTATCTTTGACCTATGACAACGGAACTGAAATGGCGCAGCACAAATTATTCACCAAAAACTCCAAAGTAAAAGTCTATTTTGCCCATCCATATTCGCCTTGGGAAAGACCAACAAATGAAAACACAAACGGACTTATCAGAGACTATTTTCCAAAAGGAACTGACTTTAATCTGCTTTCTAAAAAAGACATTGTAGATGTCCAAAATCAGCTAAACGAAAGACCTAGAAAGACACTCGAATATGAATCGCCTTTAAATACAATTTCAAGATTGTATATGACCCAAAATTTTATTTAAGCAATGACCAATATTCAAAAAAATAACGTAGTTTTATTCTCGAATTTTGAAGCCAAATCATTCAAAATTTGGTGCAAAAATACGGGAAATAAAACGGTAAATTTACAAACCCAAAAATTGCGCTAGAAACTTGAAACTACCATAAACTATCTGCAAATGAGACACTTATTGTTACTGCTTTTCATTTTATTCACTAGCTGTCAAAAAGAAATTTCAGCTACTTTAATCGTAGACATTAAGCCTGGAGATAGTACTGTTGAAACTGAAATATTTCAACATCCTTCCAAACTATATAGAGACTCAATATTTTACAGGGAATTTTCGAAAAATGAATTTCCAGTTCGTCTTCCTCAGAAAGTAAAAATAGACAGTTTGGCAAAAGGCAATTATACATTTGTTTATCCTGACATGTATGGCAAACTCATCAAGCAAAATGTGACTATTGACGAATCCAAAATTTATCATTTAAATATTTATCCAGATGTGACTAAAAAGTTTTCAAAAAAAAATATTATTCCGAATCTAAAAGACGGTGAAAGTGCGGAAATAAAACTGAAATTTAGAGGTTGTTTTTCAGGAGGAGAAAGTTCGTTCCATATCTTGAAGAAAAACAATCAAATTGAAGTCAGTCGAAATAATGTATCGAAAGTATTAGACGAGAAACAAACAAGATATCTTGTAAATTTAGAGAATAGTGTAAGGCAACTTGATTATGGTTGGTGCTCGACTTCACATGAAATAATTTTTATCCTTAACGATAGAACTGACACGATTATCGATGCTGGTTGTGAATTTCACAGTTTAGCAAAGTTTGAAAAGTTTCTAAAAAGGAACGGCTTATAACAGCAGTTTGCAACAATTGCTAAGCTTGGGTTTCTCCCCGAATTTTCTCTAATCCCGAAACTTAAAAGCAAAAAGTAGTTATATATTTGGAATGATTAGTAAATATCCATCAATACTGTTGCAATATGAAACATAAAAACTAAATAATTATTTTTTTTCAAATAGTATGCATGCATAATATATTTTTCTTATCTTTGAATTCAGAACGAAAACGTTTTAGCATTTTTAGGTATGAAAGATAAAACTATAGACTATATACTTCGAGCTACTTGGCAAGCCGTTGCCCGCATGTACAACGAAGAAGCTTCAAAATTTGAAGGCTCAATGGCGATAGGATTTGCACTATTGAGTATCGATAAAGAAGAAGGAACACCATCAACTTTTATCAGTTCCCGAATGGGAATGGAAGCCACGAGCTTAACCCGAACTTTAAGAACCTTAGAAGAAAAAGGACTAATCATTCGTAAAAAAAATCCCGATGACGGTCGTGGTGTATTGATTTACCTGACCGACTTAGGAAAACAAATGAGAGAACAATCAAAAACAACTGTTCTAAAATTCAATGAAGTCATAAAACAAAATATCTCAGAAGAAAAATTACAGCACTTTATTGAAGTTGCTGATACTATTAATGATCTGATTTCAGAGAAAAAAATATTTTAATCTATGTCTTTTGAGCTAATCTTTTAACTAACAACTGACAACCGATAACAGACAACAAATAAATTATGAAACGAACAATTAAAAAAGTGGCAGTCGTAGGTTCCGGAATCATGGGTTCAGGAATTGCTTGCCATTTTGCTAACATTGGTGTAGAAGTTTTGCTTTTGGACATTGTGCCAAATGCCTTAACGGAAGCCGAAGAAAAGAAAGGATTGACGCTCGAAAGTAAAGTCGTTCGCAACCGTTTAGTAAACGATCACTTGACCAATGCTTTGAAGTCAAACCCATCGCCTATTTACAACCAGAAGTTTGCCAGTAGAATCACAACGGGAAATACTACTGATGATATGGCTAAGATTGCCAACTACGATTGGATCATCGAGGTCGTAGTAGAGCGTTTAGACATCAAGAAATTGGTGTTCGAGCAAATCGACCAGTACCGCAAACCAGGAACCTTAGTAACCTCGAACACTTCGGGTATTCCAATCAAATTTATGAGCGAAGGCCGAAGCGATGATTTTCAAGCCCATTTTTGCGGAACGCACTTCTTCAATCCGGCACGTTATTTAAAGTTATTCGAAATTATTCCGGGACCAAAAACATCTCCTGAAGTATTAGACTTCTTGTTTGACTATGGTTCAAAATTTTTAGGAAAAACTTCGGTCGTAGCCAAAGATACTCCGGCGTTCATTGGAAACCGTATCGGTATTTTCGGCATCCAAAGCTTATTCCATTTGGTCAAAGAAATGGACTTAACCATTGAAGAAGTTGACAAGTTAACCGGTCCGGTAATCGGTCGTCCAAAATCAGCGACTTTCAGAACCGTTGACGTAGTTGGATTAGATACTTTAGTTCACGTAGCCAAAGGTTTATACGAAGGTTGTCCTGATGACGAAGCACATGAGCTATTCAAACTTCCGGATTTTATCAATAAAATGATGGAAAACAAATGGCTCGGTAGTAAAACCGGACAAGGATTCTACAAAAAAGAAGGCAAAGAAATTCTGTCACTCGATTTAAATACACTTGAATACAGAGCCGCCAAAAAAGCTTCATTCGGTACTTTAGAATTGACAAAAACGATTGATAAACCTATCGATAGATTCAAAGTTTTAGTAAAAGGCAAAGACAAAGCAGGGGAATTCTACAGAAAGAACTTCTCGGCAATGTTTGCTTACTGTTCCAATAGAGTTCCTGAAATCACAGTCGATTTCTACAAAATAGACGACGCCATGAAAGCCGGCTTCGGTTGGGAAAACGGACCATTCGAAATATGGGATGCTATCGGCGTAGCCAAAGGAATCGAATTAATGCAAGCCGAAGGCTATCAACCTGCTGCTTGGGTAACCGAAATGTTGGCATCAGGAAGCACGAGTTTCTATACTGTAAAAGAAGGAGCAACGTACTACTATGATATCCAAACCAAATCACAAACCAAAGTTCCTGGACAAGACAGTTTCATTATCCTAAACAACATTCGCGAAAGCAAGAAGGTTTGGAGCAACAGTGGCGCTGTAATTCATAATTTAGGTGATGGTATCTTAAATCTTGAATTCCAGAGTAAAATGAATACCATTGGTGGTGATGTTTTAGTCGGAATCAACAAAGCCATCGACTTAGCCGAAAAACAATACAACGGATTAGTGATTGGTAACCAAGGAACTAATTTCTCTGTCGGTGCCAATATCGGAATGATTTTCATGATGGCTGTCGAACAAGAATATGATGAACTAAACATGGCCATCAAAATGTTCCAAGACACCATGATGCGTTGCCGCTACTCCTCGATTCCGGTTGTCGTTGCGCCACACGGCATGACACTTGGCGGTGGTTGTGAAATGACGATGCATGCCGATAAAGTAGTTGCTGCAGCAGAAACTTATATTGGTCTGGTCGAATTTGGTGTCGGGGTGATTCCAGGAGGTGGCGGTTCTAAAGAGATGACGTTACGCGCCTCTGACCTATTCCGTAAAAACGACGTAGAACTAAATGTTCTTCAAGAATACTTCCTAACGGTAGCCATGGCCAAAGTAGCCACTTCTGCCTATGAAGCATTTGACATGGGCGTATTGCAAAAAGGAAAAGACATCGTAGTGGTCAATAAAGATCGTCAAATAGCAGAAGCCAAAAAACATGCTCTATTGATGGCAGAAGCCGGTTATACGCAACCTATCCAAAGAAAAGATGTCAAAGTTTTAGGTAAACAAGCTTTGGGAATGTTTTTAGTCGGAACCGACCAAATGGTAGCCGGAAAATACATTTCGGAACACGATCAAAAAATCGCCAATAAACTAGCTTACGTAATGGCAGGAGGCGATTTATCCGAACCAACTTTGGTCTCTGAACAATACTTATTGGATATTGAAAGAGAAGCATTTTTAAGCTTGTGTACAGAACGCAAGACTTTAGAAAGAATCCAATTCATGCTAACCAAAGGAAAACCGTTGAGAAATTAGAAAATAGAACATAGAATATAGACTCTGAATTACAAAATAGTCTATTCTCTATACTCTATTTTCTTTAATCTTAAAATTAAAAATATGAAAACAGCATACATAGTAAAAGCATACAGAACCGCCGTAGGTAAAGCCCCAAAAGGAGTTTTCCGTTTTAAACGTCCCGATGAATTGGCTGCCGAAACCATTCAATTCATGATGAATGAACTGCCTGATTTTGACAAAACAAGAATTGACGACGTCATGGTCGGAAACGCCATGCCCGAAGCCGAACAAGGATTAAACGTGGCGCGTTTGATTTCGTTAATGGGATTAAAAGTAACCGATGTTCCGGGTGTAACCGTGAATCGTTATTGTGCTTCCGGATTGGAAACCATTGCGATGGCGACTTCTAAAATACAAAGCGGCATGGCCGATTGCATCATCGCCGGCGGTGCCGAAAGCATGAGTTTTATCCCAATGGGCGGTTATAAACCAACACCAGATTACGCAGTAGCCAAAGAAGGCAACGAAGATTATTATTGGGGAATGGGATTAACCGCAGAAGCCGTGGCCAAGCAATTCAATGTCTCTCGTGAAGATCAAGATGAATTTGCTTTAAACTCGCATCTAAAAGCCATAAAAGCACAAACCGAAGGTAAATTCGACAAACAAATTGTACCGATTACCATCGAACAAACATTTATCAATGAAAATGGTAAAAAAGAAACCAAGTCATACACGGTAACCAAAGACGAAGGACCAAGAGCTGATACCAATGCTTCGGCTTTAAGTAAACTGCGTCCTGTTTTCGCAGCCGATGGAAGTGTAACCGCCGGTAACTCTTCGCAAATGAGTGACGGAGCCGCTTTTGTCCTAATCATGAGTGAAGAAATGGTCAAAGAATTAAACCTTACGCCTATCGCCAGAATGGTAAGTTATGCCGCTGCCGGTGTTGAACCAAGAATTATGGGAATTGGTCCGGTGAAAGCCATTCCGAAAGCTTTAAAACAAGCAGGCTTGACTTTAAACGATATCAATTTAATTGAATTAAACGAAGCCTTTGCTTCTCAAGCTTTAGCCGTTACCCGCGAATTAGGCATCAATCCGGATATCGTAAATGTAAATGGTGGAGCCATTGCATTAGGTCATCCATTAGGCTGTACAGGAGCTAAACTTTCAGTGCAATTATTTGACGAAATGAAACGCCGAGGTGACAAATACGGAATCGTATCCATGTGTGTCGGAACCGGACAAGGTGCGGCGGGAGTTTATGAACTTCTATAAAAGAATATAGAGTATAGAACATAGAAATGAGACATAACTATAAGAACTTAAAAATATGGCAACTTGGGATTGAAATTGCTAATGATATTTCAGACATTTTATTAGAATTTCCCAAACATGAGAGATATGATTTAAGTTCACAATTGAGTAGATGTTCAGTCTCTATAGCTAGTAATATTGCTGAAGGTTCTTCAAGAACAGATAAATCGTTCAGCCACTTTATTGACATTTCACTAGGTTCTTCATTTGAGTTAATTACACAACTTATAGTTGCAAAACACAGAAAATATATAAACGAAATAATTTTTAACCAATTAGAAACTAAAATAGAAGAATTTCAAAGAATGACTATGTCTTTCCAGAATGGATTAAAATAGAGTATATTCTCTATTTTCTATGTTCTATGTTCTATTTTCTTTTCTCTAAAAACATAATAAAATGAGAGATATAACAAGAGGAGGTCAATTCCTAGTAAAAGAAACCAAATACGAAGACATCTTCACTCCGGAAGATTTCTCAGAAGAGCAACTTATGATGCGTGATTCTGTTAAGGAATTCGTCGACAAAGAAATTTGGCCTAACAAAGACCGTTTCGAGCACAAAGATTATGCGTTTACAGAAGAAATGATGCGCAAAGCCGGAGAAATGGGCTTTTTAAGCGTTGCCGTTCCTGAAGCTTATGGCGGAATGGGAATGGGATTCGTAGATACCTGTTTGGTATGCGATTATATTTCGGGCGCAACCGGTTCGTTTTCAACAGCTTTTGGTGCGCACACCGGAATTGGAACCATGCCGATTACTTTGTACGGCACGGAAGAACAAAAACAAAAATACGTACCTAAACTAGCTTCAGGTGAATGGTTTGGTGCTTATTGTTTGACTGAACCCGGCGCCGGTTCGGATGCGAACTCCGGAAAAACCAAAGCCGTACTCTCTGAAGACGGAACACATTATAAAATCACCGGACAAAAAATGTGGATTTCCAATGCAGGTTTCTGTTCGTTATTCATTGTTTTCGCACGTATCGAAGACGATAAAAACATTACTGGTTTCATTGTAGAAAATGACCCAAGCAACGGAATCACAATGAACGAAGAAGAACACAAACTCGGAATTAGAGCTTCCTCTACGCGCCAAGTTTTCTTTGCCGATACTAAAGTCCCGGTTGAAAATATGTTGGCCGGTCGCGGAGAAGGTTTCAAAATCGCGATGAATGCACTGAATGTTGGTCGTATCAAATTAGCAGCTGCTTGTTTGGATGCCCAACGTCGCGTGACTTCCAATGCCGTGAATTATGCCAATGAAAGAATTCAGTTCAATACACCAATATCAAGTTTTGGAGCGATTCGTTATAAATTAGCCGAAATGGCCACTTCAGCCTATGCCGGAGAAAGTGCCACCTATCGTGCAGCCAAAGACATTGAAAACCGTATCAAAATTCGCGAAGCTGAAGGTGCGACTCACCAAGAAGCCGAATTAAAAGGTGTAGAAGAATTCGCTATCGAATGTTCTATTCTAAAAGTGGCCGTTTCAGAAGATGTTCAAAACTGTGCCGATGAAGGCATCCAAATCTATGGAGGAATGGGATTCTCAGAAGATACACCGATGGAAAGTGCTTGGCGTGATGCCCGTATCGCTCGTATTTACGAAGGAACCAATGAAATCAATCGTATGTTATCGGTAGGAATGTTAATTAAAAAAGCGATGAAAGGCCATGTGGATTTATTAGGTCCGGCCATGAAAGTCCAAGAAGAATTAATGGGTATTCCATCCTTCGAAACACCTGACTATTCGGAATTATTTTCGGAAGAAAAAGAAATGGTCGCTAAATTGAAAAAAGCCTTCTTAATGGTTGCCGGAGCTGCGGTTCAAAAATACGGTATGGATTTAGACGCTCACCAACAATTATTAATGGCAGCCGCTGATATGCTAATCGAAATTTATATCGCTGAAAGTACTATCCTAAGAACCGAAAAATTGGCCAAGAAAGAAGGCGAAGCTAAAGCAACCGAGCAAATTGCCATGGCTAAGTTATACTTATATAAAGCCGTTGACGTAGTTACCCAAAAAGGAAAAGAAAGCATTATCTCTTTTGCCGAAGGCGATGAACAACGCATGATGTTGATGGGATTACGTCGATTTACCAAATACACCAACATGCCCAACATTGTTGGATTGAGAGAAACTATTACCACCAAGTTAGTGGCGGAAAATAGCTATTGTTTCTAAATTTTAGTTACGTTAATTGTTTTGAAAGACCATCTGTGATATTCAGATGGTTTTTTTTTTGAGTGTCAAAAAAACTTCAAAATAACCGTTGAACAATCTAAAGAAATAACTAAAGCTTTTGAAAAAAAAGTAATTTAGCCTAACTGTATTCACATATACTGAAAATAAAAATAATAAAAACACACTAAAAAAACAGTAAACCGATGGAAAACAAAAACACCTTGTCTGCAGAAAAAAGTGATGAACTACTCAATATATTAAAGATCCGTTTTGAGAAAAACACTAACCGCCATCCAAATTTGGATTGGGCTAAAATACAAGCTAAGCTAGAAGCCAATCCCGAAAAACTTTGGTCGCTCTATGAAATGGAAAGAACCGAAGGCGAACCGGATGTCATTGGTTATGATAAAGAAACAAACGAATACATTTTTTATGATTGCTCACTGGAAAGTCCAAAAGGCCGGAGAAGTCTTTGCTACGATCGTCAAGCATTGGAGTCAAGAAAAGAACACAAACCTCAAAACAATGTTATTGATGCTGCAACTGACATGGGTATTGATCTATTAACAGAAGAACAATACCGCAAATTACAGCAATTGGGAAATTTCGACACCAAAACATCCAGCTGGATAAAAACACCGGACGAAATCAGAAAATTAAGTGGTGCACTCTTTTGTGATTTTCGCTATGGCAATGTCTTTGTGTATCATAATGGGGCTGAATCTTACTATGCTGCGCGAGGATTTCGTGGGTCATTAAGGGTCTAAATTTCTTTTTACCAAATAAAACAAAACCATTTATTTTCCTATCTTCGATACCTAATCCAATAAGTTATGCCATTCACTATCGCCATTTCTAAAGAAAGAACACCGTTTAATAAAAATCCATGGTTGTGGATTTTTCTGAGTGTATTTACCATCATCTGGATTAGCACCTTAATCGGAACCAACGACATGAACAACTGGTTACTCGAAAACACTTTGACCGTTTTGTTCTTTATTTTTCTATTGATTACCTATAAAAAATACCAATTCAGCGACCTTTCCTATTTGCTTATTTGCGTTTATCTGTGTTTGCATGTTTATGGTGCCAAATATACTTATGCCGAAAATCCTTTTGGTTACTGGCTCAAAGATTATATGGGTTGGGAACGAAACCATTACGACCGAATTGTACATTTCAGTTTCGGATTCTTATTGGCTTATCCCATGAGAGAATTATTCTTAAAATGGATCAAATATCCAACCATGGTAGCCTGGATTTTACCCATCGAAATCACCTTATCCATAAGCGGTTTCTACGAATTAATTGAATGGGCTGTAGCCGATTTGTTTTTTCCGGCACAAGGTGTTGCTTATTTGGGAACACAAGGCGATATTTGGGACGCCCAAAAAGATATTTTCTTGGCTTTTCTAGGTGCCATTATTGCCACTACAATAGTGTCTTTGGTCAAAAAAGCTTTTAAAATTCACGAAACTAAGAATGCATAATAACGATTAATGCGAATAATTCTATTTCGTAAAGATTGAAATAGTAAGTCTTTAAAACAAACTTTCAAATAAATAACATTTAAAAATAAGATATTCCCAATTTTTGAGTTTCGAAATTAGCAATCCCCTAAAAATTATCAAAAAAATAGCTTTAATTTGTAGTAAACAAACAACACTATGCTATTTGATCCTAAAGAGCTCGAGTACTCGGCCGTATACAAACTATTAACCGGTGCTATTATCCCAAGACCTATCGGATGGATTTCTTCCGTAAGCGAAGACGGAATCAACAACCTCGCGCCTTTCTCCTATTTCAATGCGGTTGGTGAAGATCCGCCTCACGTAATGTTCTCCACCGGAAGAGGCAATAATACCAACAAAGACACTTTAAATAATGTTTTAGCAACCAAGCAATTCGTTGTGAATATGGTCACCGAAGAATTGGCCGAGCAAATGAACACCACGGCACAATCGGTTCCGTCGGAGGTTGACGAGTTTGAATTGGCGGGCGTTACTCCTATCGCATCCGTAAAAGTAAAACCCATGCGCGTCAAAGAAAGTAAAATCACTTTCGAATGTGAATTGGTTCACCATTATTTCTTAGAAGATCATAAAAATGGCGGTGCTTGTATTGTAATCGGGCGCATCGTAATGATGCATTTTGACGATGAAGTATTATTAGACAATTACAAAATCAATTTAGAAACCTATAAGCCAATCTCCAGATTAGCCGGTTCAAATTATGCCAAATTAGGAGAACTTTTCTCCATTAAAAGAGGTTAAATTTACCGTTAAGAAGTTAAGAAAAAAAGTCACATTAAGCCTTAATGAAAATCTTAACTAAACTTAACTCCTTAATGTTTAAAACAAAAAAATGAAAATAGCAGTTATAGGCGGCGGTCCGGGCGGACTTTACTTTTCCATCTTAACCAAAAAAGCAATGCCTCATTGCCAAATCGACGTTTACGAACGCAACAAACCCGACGACAGTTTTGGATTTGGCGTTGTCTTCTCCGATGAAACTTTGGGCGAATTCCTCAAACGCGACATGCAATCCTACGAGTTAATTCGAAGTAAATTTGCTTATTGGGACGATATTATTGTGGCGCGTGACGGACAAGAAGTCAGCATCGCCGGAAACGGTTTTTGCGGCTGTTCCCGAAAAACTTTACTTAAGTTATTACACCAACGTTGCCGTGAAGAAGGCGTTAACCTCCATTTCGAACAAAATATTGATGATTTAAACCAATACCAAAACGCTGACATCATCTTAGCTTCCGATGGAATTGCCAGCGGCATCAGAACGCAATACGAAAAAGAATTCGGTACCAAAATCACCTTAAAGAAAAACCGCTTTGTATGGTTGGGTTCAACCAAACCGTTAGATGCTTTTACCTATTTCTTCAGAACGACACCACACGGCGTAATGGTAGCCCATTCCTACCAATATGAAGAAGGGATGAGCACATGGATATTTGAATGCAGCGACGAAACTTGGCAAAAACACGGCTTCGAAGTGACCAATGAAGCCGATACCATGGCTAAGATTTCAGAAATTTTCAAAGAAGAACTCGACGGACATCCATTGATTTCGAACAAATCACATTGGCGCCAATTTCCGCACGTAACCAATGAAAAATGGTTTCATAACAATATCGTTTTGTTAGGCGATGCCAAAGCCACAGCGCACTACTCTATCGGTTCGGGAACCAAATTGGCTATGGATTGCGCCATCGGTTTATCCGACGCAGTAATCGCTAATCCGAATAACGTTCAAGCCGCTTTCGAACAATACGAAAAAACCCGAAGAAACACGGTTGAAATGATCCAGTATGCCGCTTTGGTCTCGCTCGATTGGTTTGAAAATATGGATAGAAACAACCAACATCCTTTCTACCAATTCGCCTTTGGCTGCATGACACGTTCCAAAAAAGTAACGTTTGAAAACCTCAGACTCCGCGATAAATCATTTACGGATAAAGTTTTAAAAGAGTTCAATGACCGTTTCAATACCAATGACAATGACAATGGCAATAACAATGGCAATAATCAAATTTTGCCGGCGGCTTTCACCAAATTCAAACTTCGCGATTTAGAGTTGCAAAACCGAATCGTTATGTCGGCTATGGGTCAATATTCAGCCATCGACGGAAAAGTTTCCGATTGGCATTTAGTCCATTACGGCAGCAGAGCCACTGGTGGTGTCGGATTGATTATTACCGAAATGACAGCAGTATCAAAAACAGGACGTATCACTTTAGGTTGTGCCGGTATTTATACTCAAGAGCAACTCCTTGAATGGAAAAAAGTAACCGATTTTATCCATCAAAACACCCAAACCAAAATCGGAATTCAATTGGGTCATTCCGGTCGCAAAGGCGCAACCAAAAAACCTTGGGAAGGTGTAAACGAACCTGTCGATTTGCCTTGGGATTTACTTTCGGCTTCGCCAATTGCCTTCAATGACAAACTTCCGATTCCAAGGGAAATGACTTCCAAAGATATGGATGTAATCGTTACCCAATTTGTACAAGCCACGGAAAATGCGAATCATGCCGGATTTGATTTAATCGAATTACAAGCGCACCACGGATTCCTGTTGGCTTCTTTTCTATCGCCTTTGACGAATCTCAGAACAGACGAATTTGGCGGAAGCATCGAAAACCGATTAAAATTCCCATTAAGGGTTTTCAACGAAATGCGAAATGCTTTTCCAAAACATAAACCAATGTCCGTTAGAATCTCCGCTTCTGATTGGGCTGAAAACGGAATCACTGAAGAAGAAGTGATGACAATTGCAACAGCCTTCAAAAATGCCGGTGCCGATATCATCAACGTTTCTACCGGAAATACATTAGTTCATCAGAAACCGCAAGTCGGACGCATGTGGCAAACGCCTTTTGCCGATGCGGTGAGAAACACAGTTCATGTGCCAACCATTACAGCCGGTTATATTCAAGACATCGACCAAATCAACACCATTATTTTAAATGGCAGAGCCGATTTAGTGGCGCTAGGCCGACCATTACTAGCCGATGCCCATTTCGTTCGCAATGCACAAGCCTACGAACAATTTGAAGCTATAGACATTCCAAACCAATACAAAGCCGGAAGTTCGCATTTGTATCCGCTAAAAGCAGCAGAAAGAAAACAAACCGAAAGCATGAAAAAAGCGTTAAAACCAAAAAGCAATAAGAAATAAAAAACTCTGCGCCTTTGTGCCTTTGCGAGAAAATATTGAACATGAAACATTACCAAGACGATTTCGCTCACGATAATTTACCAAGTCCAGACTTGCAACCCGACTATGTTTTCCTAGACTTACCGCAGTTCAACCGACCGGAAATGCTGAATTGTGTGGAAGTGCTTTTGGACAACCATATCAAAGAAGGTCGCGGCGATAACACTTGCATCCGCACTTTTGAAACGACTTGGACATACCAAGACCTATACGAAAAGGCCAATCAAATTGCCCATGTATTGGTCGAAGATTTAGGATTAAAATCGGGCAATCGCGTATTAATTCGTTCGGCTAACAATCCAATGATGGTCGCTTGCTGGTTTGCTATTTTAAAAGCCGGTGGCATCGTTGTGGCGACTATGCCTTTGCTGCGTGCTAAAGAACTCACAACCATAATCGATTGTGCCGAAATCAGTCATGCTTTTTGCGACCATAGTTTAGCAGATGAAATGCATTTGGTCAAATCCGATCATCTGCAATCAGTTTGTTTTTACAGTAATTCACAATTAGAGGAATTGATGGCAAACAAACCCAAAACCTTCACCAATTACCATACAAAATCAGACAGTGTTGCCTTAATCGGCTTTACTTCCGGAACGACTGGATTGCCCAAAATGACCTCGCATTTTCACAAAGACATAGTAAACATTTGCGAAGCGTTTCCGCAGTATTCCTTGCAACCCACTCCAAATGATATTTTTACCGGCAGTCCGCCACTAGGATTTACCTTTGGTCTCGGTGGATTAGTTTTGTTCCCAATGTATTTTGGTGCTTCGACTTTCTTACTCGAAAAACCAACACCTGATATGCTTTTGCAAGCCATTCAGGATTATAAAATCACGATTTGTTTTACGGCGCCAACGGCCTGGAGAATCATCACGACCAAAGTAGCCGATTTTGACATTTCCAGCTTGCGCAAATGTGTGTCTGCCGGAGAAACTCTGCCGATTAAAGTTTGGCAAGATTGGTACGATGCCACCGGCTTAAAAATCATAGACGGTATTGGTGCTACCGAAATGTTGCATATCTTTATATCTTCAAATGAAGCGAACATGAAACCCGGAGCCACAGGCGTTGCCATTACGGGTTATGAAGCTAAAATTGTAGATTCAGAAGGAAACCAAGCAGCCGTCAACGAACCCGGAAAACTGATGGTTCGCGGCATTACCGGTTGCAAATATTTAAACCGAGAAGACAAACAAAGAGAATACGTCCAAAACGGCTGGAACTTCACCGGAGATATTTTCCGCCAAGACAAAGACGGTTGTTTTTGGTTTGTAGCGCGTGGCGATGATATGATTATTTCTTCAGGCTATAATATTGCTGCAATTGAAGTAGAAAGCGTATTGTTAACACACGAAGAAATTTTAGAATGCGCTGTGGTAGGTTTACCCGATGAAGAACGAGGCATGCTGGTTTGTGCACACATAGTATTGAAAGAACAAAGTAAAGCTACCGACAATATGAAAAACCACATTCAACACTGGTTCAAAGAAGTAGCAGCACCATATAAATATCCGAGAGTGATTTATTTTACCGAAGCTTTGCCTAAAACAGAGACCGGAAAAATTCAACGCTTTAAATTGAAATAGAAACTTTGCGAACTTTGCGTAACACTTTGCGAGCTTTGCGGTTAATAATAAAAAACAATGAACCAACCCTTTACCAAACAAGAAAAAATACGTTTCAAACACGTCGATTACGCCGGTATCGTTTTTTATCCGCGTTTTCTGGAAATGCTAAACGACTTAGTCGAAGACTGGTTTGAAGAAGCCTTAGACCGACCATTTTCCAAAATACACGAAACTAATGGCATCCCAACTGTGGATTTAAAAGTCCAATTCAAAAAAGCAGCCCGTATTGGAGAAGTATTAACCAAAAAACTTTGGGTTATCAAACTCGGCGGTGCTTCCGTAAATTGCGGTTTCCGTTTTGAAGACGAACAAGGCAACACCTGCTTAGAAGGCGAAGTCACTTTGGTCAACGTAGGCATCAGCAATGGAAGAGATGCTATCAAAGCAGAACCTTTTTCGGAGGAAATTAAAGAAAAAATCAAGAATTACGAATTACGAATTACGAATTACGAATTATGAGTATACATTTTAAAAAATTCAAAGCCGCCACCGTACAAACATCACCTGTTTTTCTAAACGTTGAAAAAACGATAGAAAAGGTTATTTCCTTTATGAAAGAAGCCGGAGACAATGGCGCCCAACTCATCGCTTTCCCGGAAGTATTCATAGCCGGCTATCCTTATTGGAACTGGATTATGACTCCGGTACAAGGTAGCAAATGGTACGAGCAATTGTACAAAAACTCAGTGGCCATTACTGACGAAAGCATGAAACCTTTGTTCCAAGCGGCCAAAGACCATAACATGCATATTGTCATAGGCATCAACGAACGTGGCGACAGTTATGGCGAAATTTACAACACCAACCTGATTATCGACAACCAAGGAAACTTAATCGGTAAACACCGCAAGTTGGTCCCAACTTGGGCTGAAAAACTGACATGGACCTCAGGCGACGGTTCATCCTTGAAAGTGTATGATACTGAAGTTGGTCCGATTGGAACCTTAGCTTGTGGTGAAAACACGAATACCTTGGCGCGTTTTACCTTGTTATCGCAAGGTGAATTGGTACACATTGCCAATTACATTTCGCTACCGGTAGCACCACCGGATTATGACATGGCAGAAGCCATTAAGATTCGAGCCGCTGCCCATTCTTTCGAAGGGAAATTGTTTACGATTGTTTCTTGTTCAACCATTTCACAGGAAATTAAAGATGCTTTGCGCGAAGATGTACCGAATGTAGACGAATTGTTGTCACGCAAAAGCTCGGCTTTCTCCGGATTTATCGGTCCGAATGGCGCTGTAATTGGCACGCCGCTGATTGATGACGAAGGAATTGTATACGCCGATATCGATTTAGAAAAATGCATCCAACCCAAGCAAATGCACGACATACTCGGACATTACAACCGATTTGATATTTTTGATTTAAGAGTAAATGTAGCTCCAACAAGAAAGATTACCTTTGTAGATAATCACGAGGAGTTTAATAAAAAATAGTAGTAAGATAGCCAGAATTAAGCAGTAAAACTATGGAAGCAAAACATTCAGACGACGTAATCGGCCGTGCCAGAGTACAAGACACCCCGGAATTAGAAGCGTACTATAAAGAACTCGAAGTCCTTGGAGCCGGTGCTTTGTGGACAGTTGCCAACGATATAGAACCTTGGGAACCACGAGCCAATTCGGTACCGATGTTGTGGAAATATGACGACTTGAGAAGTTTGGTCTTAAAATCTTCCGAACTCGTAACACCGGAACAAGCCGGAAGACGTGTCGTTTATTTGGTAAACGATAAAAGAAAAGACGTTTCGGCAGCCGTAGGTTGGTTGTATACCGGAATCCAAGTTACCCGTCCGGGCGAAAGCACTTCGGCACACAGACACAAAGCTTCTGCCCTACGTTTTATCATGGAAGGTTCCAAAGGTTACACGGTGGTTGATGGTAATAAAATCATGCTCGAAGTCAACGACTTTGTGATTACACCCAATTCCACTTGGCACGAACACGGTGTTGAAGCTGATGGGCAAACCTGCATTTGGCAAGACGGTTTGGATATTCCGTTAGTGAATGCTTTAGAAGCCAATGATTACGCGGTTTATGATGGCAAGCAATCTTTGATTTCAGCTATTAACCATTCTCCCATGACCTATGGTGGCGCAGGCTTAATTCCGGCCGATCAAACTTGGGACAAACCCTATTCCCCTTTGTTTAAATACTCTTGGAATAAAGTTTACCCAACGCTGTTAGAAGTTGCCAAAGTCAATGAAATCAATCCGTTTGATGGTTTCTTAATGCAATATTCTAATCCGCTCACCGGTGGCCATGTGATGCAAACTATGGGTGCAGCGATGCAATTGTTACCGGCTGGTTTTCACGGAAAAGCCCACAAACATACCGGTTCATTTGTGTACCAATGCGCCAAAGGAAGCGGTTACACCATCATCAACGGCAAGCGTTTTGATTGGAAAGAGCGCGATATTTTCTGCGTTCCGTCATGGGCTTGGCACGAACATCACAATGCTTCGGATACTGAAGATGCGTGTTTGTTCAACTTTAACGATTTACCGGTGATTGAAGGCTTGGGCTTATTTCAAAGCAGAGAATATTCAGAAAATAATGGACATCAAATTTAGAAGCAGTAGCAAACTGCAATTTCAGACTACTGCTCCTGCTCTCGCCAGTCGCTGTCCGCTTTGCGAACGAGCTCCAACAATGGCTCCATCAGGGCTAAAAACAACGAATCTGTTTCAGTAAAACCAAAATAAAGTGAATACTATAAAACATTTAATGGGAATTGGAATCGCGCTATTTTTTGTAGGGCTCGGAATATATTTAATTCAAAAAGAAGACCAAAATGCTATTATAATTGGTTATGCCAATATCATTTTTTTCTCAGGAATCATCATTTTTTCTGTAACTAAAATGCTAAAAAAGAAATAAGAATAAATGAGGCAACTTTGCTACATAATGAAAAGTAATGTAAAGCTAAATAGCTTGCTGGTCTTGCTTTTTTTAACTGTTCACCTTTGTGCACAAGAATTATCTTTTGATCAAGGAAACATTAAAGGAAAAAATTATTATGAAGAAATCGATTTTGAAATCGTAAATGATAAAATCATCATTCCGGTAACTATCAATGATAAAACCTATAAGTTTCTTCTTGACACCGGTGCCCCAAACCTGATTACCAAACGCTTAAAAGACGAAATCAGCATCCAAAGCCTAAAACGAATTCCGGTTTCCGACGCGAATAATCAAGTGGATACGCTTGAAATGATCGCTGTTAAATCAATTAAATTAAAGAACCTCAACTTTGAAAACAATGTGGTTTTGGCCACCGACTTAGACCATCATTTCATCTTAAAATGCTACAAAATTGATGGATTCATCGGCAGTAATTTATTTAAAAAATCAATACTGAAAATAAGTCTCAAAGACAAAAAAATAATCATAACTGACGATATTAAGAAGTTACACCCTAAATCAAAGCCAACAAAACTTACCTTATTTGGGGATCAAAAATCACCTTACATCAAAATCAACTTAACCGGTAACAACCAGGAAAAAGGCTATGAAGATGTCTTAGTTGATACTGGAATGGACGGCTTTTATGAGATTTCTAATCGAGCTTATTCCGTCTTTTCCAAAGAAAATATTTTTGAAGAACTCTCTAAAAGCAAAGGCACTTCAAATATTGGTTTGTTTGGCGCAGCGCCTGTGAAAGAGCAAATATTGGTCAAACCCTCTAAACTACAAATAAACGATACTACTTTCGAAAACTTAATCACCAATACTACCGATGATAATAATTCAAGATTAGGCTTAGACATACTCAAATATGGTGACATTATAATTGACTTTAAAAATAAGAAATTCTATTTTGAATCTGAAAAATTAATAAACTTAGACCATAAAGCACCAATTTATTCGCCAACAGTTTTAGAACAAAAATTTGTTATAGGCCATGTATGGGACAAAAACTATCAAGACCGATTGAAATTTGGAGATGAAATCATTAGAATTGACAATCACATACTGAGTGAAATGGATTTCTGTGACATCATTAAGCTGAAAAAAAACCGTGACCCTAAAAAAGATTATGAATTAGAAGTACGAACCAATGACAACCAAACAACAACAATTAAAATAGAACACAAATGAAACTACTCACCTACCAAACACAAGACACCGAGCCAAGATTAGGCTTCCTACATAACAACCAAGTCATCGATATGGAAGACTTTGGCGAAATCTCAAATTTCCCTTTACCAAGTGACATGCTCGATTTAATTGACATGGGCATCGAATTGGTGGAAGAATTAAACGATATGGTGGCCGATACACCGGAAAACTTTTTTGAAGAAATCGCCTATTCGCTAGACGAAGTGACTATCCTCGCTCCTATTCAAAAACCAAGAAAAAATATCATTGGTATTGGCTTAAATTATACTGAACATGTTTCGGAAAGTGCCAGAACTTTGGATACGACCGGCAAATTACCGCAAAAACCAATTATCTTTTCAAAACCGCCAACCACTGTTACCGGTCCGAATACTGAAATCATTAAAAACACCAAACTGACTTCACAACTCGATTGGGAAGTGGAATTGGCCGTAGTTATAGGCAAAAAAGGAAAATATGTTTCTAAAACCGATGCCATGGATTATGTTTTTGGTTATACAGTAATTAATGATATTTCGGCACGCGATTGTCGAAGAGAAGGTCAATGGATTGTTTCTAAAGGACAAGACACTTTTGCGCCGATGGGACCCATTTTGGTTACCAAAGACGAAATCGACAACCCACACAACTTGAATTTATCTTTAAAAGTAAACGGTGTAGAAAAACAAAATTCTAACACAAAATTTCTATTGTTCAACATCAACGATTTGATTGAAGATCTAAGCATCGTGTTTACTTTGGAACCGGGTGATATCATTGCTACCGGAACACCGGCTGGTGTTGGCGCAGGACGCGATCCGCAAGAATGGTTATATGACGGCGATGTAGTAGAAGCTACTGTGGAAGGTATAGGAACGATAGTGAATACAGTAAAGGAGATTTCCAGATAAGAACAGACCGCGTTAAGGATTGGAGCAAGTACCGTGTACTTCGGAAAGCCTGACCCGATAGGGAAACGCCCAAATATTTTAGTTCTCAGTAACCAACTTGGAACTTTAAACTTGAAACAAAATGAACAAAAAATTTAGAATTGGACAAATAGTGCCATCATCCAACGTAACGATGGAAACCGAAATTCCGGCCATTTTCAGAGCCAGAGAAACGATATTGCCGGAACGTTTTACGTTTCACAGCAGCCGCATGCGCATGAAAAAAGTCACCAAAGAAGAACTCGAAGCCATGGATGCGATGAGTTTAAAATGTGCTCAGGAATTGTCTGATGCTCACGTTGATGTGATGGGTTATGCCTGTTTGGTGGCGATTATGAGTATGGGACGCGGTTACCATTGCGTATCGGAAGTGAATTTACACCAAGAAACCGTGGCGAATGATTTCCCTACACCTATCGTGACATCTGCCGGTGCTTTGATTAACGGATTGAAAGTTTTGGGTGCCAAACAAATTTCAATTATCACGCCTTATATGCGTCCGTTAACCGATATGGTAGTTGATTATATTGAACACCAAGGCATCAAAGTGAAGCAAAGTATTGCACTCGAAATTCCGGATAACTTAGAAGTTGCCGCGCAAAATCCGATGAATTTATTGGAAATCTATAAGCAATTGGATTTGACAGATGTTGATGTTTTAGTCGCTTCGGCTTGTGTGCAAATGCCTTCTTTAGAAGCGATTGATTTAATCCAAAAAGAATGTGGCATTCCGGTGACTTCTGCAGCGGTTTGTACCACTTACGAAATGATGAAAAAATTAGGTATCGAGGCCAAATCAGCTATTGGTGGTGAATTGTTGAATGGGAAGTACTAGAATTATAAAAATTTTAGTCGTAATTCTGTAACTATTTCATTATAAGCTTAATTACCTTTATGGTAATACAATTAAATCAAACTTAAAAGCTTATGAACGGACTATTCAAAACATTAATTGCCGGCTATAGTGCCAAAAAATTAGGTGGCGGATGCCTTGGCACCATTATCGTTTTTATCATTATCTACTTTTTGTTAGGCTATCTTTAAATCGTAAAACTAAAATCATGGAGTGGATTACAAAAGACGGAAAACTAGTCAATACATTTGAATTTAAATCTCAAACGGAATTAGCTGAATTTGTATTGAAAATAGCCAAACAAGCAGATGAAATGAATCACCATCCCGACTACACAATTTTCAAAGCTTTTATGGTTGAAATCACCTTGTTTACTTACGACAAAAAAGCCATCACCGAATTAGACTATCAATTGGCAGATTATATTTCAAAACTATAAATTTTAGATTGGTATTTTTTAGTAAATTAGAGGTTTCCAAATAACAACATAAATAATTATAGGTATGAAAAGAAAAGCAACTGCCGTTTGGAGCGGCTCAGGAAAAGACGGCAAAGGACATTTAACTACGCAAAGCACTGTTTTAAATCAGACACAATATTCCTTTGGTTCTCGTTTTGAAGAAGGCATCGGTACCAATCCTGAAGAATTAGTAGGTGCAGCACATGCCGGATGTTTCTCGATGAAATTGGCTTTCAATTTACAAGCTGCAGGTTTCACCGCAACCGAATTAAAAACCGATGCGGAGATTGTTTTTGAAGATGGTGTTATCGTAGCTTCTAACCTAACCTTGGTAGCAAAAGTAGAGGGCATAGACGATGCTAAATTTGAAGAATTGGTAAAAGATGCCGAAGCCAATTGTCCCATTTCAAAGTTATTGAACACCAAAATCAGCGTCAGCTATACGCTTAATGTATAGTCTTAAAAAACGCATACAATTTGCACTACTAAAGCAAAGTTAAACTGGTGTTAAAGTACTAATTTTAACATAGTTGCATTTTAAAAAAAGGTAAATTTGAATATGATTTTGATTAATTACTTGAAAGTCTCGAAGAGAGAATTCAATAGTTAGATGCATCAAGTGGTGCAAGTTAATAATGATAAATCAAAATCAAACAATTGGAGGCCGGTAAAAGGCCTCCTTTTTTTTTGTATACCCCAAAAAGAAAAAGCCGCTAAAAAGCGGCTTTTCCATCCAAAAAAACGCAATTAAAACTGGAAATAAATGAACTGTTCTCCGCTTCCCTGAGCAATTGCAATCAAGAAAAAAAGTACAGCCCATACCACTCCCAGCAATAAAGGAGATTTCGTTTTTGCCACCGATTCCAACGAAGTATTTCTCATTATCCAGTGGCAAATAAAGGTTAATGAAATCAACGTAAATACTTTAACAATAGAAAAAGTGTCTAATATTTTTGCGCCATCACCATTCATAAACAACATTGATTCAATCATATTTTGAGCCGTTTCAAACTTTCTGGCTCTAAAGAAAACCCAAGTAAAATTGACACAAGTATAAGTCGCCAAAGCCAATATAATGCCGTTCCAAGCCGTAATTTTAATAGAAACAAACGATTTCAACAATCGTTCAACCACCAGGAAAATCCCGTGCAAAGCACCCCAAATCACGAAAGTCCAAGCCGCGCCATGCCATAAACCGCCGAGTAACATAGTAACCATCAAAGCCACATACATTCTCACCACACCTTTCTGGTTTCCGCCTAACGGGATGTATAAATAATCCCTTAACCAAGTCGATAGCGAAATATGCCACCTGCGCCACAAATCCGAAAATCCAATTGCCGCATAAGGATATTTAAAATTATCCGTTAAATAAAACCCTAGCATCAAAGCAATCCCAATCGCACAGGTTGAATAACCCGCAAAGTCAAAGAATATCTGCCCCGAAAATGCTAACGTTCCCGTCCAAGCATCCCAAGTATTAAGCACTTTATCCGAATTAAAAACTGCATCTGAAGTCTTTGACAATAAAGTATCGGCCAAAACCACTTTTTGGAACAATCCCAAAGTCAGCAAAAACAATCCCCAAATAAACTGGTTAGCAGTCGCTCTTTTTTCTTCATAAAACTGCGTAATCAAATCGCCTGCTCTAACGATTGGACCGGCAACTAACTGCGGAAAAAACGTTACATACAACGCAAAATCCAAGAACGTTTTGGCTCTTTCGGTTTTACGCCAATACATATCAATCGTATAAGACATGGTTTGAAAAGTATAAAATGAAATTCCCATCGGAAGAATAATATCCATCGGTAAAGCTTTGTATTCTATTCCAATGGAATTCATCAGTAAAGTGAAATTCTCCAACAAAAAGTTACCATATTTAAAGAAGAACAAAAAGCCTAAGTTGACAAACATACTCAGCAATAGCCAAAACAGTCTTTTTCGTTTATTTTCTTCTACGGCCAACTGTTTTCCGGTAATCCAATCAATCACGGTAGAAATCCACAACAAAATCACTAGCGGCGGATTCCACAATCCGTAAAAAACATAACTAGCCAAAAGCAACATGCGCTTTCTTGAAGTCCAACTCAATACATTAGCATAATACAAGGCCAATACTATTACCAAAAACACTACAAAACTTAAGGAATTGAATAACATGATTAATTGGTTTTAGTATTAAACATAGTACCCTCTGCTTTCATAATTTTCACCAACTCAACGGTAAACTTTCTGGCATCAGCGGCTGATAAATGAGACCATTCCGGGCAATCAAATTGCAATTGTTTGTAGTCCTCAAAATAATAGCTTTTGACTTGAGCTTGTTGCACTAAATCATCCCAAAACTTAGCTCTAGGCATTGCCATGTCTTCACCTATCTTTAGACCGCCACTCGATGGACATCTCAGTAAAATTACCTTTCCCCCTTTAGCCTTAAATTTTTTTAAATCTTTTAAAAAGAAATCCATAGTAGATTTTTTATCCGGCGGTGGCGCATTTTTACCAAAAAAACCCCAAACCCTTTTGATGGTATTGGCAAAAGCAGTATCACTAGCCGTTCGTGCCGTCATCTCAGTATTTCTATCTACGCGAGTATCATTAAAATTATAAAATGGCGGAAACGCAGGTTCACCGGTTCGGTTGCCAATAGAAATTCGCCCCAACAAAGCTTTTAAATCAATATCATCCGACCATTCCTCTTCACTGCCCGACATCATGACCAATGAACTTTGCAATGGCAATGAAATATAATGATTCAATTGTTGGGCATAAGTGCGATTGTGAAAATGATCAACTTTGGTCTGCGCCCTCTTCCAAGGTGAAGCTTCAGGAAAAGTAGTTGAAAAGAAAAGTCCCGGTGTCACGCCTACTAAAATAGTTCCTTTAAAATCGGTATTATTGACCAAATCACTAAATATTGGCAAGGGAGAAGAACCCGGTGAAGCCAATTGTATCGGTTTTCTTCCGGTTTGTTCTTCCCATTCGTCTAGTTGAATATCAAAAAGCACTCTTGATGAACCTATTAAAATAACATCGTCATTGGTTAAGTGTCCGACTTTTGCTCTTTGCACAGCCCATAAATCTTTGTTATCATCTATATTGGGATAAAAACCTTTTGACCGCCAGTAGAGTTCCCAAGCTCCTAGGCTAACCGCACTTAAAAGTACAGCCACAAAAAATGACTTTTTCAAATTCATCTATTTTTTAATTAATTGGTTAGACTAATAATCAATACAATTTCTTCATCAGAAATACTTTAATATGAATTTGGGGAAAATAATGGGTTGCGATTTCGGGATATTCTATTTCAAAAATAAACAATAATACAGGCGACAAAAACTACACTCATTCTTTTTATTAACGAATTTCCTGTTAATAAGTTTTAAATCGACATAAAAAAACAGCAATCTTTATCATTAATAATGGCTGTTTCTTTAATTTACTCAGCAGTAACCGGACTGATAGTATTAACCACTTTACAGATCTTGTTGGCCGGGAAACCGCCCTTTTGAGCATGCTCTAGAATCATTTCTTCATTAGGCGCAATGTATACACAATAAATTTTATCGCCAGTAACAAAACTTTCAATCCATTGAATTTCGGATCCCATTTTATTCAAAACACCACAAGAGGTTTGTGAAATTGCTTTTAGTTGGTCGGCAGTTAAATCGCCGGCTCCCGGAATTTCTCTTTCAATTACGAATTTTGGCATAAGTATTTCATTTTATAAATTCCTACTCTATGGCTTTTCGGTTTTGCCCCGTTGATTTCAGTGGTTTCTGGTCTCCACTAGTCAAATTTGGGCAATGCAATTTAGTCATAATATTTGAATTAAACGATTGGAAACCTAACAATCAACATCTTACACCTTAATAGTTTTAAAAGATTACCATTACAATATCTTTGGTATATTTGATTCAATCAAACGGAAAACTTCCTATGTCAAACAAAAATCGCCTTAAAAAGCAACTCGAACTCACTAACGAACAAACATCTCCACTGTTTCGCATCATGTGGACACAGAATATTAATGAGCCAAACAGAAGGCATTTTGAAAATAACATTTGTGCCTTTCATATTGGCAAAGGTTATATTCTTTCGGTCGCACACAATTTAAAATCCGAAGCCAGAATCTTTAAATCGATTGACGAAAATATTTTTACCAATGATATTTTGCCTTATTTGAATGATGCCCAAAAACAATTGTTTCAAAATTGCTTTTTATTGGATACAAGGGTGCAAAAAAGATATTGGAACAGCACTAATCCAAATGACTACCAATTCGCTATAGAGGCTTTAAAACAAATTAATTTTGATACACGTTGGGTTACTTTTTTA
This sequence comes from Flavobacterium sp., assembly GCF_046293665.1. Lineage (GTDB taxonomy): Bacteria > Bacteroidota > Bacteroidia > Flavobacteriales > Flavobacteriaceae > Flavobacterium. The sequence continues at coordinate 30,226 of NZ_JBKBOL010000004.1, forward strand.
GAGAAAAAGATTTGTCAAGCGCATTTGATAATTCAGTTTAAAAACAACCTTTTTTATAATAATACTGAACTTTCAAAGCATTTTACTTCCTCAACCTATTTTGCAGAACCGGCAATCAATCGGCATACCTTTTTAGTCGAAGTGGAACTCGTAGAAGCTTTTTATGATAATGATATTGCGCTATATCGAATAGTGAACACAGCAAAAGAAATTATAAACGCCATGCCGATTGTTACTATAGATTATTCCATTTTGAGTGATGAGCAAGAACATTATTATTGTTTGCAAAGCTCACCAACCAGCGAAGTTGGAAAGCTGCTCAACAAAGCTCAAATAGAAGGATTCACAGAGCATTTTGCCATTTTTCAGGAACGCGTTGGCGGCAATTATATTTTAGAAGGTTTGCGTTATTTAATTAAAGGCTACTTCCGATTTGGTTCTTCGGGCGCGCCTTATTTAGTTTATGATGCAAAACAAAATGAATTTAAAGCCAATGCTATTCAAAGTGAAGCTTGTCCGATTCAATTATCCATTGATAACAAAAGAGACGGCAATTTTCAATATGTAAATGCGATTGCTACACCGTTGAATAACATTAAAGAAAAACTGGAGTATTATTTGAACCGATAAAATTTACTTACTCGTACTTCTCATCACTGCTGAAGGAAAGACCACTACACTTTCTTGGCCGTTTTTGTGCACACTGGCTACACCAAAATAGTAATTATCAATCACTATTCCTTTTAATTCAAAGGCATCAACATTACCAACAAAACGACTGTTTTCCCATTGTGGCGAAGTGGTTAATCTCCAATAAATTTTATAGCCAATAATGGAATCATCCTGAACTTTGCCCCACTTAAGTTTGGTATTCGGTTCTACAACACCACCGATAGTAACATTTTTAGGTTCCTGCGGTGACCAACCTAATCCCGCCAATATAATCGCATTGACAGCTGTTAGTTTTTTGGCATACTCAAAATTAACGCCTTCGATAACATCGCCATACTTGATTCCGTTTTCTACTCTAGTGTTTTGATGTTGACGGTTGTAATTTTCATGGGCTTCCATAATACGAACTCCGGCATATCCTAAATCGTTGAACGGACGATGGTGACCGCCACGACCAAATCGGTCCAAACGATAAACCATCATCGGATTCATTTCAGGCATATAAGTCGTTACAGATTTGTGAATATAACGTGCTAATTGACGGGAAATACCATCGACTTCACCACCATAAAAACGGCGTTGGTTTCTTTCCTTCTCGGTTTCTGTAACCGGAGTTGGCTCTGAAAATATTCTGAAAGCTCTATTGTCAATTACACCATCTACGCCTTCAATATTGCCTATCATGTCATTGTTCAAAACACCTATGATTTCCCAATTGTTCTTTTTGGCATATTCAGCAAAACCTTTTCCGCCAAACAAGCCTTGTTCTTCTCCTGAAAGGCCTAAATAAATAATACTATTTTCAAAACTGTATTTAGACAACACTCTAGCTGCTTCGATAGTTCCTGCCATGCCTGAAGCGTTATCATTGGCGCCCGGAGCATCATTGGTATAATCCATGGTGTCTGAATTACGACTATCAATATCGCCCGTCATAATGATATAACGATTCGGGTATTTGGTTCCCTTTTGAATAGCGACAACATTCACTACATAAGCCTCTTTGGGTATTCTATTACCGTCTTTTGGAGTAACTAAATCCTTTTGGTAAAAAACTTCTAAACAATTTTTACAGTCTTTGTCTATCTTATCAAACTCCGCTTTAATCCAACGTCGTGCTGCTCCAATTCCTCTGGTGGTTGATACGGTGTCGCTAAAAGTATTTCGGGTACCAAAATCGGCTAAAGTGCGAATGTCTTTTTCTAATCTTTGGGCTGAAACAGCCTCAATTATATCATACATGCGACTGTCCGTTTGAGCAGTTACCGACATCGTTCCAATCAGTGTTAAGAGCACAAAGTACTTTTTCATTCGGTTTTTCTATTATAATTTCACAAAAGGTTGGGTTGCCTTTCCTTTGTCGGTTTCCAAAGTAATGAAATAAGTTCCTTGAGATAGAAAACTTACATCAAAAGCAACAGAATTGAAAGTTACTACTTTTTGACCTACCATATTATAAATATAAACTTCTTTAACAATTGTTTCAGGAGATAATGCCAAATTCAATATACCGTTAGTTGGATTGGGATAAAGGGTGAAAAATGTATTTATCACTTTGTCCCTCACTGCTAGAGTGCAATCGGTAACAAATTGAACTTCGTTTTGAGGGTAACTGGAATAAAAAGATTGGCTGTTAGCTTCTTCATCATCCAAACAAATAAATCGCAAAGCCGGACAATCCAAATAATCAGCGCATGTGTAATCAACACCTGGCATCAATAGAATTACACAACCGTTCAGAACACCGTTTTTAATATTAACCCAAACTAAATTAGGATTGCTACTAACATTTAATTGAAAAACATTTGTGCTGCTCAAATCGAGATAAGTTATCAAATTACCTCCACAAAAAATTTCTTCTAAATTAGGCAATCCATCAACAATAAGCTCTGTCAACTGGGCATTGTGGCAAGTCAGTTTTTTTAATGATGGTATTTGCAAATTTAAAGTTATCAGAGGATTACCACCAACTTCCAAAGAGACTAAATTGGTAAAGTATTCAATACCTGTCAATGAGGAAATATTATAGTTATTTAAAATCAATTTCGTGACTAACAAAGCTTCACTAATCTGGATTTCACCATCATTGTTAGTATCCGCATCAACATCTCCACCATAAAAAGAATTGTTGTCAACACAAAGAGTATTCACTAAGGCGTTCTTGAAATTCGCATCAGGAATATTGATTATCTGTGCTTGAGTACTTAATCCAAATAAGATACAAAACCAAAAAAAGTATTTTTTTATCATGACAATAATAGTTTATAGCATATAAATTTACCAAAAAAATTACAAGTATTTAATTACAAATTAGAAATTAACACTTTGAAACTAAAAATAATTCTTATTTTATTTGCGTAACCAAATAGTTACGTATAAATTTGTAACCGATTAGTTACCAATTAAATTATTAACCATGAGAAGAGATGTATTTCAGGCCATTGCCGATCCAACTCGGAGAGCCATTCTTAGCCTTTTAGCAGTACAAACTTTAACGCTCAATGCTGTAGCCGAAAACTTTGATATCAGTCGTCCGGCGATTTCCAAACATATTAAAATACTAAACGAATGCGGCTTAATAGAAATCACCGATAAAGGTCGGGAGCGCTATTGCGAAGCCAAACTCGAAAAACTCAATGAGGTATCAGTATGGATAGAACAATACAAGCAGTTCTGGGAAAGCAAACTCGATGCTTTGGAAAAATATATTGAAAAACTTAAAGAATAACAATATGGAAAAAACAGACAACAGCCTTAGTCTTAAAAAAGTCTATAAGGCATCCGCAGCAACTCTTTGGAAAGTAATTACAGAAAGAGAGCATTTAAAACAATGGTACTTTGAATTTACCGAAGATTGGCAACTAAAAGTAGGCCAACAATTTGATTGGTACGGAACCGATGATGATTGTAAAGAATGGCAACACCGAGGCGTGATGATCGAAATTATTCCCAATAAAAAACTAGTTCACAGTTGGGAATATGTAGGCTCCCCCGGAACTTCTGTCGTTACTTGGGAATTGCATCCCCTAGATGAAAATACAACGGAATTGCATTTCAGTCACGTATTCACTATTCCGTTTGATGCAAACGAACCGGCATTCAAAAGAGAAAACTTCGAAATGGGTTGGAATCACATTCTCAACATTTCCTTGGTGGAACACCTTGAAAAAATATAATTTAAAAATAAAAGTCCGTTAGATATGGCATTCTAACGGACTTTAAAAATCAATTTATAAAAACTTAAAAAACGTTCAGTTCCTTCATGCACTGCTTCATCATCTGATAAGTGCGCTCAATATCATTGTCTAAACCGATAGAAAAACGAATCAATCCGTCGGTTAAACCCATTTCCTGTTGTTCTTCCAGAGGAATTTCACTCGAAGTCGATGTTCCCGGAGCACTAAACAGTGTTTTATAAAAACCTAAACTCACGGCCAAGTAGCCCAAGTTTCGGTGTTGCATCAATTCCATTAATTCATTGGCTTTGTCCAAAGTTCCGACATCGATGGTCATCATACCGCCAAAACCATATTCCGGATTAATCATTTTCGAATACAATTCATGGCTCGGATGACTCGGCAATCCCGGATAGACCACTTTTAACCCATCGGCTTCGAATTTTTGAGCCAAATACAGGGCGTTATGACTGTGCTGTTTCATTCGAATATGTAAAGTACGTAGGTTTTTCAAAATGCTGGCTGCTCTTAAACTGTCCATCGTAGGACCTAAAAGCATGCTCGCACCATCATTCACATTCTTTAAATCATTGATGAAATCTTGAGAAGCACAAACTACACCACCAACCGTATCACTACTTCCATTGATAAACTTAGTCAAACTGTGAATTACTACATCAGCTCCTAATTTGGCCGGTGCTACTGATAAAGGCGAAAAGGTATTGTCTACCACTAATTTAATATTGTGCATTTTGGCAATAACCGCCAGAGCTTCTATATCAGCTACTTCCAACAACGGATTGCTTACTGTTTCGCAATACAGCACTTTGGTGTTGGGCGTAATCGCTGCGGCTACTTGGTCTAATTTCGTAATGTCGACAAAACGGGTTTTGATGTTCCATTTCGGCAACATGTTTTTCATAAAAGCATACGTTCCGCCATAAATGGTGCGGCTGGAGACAATTTCATCTCCGGCAGCACACAACTGGAGCAAAACAGGCGTAATGGCACCCATACCGGATGCAGAAACATTGGCGCTTTCGGTACCTTCCATAGCGGCTAAAGCTTGGCCTAAATATAAATTCATAGGCGAAGAATGGCGCGAGTACAAATAACAACCCTCGGCGTTGCCTTCAAAAGTGTCAAACATGGTTTTGGCTGAAAGAAAAGTATAAGTCGAGCTATCAGAAATGGAAGGATTCACACCTCCAAATTCGCCAAAGTATTGTAAATCTTGGATTTTATCGGCTGGATGAAAAGAGTTTAAGGTTTGGGGAATAGAATTCATGTTTTGGGTTTAAGAGTTTAAACTTGTTTAATGTGGTTCAAAATTCCCTTATATTAAATTAAAAATCAATACTTTTGAAAAAATTTAGATTTTAATTCTATTAATTTAAACTTAAATAGTTTATAAAACTAACAAAAAGAAAAATAACCTCTAAAAACCAAAAAACTTAAATTCTAGACCATCTCAAACCTTTTAAACTTTTAAACAATTTTAAACCATGAAACCATGAACTTGGATACAACCGACAAAAAACTCCTCGCCCTACTCCAAAAAGACACCAAGAAAACTACCAAAGAACTTTCAGTAAAACTCAATCTTTCCGTAACAGCTGTTTATGAACGCATTAAGAAACTGGAACGCGAAGGTATTATTGACCAATATGTTGCCTTGTTGAATCGAACTAAAATAGACAAAAGTTTTGTGGTGTTTTGTCACATCAAACTCATCCAGCATACCAAAGAATTCCTCACCACTTTCGAACACCAAGTCGTTAAACTAGAAGAAGTCTTAGAATGTTTTCATGTCAGCGGTGATTACGATTATATTCTCAAAATCTGCGTCAAGGACATGGAAGCTTACCGAGAATTTATGGTAACTAAATTAACTACGCTTCAACACATTGGTAGTACTCACAGCACATTTATGATTGGTGAAGTCAAAAACACAACGGCTTTTACTTTGTGAAACAATTTATTCTTAAATTTGAGTCTCAATAACAATTCAAATTATGACTACAAAAGCCATGAGACAAAAACTAATAGTTGATTTTGGAAAACTATTAGAAGATGATTCTAAACTCAATGTTTTAGAAGGTATTTTTGATGCGCTAAATAAAGAATCCAAAGACTCCATGGTTTCTGATGATCATTACATTAAAGTAGCAGAAAGCAGAGCGCAATATTTATCCAACAGCGAAACTGCAATGTCATGGGATGATTTTGAAAAAGAGTTGATTAAGAAATATGACTTATAAAATCATCATTTCTCGTCTAGCTTCTACGGAAATAAAAGACTCTATTGATTTTTACGAAAACAGACAAAATGGTTTAGGCATTCAATTCTTCAGATATCTACAAGGATACATTAATGTCCTCAAAACTAATCCTGAGTTTTTTGGTATAAAAAAAGAACCTTGCTTTAGAGAGTTATCATTGAAGAAATTTCCCTTTGTTGTCATTTATGAAATACAAAATAATGATGTCATCATATATTCTGTTTTTAATACCAATAGAAATCCTGAAAAAAAACCATAATTAACTTTTTGAAATTGCTTACTTTTGCAATCGCAATTTAAAGTTCATTTTTAACTACAAACAATAAACCACAAACATAATTATGAGTTCATTTGACGTTGTCATCATAGGTTCAGGTCCGGGCGGATATGTTTCCGCTATTCGTTGTGCCCAATTAGGTTTCAAAACCGCAATCATTGAAAAATACAGTACTTTAGGAGGAACTTGCTTAAATGTAGGTTGCATTCCGTCTAAAGCACTTTTAGCTTCTTCGCATCATTATGAAGAATTGCAACACTTTGCCGACCACGGTATCGAGGTTTCCGGCGAAGTAAAAGTCAATTTAGAAAAAATGATTGCCCGTAAGCAAGCGGTGGTTGACCAAACTTCGGGCGGTGTTAAGTTCTTAATGGACAAAAACAAAATCACTGTTTTCGAAGGATTAGGTTCTTTTGAAGATGCTACTCATGTGAAAGTTACTAAAGCCGACGGTTCAGCAGAAGTAATCGAAGGCAAAAATATTGTAATAGCAACCGGTTCTAAACCATCGACTTTGCCTTTTATCAAAATCGACAAAGAAAGAATCATCACTTCTACTGAAGCTTTGAAATTACCCGAAGTACCAAAACACTTAATCATCATTGGTGGTGGCGTTATCGGTATCGAATTAGGACAAGTCTATTTAAGATTAGGTGCTCAAGTTTCTGTAGTTGAATATTTAGACCGAATCATTCCGGGTATGGACGCCGGTTTATCGAAAGAATTAACCAAAGTCTTGAAAAAACAAGGGATGAAATTCTACACTTCACACAAAGTAAAAGAAGTAACCCGAAAAGGTAAAAACGTAACGGTTCAAGCCGATGATGCCAAAGGCAATACCGTAACTTTTGAAGGTGATTACTGCTTAGTAGCGGTTGGTCGTCGTCCTTACACTGACGGATTGAATGCTGAAAAAGCCGGTGTAAAAGTGACCGAAAGAGGCATGATTGATGTCAATGACCATCTACAAACCAACGTTCCGAACATCTATGCAATTGGCGATGTAGTTCGTGGTGCGATGTTGGCCCACAAAGCCGAAGAAGAAGGTGTTTTGGTCGCAGAAATAATGGCCGGACAAAAACCACACATCGATTACAACTTGATTCCGGGTGTGGTTTACACTTGGCCTGAAGTAGCGGCTGTAGGTAAAACCGAAGAACAATTAAAAGAAGCCGGCGTAGCTTACAAAGCAGGAAGTTTCCCTTTCAAAGCCTTAGGAAGAGCACGTGCCGGTGGTGATATTGACGGTTTCGTTAAGATTTTAGCCGATGCCAAAACCGACGAAGTTTTAGGAATCCACATGATTGGCGCGCGTTGTGCTGATTTGATTGCCGAAGCGGTAACCGCTATGGAATTCCGCGCTTCAGCCGAAGATATTTCAAGAATGTCACATGCGCATCCAACTTTTGCGGAAGCTATTAAAGAAGCCGCTTTAGCTGCTACGGATAACAGAGCTTTACACGTTTAATTAGATTATTAGACCATAAAAAACGTCCCGAAGCTGTCGGGACGTTTTTATTTATAGATTATTGGTTGTAACAAAGTCTCTACAAAACTCTTTTATCATTTGCCTTACCCTTCTAAACTCTTCAATAACTTCTATAGTAGATCCTTTTACTTTAGAAGGATCGGGAAAATTATGGTGCAACTTGACAGCATTAGTTGGAAAAAACGGACAAAGTTCTTTGGCATTGTCACAAACCGTAATCAAATAATCAAAAGTAATATCGAAATACTCTTCAACATTGTTAGAAGTATGTTTGGCAATGTTTACACCATCTTCCTGCATAATGGCCACAGCCAAAGAATTTAGACCATATGTTTCCACTCCGGCCGAGTACACAGTAACTTGCTCAGGATTGGTAAAATGCGACAAATAGCCGTGCGCCATTTGACTGCGACAACTGTTACCTGTACAAAGCACTAATATATTTTTCATCTTTATTTTCTTTTAAATCCACAAAAAAGAAAATTTTGCGTTGTGCCAAAAGGCGTTGGATGTTCTTCTGTGAAACAACCGCTTAATTCAAAATCTTTTTCAAATACCAATCGTAAGCTTTCCATAGTGTATTGCGAAATTTCCAGACCGCTGCATTTTTTGGGTCCGTTATCCGAGAAAGTACCGATGAAAAGCTTTCCTTCATTGGCTATAGCCTGACTAACAATTTTCGAATATTTTTCAACATCGAAAGTTCGGGTCAAAAAGTGAAAACAAGCTCGGTCGTGCCAAAAATCATATGGCTCTGTTGGCTTAAAATCTAAAATGTCCGAAACAATAAATGTCACTTTGGAAGCTTTCTCGCCTAACCTATTCATGATTCTTTCAATGGCTTTCTCCGAAATATCGAGCAACGTCAAATTGGTGTAACCCAAATCGAGCAAAGCATCCATCAAATAACTGTCGCCTCCGCCAATATCGATAATTTTGGCATCTAAAGGCAAAGACAATGCGGTTATAAAATCGACCGAGGTTGTGGGATATTCTTGGTACCAACTCACCTCTTTTTCGGTTTTAGTGGAAAATACGTTTTCCCAGTGTTCTTTTCTTTCCATCAAATTTAAATGTTTTTGGTAAAATATTTTTTTCTCAACCAAAAGGCTACATTCACTAATATAATCAAGGCTGGAACTTCTACCAAAGGACCAATGACACCGGCAAAGGCTTGTCCGCTATTAATCCCGAAAACACCGATGGAAACCGCTATCGCTAACTCGAAATTATTCCCCGAAGCGGTAAAGGACAAAGCTGTGGCATCGCGATAATTTGCACCAATTTTCTTCGACACAAAAAACATCAGGAAGAACATAATGGTAAAGAAAATTACTAATGGAATAGCTATTCGAATAACATCCAAAGGCAAATCGACTATCATTTCGCCTTTCAAGCTAAACATTACTACAATGGTAAAAAGCAACGCAATTAAAGTTATCGGAGAAACAAACGGAATAAACTTTTGGTTGAAAAATTTATCGCCTAAATATTGCTTTATGGCCAATCGACTAATTACGGCTAAAGCAAACGGAATGCCTAAGTAAATTCCAACCGTTTGGGCAATTTCGGCAATGGTAATATTCAATTCCAAGCCTTTTATTCCGAATAACGGCAACATGATTTCCAAATAAAAGTAGGCATACAAACTGAAAAAGAAAACTTGTAGCAAACTGTTGATGCCAATCAAACCGGCGGTTAATTCGCGGTTGCCTTCGGCCAATTCGTTCCAAACAATCACCATCGCAATACAAGGTGCAATGCCGATAATAATCAATCCGGTCATGTATTCGGGATAGTCTTCCAGAAAAAAGGTCGCCAATAAAAACATCAAAAACGGCCCGACTATCCAAGTGATGAAAAAAGAAGCCGTGAGTAATTTTGGCTGTTTGAACATTTGTGGCACTTTCGAAAAATCGATTTTAGTCAATGGCGGATACATCATCAAAATCAACCCAATCGCCAAAGGCACATTAGTCGTTCCGGAGGAAAATGAATTGATAAAATCAGCTGAATTCGGAATAAAATAGCCTATTCCAACTCCAAGTAACATCGCCAGAAAAATCCACAGCGTTAAAAATCGGTCTAAAAATCCAAGTCTTTTTTTCATAGTAAAATCTATTATCTACAGTAAATTTATTATTTATTGAGCATTGCCATATTTGATAATAATTGCCATTTGGCCGGCATGGTATGCGGTATGAGAAACTATTCTCCCGAAAGCTTCGGCTTTGGTTTTGACCCCAAACTCTTTGGTTTCGACTTTTGTATTCCAATCTTCTTCTGTCTGTTGTTCTACAATTTTCTTTAAAATTTCAAATGAATAATCAACATAAGCTTTCAGCTCATCCAGGTTTGTCCACTCACCGGTATCTCTTTTTTCAATCACTGTTTTAGCAATCACTTTGGCCTCAATAGAACCAAAAACATTTTTAGCAAAGAGTAATTCCACCTCTCCAATATGCCTAATCAAAAAACCTACACTATTGGTGGAAGGCGGTAATTTTTTAACCAAATCAGATTCTGTTAAAATAGCCAATTGGTTGGTAAAACGAGTTCTGGACTCCATCCACAATTGAAGTAATATTGCTGTTGTTGTCATATTGAAAGAGTTAAATTATTTGATATTCGAAAACACAAAAAACAGTTCACTCGCAATTTGCAAACTGCGCTCCGCATATTTTTCATCCATCAAATCGGTACCGTCAAAAGCTTTCGGATCATCGTATTTTATGGGGAATCGTGCTTCGGCTCCAAAAACCATCGGACAACCTTCATCGGCATTGTTACAAGTCATGATGGCTCCGAAATGGTTCTTCGGATTGAAATCATCGAAATACGTTTTAGAAAAACAAACTATCGGATGTTGGTTGTCAGCAAACTTAACAGCATAAACCGGATTTTGTTCCTGACTCAATTGCTGAATCTGAAATCCTTGGTTAGTTAATGTTTCACCTACTTTGGGAAACATCGCCGTAGCTTCGGTTCCGCCCGAATAGCAAAAGACATTTGAAATACCAAAATGAAACGCCATGGTTTGCGCCCAAATTTGAGACAAATGACTTCGGCGAGAATTGTGGGTACAAATAAAATTCAACCGAATTTCTTGCTTAGCATTCACTTTGTCTTGAATGTAATCTACTAAAGGTAGTAACACTGTTTTTCGCTCTTCGGAAACAGTCATTGTTGAACTCAACGCTATCGTTTTTGATAAATTTTCTAACATATTTTTATTTTATAATGAATAATAAATAACCTAACAAAGAACCGCCTAAAACCACAAAAGCACTATTGATTTTTTGGTATCCAAAGGCTATTGCAATACTTAAAACGGCAATCAGCACGGTTCGCCAATCGGTAATGGTTTCTTTTCCCATTTCGAAACAAACCGTAACAATAATAGCCACCGAAGCTACATTTACTGCATCGAGAAAAGCAGAGAATAGCTTTGAATTGCGCATTTTCTTCACTATTGGGTTCAACAAAGCCACAAAAACAAATGACGGCAAAAATATAGCGATGGTCGAAAACACAGCTCCGCTTAATCCGTTAATTTGATAGCCTATAAAAGTCACGGAAGAAAAAACCGGTCCGGGCGTGAATTGTCCCACAGCTATAGCATCTATTAGAGCTTGGCGTGATAACAATCCGGTGGCCACCAGTTCGGTGTCGAGAAAAGCAAACAAGACATAACCACTACCGTATAGTATAGCGCCAATTTTCAGAAATATCCAAAACAAGTTGCTATTGGTGGCTGAGAGTATGGTAGTATTGGTGATTTGCAAAAAGGTCAATGGAAAAACACTGTTTATAGTAGTGTTTCTGTTTCTGACGGAAGCCAAAAACAAAGCCAGAAAACCGGCGCCAAACAGCAAGTAAATCTCATTGAAATTGAGCAACGAAAAAAGCAAAACCAAAACTGCTATGACCGCTAATTCAACTGATTTTAATGACTTTTTAGCCAAAGGAAAAATAGCGCCCAATATAATGGCTATGATGGCCGGTTTTATCCCGTAAACAAAAGGTTGCACTTCGGGTAATTGCCCATATTGTTTGTAAAGCCAAGCCAAAAAACCGGTGATTAAAACCGCCGGAAGTATGAAGCAAAGTCCGGCTACAATTAATCCTTTCCAACCGCCTTTTTCATGACCGATGTGTATGGCCATTTCGGTGCTGTTTGGTCCCGGAATCAAGTTGGTTGCGCCTAGCAAATCTAAAAAATGTTGTTCGGTCAGCCACTTTCGCTTTACCACCACTTCTTCTTGCATCATGGCAATATGTGCGGCAGGACCGCCAAAACCGATTATGCCTAGTTTTAGAAAAAGTTTGGCGATGTCTTTTAGCGCAACATTACTTTCCATTTTTCATCAATCTTTTGTCAACCGACCAATTACTGCTGCCTTTAATTAAAAGAAAAATACTTCCTAAAAACATAGCCAAATCGGTTCTGCTGCCGTGAAGCAATTCCCAAAATCCTTTTTCTGAATAAACTTCAGATTTTGTCGTTGCAAAAGCCACAACCATAATTATGATCAAAGGAATACTGGCTAACCTTGAAAATAGTCCGATTAGTAACAGCAAACCGCAAAGAATTTCAAAAAAACCAACAAAGTTTCCTAAAAATTCAGGAGAAGGCAAACCAATTTTCTCAAATCGACCGGCGCCTCGAAGTTCAGGGAATAACCATTTTTGAATTCCTTCTGATAAAAATACGACACCAACGATTAGTCGGATAATTATGGTGGTTTTAGAATCATCAGTGTTGATTATTCGCTTTAGCATATTTTCTTCTTATAAATTCAAATCATTAACAACAACCCGAATCAGGCGCACAACAAGAAGTTTCTTTTTGTTTCCACTCGCCTATTTTAACTTTCATTTTCTCAGGCGGAATACCGCAATGGTCTTTGGCCAAGCAATTGGTTTCTTTAGAAGTCAACAAGAAATTGGTTCCGTCAAAATCCAAGCTGAATTTCCCTATGGTGTCTTTCATTTGGTATTCGACTTCAATCTCCAAATCGGGCAAGCCCAATACTTTTTCGGAAAGTTCAATAATATGAACCAATTTTTCCGGATGCAAACGATGATCGTAATCATTGGCTTCCCAAAGCTGGAAATTAGCGACTTCTTCGTTGCGCACGGTGCCACCGCAATCGATAAAATGTTTGGTCACTTTACCGACTTCGGTTACGTGAAAATGATTGGGAACCAAGTCGCCGTTAGGCAATTGGAAAGCTATGGTGGTTAAGCTTTTTAATTCGTTTTTAATTTCTGAAAGTTTCATAATTTGAGTATTAAGATATGAGTATTAAGTATTAAGACAAAAAACATCCGACATCCAACATCCGACCTTTAACAACATTTGTTTTTTAACTTATGGCGAATCATGCCAAAATGGTTTTCAATTTTATCAATAGTATCCGGATTGATGCAATAGCAAATGGCTGTTCCTTCAATCGTGCCTTTAATGATGTTGGCGTTCTTTAATTCCTTCAAGTGTTGAGAAATCGTTGGTTGTGCTAAAGGCAATTCGTTTACAATATCGCCACAAATGCAACTGTCAACGGTCAACAAATAATCGACAATGGCTATTCTCGCCGGATGAGACAAGGCTTTGAACAAGGTGGCCATTTCGTTTTGTTCTATGGAAAAAGATTCGGTTTTTGATGCGCCCATGATGTCTTTAAATTATTATATTGCAATATTACGATAAAACAATAATACAAACCAAATATTTTTTAACTTATCTCAACTTCCTATTCGTAATTCATAATTCGTAATTCCCAATATTTTCACTACTTTTGGCATTCAAAAAAAGCAAACAAATGGCAGCAATTACTTTGGGCGGAAATCCAATAAACACCAACGGTGAGTTACCAAAAGTGGGATCAAAAGCCCCTGAATTTCAATTAGTAAAACAAGATTTAGGCATTACTACTCTGGCAGATTTTGCCGGAAGCAAAGTGGTTTTAAATATATTCCCAAGCATTGACACCAATACTTGTGCGACTTCAGTCAGAACTTTTAATGCCAAAGCGAGTACTTTAGAAAATACTAAAGTTTTGTGCATCTCAAGAGACTTGCCTTTTGCCCAAAAACGTTTTTGTGGTGCCGAAGGTTTAGACAACGTGATTAATCTTTCTGATTTCAATACCGGAAACTTTGGAAAAGACTATGGTTTAGAAATCACAGAAGGTGCTTTCTCAGGTTTACACGCCAGAGCGGTCGTTGTAATTGACGAAAATGGCACGGTAAAACACACTGAACTGGTTTCCGAAATTGCTAACGAGCCTAACTACGAATCGGCTTTAGCAGCACTATAAAATAAGCTTATGGCATTCGAAAAAGACAACTCTTTCATCACCGGAAGACTCAAAAGCGTTGGCTACGCCGTGAAAGGTGCTTTCAAACTCGTCACTACCGAACACAGTGTAATGGTACAATTTACTTTGGCCATCATCATGATTATTGCCGGGTTTTATTTTGACATCGACCGTTATGAATGGATGATGCAAATACTGGCATTTGGATTGGTGCTGGGAATCGAAAGTTTGAATACTGCTGTAGAGAAAATAGCCGACTTTGTACATCCGGAGTTTCATGACCGAATTGGTTTTATCAAAGATATTGCCGCCGGTGCCGTAATGTTTGCCGCCTTAGCCGCAGTAGCGATAGGTTTGCTCATTTATGTTCCAAAATTTTTATAAATAGTCGATTAAATTTCTATTTTTATAGCGTTATACTTAACCAATGGCAAAAACAGTAAAAAAGGAAACTAAAGCAAAGGAGAAAGATCCCAATCTGGAACTCAAAATACTCAAGACTAAAAAACAATACCGAATGCTGTTCGGATTCGTATTGGTTTTGCTTTCTGTGGCCTTTTTGGTATCCTTTATTTCTTTCTTTTTACATGGTCAAGCCGACCAAAGTGCTGTTAATGCATTAACTGATCGCAACGAACCGGTGCAAAACTGGTTGGGTAAATTTGGTGCCTACTTGGCCGATTTATTCATCTACCGCGGTTTTGGTGTCGCTTCCTTCCTATTCGTTAAGTTATTCTTTTTAAGCGGTGCTTTTTTGGTTTTAGACTTACCGGTTAAGAAATTAAAAAACACTTGGTTTTGGGATTTGTTTGCCTTAGTGGTATTGTCTATCCTGTTTGGTTTCTTTGCCTACACTTTACCGGAATTAGGCGGAACCATCGGTTTTGAAATGAATTTATTCCTGCAAGATTACATCGGCAAAACCGGAACCGGTTTGGTATTGGTTTTCTCTATCATCATTTACCTAATCTTCAAAATAAAAATCTCTCCTGATGCAATAAAGTCTTTCTTCGAAAAGAAACACAAAGACATCAAAGAAGATTTAAGCAGTATTGTAGGTTCCAATGACAAAGGCGTAGATTACAACTTAGAAGAATTTGCTGTAAGTGAAACGGAAGAAGAACTTATTGAAGAACCAACGCTCAAACCTTCCCAATTCGAAATCAACAAAGAAACATTAAAACCTACCATTGAAAATGCTTCCGAAATCAATTTGGAACCAACTATCAAAATGGCGGTTACTCCAACTCCGGAAGAACCAATTTATGTAGAACCGGTAAAGCAAATCATTGAGACCAACGATGAAGCTTTTGTGATTGAAAAAGCGGAAGAAGAAGATGTTATGGATGAAAACCTGGCGGCTAAATTAGTAGCCGATTTTGGTTTGTTTGACCCAACTTTAGAGTTATCCAACTACAAATTCCCAACGATTGACTTGCTGAAAGAATATGCTTCCGTAGGCATCACCATCAATCAGGAAGAGTTAGAAGAAAATAAAAACCGCATTGTAGAAACGCTTCGCAATTACAAAATCGACATTGCCCAAATCAAAGCCACTGTCGGACCATCAGTAACTTTATATGAAATTGTGCCCGAAGCCGGTATCCGTATTTCTAAAATCAAAAGTTTAGAAGACGATATTGCGTTATCACTTTCGGCCTTAGGCATTCGTATCATCGCACCTATTCCCGGAAAAGGAACTATAGGTATCGAGGTGCCGAATAAAAACCCAACGATGGTGCCAATGAAGAGCGTAATTTCTTCGGCTAAATTCCAAGAAGCAGAAATGGAATTGCCTATCGCTTTGGGAAAAACCATTTCGAATGAAACCTTTGTAGTCGACTTAGCCAAAATGCCACACTTGTTGATGGCAGGTGCTACCGGACAAGGAAAATCGGTTGGATTGAATGCGGTACTAACTTCGTTGTTATACAAAAAACATCCTGCAGAAGTAAAATTTGTTTTGGTAGATCCGAAGAAAGTAGAGCTGACTTTATTCAACAAAATAGAACGTCATTATTTGGCAAAATTACCCGATACAGAAGATGCGATTATTACCGACAATAACAAAGTAATCAATACGCTAAATTCGCTTTGTTTGGAAATGGACAACCGCTATTCTTTGCTGAAAGACGCCATGGTGCGTAACATTAAGGAATACA
This sequence comes from Flavobacterium sp., assembly GCF_046293665.1. Taxonomy (GTDB): domain Bacteria; phylum Bacteroidota; class Bacteroidia; order Flavobacteriales; family Flavobacteriaceae; genus Flavobacterium. Next base: position 46,607 of record NZ_JBKBOL010000004.1, read on the forward strand.
ATGAAAAGTTCAAAAGTCGCAAACTGAATCCGGAAAACGGTCACCGATTCTTACCCTATATTGTTTTGGTAGTCGATGAGTTTGCCGATTTGATTATGACAGCCGGTAAAGAAGTAGAAACCCCTATCGCTCGATTGGCGCAATTAGCCCGTGCTATTGGTATTCATTTGATTATCGCTACACAAAGACCTTCGGTGAATGTAATTACCGGTATGATCAAAGCCAATTTCCCGGCGCGTATCGCCTTTAGAGTAACGTCTAAAATTGATTCGAGAACCATCTTAGATTCCGGTGGTGCTGACCAGTTGATTGGTCGTGGGGATTTGTTGTTCTCTAACGGAAATGATTTAGTGCGTGTACAATGTGCTTTTGTAGATACGCCCGAAGTAGAAAAGATTGTAGATTATATTGGTTCCCAAAAAGCTTATGCCAGCGCTTACCTGTTGCCTGAATACGTTGGCGAAGACGGCAGCAGTGTAAACTTAGAATTTGACATCTCTGAAAGAGACAGCATGTTCAGAGAAGCTGCAGAAATAATCGTGACCGCCCAACAAGGTTCGGCATCATTATTGCAAAGAAAATTGAAACTGGGCTACAACCGTGCCGGAAGACTGATAGATCAGCTCGAAGCCGCCGGAATTGTAGGTCCGTTTGAAGGAAGTAAAGCGAGAAGTGTAAACATCCCCGACTTGACTTCGTTAGACCAATTTTTTAGCAATGAACAAAATAACCATTAAAATGAACAAATTACTATCTATTGCATTACTACTATTCATTAGTTTGACCACTAATGCACAAGATAAAAAAGCCAAAGACTTGCTCGACCAAGTTACCGCTAAGGTAAAAACCTATAAGAATATCTCTATCGATTTTAAATACGCACTTTACAATAGCAAAGAAAACATCAACAAAGAAAGCAAAGGCAACTTGTTGTTAGAAGGTGACAAATATGTCTTAAACTTCTTGGGCGTAACCAAAATATACGACGGCAAAAAAAGCTATACTATTGTTCCCGAAGATGAAGAAGTGACTATCTCGAGTGTGGATGACAAAGATGAGAACGCCATTACACCTTCTAAAATGCTTACCTTTTTCAATAGTGGTTATAAATATTACTGGGACATTCTTCAAGACGTAAAAGGCCGTAAAATTCAATACATCAAACTAGTACCAACCAATACCAAAGACCAACGCAAAGAAGTGTTATTAGGCATCGATTCCCAAACCAAAAACATTTATAATGTGATTGAAATAGGCAAAAACGGAACTAAAACCACTTTGACTGTTAATTCTTTTAAAACCAACCAACCTTTATCAAAAAATCAGTTTACCTTTGTGCCGAGTAAATATCCAAATTACTACATCAACAAAATAGATTAAGCCCGAGGTGAAAATACTTGACAGGTACTTATTAAAATCTTTCCTGATTACATTTACTACGGTATTTGTAATCTTGTTTTTTATATTCGTATTGCAAGTAGTTTGGCTTTTTATCTCTGAATTGGCCGGAAAAGACTTAGACATCTTTATGATTCTTAAGTTCTTACTTTTCAAAATGCCGAGTATCATTCCTTTAGTATTACCGCTTTCTGTGTTGTTGGCTTCTATCATGACCTTTGGTAGTTTGGCCGAGAACTATGAGTTTGCCGCGATGAAATCTTCCGGAATCTCTTTGCAACGCGCCATGCGAAGTCTTACGGTTTTTATCTTATTATTGAGTATCGTTGCTTTTTTCTTTGCCAATAATGTTATTCCGTTTGCCGAATACAAGTTCATCAACTTCCGAAGAAACATTGCACAAGTAAAGCCCGCTATGGCCATAGCCGAAGGACAGTTTAGTGAAGTTGGGAACTACAACATCAAGGTCGAAAAGAAATCGGGTGAAAACGGTAAATACCTTAGTGGTGTTACTATTCACAAAAAATCAAGTATGGGTTCGGCCAGTAATACCGTTATCAAAGCCAAAAAAGGCGAATTGGTTAGCAGCGAAGATTCCAACACCTTGAAATTAGTACTGAAAGACGGGAATTATTATGAAGACATTGTTCCGAAGAAATATGAAGAACGCCACAAAATGCCTTTTGCCAAAAGTGAATTCCAACGCTATGTCATCAACATCGATTTGTCTAGACTAAACAGTTCGAGCTTAGAAGAAGAAAAAATCACCAACACCAACACCATGTTGAATGTAGGCGAACTGAAATACACACTCGACTCACTACAAAAGAACTACAAAAAAGAAATCGTTTCCTATACCGAAAACATCAACCAACGTGCTAATATGACATCGGTTGACATCAATAGAGATACGGTAGCGCCTGCACTAAACATTACTGATTTGTTGCGAACTTATTCTCAAAGTGAAAAAACACAAATCCTAAGAGTTGCAAGTAGTAATATAGACGGGATTAACTTTTCATTAGAAAGCTCTAAATACGATTTGCAAGACAAACAAAAAAACATCAACCAACACTGGATTGCCTTGTACGACAAGTTCGTCATTGCCTATGCTTGTTTGCTCATGTTCTTTATCGGGGCACCACTCGGCGCCATTATTCGCAAAGGTGGTTTGGGATTGCCTATTGTATTTGCCATCCTCATTTTTATCATCTTCCACTTCATCAATACTTTCGGTAAAAAAGTAGCACAGCAAGATGAGCTCTCGCCTTTCTTAGGCTCCTGGATGTCTTCGTTTGTCTTGACGCCTTTTGCTATTTTGTTGACCAAAAGAGCAACTGATGACAAAGGTTTCAGTATGAACTTTGATTGGTTGACCAATTTCTTCAATCGCATTTTTCCCGATAAGACCAAACCCGAACTGACTACTGCTACAGTAACCCCTGATTTGGCCATCGATGTGGAAGAAGTCCAACAGTACTTGAATACTTTGCCCGAAGACAGTGTGCCGAAAAATATAATGGAAAAGAAAATAATTCCAACCGATAATCGGACTTTGGAAGTGATAACCCAACAATACAACCTGTTTAGTTTGATCGCTTTAGCAAGTAACTTCCTTTTAATTGGCGTCTTTTTCTTAGGCAAACCCGATACTTTGGCAATGATTATTATCGCTTCAATACTAGCTATTACGTTATTCTTTAGCTTATATAAATCACAACAAGCTTTAACAGCTTTGGGCGTTCGTGCTACTAAAAATATTGACATTCCGCTTTTTGTACTCTTATTGGCAGGGTTTCCGTTTTACTTCCTGTTTTTTATTTACAATAAGGTTTTTGTCAACCAACTTATTTCAGAATCTAATACTAGGGTCTAATGGACACAGCAACTACAACCAAAATACAACTCAACACTATAGAAGAAGCCATTGAAGACATTCGTCAAGGCAAAGTTATCATCGTGGTTGATGATGAAGACCGTGAGAATGAAGGCGATTTTTTGGCTGCCGCCGAAAAGGTAACGCCCGAAATGATTAACTTCATGGCTACCCACGGTCGCGGCTTAATTTGTGCACCACTTACTGAGCGTCGTTGCAACGAATTGGAACTACACTCAATGGTGAAAAACAATACCGACCACATGGAAACCGCGTTTACTGTTTCGGTAGATTTAAAAGGGCATGGTGTTACCACCGGAATTTCGGCAGCCGACAGGGCTAAAACCATCTTGGCTTTAGTCAATGAAGACACCAAACCGCATGATTTAGCACGTCCTGGACACATTTTCCCATTAACGGCGAAACAAGGTGGCGTTTTAAGAAGAACCGGTCATACCGAAGCGGCTATCGACTTTGCCAGACTCGCCGGATTTAAACCCGCCGGTGTGATTGTCGAAATTATGAACGAAGACGGCAGCATGGCACGTTTACCGGAATTGGTAGAAGTGGCTAAAAAATTTGATTTGAAACTCGTTTCCATAGAAGACTTGGTGGCTTACAGAATGCAACACGACAGTCTGATTGTCAAAAAAGAAGACTTTGAGGTAGAAACCCGTTTTGGGTCGTTCCGTTTAAGAGCTTATCAGCAAACGACTAACAAACAAGTACACTTGGCGTTGACCAAAGGCAGTTGGAATACCGGCGAGCCAATCTTAACGCGCATCATTTCGACCCAAGCCAACAACGACATCCTAAATTGTTTAACGGATTGCCCGGATAAAAAACTAGATGACGTGTTTAACCGAATCATCCAAGAAAACAAAGGTGCAGTGTTGTTCATCAACCAAGAAAAAGACTCTTCCGACTTGTTAAACCGATTAACCGAGCTAAAACAACTACAAGCCGAAGGGATTTTAAAAGCCCCTCAAATTAAAATGGACATCAAAGACTTTGGTATTGGTGCCCAAATATTACACGATATCGACATTGCAAAGATTCGATTGATTTCTAACACAACGCAAACCAAGCGCGTGGGAATGATTGGGTATGGATTGGAGATAACGGAGTATGTGGCGTATTGAGTTTGGAGTCGGGAGTTTGGAGTTTGGAGTTTGGAGTTGGGAGTTTGGAATACGAAATTTGAAGTAAAAGTTTATAAGCCGGAAAAAGTTATTTTAGTGACTAATTATCAGCTAGTGAAACAAATAGCATTATTACGAAAAAATAAGTGTATTTTTTAGGGTAAATCTTTTTGCAAAATGAAAAAGGTTGCTATATTTGCAACCGCATTGAGAAATTAATGCCCGACTTATTGGAAGAATGGCAGAGTGGTCGATTGCGGCAGTCTTGAAAACTGTTGACTGTAACAGGTCCGGGGGTTCGAATCCCTCTTCTTCCGCAAAAGAAAACCGATTAGGAAACTAATCGGTTTTCTTATTTTATAGCCGCGTCAAAAGCTAGCTTTTCCTCCGGCAGTCGCTTCGCTCGTGTGTAAGTGGCTGTGAAATAAAAAAACAAACGGCTTTTCAAGCCGTTTTGGTTTTCTTTTGCTCCGGTAACCCTCTGGGAACAGCAAAGCTAATCCCGATTAGAGGTGCTGAGGTGCTGAGGCGCTAAGGTTGTTTAAAAGTCTAAAGACTTTTAAACCTGACTGCCACTGGCAGTCCTCCTCTTAATATCAAATCTGAAGCCCACCGGGCTTCCTCCTCTTAATATCAAATGCAAAGGAAAACCCGAAACGCAAGTTTCGGGTTTTCCTTTGCCCGGGATTCCTGCCAAGAAACAGCGAAGCTAATCCCTCTCTGAAGTTCTAAGACGCAAAGTTTTTGTTGATACTATTTAAAGTTAAATTCCTATTTTGAATTAAATTCTTTCCTAAATTTGTGTAAGTCTCACTTAATAATTAAAACCTTTAAATAGTATACTATGGGAAAATTTGTGATTACCAAAAGAACTAATGGTGACTTTCAGTTTAACTTAAAAGCCGGTAACGGGCAGGTGATTTTAACCAGTCAAGGGTATTCGACTAAAGCGAGTTGTGAGAATGGTGTGGAATCAGTGAAAAAGAATGCCCCTGATGATGCGCGTTATGAGCGAAAAACATCTTCTAACGGGAAAGACTATTTTAACTTAACGGCGTCTAACGGTCAAATTATAGGTAGCAGTGAGATGTATGAAAGCACGGCAGCTCGTGAGAACGGTATTGAATCGGTGAAAAAGAATGCCCCTGAGGCTGATGTGGAGGATTTGAGTTGAGTGGCTTAGTTGCACAGATAGTATTATAGCCCTGTTGTTTTAAACGACAGGGCTTTTTTATTGGTAGCCTTTCGACCCTTCGACCTCTCGGCATCCTCAGGAAAGGCAGGCTTAGGTGACAATGTATAGTGCTTAGCGAGGGTCTTCGACTCCCGAAGCCTCGGGACAGACTAACAATGTTAAAGCTATAGGGGTTAGTGGCAAGTGACTTATACCGTTAGCCACCCCGCCCTTTGGGCACCCCTTCAAAGGAGGGGAAGGTTTAAGATAGCCATTGTGCGAATTATTGGGATTGTAGTTTTATGTCACTTATCTTATTAAGGGGGTTACTTTCTCCAGGTCGAAGTTCATGTAGTCGCAGAATTCGTGGATGGTTATGGGTTGGTGTTTTTCTTTGTTGTGTTTTTTCTTGATTTCAAGAACGATGTTCCTTGATTGCCTTTCGCCTTTGCCTGTTATGGCTTGAACATCTTTTGGATAAATACAAATTCTTTTCATTGGTTACTGGTTTAAGTATTGGATAATCTCTCACATACTTTAGTAGGCTTTCCATAACGTTTATATGACGTTTATATGACGTTAACATGACGTTACTATGGCGTTACAATGACTTAAGGAGCAATCTTGATTGTAATATAACGCAATAATAGGCAAATTATTATGCGTGCCTATAAATTTTAACATTCCTTTTAGGGCAAAAACGGCAGTTTTGGTAAAAGACGGCAATAAGGGTCGGTTATGACCTAGGGGTATATACTAAACCAAAACATTTAGAGTTTTATAGTTGTAAGCTCTTAACATTCTGTGATTTATAACTTTTATTTACAAGACACAAATCACGATTATGATTGCTGAGGATTGCAAAAATTTATTTATTAACCCTAATATTTATTATTATGGCAAAATCAAATGGAATTTTAAAAATTGAAGGTACTATTGAAAATTTAACCTTCTACAAAAAAGACGGTGAAAGTTATGTTCGTCGTAAAGGTGGTGTTTCTAAAGAGAGAATTGAGAATGATCCAAATTATTTAAGAACTCGAGAAAACAACAGCGAGTTTTCGACCGCTGCCGGAGCGGGAAAAATGCTTCGTATGGCTTTGGGTAGTCTTATTTTTAAGGCCAAAGACAGTAAAATGACCAGTCGACTTGTGAAGACCATGTCGGATGTTAAAAGGTATGACACGACTTCGGTGAGGGGACAACGCCAAGTGTATAACGGTTTGGGGACTCCTGACGGTAAGATGATGTTGAACGGATTTGATTTTAACATCAATGCGCCTCTGAGCACCGTGCTATTTTCGATTTATGACTTGGACACAGCGACGGGTGTGGTTACGATTCCCAACCTTGTTCCTCAGGAGCAGATTCGTTATCCCGAAGGGGCGACTCATGTGAGTTTCCAATCGGCGGTCTTGGCGATTGATTTTGAGACGGAAGCCTCGGAGCTAGTGCTAAGTAATATGGAAAACGTTCCGGTTGACCTTACTCCTACCTCCGTTACCTTGACGCCTCCGAGTGTTCCTACCACTACCGGTGTTACGCTATTCCTGCTAGGTGTTTCCTTTTTTCAGGAGTTTAACGGGGTGCAATATTCCTTAAAAAATGAGGATTATAGTGTATTGCAGGTGATTGAAGTGATTTAGATTGTTAGACCGTTAGATTATTAGATTGCAGGCTCCTCGCTGTGGTGACATGGCGGGGAGTTCCCGTTTTCACGGGAATGACAATCTGCGGTTTCTCAGGATTGACTGTGGCTATTCCCGCCTTCGCAGGAATGACAGTGGCTGAGTTTTCTCGATTAAGAACACAAAACATCGATTAAGTGTAAAATTCTATCGTTAAAGTACCAACTTTAACCTTGTTTCCTTATTTTTAATTACCCTTTTCAACCATTCAAATACCACCCTGATTTTATTGGGAAGCTAAAGCGAGTAACTCTTTTGGGGTTACCGGCTGTGACTTATAGTAGTGTAACTTTTAAAACTATATAGGTATGAGAACGAGATTATTTTTATTAGTGTTATTTATTTGTTTGAAAGGGATTAGCCAGACCACTAAGCTTACCCTCCCTAATCTTAAAAATGAATTTGAAATTAAAGCAGAAAAGAATACCAATGATGGGATTGATGTTTTCATAACTGATTCAAAGAACAATAATGTTTTACAAAAAGTTGTTATTAAAAAAGATGATACATCATATAAATTTGCAACTGAGGTATTTAATAAAATCAAAAGTACGACTGAGAATTATTATTTTAAATTAGAAAAAACTGATGTTGTATTGAAAATTGCTAAAAGCAATTTGACTTCATTGACTCATGACATTTTTGCAACAGCTATGAGTGACAACAATATGAGTGAAGCTGACTTTATAAAGCTTTTAAAAAGTAAAACTATTTTTAATAGCACCTCTCCAACCATAAAATTTGAAGACTACATAAAAAAAATCACCAATCAAAACGAAGAAATTAAAATTTTTACAACTAATATAAATTTCAAGTTTAAAAGAGTTTCAGACAATAAAATTGATTTATATGATGGCAATTCTGTTACCTCTATTTTAGATATAAAAAGCGAAGATGACTTTTATAAAAAATTTTATGCTTCTTATCATACAAATGCTAACCTTGAAATTATAAAATCAACATTATTACCTTTTGAAGAATATAACAGAATAGTTAAAACAACAGATTTTAATATTGATTCAAACACTTTAAAGTTGGATGAGATTTACAAACAAGTCTCAGAAAAAAACGACTACACGTTTATAAACAACTTTGATATTAAACATACTGACGACACAACAAAAGATTTTGCGGTTAATATCAAACAAAATTTCGAACAAAACTTCTTTTTATTAAAGTTCTGTGATAAGGATTATAACTGTAAAATCACTCCGAAAATGCCTTATGATATTGATAAATCTGAATTCGCTACTAAAATCAACAACTTCATCAAACAAACTTTATTGGACACTAATTATGAAATGAAAGCTGAGGATTTGGCAACCTTATATGTTAAAGTAAGAAATGATAATGAGAATAGAACAATAGCAGAAAAGACAAAAGAAGACAAAAAACAAATTGCAGATTTAATTGAGAAAATTGAAAACTTAGAAATACAATATTCCGGAATATTGAAACTGAATAAAGAAATTCCTGTTTATCAATTTTTAACCTCAACAGAAAAAAAAGCGTTTAAAGAAACCTCAAAAAAAGATAATAAACAACTCCAAGAAAATTGGCATTATAAAAAAATAGAAGATGTTAGATTTGTAGTCACTGATACTACTACTTACATCCGTTTTTTTAATAACAAAGTAAAGGACATTCTAATAAAAGGTCATCTAAGTAATAATACTACTCAAAAATTCAGAATAATGAATGTAAGCAATAGTTTTACCTTACGATCGTTTAATAACAGTAAACATTTTTTGCCAATATCTCCAAATGATAATGATGCCGGAGGATATTACATCAATATTAATGATTTATTTGATTATGATAATGCTGATAAAAGTTGGAACTATTCGGTAAAAAATAAAGAGTACAGTGTTGAACCAGGGAAAGCAAAAAAATTAGAACAACGCAGTTTAATGGATTTCTTTACGGGAGTTATTTTCTCGGATGTTTTAGGGCTAAATAATGACAAAGCCAATAGCTTGGTACAAGCTGAAGCAAGAATTAAAGTTCCTTTGTGGATCTATAGTTTTGGAAAGTATGCTTTTATTCATTCTTTAAATGCTGATGTTAATGTATCTATTTATAATGGTTTAGATGAAAAAAGCAGGTTAATAACTCCTATCAACAATAATACATCTGAAACAGTTACGTCATTGACTATTAACAATTTTGATTATATAAAATACAATAATTTTAATGCCGGAGTTGGTGTTAGCTTTTTTAATTTAGAATTAAAAGGCTTGTCCACGGAATGGAGTTTTGCATATGGCATTAGATATTACAGAGCAGGATTAAGATATACCTATGAAAAAGATGGTGGTGATATTTTAAAAGACTACCAACTTAATGCTTTAACCCATGAGTTGAGTACTAATTTAGAAATAAGACCTCAATTAAATTTTGGTGCCGATATTAATTTTGCTTTCAATTGGCTTAATGCTCGAGGTTCTACAGAAAATATTCCAATAATATTTAATGCAGATAATGACAACGATGACAAAAGTGTTTTAAGACTTCAAGTTAACTTGTACACAAAATTAAATCCAGATAAATCAAATGATGGAATTTATGCGAGACTGGGTGGTTTTTATCATTTAGGTGCTAAAGATTTTTTCCCACAAGTATTGGTGGGATACGCTACGAATCTGTCATCATTTGTAAATAAGTTTAAAAAATAATGAAATTTAAAAGCGCGGAAAATCTCCGCGCTTATTTTATATCTAAATATGATTCTCGGTAAGAATAACTACTGAGAAAACAATCTTAAATTACCTACTAGTGGGGATTGTTTATGTGTCGGATTTTTGGTATGTTTGGGAGATAAATTATTTCGTTATGGAAAAATACCAACAAGTGATTGATGAGCTTATAAAGTTTCGAAATGAAAGAGATTGGGAACAGTTTCACGATTCTAAGAATTTGGCTTTAGCCATTTCTATTGAAGCGGCTGAATTAAATGAACTTTTTCTTTGGAAAAAAGATAATGAGTCAGAAAATGTTAAAATCGATAAAATAAAAGAAGAATTAGCCGATATACTCTCTTTTTCATTCTTATTAGCAGAAAAACATAACCTCGATATTTTTGAAATTGTCCTTGAAAAAATAAAACGAAATGGTGAAAAATATCCAGTTGAAAAAGCCAAGGGTACTGCCAAAAAATATGACGAATTATGATTAACGAACCCGTTAAGATTGATATTTTTCGATTTGATTTTACACCTGATTTGATTAAGCATCCCGAAATGGAGAACCTCCATTATGCAAAAGAGTTGTGGCCCATAGTATACATTATCACTGACGGAAAAATTAAACAAGCTTATATTGGAGAGACTACCGATACATTCAGTCGTATTGCAACACACCTCAAAAATGGGGATAAAAACAAATTATCTGAAGTGCACATAGTTAGCAGTAATACCTTCAATAAATCGGCTACTTTGGATATTGAGTCAAATTTAATTAAGTATTTCTCGGGTGACGGAAAATACAAATTACTCAATGGCAATGTGGGGTTGGCTAACCATAACTATTACCAAAAACCTCAGTACTGGGAAGTATTTCGTACCATTTGGGACCAATTACGAGCCAAAGGTGTGGCACAGCATTCCCTTGAACATATTGACAATTCGGACTTGTTTAAATACTCACCTTATAAAACTTTATCACTAGACCAACGCCGTAGTTTGATGACTATAATGCAGCACTTGCTCAACGACACTACACATAATATCGTAATGGAAGGTGGTGCCGGAACAGGTAAAAGTATTATGGCTGTTTTCTTGATTAAATTAATTTGTACAGATAACGAAGACTTTAACTTCAAAGAATTTGGAGAAGAAGAGCAGCAGTTCTTGGACTTGATTGTCCGCCTCAAAGTTAAATACCGTAACCCTAAAGTAGCTTTGGTAGTTCCAATGGGTTCGTTTCGAAAGACACTCCAAAAAGTTTTTAAAAACATCACCGGACTAAAAGCTGATATGGTAATAGGACCTTCTGATGTCTTTAAAGAAGATTATGATATTATTTTAGTGGATGAATCCCATCGATTAAGACGCAGAGTGAATTTGGGTCCCTATTTCAAAATCTTTGACAATGTTTGTACTTATTTAGGAATAAATAATACCGAAACAAACGAACTAGATTGGATGCAACGCACCAAAGCCAAGTGCATTTATTTCTACGATGAAAACCAATCCATCAAACCTTCTGATGTATTGCAACAAGACTTCAGCGAAATGAAACAATTGCCAACCACAGTTGTAGAACAATTGAAATCACAGTTCAGGGTAAATGGTGGTAATGGTTATGTAGATTATATTAAAAAGTTGTTGGATTGTTCGCTTCCTTCAACCCAACCTAAATATGCTTCTAAGGATTACGAGTTTGTATTGTTCCAAAATATTGAGCACTTTTTACACGAACTCAAACTAAGAGAACAAGAAAACGGCTTATCCAGGATGATAGCCGGATACTCTTGGGAATGGGCTTCAAAAAATGACAAATCAGCTTTCGATATAGAAATAGAAAACGTAAAGTTACGCTGGAACGGCACCAACATCGATTGGATTAACACTCAAAATGCCATTGAAGAAGTAGGCTGCATTCATACCACACAGGGTTACGATTTAAATTATGCCGGAATTATTTTTGGGCATGAAATAACTTATAATCTCGAGACTAATTCGATAGAAATCATCTCTGAAAATTACAGAGACAAAGCCGGTAAAAACACCATTAAAGATGCCAAAGTATTAAAGCAATTTATCCTCAACATCTATAAAACCATTTTATTAAGAGGCATCAAAGGCACTTATGTTTATGCCTGTAACCCTAACCTAAGAGCGTATTTGGCAAAGCATATAGCAACCTATGAAACTACAGTGCCATCATACCAATTCACAGAAGAAGAGGAAATTCGTCCTTATGAAAATGCTATTCCGCTGTATGATTTAAAAGCCGCTGCAGGAGGCTTTAGCGAAACCCAACAACCTGAAGAATTGGAATGGTTAAAACTTCCTCCGCACCTATCCCCTTCTGAGGATTTGTTTGCTTGTACGGTAGTGGGTGAATCTATGAACAAGATAATCCCTAACGGTTCCATTTGTCTATTCCGAAAGTACCATTATGGTTCACGAGACGGTAAGATTGTATTGGTGCAATCTACTGATATCCAAGACCCCGAATCGGGAGCGAGTTATACCGTAAAAGAATATGAAAGTAAAAAAATGTTGGGTGAAGACACTTGGCAACACGAATACATTATCTTAAAACCAAAGTCCTTTGACCCTACTTTTGAACCGATTGTGCTTAATAAAGAGGCGCTAAATGATTTCAAAGTGATTGGAGTGTTTGAGGGCGTGATAAATTAAATTGAAATAATTATATAATGAATAACAATCCAATTCTAAATAGTCCTTACGACGAACCTAAGTTACATTACAACACCAATTCTAAAGGTGAATTGGATTATGAAGATATCAAACCGGGAAGAAGAATTTTTGTGCCTGATATGGGAGGAGCAATCCCAACAAAACAAGGTTCACAAAAAGATATTTTTGAAGTAAATGATTTTTCTGAGGATTACAAAACTCATTTAGTAAACTTAACAAGGGATAATGTTGCAAAATGGAGAGCAGAAAACTATCCAAACACAACTAGAGTAACAAAAGAGTTATTACTATTTTGGTTCAATAATTCAGATAGACATGCCGTAAAAAAACTCTTTTTTGCACAGCGAGAAGCAATTGAAACAGCTATTTGGTTGAATGAAGTTGCTGAAAAATCTAATGCAGGACAAAACATCATTAATAAAATAAAGGATACCCATAAAGGTGTCAGTAACGATATCTATCAACAATTACCAAGAATAGCATTTAAAATGGCTACCGGTTCCGGTAAAACAGTTGTAATGGGTGCGCTGATACTATACCACTACTTTAATCGTCAAGAATACCGTCAGGATACTAGGTTTGCAGATTGTTTTTTGATAGTTGCCCCTGGTGTAACTATTAAAGATCGTTTAGGAGTTTTATTTGTAGATAAGAAGTCAACCAATAAAAATGAACGTTCTGATTATTATGCTGCCAGAGATTTAGTTCCTAAAAATCTTGAACCTCAACTAGCCAATCTAAATTCTAAACTAATTATCACTAATTACCACGCTTTTGAACAAAGACAATTACAAGGGAACAAAAAGAGTATTTACGATGGTAAGGTAAAAAGTAAAGATGAGAAAATTGCAGAAATACAAGGCCAATCTAAAGAAGATTACAATCAGGTAGTAAAACGTGTTTTAGGGAAATTTAAAACAGGAAGTCGTTTGCTAATTCTTAATGATGAAGCTCATCACTGCTATTTACCTAAGCAAAAAGGAAAAACAAAAGACACTGAAGGTGATGAAAATGCTAAAGCAGCCGTTTGGTTTACTGGGTTAACAGAGTTTGCTAAAAAATTCAAACTAACCGCGGTTTATGATTTATCAGCAACACCCTACTATCTACAAGGTTCGGGGTATGATGCTTATAGTTTGTTTGGTTGGGTAGTTTCTGATTTTGGTTTAATAGAAGCTATCGAATCAGGTTTAGTAAAAATTCCTTTTTTACCCGAAAGCGATAATACGCAGGAATTAACTATGCCCGTTTTGCGTAATCTTTACGAACATGTAAAAGATGATTTGCCTAAAAAAGGTCAACGAACTGCTAAAAAAGAAGCTAAAGAAGAAGGAAAAAAGTTAACTGAGGAACCACCTAAATTACCACCTTTAGTAAAAGGAGCTTTAGACCAGTTCTACAATCATTACAAAGAGTACTCAGACAATATGAGAATGAAAGGTGAAGAAAAAGTGAATTTTTTCTCTAGACCTCCAGTTTTTATTGCTGTTTGTAATAACACTTCGGTTTCCAAAGAATTATATAAATTCATTGCAGGTTATGAAACTGAAGATGATAAAGGAAATGTTCAAACCGTTACAGGTCATTATGATTTATTTTCGAATTATGATGATATGGGTAAATTGAAAAAGAAATCTCCAACTTTAATAATTGATTCTGAAGCCTTAGATGATGGCGGACAAATAAGTGAGGATTTCAAAAAAATATTTGATTCTGAAATAGAAGAATTCAAAAGAGACTATGCCCGATTACATGGGCAAGGTTCAGCAAATAAAATTACTGATGCTGAAATACTGAGAGAAGTTGTAAATACTGTTGGTGAACCAGGTAAACTAGGTGGTCACATTCGTTGTGTTGTTTCAGTTTCAATGCTAACTGAGGGTTGGGATGCCAATACCGTTACACATATTATGGGATTAAGGGCTTTTGGCTCACAATTATTGTGTGAACAAGTTGCTGGTCGTGCCTTAAGAAGAATGAACTATTATTTACAAGGTTATGATAAAGAGGGTAACCCTACTGATGACAAACGTAAAATTGTTATTGAAAAATTCCCGCCAGAATATGCTCATATCATCGGAGTACCCTTTAAATTTTTCAAAGGAGGAACTGCATCACCTGTAGACCCACCGGAATATACTCATGTGAAAGCTATACCGGAAAGACAAAAAGCCCACGAAATTGAGTTTCCGAATATAGAAGGGTATCGTGTTGAATATGATGAAGATGATATTCAATATGATTTTACCGACGTTGAAAACTATGAAATAGATGGTTCTAAATTCCCTACTATAACCAAAATGGCGACTGCATTTTCTGGTGATGAAGAGTTTTTGGAAATTAGTCAAGTACTTGAAAAAAGAGTGAATGAAATAATCTTTTTACTAACGAAAGAGTTATTAAAATATCATTTTTCAAATGATGAGCATGAGCCCCAATTTCAAAAGTTTAACAAGCTTAAAGAGATTGTACAATATTGGTACGACAACAAAGTTTTATTGTTGAATATTAAAGATGACAATTACAAGAAGTTATTATATTTTCAATCGCCTAAAATTATTGTTGACCATATACGTCGAGGCATAAATACACATATTAACACTTCGGAATACATTAAACCGGTTTTTAATTATTACAACAAGTTTGGTAGTACAAAACATGTTGGTGGTAATACTTCCAAAGATGTTTATCCTACACACAAAAGTCATGTCAACTTTGTAGTCATGGATTCTGATTGGGAAGGCGTTTGCGCTAAAACACTAGAGGAATTAGATGAAGTTGATACTTATGTAAAAAACCAGTTCTTAGGCTTTGTCATTCCTTACGTAAAAGATGGTAAAGATCGAATGTACTATACTGATTTTATTGCTCGTGTAAAAAGAAAAGACGGTTCAATGGCTAACCTGATGATTGAAATTACGGGAATGAACAAAGATAAAGAAGAAAAAAAATGGTTTGTAGAAAACCGTTGGCTACCTGCGGTAAATGCCGTTAGAGAAAAATACAATTATGACGAATGGTTTTTTATTGAAATTGCAAACGATGTCAGAAATATCAAAAATCAATTAATTGATAAAATAAAAAGTCTTTAGGATGACTCATTTAACTTTAAGATTAGCTTGGCACCAAAATGGTTGGGACGGTACAGCATGTAAGAATCCTGAGGATAATACATATTGTATTGGAAATCAATCTTATCCTGGCGATAGGATTAAAGAACTACGCCAATTAGAATTACAGGAAGTCAACGGAGAGAAATGTTTTATCTGTAAAAAAATTGATGGAGCTTTGCCATGTGCCTACAGTAACAATACATTTTCTAAAGAACATAGTGTGTGTAGAGAAACGCCTCCTTCATTTTTTAATGGTGGTGCTGATCCTATGGATATAGACGTAGCGCCTTCAACTGCATTTATCTGGCCCTATGAGCAAATGTATCGAGACGAAGTGAAAGCTATAGGAACTGGCAGACAATATGATTATAATAAACGCCTCGAATATTCTGAAAATTTCTTCAACGAACTAAAAAATAATGAAAGCCTAGTATTTTATTATGCCAATAAAAGCAACCCTTTTAGCACAGATGACAATCAAAAGTATGTTCTGATAGGTGTATCAAGAATAAAAGAAAAAGGAAATACATTGTATTATGAAAATGCTACAGATAAAATAAAAGAATTATATGCAAATGGTTTTATTTGGCAAAGAGGAATAAGTAGTCATTATCCGGAGCAAGGTTTTAAATTACCTTTACAAAAATATCAAGACAATCCTGCTGTTATAGATAGAATTTTGATTGTCCCAGAACAAACTTCTAATTTTAAATATGCTGCAAGACATATTACTGATGATGATGCACTACTTCTTGTTGAACAATTACTTGAATCAGTTAAATATCTTAAAGAAATAAAAGATACTGAAGAAGATTGGGCTATTCGTGAAAAGTGGCTCATATCATTAATGAATGAATTATGGATTAAACGAGGTGCTTATCCAGGTTTACCATCATTTCTTGATGCATCAGATATGCACGGTTTATTACCTTTTTACAAAACCAACGCAGAACAAAATCAAAGCAAGGAAGCATTTAAAAGCATATTTGGTTTTTTAGATGGAACTAATAATGATACTATTTTTGATATTGATAGTAGTATTTTAGATGATTATAAAAGCCATTGGAACAATCATTATGATAAATCAACTAAAGAATTAATTAAGTGTTTTTCAAGAATTGAACTTTCCAAAGAACAATGGAATCGCATTCTATCAGCAGATAAAGAAGAGTTTTCAATTATATCAAGTATTGAGAATATAATAACAAACCCATATCTTATTGCTCAAGAATATATAGGTACTACTGAAGGAGATATTATCTCATTCAACAAAATAGACCATGGCATGATACCTTCACCTGAACTTGGTCTTGAACCTTTATTTAAAAAAGGAAGTTTAGAACGACTTAAATCACTTACAGTTGCTACACTAAAAAGAGAAAACAAACATACATTTATTGAAATCAATGAAGTTCTACAAAATGTAAATAGAAAACTAAGTTATTTACCCGAATGGAAATCATACGAATTCAATAAAAATTATATTTTAAATAACCCTGATTTTTTTAAGGACAGTTTGTTTGTTAAAACACTTAAAGAATCTATATATCTTTATTTAAAAGAAGTTTGGTTAAATGAGCGTGAAATAGAAAAAACAATAAATGATTTAATAGATAGACCTGAGATTAAAATCATTAAACCTATAACCGAACAAAAATGGTATAACTATCTCTATGATTCAGAATCGCAATTAGCTATAAATGCTTCTGAAATGTATGAAGAAGCTATACAGGGTCAAGTTGTAACTTGCGCTAAAGTATTTAGAAAACCCATTAGTGTAATTACTGGAGGAGCAGGAACAGGAAAAACTACTGTTTTAGAAAAATTAATGAAAGCTATGGAATCTGCTTCTGGTGATGCGGAATCATTTTGTTTATTAGCACCAACAGGTAAAGCAGCAGACAGAATTAGAGATAAAACAGGTCGAACCGCAATAACAATTCATTCTTTTTTGACACAACGTAATTGGATGCGAACCAATCTTACTTACAGGAGTGAAAAAGGAAGAAAAGAAAGTGATTTTACAACCTATATTATTGATGAAACATCGATGATGGATTTGGCTTTATTTGCAGCATTCATTAGATCGGTAAACTGGAATAAGACAAAACGATTAATCCTTGTTGGAGATGCTAACCAGCTACCTCCTATTGGACGAAGTAAAGTTTTTGACGATGTTATAAAACACTTAAAGAAAGACAAACCTGATTCTATTGGTAAGCTAGAACATAATCTTAGACAATTATTGAATCAAGTGAATAATTCTGGGAACGGAATTATACGATTAGCATCATTATATATTCAAGAAAATCTAACTGGTGAAAATGCTTCTCTTGCAAAAGCAGAAGCAGAAAAGGTTATTCAAGAAATTCAAATGGATGAATTTGATAAAGATGTTTCTTTTTATTTTTGGAATGATAAAGATGATTTAGATAATAAAATCAATAGACTAATTGATGAATTAAGAGAGCAAGAAATCAGTATTGATAACTCCCAAATTCTTTCTCCTTATCGAGGAGAATATTTCGGAACTGAAAGTATAAATTCAATAGTCCAAAGGCACTTAAACGGATATAATCTAGATAAAAAAGGAAATCTAAATGGTATTACATTGTTTGACAAAGTAATACAGTTTAGAAATAGAACAGGAAGAGATAGTTATTATTCATATGATTTAAAGACTAGAAGAAATAGTCGTGTTGAAGTTTATAATGGTGAGATTGGTCGCGTCTTTATACATAGCTATGACAAAGAAAAATACAAAGGTTATTATTATAATTTAAAATCAAAAAACAGCAATGGATTTCAAGTCAAATTTGAAAGAAAGACTAATCATTTAATAGATTTTTCTAATGACAATGCTGTAGCTGAAAATATTGAACTAGCGTATGCCATTTCAGTCCATAAAGCTCAAGGAAGCGAATTTGACCACGTAATTTTAATAATCCCAAAATCAAAAGTAACCCTTTTATCACCAGAACTTTTGTATACAGGTTTAACTAGAGCTAGTAAGCGATTGCATATCTTTTTAGAAGAAGATTATACAACCCTACTCAATATGCGTAGACCTGAAAAATCAAATTTAAAAAGAATTAATTCTTCTACTTTTGAATTTAATCCACTTCCGTTGGAATGGTTGTATATTGAAAATCAAGATTGGTTTAAAGAAGGTAGAATTCACAGCACATTGACAGAATATTTAGTTCGTTCAAAATCTGAGGTAATTATTGCTAATTTGCTCCAACAAGAGGAAATTGAGTTTGAATATGAAAAAAGATTAGTAGCGCCAGATGGTTCTTTTTATCTACCTGATTTTACTCTATCCATTAGAGGTGAAGAATACTATTGGGAACATTTAGGATTATTAGAAAATGAAGACTACAACAACCATTGGAAAAACAAAAAAGCTTGGTACAACAAGCATTTTCCTGAACAATTAATTACAACAGAAGACGGTGGTAATCTGACCAAAGACGCTATAGCAATTATAAATAAAATATTAAATCGCACTACATCATGAGTGATAAAAAAATAGACTCCATAAAACACAATTCAACTCGTGCTCATATCCCTTCTAAAGAAGAAGCGGGCTATGAAAACGCTAACGAAAAAGTGAGCCAAGGCAAAGACGTTTTAGAATTACCTAAAAACCCAGTCATACACCGTGGGCAAGACCCTGAGTTGTTTTGGATGAACAAATATGGTAATGATGACCGAGAAGATGTATTGAAAGTAGACATACGTTCGCTTTACCGCCATGAACATATTGCTCCTGAGCAATTGATTAAAGGACTATACAAAACTGTTGTTGAAAAAAGAGACGAAAACCAATTGGACATGTTCTCTACCAACGAACTGTTTGGTAATGCTTTAGAACGCGATGAACTAGACAAAGTAAGCGAATACTACAAACACTCTGATGGTTGGAGTAACCGTCTCATTCAAGGCGATAGCCATTTGGTCATGGCAAGTTTGTTGGAACGTGAAGGAATGGCTGGACAGGTTCAAACAATTTATTTTGATCCACCATATGGGATAAAATATAAAGGAAACTGGCAAATGAAGATTTCCGACAGAACTATGAAATCAACAGATAGTGATGATGACCTTTCTGGAGAACCAGAAACAGTTAAAGCTTACAGAGACACATGGGAACTTGGAGTACATTCTTATTTAACTTATTTAAGGGACCGATTATTAATTGCTAAAGAATTGCTAAATGAGAGTGGTTCCTGTTTCGTACAAATTAGCGATGATAATTTGCATTTAGTTAGGAATGTAATGGATGAAGTATTTGGAAGTGAGAACTTTTGCAGGCAAATATTTTATGTTAAAACAGGAGGATTATCTAGTAATTTCTTAGCAAATCAAGGAGACCATATTTTATGGTACTCTAAGGACATAACAAAAACTAAATATAGACAGTTGTTTGAATCTAAAGTTTTGGGGGATGATAAAGCTAAAAATTATAATTGGATTGAACTTAAAGATGGAACTAGAAGAGGATTAACTGCTGAAGAAAAAAGAGATTTTTCTAAAATCCCTGAAGATTCAAAAATATATAATCCTGACAATCTTACATCACAAGGAAATGCCCCCTTTGAATTTACATTTAATGGAAAAACTTATAAAAAAGGTTGGAAGACTAATCTAGATGGACTAAAAGTTTTAGGTCAAAAAGGTAGAATCCATGTAGCAGCAAACAGTTTAGGCTATGTTAGGTATCTAGATGATTTTCCAGCATCTCCTATTACTAATTTATGGATGGATACAGGTGTGTCAAGTTTTGGAGATAATAAAGTCTATACAGTACAAACTGGAACGGAGACAATCAAGAGATGCATATTAATGACTACAGATCCTGGTGATTTGGTTTTAGATCCTACTTGTGGTAGTGGTACTACTGGGTTTGTATCTGAACAATGGGGTCGTCGTTGGATAACAATAGATACTTCACGTATTGCAATTAATATAGCTAAGCAAAGATTTATGACTGCAATATATCCATATTATCAGATGTATGATGAAAACGGCCTTGATATAAGACAAGGATTTATTTATAAAACTGTGCCACACATCACTTTAAAATCTCTAGCTCAAAATGAACCTGCAGATGAGGAAACACTTTACGACCAACCAATTGAAGATAAAAAGAAGCTTCGCGTTTCTGGTCCTTTCACCGTAGAAACTCTTCAAAATTTTGAACCGGTAAGTCCTGAGAGTCTTGATGATGGCACTCAAAAAACAGAAGATAATGGTAGTTTTGAAGAGCGCATTTTTGAGCATTTAAAATCGGCTGGTGTTCGTAATGGTATTAAAAATGAACAAGCTATTTTCATAAGAGTAGAACGTTTGGCAGATTCCTATTTACATGCCGAAGGTTTTTATATAGATGCCGCTGGTAATGAAAAAAAGGCGTATTTCCATATTGGTCCAAAATTCGGAACTGTTGCCAAACAATCGGTAAACGAAGCAGTCAAAGCATGCCGTCAACGTGGCGATGCTGATTGGCTAATTGTATTAGGTTTCAGTTTTGAAAGTGATATTGCCAATCAAAACGTAACAATGTCGGTAGGATCATTTGAAGTCACTAAAGTCCGTATGCACGATGATTTAATGCAAGACGGTTTATTGAAAAAAGATAAAAAAGCAGCATCCTTCGTAACTATTGGAGAACCCGATGTACAATTGAACAAAAAAGGAAACCAAGCTACCGTTGAAATCTGCGGTTTAGATATTTACGACCCAATCAAAGACATTGTCAAAGCTCGTAACGTTGAAGACATTGCCTATTGGATGGTTGATGATGATTATGATGGCAGTAACTTTGTAGTAAAACAAGTGTATTTCTGTGGTGGTAACAAAGACGAGTTCAAAAAATGGCGCAAAGGTTTAGACGAATTAGCTAAAGAAAAAACAAAGAAAAATGTTGAACGCACACTAAAAATAGAAATCGACGACGAAGCTTTTGACCGCTTATATGGTTTTGAAAGTCATCCTTTTGAGGTAAAAGCAGGACAAAAGATTGCAGTAAGAGTAATTAGCCAATTTGGGGAAGAAAGTACAAAAGTATTAAGTATTTAAACATGGCAAAGGTAAGTCAAAACATAAGTAGTGATAGTTTATTTCACTTCATTAAAAGAAGAGAATGGCTATTCAAAATTTTAAATGAAAAAACATTTAAAGCTAGGTATGTTTATGAAGAGTTACCTGATATTCATTTTCATGTTGGTATACCAATGAAGTGTTTTTGTGATATTCCTCTTGGTTTAATAAAAAAACACCTATCACATTATGGGAAATTTGGTATAGGAATCAGTAAGAATTATGCAAAACAAAACTCCCTTTCTCCAGTTATATATGTACACAAAAAATCGGACACAATGTTAAGATATCTCCGTTCAGTAAAAAAAGGAGAAATTTTTAAGAACAATCCAAACAGTTTATTCCCCTATTTTAAACTAGATGAAACCTATTCATCTAGTATTGATGGCAAAAGATTAATCACTCGTTTTTATGATGAAAGAGAATGGAGATGGATTCCCAATGACCCGAAATTTGAAGATTTTTCAAACTTTACTGAAGAAGAAATTATAAAAACAAGATTATCAATTGTTAATGATTTACTTGAAAAAGACAAAACCAAATATCTATTGCCTTTTGAATACAAAGACATTACTTATATTTTTGTACAACAAGTCGCGGATGTTGATAAAGTTATTGATGAAATTAGACGATTGAAAATTTCACAAATAGAACAAGACAGGTTAATTTCTAAGATTATTACTGCCAGACAGATAGAAAAAGATTTTTAGTAATTAAATCAATTATAAGTATGGAATTTCAATTGGAATTACCGCAAAAACTCTTTACACCTCATGAAATTGTGGTTTTAATGAAGTATGGTGAAAAATTAAAATCTGATGGAAAAGTCACTTTTGATTATAAAAAAATCGATGAGCAAGAAATTAACAAGGATATAATCGCAAGAAGAGGTTTCTTAGAAAGGCAAAAAATATTTTTGGAATTATTTATAAATAAAACTTGGGAGAAATATAAAATTCTAAACGAAAAATGGGGAGAACTTTATGCAATATTAAATAAAGCCAATGAAGAAGAAATTCAAATATTATCTAAAATACTAAAACTTAAATCGGCCTCCAAAGAAGATATCATTCCGGAATTGATTAACAATAGTAAAAACCTATTTGAGTTTTTTGATAATGATATATCTTATGTTGACATTCTCAGTAAAATAAAAAGAAAGCTAAAACTAGATAAAAAAATTACTGAAGTAGATAAGATTGAAAAAGCTATTGCTGCTAAGATTTTAGAAGAAGCTCTATCTAAAATGACAGCAGAACAAAAAAATGAATTGGAAAAAGAGTTAATGAAAATTGCAGAAAAGGAAAGTAACGATTCAAAATACAAAGTGGGTTCAGTCTTTGCCGCTTTAACCGCAGCACAAGCCTCAGGATTTGGAGTTTATTTATTAGCTACAACTTCATTAGGATTTCTGTCTGGGGCTATTGGAATTACTTTGCCATTTGCTACCTACACTGCTTTAACCTCTGCTATTAGTGTGATTATTGGTCCAGCCGGATGGATTAGTGGTGGTTTATATGCATTGTGGAGACTTAATGATACTGACTACAAAAAAATAATTCCGGCAGTTATTTATATGGGTTGGTTAAGAGAAAAATATTCAGAACTATAGCATGGAGCAATTGAATTTATTTGGCGACGAAGAAAAAAAGAAATCAATCGGTACAACGTCTATTGATTATACTTCTGCAAGTTCAATTCTAACTAAAGCAACTGGCTTTATGGAAGGCTATGACTTTACTTTAAATCCATATTCGGGCTGTTCCTTTGGTTGCTCTTATTGCTATGCAGCTTTTTTTTCTCGAAACAAAGACAAGATGGATAATTGGGGTAAATGGTTAACTGTAAAAGAAAATGCCTTGTCACTTTTAATGAAATTCAGAAATAAACCTTTAATAGATAAAACCGTTTATTTAAGTAGCGTTACTGACCCTTATCAGCCTATTGAAAAAGAATTAGAACTTACTCGTAGCATTTTAAAAGAATTACTAGATTATCATCAAGTCCGATTAGTTATTCAAACCAGAAGCCAATTAGTCACAAGAGATATCGATTTGCTAAAAAAGTTCAAAACAATTCAGGTTAACATGACCATAACCACAGATAGTGAAAAAGTTAGAAAAGTATTTGAACCATACTGTACAGGTAATAAACAAAGGCTAAAAGCCATCCAAGAAGTTCATGATGCTGGTGTCCAATCATGTATAACAATGACACCCTTACTTCCGGTTGAAAACCCTTATGAGTTTGCACAAACTTTATTAGATACAGGAATTTCAAGATACATAATACAACCTTTTCATAAAGACAAAGGTAAATTTGTTGCAGGCACACGTGGAGAAGCAATGAAAATATTAGAAGAATTTAAATGGAGTGAACAAGAATACCAAAGAGTATTGAAAGTAATGCAAGAATTAATTCCTAATTTAGGAATTGGCAAAACAGGGTTTGCGCCAATATAGTTGAATCAACATAAGCTAATATGAAGGAGCAATTAAAGACATGGTTGTTATCTCAACAAGATATCATAGATAAAGTGGTAGCTAATGCTTCTGTCAATTACTACAATGATAATAAGTCAAATCCAAATTTTAAATATGATTTAAAACAGTGTCATATTGAAAGTTATAACCTAGTAAGAGGAAAAGACCTTTGCTATGATCGTCCTAATACGGCTTTTGCTTACACACTTTGGTATCACCCAAGAAGAATCAATACATTTCTCTCATTTTTCTTAGACAAAGTTATTCAGTATCAAGAACAAGAATTAATTTTTTTTGATTTAGGTGCTGGTGCTGGAGCAATACAATGGAGTTTAGGTTTAATTTATGCTGGTCTAAAAAGATTAGGAAAATTAACACCAAAAATAACTATTGTAAATATAGATTCTAGTCCATTTATGTTATATTATAACAGAGATTATTTATGGAAAGAATTTGTACAATCTTATCCTGAAATAGATTCCGAATTCAAAATAGAATACGAAGTAAACTCTTGGAATAATAGAAATGGTGTTTCAACCACTAATAGTTTTTTGGTTGCAAGTTATCTTTTTGATGATTCTGATAATCAAGAAGAAATAAGTAAAGACTTTTTAAATTTAGTTAAAATCTATAAACCTTCTGCAGTTCTTTTACTAACATCTGAGAAAAAATCTGCAAAATACTTTCCTATACTCAAACAAGATTTTATAAAACTAAAGTATACAAGTAAGTTAATTTTATCAACACAACTATTGTTTAATAGCCCACTAAAGGCAATTAACAATATACGTTCTCAGTTAGGAAAAATTCTTAATATAAATGAACTTAACAGAAGTACTTCATGGTATGACACTAGTAATGCTGCTATAATATTTGAACGTCCTCAATTATCAATATTTGAACAAGGTAAACGAATCAATAATTTAGATGTTTTCAACCCACCAATAACAGTAAGAAGAGAGGTAACATTAAATGATAATCAAAAAAAAGCAGCAGAAAATTTAGACCGTCCGGTTACAATAGTTGGGCCTGCTGGTTGTGGGAAAAGCATAGTCATTACCGAGAAAGTGAGAAACATTGTAGAAGAGCATAACTATGATCCTAAACTTCAAATCTTATTAACAACTTTCAATAAATCGCTCATTAAAAAGTTATCAGAATGGTTAGTTGATTTATTGGATAAAAACAAAATCAGAATAGTCTATGATAATGATAAACTTGGCAATATTCAAAAATCTTGCAGAATCTATTTTTTAAATTCCAATATTGCTAATATTCGGTTATTACATTTTGATATGTTACCCAAACATATTGGAAGTGTTAATTATAGAGGAATGGTGAATATGTCGCAACACCATAACATCCTTAACGAAATTATTCAAGAAGTAAAATTAGAAAACAAAATTTCAAATAATCAATATGACAATATTCTAAATGCTGATTTTATATTTGAAGAATACCACCGTGTAATTTATGGATTACAGGTAGGAATCACTGGCAGTGAAGATACCTATTTAAAAGTACCGAGAATTGGTAGAGGAAATAATCCATCACTTCAGAGAAATAGTGATCGCAGAAAAATAATGTTTCAATGTTTGAAAAAATATGCATTGAGAATGCATAATGAGGGTATTGAAAGTTTTACTTTAAGACGGCAATACCTATTATCAAGACTAAACAACAATCAAGTAAATTTTAAATACGATTACATTCTTGTAGATGAGTTTCAAGATTGCACTGCCGCAGATTTCAAAATATTTTATTCCTTGATAAAAGACCCTAACAAATTTACAATTGGTGGTGATTTAGCCCAATCTGTTCATCTTGGTTTGGCTGCTAGAATACCTAGAGATGAAAATATGACAACCAGGAGAAACTTTAAATTAGATGGCTCTTATCGTTTACCTGTTAGAATTAGTGAATGCATTTCTGGTTTATCTCAAGCAATAAATAAACATTTTAGTAATACAGAGGGAACATCAAATATTGTTCCTTATAAGGGTTCTCCTCCTGGAGCAAGACCAATCGTTGTTTATGGTGAAAATTTAGATCAATTGACAGATAAACTAGAGAGTACAATTAAACATTATAGTATTTTTGATTTAAGGAACATTTGCATATTAGAAAGAGATTACCAACTTAAAAATCTTTTAGGAGTAAGAGGTATTAATGTAGAATCAGACTCCATTTTAAGTCTCAAAGGTTTAGAAAAAGAATGTGTCATTTGGGCAACTTACATCCCATTAGAATTTGAAAAAGAAGTTTTTGAATTTGCCTATACTATTGTTACAAGAACTTCTGGTATTTTAATAATCGCTATTACTGAACAAACTCAAAGTGTTTATAAAAAGGTTTTAGGACTTTTAAACAAAGAACGATTAATTTTTTGGGATGAAATCTCAGAAAATAAGTTTAATTCATTTTGTGAAAATTATGTAGCTGAAGCTATTCCAGATGAAGATGATGAAATTGACTTAAAGGGTTTAATAGCCTTCTAAAATATGAGCAACACTAAAAACGTGTACCCTTATGCCTTTAGTACTATTACTATTATTTATTGCCTTAATCGTATTACTAAATTTTTATAAATCCGATATCAAAGGTGTTATAGGAGAGCAAACGGTTTCTTTATACTTGCGTTCCTTGGATAAAACTAAGTATAAGGTGATTCATAATGTGGTACTTGTATCTGGCGAATACACTTCGCAAATAGACCATATAGTCATTTCGGATTATGGTGTTTTTGTAATAGAAACTAAAAATTATAAGGGTTGGATACTAGGCCATGAGCACTCAGAATATTGGACACAAGTAATTTATAACCGTAAAGAGAAATTGTATAATCCCATTCGGCAAAACTCAGGGCATATTAAAACTTTAAAAAAGTGCTTGGCTGAATATCCCCATGTAAATTACAAATCAATCATAGTATTTTCATCAAGAGCTACCATTAAAGTCAACACTATAACCGATGTAGTATATACCTCTCGACTTGTAAGAACCATCAAACGTTACTCCGGAACTACTCTTTCAGAAACTGAAAAGGAAAATATCTTTCAAAAAATCAATACTTTGAATAAGGTTGCCACATATGACAAACGCCAACATGTCAAATCAATAAAACAAAGAATTGCCAAACGAGAGCATTTGATTCGAGAAAATAAATGTCCTAAATGTGGAAGTGAACTAGTTAAAAGACAAGGAAAATTTGGCTCTTTTTTAGGTTGTACCAATTACCCTAAATGTAGTAATACGATAAAATTGTAACAGGCTTCTCGATACTATTTTTAAAACTGAAAACTAGCGTTTACAGTTTTAAAAATCACTCGAAGTGACGGTGAACGATAAGTTGTAACTGCAGTATTACCATACTAATTCAAAATAAACCACCTAAAACAAAACTCCATGCCCACCAAAAAACTCCCACTCCCCCGCTCCCGCGCGAAACCGAAGGTTCGACGAAGTCAATCCTTTCGCGTGGTATTACATTCACTAAAATTATAGCTTTGTATAGGATTTATGAATGCTGTAGTTGTTTTTTAATATGTTGACTGATTAGAAACCACACGATATGATTTCTGCGGTAGCGGAGGGAATAGAGACTTATTTTCAAATTATTTCAAAAACAATGGGTTATATCATTAACTTTTATATTTTTAACAAATTATTATAAATTTAAACCTTATCAAATGAAAAAAATCTTTTGTTTCATCAGTTTTTCTCTGC
This sequence comes from Flavobacterium sp., assembly GCF_046293665.1. GTDB lineage: Bacteria > Bacteroidota > Bacteroidia > Flavobacteriales > Flavobacteriaceae > Flavobacterium. The sequence goes on from NZ_JBKBOL010000004.1 coordinate 74,699, forward strand.
TCTTCCTTACTTCTTGTTCAAGTGATAGCGATTCAGAAACTTCTTCTTCGGACCTATTATTAAAGCAAATCGTTGAAGGTGATGTTGTTTTTGGAGGAAGTGTATCCAATTTTACGTATGACGGTAATAAGCTCGTTGAAATTAAACGTAACATAGACTCCGAAGTCTATTCTGATATCTACACTTATACAGGAGATGTAATCACAAAAATTGAAAAGTTTCAAGTATACAATGCCGGAACACCTTATGAGCAAACTATGCTTCTTTCTACAGATGAATTCCAGTACAATAAAATAATCAATTGATTCAATTTAAAACAACTACTCCGGGTTCTGATGTGGTAAGAGTAACAAACTATGTATATAGTGGCAATACAGTTTCTCTTGCACAATATAAAAATTCTCCCGGTATTGCACCAGAATTACTAAAAACGGGAACCATTACGTTACAAAATGGTGAAATAGCTCAGTTGCAAATCGTAAAAGAATTTGACTCCTATACCGACAATTATACTTACGACACAAAAAATAGTATATTTAAAAATGTTGTGGGATATGATAAATTGCTTCTTACTCATATTATCGGGAAACAAGGTAGCTTTACTTTCGTCGATACAATTATAGGCGGTGTTTCACACAACTTTGTAAATGGTGGTGAGTTCGAATACACATATAACTCCGACAATTATCCTACCATGGCAACCCAAAGCTGGTTTGGAACGGTATTGCACTCATACGAGTTTGTTTACTACTAAATATCCATTAAAATCTGATATAACCCTTTAGAAACTAAACTCCTAAAGGGTTTTTTATTATAGTAAGAATCCTGTTTGGAACGATTGGGTTTTGTGGTTATGAGAAGAATAATTACTAAATTATTATTATGTCGCAAATAGTTACCAAATTTGTGCCCCATTTAAAAGTGTAATTAGGCAACGTTTTGTACTATTTCGAGTCAATTATAATTTCAAGGTACTTTGTATTTTCTTTTCAATCAGATCCATTGATTCTTTGGTAACCCCCGCTCCCGCGCGAAACCGAAGGTTCGACGAAGTCAATCCTTTCGCGTGTTAGGAGACAGTTTATCGGACGCTGAAAAATATTGAAGAAATTAAGTTATGCAATCTTCCTATGAATTAAACCCCCGCTCCCGCGCGAATCCTTTCGCGTGGTATGACATTTCATAAAATAATATCTTTAAAAAGGATTTATTGAGGCTGTAGTTGTTTTTAGGATGTTGGTTGTAGACAAACCACACGAAAGGATTCGTGCGGTAGCAGAGGATTTATTGAGGCTGTAGTTGTTTTGAATATGTTGACAGATTAAAAACCACACGAAAGGATTGACTTCGTCGAATTTCATTTCGTGCGGTAGCAGAGGGAGTTGTAAGTTATGAGTTATAAGTTATAAGTTGTAAGTTAGGAGTTATGAGTTTTTGGACCTGACAGGTTTTGAAAACCTGTCAGGTCCTGGAACTTTTTACTGCTTTATAAATTTTTGGGTGTAGTTGCCGGTCTCGGTAGTTATGGTAAGCAGGTATACACCTACTGCTAAATCACTCACGTTAATGGCATTGGTATTATTGGCTTCTACCACTTTGCTACCTAAAATAGTGTGCACTTGCAACTGTACAATAGTATCTACTCCTGAAACTTGGAGTTGCGTACTGGTTGGGTTAGGATAAATGACCCATGTAGGCTGTTCAAACTCATTATTCGCTAAAGCGTTTACATAAGTGGTAGTGGCCGTGTTGGTAATGATAGGCGGATTAAAATCGAAGTAAATGGCTGCGGTAGCATTTACTGTATCGCCAAGATCAATGGTATTGGCTATGGGTTTAATTTTAAACATAATGTAACCGTTGGAAGCCGCTTCATTGGCTGCACTGTGAGGAAGACGGATATTATTGAACATAAACGTCACCAAGCTGCCATCAGTAATGGTGGTTCTTCCGTTATGGCTCATGCCTTCTAATTGCAAAGTCGTCCAGTCGAGCTTTGGGTCTAACACATGTTCTACTCTGACATTGATGGCACTGGCGGTTCCGGTATTTTGGAAACGAATTACATAATGCAGGTAATCGTTAGCGTTTTCAATTAATACCTGTTCTCCTTCTAAACAAGTAATGTCATTTGGATCATAGGAACCAATCACGGTTTGCTCTAAGATAAAAGTATTATCCTGCGGAGTATTATCCTCGTTGTTTGGGGTAACGGTGGCGTGGAATACCAATTCCTCATTAATATTGGTCGTTGGAGGCGGCAATATATTGAAGTTTACCATCACGGTTCGGATTTCGAAAGGCGCCAAATTAGTGTAGTTAAAATTCAAAGTATTGGCGGTTTGTCCACTTTGCGACGGACTGGCATTTAAAAACTGCATCTTGGTATTGTCATACTGCAAGCTAGCCTGCCCGGTTAAGTTGGTTGTACCAATATTTTTATACACCAATTGATAGGAAGCATTAAAGCCCGGCCTTGCCTCACTCAAAGGATACAAAGCCACATTCAAATCGTTAACCACTCCTATCGGTTCAATACAGAAGTCGGCAGTATCAATATTCCCAAAACCGGTAAAAGAAGAATCGTGTGACAAAGGATTTAACACAAAATAATTGGGAATATCCGACATCACCGTGGTTTCAAATTCGCCTTGTCCTACATACAAGCGGTATTGTCCGGCATATTCGTTTCTGAAGGTTAAAGTCGCATAGGTATTGGTTCCGTTGGTGGTGGCTACTAAAATATTAGGCAACTTGGCATCATTGGCACCGCAACCATTGCCTTCGGTATCTAAACGCACTACGCCTTTGATGGTATTTTGATTGATGCCTTGGTTTTTAAACCATAGCACCTTGTTAGTCCCCGAAGAAGTTTGTAAAATATCCAAATCACCATCGTTATCAGCATCCATAACTTGCGTGGCGGTGATGGTAGTAACCGTTGTAGAAATGACTTTTGGCGGCTCAAAGTTGGCTTGACCATATAAATTTTCAGACCAAGTGGTTTTAGTAGCTTCTCCTACAATGATATCGATATCACCATCGCTATCAATATCGGCGGCAGCCACTGAGTTAGAACCATTGCTGTCTATATTAGAATTGATGACTTGTGTAGCGCCAAAAGTGCCCGTGCCCAAATTGGGTTGCCAAAGAAGGTCATCTGCCGAACCGTTAGAAACATAAGCTATATCATTATCACCATCGCCATCCAAATCGGCTATGGCCACATCGCCCACACTTAGTGCGGTACTTGTGATTACTATTTTGGGCCCAAAACTGCCTTGACCATTTAGGTTTTGGTACCAAGCAATGGTATTGTCTGACCTTGAGGTACAAACCAAGTCAAAATCGCCGTCATTGTCAATGTCTGCGTTTTTTAGTGACGATACGCCATTAGGTCCGGCTCCGATGATTTGCTCGGTGGCAAAACCTCCCGATCCGTTGTTGGCATACCAAACAATCTTATCGCCGGCACTAGGCCAGTTGGTGAGTGCGGTTACGATATCCATATCACCATCGGCGTCAACATCATAAACTACTAAGCCATCGGGACTGTCGTAAATGCCTATAGGAATGTTGATTTGAGGACCAAAGTTTCCTAATCCATCTAAATTCTTATACCAGGAAACTTTATCAACAAACCCTGAAGTAGAAGGCCCTGAAATAGACACTATATCAAGATGACCGTCACCATCAATATCAGCAAGAGCCACTTTCTTGGCGTTTGCAGCATCATGGCTCACCATGATTTGATTGCTATAAATATTGTTCGTGTTTTTGTACCAATAGATTTTACCTTCGCCTAACGATGACGTAACCAAATCGATGTCGCCATCACCATCTATATCGCCTGCCATGGCAGCACTAGCCGACAAATTGGCTGCAGCCGGATACTTTGGTGCGCCAAAAGTAGCAGCACCACTATTTTGATAAGTTGTTGTTCTGTGACTATTAGAGAATGAGGCAATGTCTTTATATCCGTCGTTATTGAGGTCAAAAACATCAAATTGACTAATCATTCTCACGTTAGTATCCACTGCTGTTGTGTTAGTAAAAGTCAAAGTAGCGGAGTTTTTATACCAATTAATATCGCCAAAGTATTCTGAACTGTTGTTGTTTCTGATGGCAACAATCAAATCGAGTCTGTTGTCGTTGTCAAGATCGCCAAGCTTAATGGCTTTGATTTCCGTTAGATTTTGTCTGATGTTTTGATCTGCGCCAAAGTTACCCAGACCGTCATTTAACTTATAAATAAGCTTTTTAACATAAACATTGTTTTCCACATTACCTACAAGATCAAGGTCACCATCGTTATCAATATCGCCTAAATCAAAATGGTAGAAATAATTATTTGAAGTACTATAAAAAGCAATCGGAGAAAAAGAGGCATTACCATTGTTTTTTATCCAGCCGATGCCCGTATCGAATCTTAAAAAGATGTCGGGAAACCCATTGTTATCCAAGTCGGCTACTTTGATGCTATTACTCACATTTGATGCCTGATAAATGGTGCGTAGGGTGACGTAATTGGTGGGTTGGTTTATATTTTCATAATAACCGATGAAAAACCCGTTAGAACCATTGCGCGAAAACATAAGGTCTTTATCACCATCATTATCCATGTCAATATGCTTAACAAAAGAAGCCTGATCGACGGTTTTCACCACCTGAAAAGGCGCAAAAGTACCTTGTCCGTCAAGGTTGATACACAAAAACAGCTTGTCCTGAAAAAGCTCTGCACCCAGAATATCCAAATCCCCGTCGCCATCAAAATCAGTGATATCTATTGACATAATCATGTTGGTTCCTGGTATGGTGGCCACATGTTGCTTGGGCATAAAACCTTCTTCCGGAAATTTATTCTCAAACCAATAAACCGTTGAATTGCCATAAGTTACAATGTCCAAATCGCCATCGTTATCAATGTCAGCTATTTCGTTTCCTTTACTGGAAGGCGAAAAACTGGTTACTTCATGTTCTTGAAAACCAATTTGGGCATAAAACACTGTCGAAAAAAGACATGCAACTGAGAGTAGTATTTTTTTCATAAATTAAATATATTGGCTAAAATAGTTTTTTTATCCCTATTTATAAAAAAAATAGCATTTTTAACCTTTACCAAACAGTACTTGGTTGGCACTCACTATTTCATGACCCTATCATCAAGAATCCAAAATCATGAAATGCAGCATTACAATATCTATAGAAATGGCTTGAATGATGAATTGTGAACGGTAAAGGCTATGTGCGTGGGGTATTTATGTTATCGGAACACCAAGTTGAATCCGAATTCTGAAATGACCAGTTTGTGGGTAGCGCTAAACAAGAGGTTTTTGTTAATCATTTGCTGGGTTTCTTCGTGGGATGGAAAGACTGCTTCATAAAGACCGGGATTTTGATCAAAAAAGGAAACCGGATCTTCTAATTTTTCTCCATGGTAAAAAAACTCTAACACCAGCGGAGTATCGAGACTTTGACAATACTCAAAAATAGTAGCTACAGACATTGATTTGGGTTGTTTTGGTTTGGGACTCTAAAGATAGTTGCTATTGTAATTGCAAAGTGTTAAAACGACTTTCGCATAGTGTTAAAAAAAAACGGTAGTTCATCGATAATAGTGAGTGCCGTAGGAAATCGAGAACCGTTGTACGAACAAGGCTTCTAGCTTACGCTCCGTTCGCTTCGCTCGGGTCGATACTATTTTTAAAACTAAGAACCGGTGTTCTTGCTTTTAAAAATCACTTCCGATAGTCATCGGGATAAACCAAGGTGACTGTAGGTATAAGTAATGTCGTAATGCATTACTCACAACTTTTACTATTAGTTACACAAACAAAGTTTCCAGTTACATAATTCACGTATTACAGTACATTAAAAGGCAATTTCCGCTGTCAGGCTTTTATTAGACCTACCTTTACCATGTAGCGATAATTAAATCGCTGCTTTGCCCCCCAAATTTATATTATGAATAAACATCTACTATTGGTAACCTCGGTTGCCTTATTCTCTTTTGCTGCCCATACAAATGCCCAGGCACCCGTACTGGGAACATCGGCTGGTTTTGCACTTTTTTCAACTAATGGAGCGGTCAGCAGTACCGGACTCTCACACATTACCGGTAATGTCGGCACCAATAACGGCTCGAGTACCAATTTCGGAAACGTAGACGGTGTCATGCATGACGCTGATGGAACAACTGCGAATGCAGCGGCTTCCCTGACGGTTGCTTATAACCAATTAGACGCAGCCATCCCAAACTTTTTTCCCGCACCGGTATTAGGAAACGGACAATCACTTAATGCAGGAACTTACTTTATAGGAGAAAGTGCCAGTCTGAATAATGCCCTGACACTTAACGCACAGGGAAATCCCAATGCAGTCTTTATCTTTCAGATAGAGGGTGCGTTTTCATCGGCAGCCGGAGCACAAGTACTACTTACGAATGGAGCCCTAGCCTGCAACGTCTTCTGGAAAATAGAAGGGCTTGTAGATTTAGCCACCAATACCATCATGAAAGGAACCATCGTTGCCAATAATGCAGCCATCATACTTAATACAGGTGTTTCACTCGAAGGTCGTGCGCTTTCAACAACAGGTGCCATAACGGTTTCCGGAGTAACTGTAGTAATGCCGCTTGGTTGCGGAACTCCGGTGCTTACCGGACCTACTGCACCTGTACTTAATACCGTTGCCTGCTATACGGTTTTTTCAGGAAATGGTGCCGTAGCCAATACAGGGGTTTCTTTTGTAACAGGCGATATTGGAACCAATGTTGGACTTACAACGGGCTTTCAAACAGAAAACGTAACCGGGACAATACACCCAAACCCTGATGTATCGACTGCACAATGTGCCTTAGATTTGAACAATGTGTATACCTATCTTAGCACACTTCCTGTAGATATAGAGCTGCTTTATCCTGCAGCCTTTGGGCAGAATTTGGTGTTGACACCCCATACCTATCTTATGAATGCTGCAACGGTATTAAACGGAACCGTTTTCCTAAACGCTCAGAATAATCCCGATGCCGTATTTGTAATCAAGATTGTCGGTGCACTTTCAACTAGTACCTATGCCTCGGTAGTATTGCAGAATGGTGCACAGGCGAAAAATGTGTTCTGGAAAATTGATGGTGCCACCAGCCTGAATGATTACGCTAGCTTTAGGGGAACCCTAATCGGTAACAATGGAGCCGTAATATTAAATACAGGAACCAATATCGAAGGACGTGTCCTAAGTACAAGTGGTGGAATATCCACCTTTGGAATCAATGCTCAGATGACACCGGGTTGTGGTGCTTTAGGCATAAACGATGTTATAAAAGCTAAGGCGCAATTCTATCCAAATCCGTTTACTTCTTCTTTTAATGTAACTTTAGCTGATTTTGATTCGGGTTCATCCGAACTTACGATTTATAATGCATTGGGGATGGTAGTCCTAAAGACTTCACTAACGCAAAGCACCACTAGCATACCTATGAATGTTGCTTCCGGGATTTACTATTACAAACTCTCAGGTGCTGATGGAACGCTTCAAAGCGGTAAGCTTATTTCAAGACAATAGTGTCTATTTAAAGTAGACCTCTTTTTTAAAATATAAAAACCGATTGGGAAACTAATCGGTTTTTCTTTTGGGAACTTGAGGCAACAGTACGTTCGTAAGTTCTAGTATCCCGTCTCGTTGCCAACAACGAGATTGGGACGTATCGACAACCGTTGTAAATAAATCAATACTGTGGCAAGTCGCATTCTAGCAAACACATTTCAAAAACATTCTTATCTTCTCTTGTATTGTGTTGTTATTTTACTGATAATTTGTAAATTAGGTCGCTAATTAATCTAACTACTTTTTTATGAAAAAAACACTACTATCCATTGCGGTTATTGCCTCTTCTTTGCTGATAACGCAAAAAACTACTGCTCAAAATCTGCAAACTATTTCAATCCAAAACGGCTTTAATGCTGATGTGGTTGCTAACGGAGTGGGAACAGCGGCTTCTTCAACCAACAATGATGTTGATGGCGTAAACTTCGCCTTTATCTCGAGAGACTTTCAGTTGACCTCAGGCAGTACACCCTTAACCTATGGACTTCCCGTAAACGGACTGATCAATAGTGTGGTGGCTTCGCCGGCAGGGCTAAGTTATCAATTGGCGCCTTACAGTGGTAACAACTCTTTGCGACTTCAAAACACTAATGACTCGGGAACTTTAACCTTTGCCACTCCTATCGCGGCTGTTAATTTGTACATGTTGGCTACCGGTGGTAGCGGTGCTTGTACTGTTAATGCTACCGTAAACTTCGCCGATGCGACTTCTGAAACCTTTACCGGAATTGCCATTGCCGACTGGTATGGTGGCGCTAATTTTGCCATTCAAGGAATCGGGAGAATCAATCTAACCAATGATGTTCTAGAAACCGGAGGGGGAACCAATCCGAGACTTTATCAAATTCCGTTGGCTATCAATTTGTCCAATCAGTCAAAGCCAATACAAAGCGTTACCGTTACTAAGACGGGAGGTGGTATTCCTAACATTTTTGCTTTTTCGGCTGATGCTTATACCGGTTGTCCGGGACCTACCAACATTACTTTCACTTCTTCTAATGATGGTGGCACTTTTAACTGGACGGCACCGGCAAGCGCTCCATCCATGGGGTATGACTATTACTACAGTGCTTCGGCAACACCGCCAACCGCCTTAACAACACCAACCGGCAGTGTGGCCGCCGGGGTCACTACAGCTACACTTACCGGACTTACTATTGGAACGACCTATTACTTTTGGGTTAGATCCAATTGTGATACCGAACAAGGTTTTTGGCAAATGAAAGTGTTTACCACAGGGCAAATGGAAGCTACTTACACCCTAGGAGACATCAATACCGAGTATTCAACCGGACCAACCTTAACCAGTACAACGGCCTGTCCGGGTAGTTTAACGCTAAACATTCCGGCCGGATTCCAAATTGCTTCAACCGATGTTGCTTATACCATGACTACCGCCAGTAATGGTTGGATGAGTGAGCAAAGAACACTTTTGGTTTGTACTACTAATAACACTACTGAAGCAGCAATCACTTCCGGAGTTGGTGGCACTACAGGTACTTATGCTTATAACAGAACCGGACTAACCCTTGCCAATGGTCTTACGGGTGCTGTGACTTTCGACCTTAGAGCCTGGAGAACCTACGGCGGAACCGGTTGTAATGCTGATTTTAACAGGGTTAATAATAACACTTGGAAAATAACGGTTACCCTTACCCAAGCGCTTTCTACTACTGAGGTAGCAACGCAAAAAGTTAAAGTATATCCAATCCCATTTAAAGAGGTCATTCACCTTGACAATGCCCAAGCAGTAACCACTATATTGGTTACAGACACTATGGGTAAGCTGGTACGAACCATCCAACAACCCCAACAAGACATTGATGTAAGCGATTTGAATTCGGGGCTCTACATTCTTACGATGACCATGCAAGATGGCAGTGTACAGCATACAAAAGCCATAAAGCAATAGCATTCATAAAAAAATGGGTCGATAATGACCCATTTTTTTGGTATATATTTAATCGTAGAGCCGGAATGCATGCGGCTACTACAATATCGAATACCCTAATTAAAACAGGAAAAAGAATTATATGAAAAAGGCAACCATTGAAAGTAGCGATAAAAAAATCAAGATTCCTGCGGTAATCGTTGCGATCGCTCTTTTTTGTCTTATTTTGATTTACCCGTTTTTTGAAAACCAACAGGCTCAAAAAGCCTTAGCGTTACTGGTTTTGGTAGCGGTGCTATGGATGACCGAGGCCATTCCGCTGGCGTTGACCGGATTAATGATACCGGTAATAGCAACGTTACTCCATTTAGTACCTCCGCGCGCAGCCTTTAATGAGTTTGGCCACCCTATTGTATTTTTATTCATGGGTGGTTTTGTCATAGCCGGAGCCTTAACACGGCATGGCTTAGACCAATTACTGGCGCAAAAGCTTATTAAGCTTGCCCGTGGGAATTTTTACAAATCAGCCATTTTTTTAATGCTAGCCACATCGCTGACTGCCTGCTGGATTAGCAATACTGCCGCAACTGCTATGATGATTCCTTTGGCGTTAGGTTTGCTGGCTTTGTTAAAGCAAGAGCTTGTGACAGCCGAATCAAAATTTCTAATCCTCGGTATCGCCTACTCTGCTAATATTGGTGGCGTAGTAACGGTGGTCGCTTCACCACCCAATGCCATTGGTGCCGCCATCCTTGGGATGTCATTTTCAGAATGGTTGTTATATGCACTGCCTGTTTTTCTGATTACTTTTCCGGTGATGATAGTGTTACTGACTTTATATTTCAAGCCGGATAGAAAAATACAAATAGAACAACTGTTGGTTATAAAAAACGAGAAGGCTCCCAATAAAACCCTGGCCGCCATATTCCTTTTTACCGTAACCTTATGGATTTTTGAGAGTGTATTGTCACCGCTTTTACAAATAACCGATAGCTTTAGTTCGTTGGTAGCCATACTGGCAATTTTTGCCATCTTTATTACGCAAGTTCTGAATTGGAAGGAAATAATTGAAGCAATACAATGGGATATCTTACTGCTCTTTGGTGGCGGCCTCACACTCGGAATGTTGATAGACAAAAGTGGTTTAGGGATGATATTGGTTAGTGAAATAGCCAATTTGACCACCGTTTTACCTTTGTTTGTTTTTCTGTGGATTATTATCCTCTTCAGCATAACACTAACAGAGTTTATGAGTAATGTTGCCAGCGCTGCCTTAATCTTGCCGCTGCTGTTTACATTGGCCAACCAATTGAATATTAATCCTATGATACTGGTTTTTCCAACAACAATCGCAGCCTCTTATGGTTTCATGTTACCGGCGGGAACACCACCCAATGCGTTGGCTTTTGGTACCGGGAGAATCCCTCAGAAAGACATGTTAAAAATTGGATTGGTCTTGAACTTGGTATTTTCATTGCTGTTGACCGTCATTTTTTATTTTGTCTTCAGTTAGTATTTTAGACAGTTCTCAAAATTGATAATACAAGTTAGATATTGTAAACATGTAACTTATACCTTTTATTATACAACACACTTACAAAAAAATACGCTTAATTTTGAATTACCCCAAACAATATAATTAAAACCGCATTTATCCATTGGATTAAACATCCAATCCGTAAATAAATACCTTTTACAAGATGGATAAAGAAACCACTTCCAAACCATTGTCTATTGCCATACAGGAACTTATCCAGCAAAACGAAGATAAAGACAAAATCTTGGAAAGCCTTCTCCTAGCCAACAAGCAACAAAAAACAAACGAAACAGCTATCCGGTTATTGAATGCTGCCTTGGAACAGAAAGTCATTAAACGCACTGCTCAATATGCTTTCATCAGCCAAGTCAATCAGGCCATTGTACAAGCCAAAGATGTCAAAACGCTTTTTCGGAATTCCTGCCAAATTGCACTTGAATTCGGCCAATTTAAAATGGCATGGATTGGGAGCTTTGACAAAAGGCACAAAAAAATCACACTGCTTAGTTCTTGTGGTATTACGAAAAGAGACATTAAACTTTTTACTGACGCAACTTATCAACCCAATGGCGCTCAGGATCAGGTGTTACAAACAGGCAAATATTACCTATGCAATGATGTAGCGCATGATCTTGTTTCCGAAAACTGGAAACCCTATGCGGAAAAACAGAGTATTCGTTCGCTTATTGTGCTTCCAATTAGAAAGTCGGGGAAAATATTTGGAACGATAAATCTTTATGCTTCGGAACGTAACTTTTTTGATGAGGAAGATATCAAACTGGTGACGGAAGTAGCCAGAGACATCTCTTTTGCGCTAGACCTTTTTGAAAAACAAGAAAGGCATAAATTGGTGGAAGCCCTAATCTTAAAAAACGAAAAAAGATTTCGGTCACTGATTGAAAACAGTGCCGATATGATAACCCTTTCCTCTAGAGAAGGGAAATTGTTATTTGCCAGTAGCAATGTTTCTAAATTACTAGGTTATCCCGCTGAACAAGTTCCTTACGCTTGTGTTTATGAGTACATTCACCCGGATGACCTACGAGAGTTCTTAAAAAAGAGAGTGAAATTGTTGGAATCACCCGGTGAATCCTTCCATAGTCAAATTCGGATAAAACATAAAAAAGGAACATGGATTTGGTGTGAAACCACCATCACCAACCTGTTGGAAGAAAAAGACATCAATGCCTTGTTGGCCAACTTTCATGACATTTCAGAAAAGAAATCCATAGAGAAACAACTCATCAAAAAAGAGGCATTCAATAGAGGTATACTTGACTCCTTGAGTTCAAATATTGCTGTAATAGAAAACTCAGGCAATATTATCGCCGTTAACGAGTCATGGAAACGATTTGCCATTGAAAATGGCGATCCCAATCTTCAAAACACTGCTGAGGGAATCAATTACTTTGAAGTATGTCGCCAATCAGCCAAAGACGGTAATGAATTTGCTAATGAAGTTTTACAAGGAATGATTGCTATTTTAGAGGATCGTGAAAATGACTTTTATCTTGAATACCCTTGCCATTCACCTCATGAATCAAGATGGTTTGGAATGAAAGCGATTAAATTTAAAAGCGATGTTCCAATGATTGTAGTCTCTCATACAAACATTTCACAGCGGAAATTAGCAGAAGAAAACCTTATACAAAGTGAAGCAAGATTAAGAGAGGCTCAGGCCTTGTCTCACATTAGTAATTGGGAAGTTTGTTTGGCCACCGGCATTCATAACTGGTCAGATGAATTTTATAATCTCTGTGGATTTAACAAAGAGAAAATATTGCCCTCCGCTGAAGCTTTCTTATCGATGATTCACCCCGATGACCGTGAATTTACAAAAGCTATATTCGAAAAAAGTAATAGATTATTTGAAGCAGGCTCTTTCAATGCCCGCATCAAAATGCAAGACGGTACCATACGTTACATTTATTCAGAATGGAAATTTGATTTTGACCAAAACCAAAAACCGTTGAGACTATTCGGCATATTGCAAGATGTAACCGAAAGAAAATTAGCAGAACTGGAACGCGAAAAATTATCCTATGACTTGATCCAACGCAATCTCGATTTGGAGCAATTTACCTATATCATCTCGCACAATCTTAGAGCGCCAACAGCCAACATCATCGGTTATACCGAAAACCTATTGGACGAAGAAAACACTCCGGAGGAACAAAAACAATTGCTAAACGGAATGGCAACTTCCGTAAAAGGACTTGACTCCATAATTAAAGATATCAATGCCATTCTGGCTATAAAAAGCGATTTCTATGATAAAAGAGAACTGATTTCATTATCAAAATTAGTTGATGATATAGCCAATAGTATTGAAAACATCATGGATAAACATCATGTAGTTATCAAAGCTGACTTTTCAGAAATAGACAAAGTCATGTCACTAAAGGGTTATATGCACAGCATATTTTACAATTTGATAAGCAACAGTATCAAATATAGTAAACCCAATATACGTCCAATCATCAATATAAAAAGTAAAAAAGAAGGCAACAAAATAACAATCCATTTTCAAGACAATGGCTTAGGCATCGACTTGAAGATTAATGGTAGTAAAATATTCGGATTGTATAAAAGATTTCACTCCCATACAGAAGGCAAAGGTTTAGGCTTGTTTATGGTAAAAACCCAAGTGGAAGCCATTGGAGGAAAAATCAGTATTGCCAGCATGCCTAACAAAGGAACGGAATTCACTATCGTTTTTGACAAACAAGCACAACCATGACAACCACAACAAAATCCTTTATAATTGTAGACGATGACCGCCAAAATAATTTTCTCACTGAAATGGCATTGAGGAAAGCTTTTGAAGCAGTAGAAGTAACGGTTTTTATGATTCCTGAATTAGCCTTAGAGTATATCGAAGAAATATTCCAAAAGGCAACAAACCAAAAGGCAACGATTATTTTAGATATTAACATGCCTACGATGAGCGGATGGGAATTTATTGAGAAATTTAAAACATTAGAGGAGTCAATTAAAGAACAATTCAACATCTATATGCTTTCCTCTTCAATAGATCCGGTTGATATTAATCGCGTCGAGCTCAATCCATTAATTATAGATTTAATTGAGAAACCATTAAACAAAATAACCGCTAAAGAAATGTTTGGTTAATTGACTTATTACTATGACTAAATACGCTGAAAAGTGCTGATAAAATTTGAGATTTAATAAATTTCAGCCTTACATTTATCGGTCAAATTCTTTGACAATGTATACCAAAATCTGAATGGTGTAACTTTTCCAATACACCATACCGCCTAACCAAAGACAAGAATTCCACTACAGGAAAATTAGCTTTTTCTTTTTTATCCATACAATACAATTGATTTAATGTTTGAATATAAAAACAAACAATTGTTAAAATTTTAACACATTAAAGAAAAATAGATGAAAAAAGTTACTTAAATTTGAAAATATCCTCTAAAATTAATTAGGTATGATTTAAAAAATTTCACAAAGCTTTAAATAGGTATGAGCAAAAAAGAAAAAGAAGAAGAAGAACTTCTTCGGAAGATTAAAGAAATCTCCGATTACAAATATGCGCTCGATGAATCATCAATAATTGCTATTACTGACCAAAAAGGAATTATAAACCATGTCAATGATAACTTCTGTAAAATATCAAAATATTCTCGTGAAGAACTATTAGGGAAGGACCACAGAATAATTAACTCAGGTTATCATCCAAAGGAGTTTATAAAAAGTATTTGGACCACAATTGCAAACGGCAAAATTTGGAAAGGCGAACTAAAAAACAGGGCTAAAGACGGTTCTGCTTACTGGGTTGACACCACAATTGTACCCTTTCTAAACGAAAGCGGAAAACCGTATCAATATGTAGCCATTCGTTCCGACATAACCGAACGGAAAAATGCTGAAGAGGAATTATTAAAAAAAATAAAAGAAATATCAGACTACAAGTATGCCTTGGACGAATCATCCATCGTTGCCATTACCGATCAAAAAGGCATCATAACTCACGTCAACGATAATTTCTGTAAAATCTCTAAATACAATCGTGAAGAACTTTTAGGTCAAGACCACCGAATTATTAACTCGGCATATCATCCGCAAAAATTCATTCAGGAATTATGGAAAACCATAGGTAAAGGTAAAGTATGGAAAGGCGAGTTAAAAAACAGAGCCAAAGACGGAACCGCTTATTGGGTTGACACTACTATTGTCCCTTTTTTAAACGATCAGGGAAAGCCCTATCAATATGTAGCCATTCGTTCTGATATATCCGAAAGAAAAAGAGGAGAAGAAAAAATAGCCAAAATGTTAATCAATACAGAATACCAAAACAAACAGTTGGTAGATTTCTGTAACATCGTATCCCATAACCTAAGAGCGCCATTGGTCAATATTTCAATGCTTCTGGATTACATGGAAACCTGTGACACAGAAAGTGAAAAATCTGAAGTTCTGGGAAGAGTCCAACCGGTTATCAATCATCTTAACGGTATTTTAGATGAATTAGTAGAATCACTACAAATAAGACAAGACGCTGCCGTTGAATCAACAAAAATTGATTTAAAAGAAACCTTAGACAAAATTTTAATTGGATTTGAGACACAAATCAAACAATACAAAGCCAAGATTGCTATCGACTTTAATGAAGTTGGGACACTATTTTATCCTCAACGCTATATTGATAGTATTTTTACTAATTTAATCAGCAATGCTTTAAAATATAAATCGCCCGACAGAAATGTCAGTATTAAAATAAAAACCTATTATGAAGATAATGAAATTGTGCTTGCTGTTGCCGATAATGGCTTAGGCATTGATTTGGATTTACACAAACACAATATGTTTAAAATTCGCAAAGTATTTCACAAACATCCTGACGCAAGAGGTTTTGGTTTGTTTATGACCAAAACTCAAGTGGAAGCCATGGGAGGCCATATCTGGATTGACAGTACACCGAACAAAGGAAGTACTTTTTACATAAAATTTAAACCCCAAATATCATGAAACAAATAGAACTATTAGCCTTGGTTGATGATGATGACACATTCATTTTTATCACCAAAAAAATTATTGAAAAAACAAATCATGTCAAAGAAGTGAAAGTATTCAATAACGGATTGGACGCTTTAAACTACCTAAAAGACAATTTGAATTCACAATACAAACTACCGGAAATAATATTTCTTGACCTTTCGATGCCCATCATGGACGGTTGGCAGTTTTTGGACGAATTCACTTCATTAAAGTCAAGTAATGTTAAAAAAATTGTCATTTACATTTGCTCTTCTTCTATTTCACCGCATGACATTATGAAAGCGAAAAAAATAAGTGCCGTTAGCGATTACATCATAAAACCGGTTACTAAAGACAAGTTTGCCGAAATCATTTTAGCCTTATAATTATCAATCATGATAAAAAATCAACCTAATCCGAAAAAACCTAAATGCCACTTTGTAATAAAGCGGCATTTTTTTTTCCTTACAATTTACTATTTTAGTGCCATAAACCATAAATTACAAATATGAAACTATTGGGAATAGGCTCCAGAATCAATCACGCCGAATTTGGTAAAGGCGTAGTAACCAATGTATCCTCTAAAGAATATTGGGTGACCTTTATAGAAAACGGATTAGAAACCATAGCCATCGACAGCGAATTTGAAGTCATTGAACACGCCGAAAACGAAGTAGACACCGTTAGTTTTTACGATGTGGAACAAAGTTTATTATCCATCTTAAAAAAATGGAACGGCTTAGGCGAACCGGTTGCCATAGGCGACAAATGGAAAGGCGGGAATATGAAACTCACGCCCGGACAAGCAGGATTAGCCCCTAAGGATGTACCGATTGATGTGTTTTTCCACAAAATAGTAATGCTTCGTGACCGACTTAGGGTAATGGAACAAAAAATCAATGCCAGTAACTTAGAAGAAATAGAAAAAGTAGAATTACAACAATACATCACCCGAATTTACGGCACCTTAACCACATTTAATGTGTTGTTTAAATCACAAAATGATTATTTCGTAGGCGAAAAAACCAAATAAACTTTAACCTAATTTAAAGGAATTCCTTGGTTGAATTGTGTACTTTTATAAATCTAAAAAAGCAATTAGTCATGAAAAAAATAGTCTTAGGAATCATAGCCATTGGGTTGATAGTATTTAGTTGTAAAAGTTCGTCTTCAAAAGAAAAAAGCAAATCAGTTACCATTACTTTTCAATCTAAAAGCGGGAGCAATGTAAAAGGTACTGCCAGTTTTGTTGAAAAAGACGGAGAAGTTACTTTTACTGCCAATTTCTCAGGGTTAAAGCAAGGCGAGCATGCCATTCACATTCACGAAAAATCGGATTGTTCTGCGGCTGATGCCACTTCAACCGGAGGCCATTGGAACCCAACCTTTAAAAAACACGGTCGTTGGACAGATTATGAACATCACAAGGGCGATATGGATAATTTTTATGTCGGAGCGGATGGGAATGGAACTGTATTGTTCAAAACTAAAGAATGGTGCGTGGGTTGTGGCGATGAAACCAGAGATATCATAGGAAAAGCCGTGATTGTTCACGAAAAAGCCGATGATTATGTGACCCAGCCTACCGGAAATGCCGGTGCGAGATTGGCTTGTTCTGCTATCATAAAATAACAGCCTTTGGAAGAAAAAGATCATTTATACTTCAAAAATGCCAGAGAATGGCGCGATTGGTTGCACGAAAACCACCATTCGTCATCGGGTGTTTATTTGATTTTTTACAAAGTAACCAGCAAAGAAGAAAGCATGCGTTGGGAAGAGGCAGTGCAAGTAGCCATTTGCTATGGCTGGATAGATTCTACCGTAAAGAGAATAGACGACGAACGACGACGCCAAATGTTTACGCCACGCAAAGACAAAAGTGTTTGGAGCAAACTCAACAAAACCTATATCGAGAAACTCATCGCTGAGAATTTAATGCACGAAAGTGGGCTGCGTAAAATTGAAATCGCCAAACAAAACGGATCTTGGGAATCATTAGATGCGGTAGAAAACGGTGTGATGCCCGAGGACTTAGCCGGTGCTTTTGAACAAAATCCAAAGGCTTTGGATAATTTTAACCGGTTCAGTCCATCCTATCGAAAAAGCTATTTGTATTGGTTGAATCAGGCCAAACGAGAAGCAACCCGACAATCCAGAATTGCCGAAATTATTTCGCTTTGCGAACAAAATATCAAATCGCGTGGCACTTTTTAAATTTGGTAACAAAATCATTACTTATCACCAACAAAAATGATTTAGTTTTGTGCCCATAATACGTTTTTAAAATGATTAACCCTTCAGTTCACGGTTGGATAGACAAGTTTTTTGTTGAGCAAAATCAGGTAGCCCATTCGTTTCCTCAAAGCGAAACCGATTTCTATGTGAGAACCAGAACTACCGGGTTTATTTTTGGTCATGTCGTTGGTTTTGATGCGTCGATTTCAATTGAAACCAAAGACCGATTGCCTCAAGAGTTGTCTAAAATTGGGATGCTCAACACACTTTATCAAATGTACCGTTTGGTGAAGCAAAAAAATGACGTCGAAGATTTTATAGGCGAAGCCGTTTCCTTTTACCACTCGATGATTCCCAAAGGATTCAATCCGTTAAAAAAGATGTTGGAATCGAGTTCGGTGTCGAGCAAGTTGGAGAAAATCATTCACGATCGCGTGCAAACCAATGAGGACTTATTCAGCAAAAACTTTTCGCATGTGATTACCAATGCGTTATTGTTTATAGATGTCTTGGCTTTCAAACAACACCTTGAAAAGGGCAGCGTTCCCGAGAAATATTCAAACAAAATAGAAGATATTGTTATCAGTATAATATCGATTTCACTAAAAGCCAAAACGGGCATTTCACCACACGATGATTTGTTGGCGAAGCTGTTTGAGTCGTCGGTGCGTTACAATAAATTTGGCACAACTACCCCAACTTCAATTGATGGTTTAGACTTGAGTTATCTTTCTAATGACTTGGAAAAATACTATGTCATTGATTTGGCCGGCATTAGTTTATGGAGCGATGAAAAAGTAGAAAATGAAGAACGGTATTTTCTGTTTAAATTGGGTGAAACCATCAATGTCACGGATGATTTTATCTTGAAAAGCATACACTTTATCAATGACTTTATTGTAAAGTATAAAAAGGAAATTCCGTATTTCAACTTTTCTAATCCGGTGAAACATTTTTATGATCAAACTACCGAAAGTGTGGTGGTTTTGATTAACCGAAACAAATCGAGGTTGCTGAAAGAGATTTCGCAGAGTAAAGAATTGATGCAGTTATTGGCCAAATCTACCCACAAAGATTTAGACAAAGAAGAAAAGAAAAAGATCAAAAAACAACTGCTTGACATTTGCAAAAGCATACCGTCATTGACTATTTTTCTTTTGCCCGGCGGTGGTTTACTCCTACCGATATTGATTAAATTTATCCCGCAAATGATGCCTTCGGCCTTTAATGAAAACATTGAGGATTAAAAAAAGCAACCCGTTTCCGGATTGCTTTTTAAAGGTATTAAATTAATTTAAGGTATTTTAATTTGTAAATTTTAAGCGGTATACTTCATCAAGGTCTTCATTGGAACTCATATTGACGTCTAAATCGGTTACATAACCTGAATTTAAACCGTAAGCCCAACCGTGTAAAGTTAGTTCCTGACCATTTTTCCAAGCACTTTGAACAATGGAAGTTTTAGCCAAATCAAAGACTTGCTCTTGGGCATTGATTTCAACAAACTTGTTGAAACGCTCTTCTTCGTCTTTAATGGCATTGAGGTAATGTTCATGCAAACGATAGATGTCTTTGATGTGTCTGATCCAGTTGTCAATTAAGCCTATAGATTGGTTGCTCATGGCCGCTTTGACACCACCGCAACCATAATGTCCGCAGACAATAATATGCTTTACTTTTAAGACATTGACGGCATAATCTAATACACTCAACATATTCATATCGCTGTGGATGACCATATTGGCAATGTTTCTGTGTACAAAAACTTCACCGGGTTTGGCTCCGATAATTTCGTTGGCCGGCACGCGGCTATCAGAACAACCTATCCACAAAAGCGGTGGGTTTTGGCCTTTAGAAAGATCTTTGAAATAATCTTTGTCGATGGCCAGTTGTGTTTCCACCCATTTTTTGTTGTTATCGAGTATTTTTTTATAAAAATCGTCCATTTCTTAAATTTGTCTCAAATGTAATAAATAATACACACCTGCTGTTGAGATTGAAGCCGATGTTATTAATTTATTAATGTCTCAATTCTGCCACAGAGAAATCAGGATTGAATTCATCCTTAATGTACAAGCTGTCTTCATAGAATACCACTTCACCGGTTTCAATATTGTGCATAGCTCCTACTATACCAATTTCCCCTTTTTCGATCATTTGTTCAAGAATGAAACTACGCTCAATGATATTCTTAACATTGCGCTTCACATTGATTTCTGCTACATTCTCTACAAATGAAGGATTAGAAGCGTTTCGGTTATCCTGAGTTTCCTTTTCCTGATAAACCGCAGGTTGTATTTTAGAAAGTAGCTCTGTCAGATTCCCCATTTCTACATGGTCGCATGCACCTTTCACAGCACCACATTTAGAGTGACCCAATACTACAATCAATTTGGAACCGGCTACTTTACAAGCGAATTCCATACTACCCAAGATATCTGTGTTTACAATATTTCCGGCGATACGCACCGAGAAAATGTCTCCTAAACCTTGGTCGAAAATAAGTTCAGCCGAAGTTCTACTGTCAATGCAACTCAAGATAGTAGCAAAAGGCCATTGCCCGTCGCGCGTATCATTTACTTGCTCAAGCAAGTTACGGTGTGCTTGTAAATTAGACACAAAACGGTTATTCCCGTTTTTTAATATTTCAAGTGCTTGTCTAGGAGAGATTGATGCCTGTAATTCTTTATTTAATGTTTTCATGTTTCTTTATAAATTTTTATTTATCTAAATCCACCATTTTACGTTTCATGGCGTCATATTTTTGTTCAACAGTAACGGTATTCTTAAAGCCTTCGCTATTTTCAAGCTGATAAGCCTTTTTAAATCCCACCAATTTTAACTTAATATTTTCTTCTTTAGCCCTGATGGTTTTAAATTCTTTAATCAAATCGAGAACATCATGAGCAATATAAACGGTATCTGTAGCATTGATGATTACTTTCGAATTCTCCGGCAAATCATTTAAGGTCGATTTTATGGCCGCTTTGTTCAAAAAGGAAACTTCTTGGGCCAAATCAATGTGAATCACATCGCCATCGGCATATTCCTCTTTTCTGAAACTGTAAGCGCGTTTGAGGTTGCCTTTCAATACAAAAATGATACTGATGACAATTCCCAAAGCAACACCTTTAAGCAAATCGGTTACCACTACCCCAACAAAAGTTGCGATGAAAGGAACAAATTGGTACTTTCCTTTCTCCCAAAAATGTTTAATTGTTTTAGGATTGGCTAGTTTATAGCCTACCAAAAGCAATACCGCCGCCAAAGTAGCCAAAGGTATTTTATTCAATAGAAAAGGAATGGTCAAAACACTTAATAGTAACAAAGCACCGTGAATGATGGCTGACATTTTTGATTTCGCTCCGGCTGCAGCATTAGCCGAAGTTCTTACCACTACAGAAGTCATTGGTAAACCGCCCAATAATGAACTGATGATATTTCCAACTCCTTGTGCTTTCAATTCTACGTTAGTATCTGTATATCTTTTTTGAACATCCATTCTGTCAGAAGCTTCAATACACAACAAAGTTTCAATAGAGGCCACTACTGCAATGGTAACAGCAACAATCCAAACTTTACTATTGGATAGGGCAGTAAAATCAGGAAAAACTAGTATGTCTTTGAATTCTGCTAAAGAGGTTGGTACCGGCAATGACACTAAATGTTCCTTAGTTATTACCAAACTACTTCCCGATTGAATAAAAAATTCATTTAATAAAATCCCAACAATAACAGCTACCAAAGCAGCCGGAACCAACTTCAATTTCTTTAAAAACTTAACCTTGTTCCAAGAAATCAAGATGGCCAATGACACTAATGTAATGACTAAGGAACCTAATTGTATGTGGTCTAAAACACCAAATATTTCGGTAAAGGTATTTTGACCATCAGGTTGTATGAAGGATTCATCGCCTTCATAATCCTTATCGTAACCAAAAGCATGAGGAATTTGCTTTAAAATAATAATTACCCCAATACCGGCCAACATTCCCTCGATAACATTGGTTGGAAAATAATTCGAAATACTTCCTGCTTTAATAAAACCTAGGGCTAATTGCATAACTCCGGCAATCAAAACCGCCAAAAGGAAAATATCAAAAGCACCTAAATCAGAAATCGCGGTCAACACTATAGCAGTTAATCCTGCTGCGGGTCCGGATACACTTAAATGAGATTGGCTTAAATAACCTACTACAATACCGCCCACAACACCTGCAATAATACCCGAAAATAATGGTGCGCCCGAAGCCAGTGCAATACCTAAACACAATGGCAACGCCACCAAAAAAACCACTAAACCTGATGCGAAATCAGCTTTAAGGTTGGCAAAAAGATTGATTTTTTTCATACCTATAAATTAATTTAATACACAAAAGTTTCGCGTATGCAAAACCAAAACGGCTGTATTAAATCAACTCGGGCGGTGGAGAGAATATTTCCTCAGTAGTATTGTCATGACGCGACAAGTTCTCGGAAATAATTTTAGAATTTGGATGCAACTGAAGTTCTGTAAAAGGATAGTCAAAACATTGTTTCAAACCCTTAACTTCCTTGATATCCTTGTGAATTTCTTCTTCAGCAAAACTATAAAACACTGAAATATCTGTACTTTTCTTAATCAACGTTACCACAGTGGGTGTTGAAAGAAAAGCCACGAATAAAATTAGTATTAGTGATGCTATGAACTTCATATCGCAAAAATAGCTATTCAACCTGCTTTTTAAAAGCCATTATTGAAATTTTAACAAAGATTTATATCTCAAATTTATAAAAAACAGCGCTTCAATACTATAAGTTAAATTGATAGTTTTTATCTTTGCATCAAATTTTACTATATTATGACTATTACCCAACTTAAATATGTTTTAGCAGTTGCTGAACACAAAAATTTCACTTTGGCTGCCGAAAAATGTTTTGTGACACAACCCACATTGAGTATGCAAATTCAGAAGATTGAAGAGGAATTAGCGGTACAGATTTTTGACCGAACCAAAAAACCAATCCAACTGACTGAAATTGGACAAAAAATAGTCAATCAGTCGAAAAATATTGTCAACGAAGCTGATAGAATTCAGGATATTGTAGACCAACAAAAAGGATTTATTGGAGGCGAATTTCGTTTGGCCATTATTCCAACCGTGATGCCCACTTTGTTACCAATGTTCTTAAATAATTTCATCAAAAAATACCCAAAAGTTAAGCTCATCATCGAAGAGTTAAATACGGCTGAAATTATTACCAAATTGAAGAATGGTCATTTAGATGCCGCGATAGCGGTTACGCCTTTAGAAGATGAAAAAATTAAAGAGATTGTACTGTACTACGAACCCTTTGTGGCTTACATACCGGAAAATCACCAATCGTTTCACAAAAAGGAAATTGAGGTTAGCGATTTGAATGTAAATGAAATTCTGTTATTGCAAGATGGGCATTGTTTTAGGGATGGTATTTTGAACTTGTGTAAAAACTTGAACAACGAAGAAAAAAGTCATTTTCAAATAGAAAGCGGAAGCTTTGAAACACTTATAAAACTAGCCGATGAAGGATTGGGAACAACATTGCTTCCCTATTTACATACATTAGACTTACCAGCCAAAGATGCCTTAAAGCTGAAACACTTTGTTGAACCAAAACCGGCACGAGAAGTAAGCCTAATTTTTCCGAAAAACGAGTTGAAAATTCACATCATTGATGCATTGCGTTCCACAATTTCAGGCGTAATCAAAGGCGCCATTACTTTTCAAAATGTAGAAATCATCAGTCCGATACAAAAAAAATAAGGAGCTGTTGCACCAACTCCTTATTTTTTTTCTGTTAACTAACTACAGTTAAACAATCTTTTAACTCGGGATGCTCATTGGTAAAAAAATGAAGCCATTTTTTTAATTGTTCGATTTCATAAGGCAGCAAATTTTTTACGGCTTTTTTTAATTCCTTAGCGAAAAGTATCGGGTCAAAACTTACTCGCTCGAGTACAGATTTAGTGTAATCGTAGATCATTCTAGGCATAATAATTAAGATTTGGGGTTATCTTATTGTAAGAACGTTTAGTAAAAGTAAAATAAAAAATGTTTTTATCCCACAAAAAATGTTAAAAACTATCGTTTAATTACTTTAATAATCGATGAAATGCATTTTTTGTGATTTTAAATATGTTTTATCTTACTATAATTACGATTAAACATAAAAAAAGGAACCGTTTAAATTCCTTTTAGTTTTTATTATTTAACATTTAAGATACATTGTCTAAGTTCCGGCTTTTCTTCGGTAAATTTCAGCAACCAATTGGTCAACTCTTCCAGTTCGTATGGTAATAAGAACTTATATGCTTTTGCAAGTTCTTTGCCAAAAAGGCCAACATCAAAACTTACTCTTTTTAACACCGACTTAGTGTGGTCTAACATTGTTTTAGACATAGAGCGGATTAAATTTTTTAGGTTTAGGAATTAGATAAGAACGAATAATTGTTTTATCAAATTTATAGAAAAAAAAATATCGGTAGAAAAAATTGTAGTTAAAAATAACCACAAAAAAAGTTAATTTTTCAGAACACCTTTAGTAGCGCGCAACATTTCTCTTTTGCCCGGAGCGCCCGGCAACTTTTCTACAGAAAATCCTGCCGATAACATAGCGTTTTTAATTGAGGTTCGACAAGCATAAGTAACCAATACACCATTAGGTTTTAAAGCTTCGTACATAGACTTAAATATCGCTTCCGACCACAATTCAGGTTGTACTCTGAAACCGAAAGCATCGAAGTAAATCAAGTCGAAAGCATTGCTGTCCTTGATATCTTGAAAAAACTGCTTGCGCTTGGTTAACGTAAAATCAGTTGAAATTGGGTTCGCTTTTTCCCAACTCGATTGGTGTAAAAGTTCAAAAACTTGATGCTCATTTTCATCAATTTCTTGGGCATAATTCATCTGCAAAGCTTCTTCCAAAGCAACCGGATAAGCTTCAACGCCAACATAATTTATTGTTTGATTGGTGTTTCTTTTGGCATGCAAATAAGTGATAAATGCGTTCAATCCGGTACCGAAACCTATCTCTAAAATGGAAATGGTCTTTTCCTTTTTTAGGGAAAGACCATTCTTTATAAATACATGATAGGCTTCTTGGATTGCTCCGTGTTTCGAATGATAACTTTCATTCCATTCCGGTAAATGTATGGTGGTTGAACCATCTTGGGTTTGAATAATTTCGCGTTTCAAAATTATTCTTTGATGTATAATTTTTTAATCCTCGGTATCGGTCCGCCACATTTTTGTTGGTGACATTGAATACAAGCATCAACTCCTTTATTAAAATGCTCTTTGGCGTTCTTCGGATCTTTATAAATCATTTCCTGAGCTTTGATAAACTTTCCGGCTTGCTCTTTGAAAAAAGCATCGTTATCGGTTTCATCAGTCATAACAGCTTCATGAATTCTCATAAAATGTTGCGGAAACTGACCAATGGTATCGCCTTTTTGAATGCGTTCTTTTAATCTTTTGTTGTCTACATACATTTGCTCCATCAAAGCGGCCATTTCAGACATTTGGTACATTTCCAACTTCTTTTCGGTTTTAGGCTCGCATTTTTCTTCAACTACTTTATCGTCCTTTTTTTGACAAGAGATGACAGATAAAGCTAAAAAAAGCAACACTAAAATTACAACAACAACTTTTTTCATCAATATTTATTTTTTGATGTAAACACCATCAGCCATAAAAGAGTAAGTAACTTCGGGCTTGGTAATTTTAGCAATTTCTGCTGCAGATTTTCCGCCGTCTTTGGCATAATGCTTTAACTCTTCTACTGAAACTACATCTACAAACGCCTTACCACTAACGATTGCATTACTATTGTCAGCATTCAAAGGAACGAAGAAAGCATAATCTTTAAATTTTACAAAAGAATTATCATCACCGGCCAATTCCATTTTCATCCAACAACCTTTCTTTTTACAAACTGATTTAATATTAGATTGAAATTGTACTGTGATGGTGTCGCCTTTTTTTAGATTCTTGTACTTTTTAAGCATTTGGTCTTTGGTCAAAATCTTAGTTACATTAAATTTTTCACCAAATAAAGCATAATCTTTAGCATCAAATACTTTGGTAGGTGTTTTAGATTTTGTTTGTGCCATGGCATTGCTTCCTACAAATAATACAATGGCGATCAGGAATAAGTTTATTTTTTTCATGTTTATCTGTTTTAGAATTACAAAAGTAATCCAATTAACAAATTCACATAATATAATGTCAAATAAATTGAATATTTAATGAAAAATTAAGACAAAAAATAACTGCTAAAAGAGAATTTGCGAAAAAGCATTCAATATTTTTTTAGGGTGTTAATGACTAATATTTTTTTATTAGTTTTACAAAAAACTAACAACACAACTTATAATTTCGAGGCAAATCACACAAAGTTTTGATTTTCAGTAAATTAAATCGTTTTTCCTCACAAAACCTATCACTAAATGATGTTAAAAACACCTTCCGAAATCGATATAGTTAGAGCTTCTGCTTCTAAAATTAGTGATGTCGATTTTGAAAACCTTGCCTTCGGAAATACTTTTACCGACCACATGTTAATCTGTGATTTTAGAGAAGGACAGTGGCAAAAACCGATTATCAAACCTTACGAACCCTTCTTAATTGATCCTTCAGCTAAAGTGTTTCATTATGGCCAAGCAATCTTTGAAGGCATGAAAGCATACAAAGACGAAAATGACGACGTATGGTTGTTCAGACCGGATGAAAACTTACATCGTTTTAACAAATCGGCTAAAAGAATGGCGATGCCTGAAGTGCCTGAAAACATCTTCATTGGTGGTTTGAATGCGATTCTAGATTTAGAAAGAGACTGGGTTAAGAAAGGCTTAGGCAACACTTTATACATCAGACCTTTTATGATTGCGATTGGTTCGGGCGTTATTGCACAACCTTCAACTCAATATCGATTTATGATTATCTTATCGCCAGCCCGTTCGTATTATTCGGGCGAAGTGAAAGTAATCATTGCAGAACATTTCAGTCGCGCTGCCAATGGCGGAATTGGAGCAGCCAAAGCGGCCGGAAATTATTCGGCACAATTCTATCCTCAAAAATTAGCTCAGGAAAAAGGATTCCAACAAATCATTTGGACAGATGATGCCACGCATACCAAATTGGAAGAAGCCGGAACTATGAATGTTTTCTTCAGAATCAATGATACATTATATACCGCACCAACCAGCGAAAGAATTTTGGATGGTGTAACGCGCAAAAGCTTAATCGACTTGGCGAAACGTGAAGGTATTAAAGTAGAAGTTCGTTCGGTATTGGTAGAAGAATTGGTAAACGCTGCCAAAGACGGAAGTTTAAAAGAAATTTTTGGTGCAGGAACCGCTGCGGTAGTTAATCCTATTGTCGGATTCCAATACAAAGAGGTGTACTATGAGTTACCTAAATTAGAAAATTCATTCGCCACAGAATTAAAAGACAAACTGACTAAAATTCAATACAAATTGGCTGACGATACTTTCGGATGGACAGTTAAGGTTTAATTTTCAGTCGCAGTCACAGTTTACAGTACAATAAGCTCCGGGGAAACTCGGAGTTTTTTGTTTTATAATTTAGTAATTTCAGGAACTAAAAACGTAAATCTATTCAAACTTTAATTAATTTTAGCCAAGCAAATAATAATGTATGATTTATCAAACTTTTGAACCCCATTCGGCTTTATCGGACTTTATTAATTGCTATTGGACATTAAAATCTCCACCAGAAGACAAACCCGAAAAACAACGTATCGTTCCTGATGGCTGTATGGAAATGATTTTTCACCATGGTGATTTGTACAAACAATACATAAAAGGAGACAACTATATTATTCAACCCAAATGCTTTGTGTTTGGACAAATTACCAAGCCATTGTATATTGAACCAACAGGAGAAACAAACATCTTTGCTATTCGTTTTCAGGCGGATGGGTTTACGCCTTTTGCTCCTATTCCGATTAGCAATATGGAAAACCGAGCTGTTCCTTTGGAAGAACTATTTGGCGAAGCCGGAATGATTTTACAACATAAAATACTTGAAGTCACTACTACTGAAGAGCAAATTCAAATAGCCGAAGATTTTTTACTAAATGCCTTAAAGAATGCCAAACAAATTGATAAAACCATCAAAGACAGCGTTGCGATGATGTTGGAATTGAAAGGGCAATTGTCTATTGATGAATTATCAGAGAGTATGAAAATCAACCGAAGAATGTTGGAGCGAAAGTTTGCCTCGGTAATTGGTGTTAGTCCAAAGCAATTGGCGAAAATCGTAAGACTACAAACTACCTTAAAAATGGTCTTAAAGAATGATTTCAAAAGTTTTACCGAAATTGCTCTTGACAACCATTATTATGACCAAGCCCATTTTATAAAAGAATTTAGAGAGTTTACCGGTGTCAGTCCGAAGGAGTTTTATGCTGAAAATTTAAAACTGTCTAACCTGTTTACAGAAAGCGAATGAGTTGTCGCGTTTTTACAATTTTGACAGTAATAGAACGCGCATCTTTGTCTTCTAATTTTAAAACAAACATTATGAAAACCATCATTAGCTTGCTTACCATTTTGACCCTTTTTTCTTTTACCCAAAAAGAGGAAACATCCAAACTCAGCTTTCTGCAAGGCACTTGGAAAATGGAAACCAAAGAGAACTATGAAAGTTGGGAAGTCGTAAATGACCAAGAATTAAAAGGCAGCTCTTATACAATAAGAGGCGAAAAAAAAATGACTACTGAAAATTTAGCCATCAAAACATTAGGCGATAAAACCATTTATACTGCCACAGTACTAGACCAAAATGAGGGAAAACCAATTGATTTTGTATTGAATACAACTGTTAAAAACAAATTCTCCTTTGAAAACCTAAGCCACGACTTTCCTAAAAAAATACAATACACCAAACTTGATGATAAGACACTATTTGTTCAAGTTTTAGGCGATAACGATCAAGGGTTTTCGTATAAGATGGTTAAAATAGGCAATAAGTAATAGGCATTAGGCAATAGTTTACTAACCGATAATAAAAATGTTTAACTTTATATTCTTTGATTAGAATATATGAACACCGATGCTTTATCTTTCAAACCTTTGACTTTTGATGAGTTTAAAACTCTAGTTCATTGGGCTGCTTTAGAAAGATGGAATCCCGGATTGCAAGATGCTGAGATATTTTGGGCGAGCGATCCTGATGGTTTTTATGGCTATTTCGAGAATGAAAAACTTATTGGTGGCGGCTCTATAGTTTCTTATAACGGACAGTTTGGCTTCATGGGTTTCTTTATTGTTCATCCCGATTATAGGTCGAAAGGTATTGGTCGGACACTTTGGCAACAACGCCGAGACACTTTGCTTTCTCGTTTGCAAAAAGGCGCAACTATTGGTATGGATGGCGTTGTGGCGATGCAACCGTTTTACCAAAAAGGTGGTTTTGAAATCGCTTATCGCGACGAACGTTATGAAAAAACGGGAAGTGCCTATCCTATGAATCCATTGGTTCAAATGGTTACTAAAAATGATTTTGATGCCATCAGTGCTTTAGATTTGGAATGTTTTGGGGTGGCGCGTTCTAACTTTTTATCACATTGGCTTAAGGCTTCTAATGCTAAAGCTTTTAAGTATAGTGAAAACGACAATTTACATGGCTTTGCCGTAATAAGACAGTGCCAAACCGGTTATAAAATTGGGCCGCTATTTGCCGAAAATGAAACGGTGGCGAAGGCACTTTACGAGCGTTGTCTTACTGAAGCTATTGACGAACCGGTTTATTTAGACATTCCGGTTTGCAATGAAGCGGCTGTAAATTTAATCAAACAATACCAAGCCTCTTATGTCTTTGAATGCGCTCGAATGTATTATGGCAAGCCCCCAAAAACAGCTATTGAAAAGGTGTTTGGGATTACTAGTTTTGAGTTGGGGTAGTTTAAAGATAGAAGTTATGAGTTATGAGTTATAAGTTGAAATATAACCTATCCCTATTCCCTCCAAAACAACAAAACCCTTCGACTCCCGATAACTATCTGGAATCTAGTGGCTTTACTTTTTCATAATAAAACTACTCTTTCGGCACCGGTCTCCGCTTCCATTTGAAAGACCTAGGCAAATCATCACTTAAAAGATATCCCCAAGCCTCTAGCGATTCTACCCTGTCAAAAATTACTTTCATCATCGCCATTAATGGAATCGCTAAAAACATTCCTGAAATTCCGCAGAGTGCTCCGCCAATGATAATTCCAACAATAGAAGCAATCGGATTAATTTCAACTTTAGAACTAATAATCCACGGCACCAACAAATTATTGTCTATAAATTGCACTACAATATTCACTACAACTATTCCAATAATAACAGACAGGTCACTTGATCCTGTCAGCGAGGCTATGATGGTTAAAAGACCGGCTATGAGAATTCCTATGTAGGGGATTAAGTTTAAAAGACCGGTGATAACCCCTAATAAAATAGCATATTCAACCCCGAGAAATAATAATCCAACTGTTGTAAGACCGGATACAATTACCAATTCTATCAACAGTCCTAAAATATAACTTTGTACCGAAATCTTAATTGTGGTGATAACATCCTGAAGAATTCCGTGGTATTTGATATGAAACAATTTAGAGAAGAATTTGGTAAAATGGGTTCTGTATAAAAGGAATAAAAACATGTAAATCGGAATCAACACCAAATTCAATAAAGCATCGGTAAAAGTAATTAATGTAATCCCAATAATTTGTTTCCCGCTACTGGCTGTACTACTGGTGGCATCACTAACAATGGCGTCTTGCTCTCTTTTACTGAAATTGAAAGTCTCTGTAACATACGATTGAATATTGCGATAATGGATGTTTAGATTACTTTTAATCTTGCCCCAATCATCGGCCATATCAGCCACCTGAATGGTAATAAAATAAAAAATGGCAATAAAAATTAAAGAGAAAAGCATAACACTGATTAGTGATGCCAACACATTAGGCAGGTGAAGTTTATTACTTAAAAAAGCCGTAACCGGTCTGAGTAAGATGGCAAACAACAATGCTAGCAACAAAGGGTTAATTATACTTTGTCCGATATAAAACAAAAAACCTAGGGCTATTAATATGATGAGTATAAAAGCAAATTTTGCATAAAACGGTAACTGTTGTATGGCTGTCGGCATAATATATTGGTTGGTTACTTACTTGATAATTATGATTTTGATACTTTACAAATTTCGGGTAATATACCCGGTACATTATTATACAATCCAATTGAATATTTACATGATTACAATAAGAAATACATATTGTCTTATCCCTTTTCCTTAATTGCTAATTACCAAATCAACACAAAAACCTATCTTTGTCCTTACCAGAATTAAACCTATGAAGCGCCTAACCATCTTACTTTTCTTAATGCTATTCAGTAAAAACGATACCTTTGCTTGGGGCAAAAAAGGACATATTATGGTGGCGGAAGCCGCTTTTAAACAACTTGATGTTGCAACCCAAAAAAAAGTACTATTCTATTTAGACGGCATGACCATACAACAAGCCGCTACTTGGATGGATGAAGTGAGCCAAAAACCGGGTTATGGTTATATGAAAACCTATCATTATGTCAATTTTAGCCAAGGCGAAAAAGTGACACTCAAAAAAGGCAATAACATCCTGTCTATTTTAGATAAAACCATCCGTGAGTTACAAAACAAAAAGCAACTCAGTAAAGCCCAAATCAAAACTAAATTGTTGTTCTTGTTTCACTTAATCGGCGATATTCACCAACCGTTGCATGTGGGTTATGGCTATGACAAAGGCGGTAATAAAACACAGCTCAATTATAAAAACCAAGGAACCAACTTACACGCCTTTTGGGACAGCGGCATTATCAGACATAAAAAAATTAACCTTAAAGATTGCCTTTCGGCTAACCCATTCTCCAAAGCAGAACTGAGCAATCTCCAAAAAATTAATGTTATAACTTGGGCACAAGAGTCTAATAGTTTGCTTGGTCAATGTTATGCTTTTGAGAAACCTAAAGTTTCCCAAAAGTATGTTGACAACAGCGCAATTATCGTAAAAAAGCAAATTGCCAAAGCCAGTGTGAGATTAGCAGCAGTCTTGCAAAACGTGTTAAGATAATATGAAAATTTACGCTTTCCCTTCTATCTCATCTCCAACAGCCAAAATATTGATATTGGGGACTATGCCCGGTGAAGCTTCGTTGCGTGCCAAGGAATATTACGGACATCCAAGGAATCACTTTTGGAAGTTCTTATTCAACATTTGCCAGCAACCTTTTTCAACAGATTATGAGACAAAGAAAAATCTATTACTTCAAAATAATATGGCGCTATGGGATGTTTTACAAGCTTGTGAACGACAAGGCAGTTTAGACAGTGCGATTGTCAAAGAAGTTCCAAATGATTTTGTAACCTTTCTAAAAGTTCATCCCAACATTACGAATATCTATTTCAACGGACAAAAAGCGGCTCATTTCTTTAATCGATATGTTCAAACAGAACATATATATACAATGGTGACTTTGCCTTCCACGAGCCCGGCGAATGCTGGTATGTCTTTTGAAAAGAAGTTAGCCATTTGGCAAGAACATATTTTAAAAAGGATAACCAATCGCTAAATTAAACACCAAATTTTCTTTTCGCCAAGAACCACTGCCAAAGTCTATTTGATCTAACACCCAGCGACTGCCGTCTCCCAAATAAGGCTTTCGGATGGGAAATGCAAAATCGGTTCGCAATAGTAAAAACGAAAGATCAAACCGAAGTCCGATTCCGGTTCCTACCGCCATTTGATCTATAAACTTTTTAGTGAATTCGGCACCGGGTTTATCCGGATTTTTGTTCATCAGCCAAATATTTCCCGCATCAACAAATACGGCACCTTTGACAAAACTGAACAATTTGGTTCGGTACTCGGTATTGAATTCGAACTTAATATCTCCCGATTGGTCGGGCAAAAAAGAACTCGTTCCGGGTTCAGGAAGATAAGATCCCGGACCAATAGCACGCGAACGAAAAGCCCTAATACTGTTGGTACCGCCAATAAAAAACTGTTTGATAAAAGGCAGTTCTGTTGAATTGCCATAACCATAACCAACGCCAACAATAATGCGACTCGCCAATTGGGATTCCGTTCCAATTTTCATGTAATGACGGAAGTCATTTTCAAACTTTACAAATTGGCTAAAAGGAACGCCAAGCACTTTAATCGTATCGCCTTGTTTTACATTGGCACCGGTTAGTAAACCCGTTAAGGTAGCCGAAGTATCAAACATGCCTTTGTAATAAATGGTGTGCTTTCTGGCGGTTTCCATGGTGTTGGTATACGTATAGGAATAGGTCGGGCCAAAAATCAGTTGTTTTTCGATTACTTTGGCCAAAGTCGGATTGGCCGCTATTTGTTCGTTATACAAGTTGGTCACGTTATTCGGACTCACATACTGAATATTAGTAACGTTAAACTGATGTTCTTTACGGATATTTTCTTTCCACAAATAACCAAAAGAACCTTTAAAGGAATTCAACGCATACAATTGTTCTCTTTTTTGGAATTCATAACCGATAGTTGCTTTAGTTTTCGGCACAAATCCGCTGGAAGATTTTAATTTGAACGGCGCAACAAAACGAGGCCAAATCAAACTCGCTTCCGAACCTACGCGGTAAACATCAAAGCCGTTATTTTGTCCGGACACTTGTACTTCCAATCCACCAAAAACAGAAACGGTGAACAATTCTGCTCCTTTAAAAGTATTGCGGTTGCTCCAGTTGACGTTCAATTCTGTTCCGGTATAGTTGGCCGAATTGGTTTTCCCCAAAACTTCCACCCGAATGGATTTCTTTTTATAAGGTGTGAGATAATAATAAGCATCTAAAACATTATCCAACGAATCAGAAATGGTAAACTGGTTCTTCACAAACTTGAACGTTCCCAAATTCACCAATCGGTTCAGCGAAAGATTGTGATCGGTTCGGTTGTAAAAATCACCTTTATAAAAATACAGTGTTCGGTCAAAGATGCGCGGGTTGAATGTTTTTTCCTTATCAACTATCGTAAAATCTTTATACTGTACAACTGCTGTAGTGTCATTTTCCTGTTTGTCTAATCGGCGTTGCCCATCTTTTATAGAATAGTTGGGAAAGATGGTGATTTTGCCAATGGTGTATACTTTTTTAGCTTGTTCAGGTGTTTCGGGTTTGACTTTGACAATCAAATCGGTTTCGTAACTACCAACTGTACTGTCAACTTGAACTATCAGGTAATCAGGACCAAAAAAATAATAGCCTTGTTCTTTGAGTCGGGCATCAATTCGGACACGCTCTGCTTTAACCATCTCTAAATCATAACCCTTACCACGCTTAAAAAGTGTTTTGTCCTGAGTAGCCGCAATAGCCTTTCCCAAAGCTGAAGAATCGGTTGGAAATTTGATTTCTTTAATGCGGTATTGTTGGCCAGGCATAGCCGTAAATTCTGTGGTAGCGCGTTTGCCTCTTTTGGTGGAATCGGCTATTGCAGTAGCTTTAAAATAACCACGATTTTCTAAATAATTTTGGAGCAAACGACTGTTATAATCTAAATTGACTTGGCTGAATAATACTGGTGGTTCGCCTGCTTTTGTGCGAAGCCAGTATCGAAATCCTTTTTGCTTTTTGGGTTCTCCTGCGAGATTGTAGAAAAATAATTTGGCCCGAATTCCTAAGAATTTAGTGTTGGGTTTTGGACGTACTAATAATTTTAGTTCTTTCTCCAGAGACTTGCGTTCTCTTTTTGAAATCAAAGTATCAATTACTTTCACTTTGCCGCCAACGTACAACAATTCGCCTTCAGGCAAACGCTTGGTATTGCTACAAGACGATACGATTAGCAACAATAAAAAAATAAAACAATATCGATTTAATGCTTTCATACTTTGGTCTCTATTCTGATTTTATGGGTTGTGCTGTCTTTTCCTTTTCTAAGAGTTTCTCTGCTCTTGCTTTCCTTTTCAATTTCCGCTTCACTTCCTTTTCTTCTTCTGAGCGGTGAAAAAGTTCGCTGAATTTATTGTAATCCATAGTAATGATAAAAGCTACTCCGGTTTCAATTACTTGACCTTGTAACGCAACTTGGTATTCATTTTTTCGATAAGCTCTTAGCGTATATCTCCCATCTTTGGAAAGTTTATAATCTAAAGAAACATCACCGGCTATATTGGTGGCATCGCGATTGGCTTGTTCCGGTCCTTCAATGCCAAAACTACTGCCGACACTGACTTTCAATCGGTCATCTAACAATTGTTTGGAAATGTCCACATTCAAATCGGTTCGGTTGGCTTTTTCGCCAGTGGTGTAATCATCGGTGGCTTCTAAGTCTAAATCGAGTTCAACGCCTTCGATTAAATCTCCGGCCAAATTGTTTAGTTGTTGCGACAATATTTTGCTCACACTTTGACGGGCAAAGGTTTCTGTTCCGGTTCCGGCTTCGCTGGCAAAAGGGTTTTCTCCGATAAAGCGATTCAACAGTAATAGCGCAAATACCTGTTTGTTCATTTCATCCGGTTGTTGGCGCAATTGTTCCAATTTGGTTCGCGTAGTATTCACAATTTCCGAAGAAACATTGTAATTCCCTTCAGGCAATATGATGTCAAAAGTAATGGTTGGTTTGAGCAATTCGCCGGTCATTTTCAACACCGTTTCAAAAGGAATTCGCTGTTTGTAGGTATTTCTAACCGTTGGAGAAATATCGCCCAATTGGTTATCGAGCAAGTCAATCGGAGCGGTTTTAGTTTTATAAACGGCTTTGATGTTAATATCAGCCGTAGTCGGTTCACCGGTCCATAAAATATAACTGCCGCTTTGGATTTCGAATTTTCTTTTGAGGAAATTAAACGTCATTTCATAAGAACCTTCCTGAAGTTCGTAACGACCGGTTAGCGAGGTTTTCCCTGATTCATCGACGCTTCCGTTGAGTTGTGCTTCCCCTTTTACCTTCAGGAAATCGCCATTTCCTTTGTCGATTATTAAAGTCAATTCGGCTTCTTTATCGACCTCAATATTGACCGAAATGTTCATCCCTTTGAATTTGGATTGGTTTAGCGAATCTAAAGCTACATTGAATCTTTCGTCAATTGGCGGCGCATCTTGGTCTATAAATTCAACGATGCCTTCCCTATCGGCTATGGCCGGATCGGATTGAGGTAAAACTATAGTTAGTTCCGTATTTTTATTGACTTTGATATTGCCATCAACAATTGGTTTATTCAAATCTCCGTTGATGCGCAAACGCGAATCGACATACAATTTTCCGTAATACAAATCATTGTCCTTCGCAGTCGAATTGGTTACTTTGAAATTATCGGCATTGACTCTTAGATTAAAAGCAAAATCGCGATAATTAGGTGTATCTATTTTTCCTCGCAATTCTAAAGTATTTTTTTCAGAATCGCTTAAACTGAACTTTTTGAAGACCATGCCGTCTTCTGTAAAACTCATGGAATCGTTGAGTAATTCAAAACCCGAGTTGAGTGTTTTTACCGTAAAAGAACCATTATGGAATTGCAAATCGCCTATGATTTTAGGTTGTTCAAAAGTACCTTTAATATGGAATTTTCCTGAAATATGTCCGCTACTTTTAGAAAGCTGGTCAAGCGTAAACGGTTGAATACTCAGCAAATTTAAATGTTGCATATCGAGGTTTAAATCAAAACTTTGGTCACTATTTCGGTAAATTCCGTTCAATCCTACTTGGTTGCCTTGACCGGTAATTTCGGCTTCTACATCATAAGTATTGGCCACGCGATTGTTGACTTTTAGACTGATGTCGCCAATGGTTTCTTTTTTATAAGTAAAATTTCCGATGGTCAAGTCAGAGGTAAAAATGGGTTGTGTCGCCCAATTTTCAAAGGTCACCTTTCCGTTAATCAAACCGCCGAAAGCCAATGCTTCTTTTTGTACCATTCGCGAAAGCGTTGCTATATCAAAATCGGTGAAATCAATTGACAAAGGCGCATTCAGTGTATTGGATTGAGACTGTAATTTGACCAGCGTATTGCCATTGCGTAACTCAAAATTATCTGCAAAAATTCCTTGTTTACCAAAACTAATCAAATTGTTTTCAGCTAAATACCACTTTTCGTAATTCAATAATAAATCTTCGGGCAATACTCTAAGTTTGGTATTGCCATTGACTGCTTTTAATGTTCCTGAAACAATGTATTGCTCTTTGTTTTTATCATCAAGCAGTTGGAGTTTGTATCCCAAAGCATTCTCTTTTATAGTGCCTTCCAGCAAAGTATGAGGCAAACGAAATTCAGCGTTTTGCACTTCATCAATGAAAACGCTATAAGCCAAAGCGTTGTTTTTTGTGTCAATGTTGATTACTGCATTGCTTATTGCATTGGCACCATAAACAATTTTAGGCATAGTAGCTTTGAGGATAATCGTATCATTAACGCTGTTGTAGCGACCGTTAATGCTCACAGGTTGTAATTGGGTCAATTCGGGGAATAATTTGCTTACAACCGGATCATTGTTGATGTTAATACTAAAGTCAAATCGCTGAGGCGAAGTTATTTTTTTCTTTACTGAAGGTTCAAAATCATAATATTTGGCGAACGAATTGGACAAAGCGGTTCCGATTTGGCTCAATTGGTATTGGCCTTCAATATTGGCTTTTACAATTTGTGATTTGACTTGAATTGCATTCCTCTCAGCTGTTGCTGTCGCTAAGACATTGATAGAATCCAATTGGAATTGCTCTTTGTCATTGGCGAAAAACAAATGATGTAGGGCTATTTTTCCGTTTAAAAAATCAGGATCAGCGGTAGATAAATCAGCATCGACTTGGCCTTTTATCTTGAAAGGTGTTGTGTTAAAATTCAGCTTTTGTAAATCGGCTATGCCCAAATTCAAATTTAATTTTACTTTTGGATATTGGCCTTTAAAACTGCCTTCGGAGACCAAATCAAACTCCAAATTCGGATCATTGATTTTTGCCTTGGCTATGTAATTTCCGTTTACTATGTTTCCTTTAACGGCTAAATTTTGATAAGTATAGCCATTCAAAACGCCTTTGCTCATCAGACCATCGATATGGGCTGTGGCTGTTTTTGGGTTTAATCCGTTGCCGTTTACTTTGGCTTTTAAAGTGATTTTACCAATATCATTGTTTTTAATTAATTGGCCTAAATCGAAATTAGTCAGTTCGGCGATACCATCATATCTTTCGTTATTTTTTAATCGATAGTCAAAATTGGTTTTTATTTTGGCAGCTCCAAAACTGCTGTTGAGCACTAAATCGGTATTGAAATTGTCCAATTTCCCTTTGAAAGTTCCTTTGACGTTCAGCTGTTCCGGAAGTTGAATATTACTCGGAATCACTTCAGCACCTAAAACCCGACCAACATCACCGGCACGCAACTCAAGATTTTTTATATCTAAATTGTACCACGCTTTCTTTCCATCAGGCAAGCCAATAATTCTGCCGCTAGCAATAATACTCATAGTTCCTATACCGCTGATTTGCATTTTAGGAAAAGTAAGGTCTTGTAATTGACCGGAGATTTGACCGTTGATTTGGGCTATGGCATTTGGATTGTTTTTAAAGAAATCGACTTCGTTCAATTCCGGAGCAAAGATTAAGATGTCTTCAAAGGCAATGCGACTTTGCAGTAGATTAGCATGCAATCCCAGTAATCCCGGATTGTCTTTTAAGGTTTGCAACGATGGATAATTGATACCAACTTCGTTACGAATCAACGTTTTTGGAGTTTCTAAATACAGTTTTTTGAGCTGCACACCTTTTGCGCTATAAGTGAAATCTGTACTGAGTGCTTTTATGTCAACTCCGCTTTGCTCTTTTACGGCAAAGGATTTGATATTTCCGGAAAAGGTTGTGGTATTTAATTTTAGAGTATTCGCTTCTAGTTGCAGTTGTTTTATATCCAAATGTTTGTAATCGATGCCTCGTGTGGCACGCAAAGCA
Source organism: Flavobacterium sp. (assembly GCF_046293665.1). Lineage (GTDB taxonomy): Bacteria > Bacteroidota > Bacteroidia > Flavobacteriales > Flavobacteriaceae > Flavobacterium. The sequence goes on from NZ_JBKBOL010000004.1 coordinate 113,956, forward strand.
TTTTCATCATCAAAACGGAAATCCACCTGTTTGATATTAACATTGGCAAGTGTAACATTCCAATTGGGAATACCTTGTGCCGGAAGTGTATTGATGTCGAGTTTTCGATCATATTTACCAAAAGTCAATCCGCCTTTTACGCCTTCTAATTGAAACTTATTGATAGCAATTCGCTGTCTGGGCAAATTGGTTTCGGCAAAAGAAACAAAGAGTTTTTCCAGTGAAATACCACTATTTAAATGTGTGCCTTCACTGTCGTAACTGACTTTTATTTTGGTCAAAGCGATTTCACTTAGTTTGATTTTTAAATCGGGTCTTTTCTTTATTAAAGAATCTGCTTTTACGATAGTGTTGGTCGTAATTTCTCTTATCAACTCGCCTTGTTTGAGTTTAACGTTTAGGCCATCTAGTTTGATTGTGGCAATTTCAAAACTCATTTGATCAAGGTCGAATACTTTCATTTGGGTATCAAAATGAGCTAACGATACGTTCAGATTATTTTGAGTAATAGCATCATTAAAACGGACTTTGATGTTGTCTAAATTGATTTTGTGCACAGAGAATTTAGTTTTCTTGTCGCTACTTTTAGTTTCTTTCGAAGCAAATGCTTCAATGATATAATCGAAGTTGAAAACGGAATCTTTATCGCGTTTTACATTAGCAGTAATATTTTTTAGGCTAATAGAATTTATTTCTACTTCCTCATCAAACAATTTAAACAGACTGATATCAACGGCTATTTTTCCTCCGGCGAGCAAAGTGTCACCGGATTGGCTTTGGAAATAAACATCTTCGAGTATGACTTTTTTGGGCAAACCAATTTCAATTCTGCCAATGCTGACCGGTGTGTGAATTTTCCCTTCCAAATAAGCAATGGCTTTTTCCTTGATAACATTCTGTACAGCAGGAATCTGAATTAATAACACCACAAGAAGAAACAGCCCAATAATAGATCCTATTATCCAAGCGGTTATTTTCAGTCCTTTCTTAACGTATTTATGCACTATCACCCTATACTTTTACTGAATGCAAGTAAATAAACATCCTATTAGTTACTTTATTACAAGTTAATGAGTTATTGCTACAAATTTGGCACAAAAAAATTAGAAAAGTCTTATAGATGAAAAGCATTTTCTTATATAATTTGCATATAGCCTTGATAAAGTATTTGAGTTGAAAGTTAGTCGAAAAAAAAAAATCGGGAACAAATCCCGATTTTTAAGTTGTAATGTATGCTGATTTAGTTTTTGACAAATCGTTTAACAGTGCTAGAGTTCTCGCCTTGCAATTGAATGAAATAAAATCCATCGGATAAATTACTCACATTGATAGCCGCAGTGTTTTGTCCTGAAATCAAATTACTTTCATTCAGTACTTTTCCTGAAGCGTCAACGATGTGGTATTTGGTGAATTTAGCATTAGCCTCTAAATTCAAGAATAATGTTTCTCGAGTTGGATTAGGATAGATGGCAAAATCTTCTCTGGTATTAGGATTGGTACCCAAATTACAATTAACATCTTCATCTACCACAATTGGCAAAAATTCATTATTGCTCGAGCTATCCGGACAGAAACTCGGCGCGGCAACTACATGATAAATTCCCGGACCTGTAATCAAATATTCCATTTGATTGGCACCACTAATGGGTTCGCCATTTTTATACCATTGAATACCTGAATCATACGGCATAAAAATCGAAGCCGTAAAACTGCCACCCGGACATAATAACATATTTCCATTGTTTTGATCAATGGTTACAAATTCATTGATTTCGGTAGCTACTGTAAAACCAACCCAATTATAACTGTCAATCTGAATTACATTCGATTCGTAAGTAACACCATTTAGCGTTGCCACAACCTTGAAAAGAGATTGATCATAGGTATACCAATCATAAGTAAAAGATGACTGGGTTGCTCCATCGATTGCCACATAAGGATCATCAGTAAACCAAAATTTAGAATACCATTGGTAAGTATCAAAAGGTTGATTAGTTACAGTTGCTGTTCCATTCGTCCAAGGACAAAGCATCAAGTCGCCCGTAATCTGTGGAGCTTGCGCGGAAACTGTTCCAAAACCAATTAAACAAAAGATAAGAAGTAAAGCTTTTTTCATAAGTCAAGTTTTTAAAAGATTAATTTGTTAGTTGTATACAAATTTAAAAAGGGCTTCTACAACAAGTCTCTTTTTAGGCGTGACAAATTGTGACATTCGACAATATAAATTGTGACAATATAAATTTAATCAATTATAAACACTTAATAAATAACTAATTAACAATCAAAGCCTGTGAAAAAATCATGATTAGGATTAAATACTCAATAAGTAAGCATTCAAAGAAAGGTGTTCGGGTAACTGCAATCGTTTTTCGACTCTTTCTTTGCGTTTTCGGCAAGCTACCGGGGTAATGTTGAGCATCGTAGCGATTTCTTTGGTATCCAAATTCATATAGACATAGGAAATGTAACGGATATCGGTTGTAGTTAAATCGGGATGCTTTTCGGTTAGTTTTTTGATAAAACCTTGGTTGACATCGTCGAAATGACGTACATAGTTGTCCCAACCTTCTTCGGTTTTCAGATGTTCTTTTAAGGCTCGAATGTCATTAATAATGACACTGTTTTCCGAAAGTTGCGGTATACTCGATAACGACTTTAAAATATCTTGTAACAATTGGTTTCGACCCGATTGGTATAAAGCTCTTGATAGAATTTTTTGGTTACGCAATTCTATTTCATTCTGGAGTCGCTCTTGTTCCAATAAAGCCGTTCTTTCTTTTTCCAATAACAAAGCGTTGTCTGCGATTTCTTTTTCGAGCTTGAACGATATCAATTCTTGTTCGCGTTGGATGATGAGTGCTTTTTGCTTGTTTTTGATGAGTTGGTTTCTAAAAATTAAGACCAAAATGATGATTCCCAAAACAATAACCAAGATGATAGAATAAAAAATGTTGCGTTCGCTTTTGATTTTGGCTTCGTTTTCTGAAATCTTCTCTTTGTAATTTTGAATTTGAAACTTGACCTCGCTGCTCTCATACAATTTTCCATTCTTGATTCTGTTCAGTTCATTGTTTGCAATATTGATGGAATCTTTATATTGAAAAGCCAAATCATAAGATTTAAGTCGGAAATAAATATCTGAAAGGTGCTTGAACAACTCCATTTTATTCTCCAAATCGGGTTTCTCTGCCAAGGCATTATTCGTCCATTGCAACGCGGCAGACAAGTTGTTTTCCTTCAAATACGTTTTGGCAATAATGGTCGAAAGATTGATGCGATGGTCAATATCTTGTTCCTTTTTTAGTTTCGGAAGTAACGCAATGGCTCTTAATCGAGCTCGACCGGTTTCGCCCAACAATAGGTCATTGGCACAAAGTCCGATTTGCGCCGGAATTTTCACTTCCGGTCTTTGGGTATACCGTAGTGCATCATTGAAATAATTTCTAGCTTTCTGGAGTTTGTTTTCATCGTTGGCCAAACTGCCTAAATTCATCGAATACATACCCATTTTAAGCGAATCGTTGCTTTTTTGGGCCATTAAAAAGGCTTTATGAAAATATTCATTGGATTTTTCAAACTTCTTTTCCTTGCCGTATAAAATCGCGATGTTATTCAGCACAATCATTTCATGTTGCAAATCTAAGTGCTTGACGGCAATTTGGTAACTGATTAAATACTGCTTCAAGGCTTCGCCATAATCCAACAGCATATAGTAATTGTTTCCGATATTGTTTTGGGCCAAGAACAATTGTTTGTACCATTTGTGCTGCTCCGCCATATTTCGGGCATTGGAAAGCAATTCTAATGACTTGACGTGGTTTTTCTTCAGCATCAATTCGACTCCGGTTTTGATAATGGAATCGCATTTTTTGCTATCAGTTGCATTGACTGTAGTAACCCAAAACAGACTGATAGAAAGAAAAAGAGATATTGGTTTGATAGGTCGTAATTTTTAAAATCACACCAAAAATAAGGCTAAAATTTTAATTAAATGTATTCTTTATTGTGCTAATAAAACTATTTTCGTTCCCCAATTTGTTGGCGCCACATGGCGTAATACAATCCTTTTTCTTCAATCAAATCGAGGTGCTTTCCTTGCTCAATAATTTGTCCTTGTTCCAGCACAAATATCTTATCGGCATGCATGATGGTTGACAATCGGTGCGCAATCAGAACCGTAATTTGGTCTTGTTTAGAAGAAATATTTCTGATGGTTTGGGTGATTTCTTCTTCGGTAATCGAATCCAAAGCCGAAGTCGCTTCATCAAAAAGTAACAATCTCGGGTTTCTCAACAAAGCTCTGGCAATAGACAAACGTTGTTTTTCTCCGCCGGAAACTTTAATTCCGCCTTCGCCTATGGTAGTGTCGATGCCTTTTTCTGCGCGAAACAATAGATTTTGACAAGCTGATTTTTGCAAAACATCGTTCAATTCTTCATCTGTAGCTGTTGGTTTGACAAACAATAAATTGTCTTTTATCGTTCCGGAAAACAATTGCGCATCTTGGGTTACAAAGCCTAATTGTTGACGGAGTTCATTCAAATCGATGTCTTTGGAGTTCTTTTCATTGTAAAAAATGGAACCAGATTCCGGCGTATACAAACCAACTAACATTTTAACCAAAGTCGTTTTTCCACTTCCGGACGGACCAACAAAAGCGATGGTTTCACCGGCTTTGGCTTCAAAAGAAATATCCTTCACCGCATAAGTGGAAGCCGATTGGTGTTTGAACGAAATATGTGAAAATCTCAAGTGATTAATTGAACCTATGGTTTGCGGATGCAAAGGTTTTTCTTCACTTTTTGCATTCATTAACTCGCTAAAGTTGTCCATCGAAGCTTTGGTTTCGTTGTAAGTGGCAATCACATTCCCCAATTCCTGCAAAGGATTGAACAAAAAGAAAGAGAAAAACATCAGCGTGATTAAATCGCCGGGTTTGATAATTCCGTTAAAAATGAACATGTATAGGGCAAAAACCAAAGTCGTTCTCATAAAATGAACAGACGTGCCTTGGATAAAACTTAACGAACGAATAAAACGGACTTTTTTCAATTCTAATCCTAAGATTTTAATGGTTGTGTTGTTCAATCGATTGACTTCTTGTTCGGTTAAGCCTAAGCTTTTTACCAATTCGATATTCCGAAGCGATTCGGTTGTAGCGCCTGCTAAGGCTGTAGTTTCGCCTAAGATTTCTCGAGAAACCTTCTTGATTTTTTTACCTAAAAAAGAACTCACAAAAGCAATTACGGGAACAGTCGCCAAGAAAATCGGGCCCAAAAGCCAATGGATATTGATGGCATAAACCACGACAAAGACAATTCCGATCAGTGTTTGAAAAACCATTGAAATCGATAATGTGATAAACTTTTCGCAATCGATTTTTACCTTTTGGAGTTTGCCTAAGGTTTCACCACTTCGCTGGTCTTCAAAATCCTGATACGGCAATTGTAGTGCTTTTTGAATGCCATCTGTATACATTTGAGCACCGGTGCGCTGGATGATAATATTAGTAAAATAATCTTGGAAGTTCTTGGCAATTCTGGACATCATCGCGGCGCCTAATGACAAGCCAAGCCAACCCAAAACGGCTTTCACAAAAGTTTCTTGGTTGTGATTAAAATTGGCCACACCAACGCCACATTCATTTAATAATTTACCAATGATAATCGAATCAAATAATGAAAAACATTGATTTATCGCGGCTAAAAAAAGAGCTAAAAACAAAAGCCATTTGTGCTTTTGGATATAAGTATATAATATTTTCATAATTCAGTAAAAATGGAAATGCAAAACTACTATACTATTGGCCTCAGCAATAATTTTTTGAAAAAATTAACTTTTGAATTCCATAAAAAAAACATCATTTCTTAACCTAGGTTAAGTGTGTCAGGATTGAACTCATGCTACCTTTGTGATGTTCAAAATAAGTATTAAACATACTTTGTAAACAAGACAAAAAAATTTAACTCATTAAAATAACAAACTATGGCAAAAGCAACTTGGGCAATCGACCCTACACATTCAGAAATAGGTTTTAAAGTAAAACACATGATGTTTACTAACGTATCGGGGAAATTCGATTTATTTGAAGCTTTGATTGAAAATGAAGAAGAAAATTTTGAAACCTCAACCATTAATTTTTCGGCAGAAGTAAATTCCATCAACACCGGAAATGACGACAGAGACAATCACTTAAGAAGTGCGGATTTCTTTGACGTGGAAAACTTTGGAAAACTGACTTTTAAAAGCACCAACGTTCAAAAAGTAACCGAAGGCGAATACAAAATCAGCGGTGATTTGACTATTAAAGACGTGACTAAAAATATCACTTTTGATACGGAATACAGCGGTTTGATGAAAGATCCTTGGGGCAATACCAAAATCGGTCTTTCTTTAAATGGTAAAATTAATCGAAAAGAATTTGGTCTTACTTGGAATGCTGCGCTGGAAACCGGTGGTGTATTGGTTGGAGAAGATATTAAACTAAACGCCGAAGTACAATTTGTGAAACAATAATGATTGATAATTTTTGATGAGGAAACCGCAGGTCACTTTTAGGCTTTGCGGTTTTTTTTGCCAAAATTAATTAACTTAGTAGTTACTAAAAGAAACAACAAGATATGTCAAATATTGGAATTATTATAGAAGAACGCGCTGCAGACATCGGAAACTTTTTGGTTGGACGATTGTTGCCTTTTCGAGAAAAAAGAGCGGTTGGGCCATTTGTTTTTATTGACCACATGGGACCGGCACAATTGAAAGATTACCAAAATATGGATGTTCCGCCACATCCACACATTGGATTATCAACACTCACTTATTTGTTTGAAGGCGCTATTATGCACCGTGATAGTTTGGGTACCGAAATGGTCATCGAACCCGGTGCAGTGAACTGGATGACTGCCGGAAAAGGCATTGTTCACTCGGAACGAACACCGGAATATTTGCGCCATACTGAAAAAAGGTTGCACGGATTACAGATTTGGGTAGCTTTACCTAAAGCTCTAGAAAACATGGAGCCTTCTTTTGCTCACGTAGAAGCTAAAGACATTCCCGAATGGCAACAAGATGGTGTCACAATCAAACTGATTGCCGGAGGAGCTTTTGGGAAAAAATCTCTCGTTCCGGTTTATAGTCCGTTGTATTTTATTGAAATCAAAAGTGCTAAAAAGACAAAAGTCAACATTGGTCACGAACTTTATGGTGAAAGCGCGATGTATATTTTGGAAGGCAGCATAACTAATGATGGTCATACTTATGGCACGAAGCAATTATTGGTTGCCAAAGAAACTTCGCTTTGCGAATTTGAAATGAGTGAGAATACAACACTCTATCTTTTTGGTGGTGAAGCATTTCCTGAAGAGCATTTTATTTATTGGAACTTTGTACATTCCGACAAAGCGGTTATTGAACAAGCCAAAGCAGATTGGACCGCACAACGATTTCCCAAAGTACATAATGAAACAGACTTTGTTCCGTTACCTCAACCTTTTGGTGGATGAAAATTATGTAATAATTAGCCAAAATTTTGCAACGCAATTTTTTTTAAAAAATACCAAATTTGTAATAACAAAAAACAATATTGTTGGGTCAAGAGAAGAAGTTTTCACCAAATCCCAATTTGGTCCTAACCAACAATAGGCTATGACAAAAAGACAAAAACCGTCACCAGAAATTGTGACGGTTTTTATTTTTATCTGTAATCCATTAGCCTGTTATCGATTGAGTTCTATTACTACTTTATGCATCAATGGGATAATCTTGGCAAAAAAACATCTGTAAAAAATCGCTTAAGAGTAAATAAAAAAACCTCTGATTTTCATCAGAGGTTTCCACAAATTGATAACTAACCCAATTTATTTAATAATCAATCGTTTTGCGATGCCTTCACCAGTTTTAACAATATAGATTCCTGCACTGAAACCTCTAGTGTCAATGGTTTGAGCTTCTTTTTGCGATAAAATTATTTTTCCGGAAATATCATACACTTCAATATCAGCAGTTCGGTTAAAATACACCAACCCATTATCAACAGAAGGATTAGGGAATATTGCAAATGTTGGCACATTACCACTAAAATCAGGAGTTGACAAATCATTGGTGTCCACTTCAAAAATGGTAATCGTACCACTGATTTCATTGGCTACTAAAATATAAGGCATACCTGTCGGACTGTTTTCCGGAGCTATGTAAGTTATGCCTTCCGGTCCGTGATCTCCACTGTAATCCGAAGTACTTCTGCTGTTTTTATAATCTACAAAAATAGCATTGTTTGGATTTGTAATGTTATAAACCATAACGCCTCCTACTCTTTCTAAAGAAACAAAAGCAAAGGTTTCTGAACCAATTTGGGCAACCGTTACACCTTCAGGTTCCGGACCTTTAGCACGACTTCTTCCTTTTGGAGTATTGTCTTCATGATCTGCATTGAAAAGTGTTGGCAAATTGGCTGCTGTGTACATTTCAAAATCATCACCACTGTCATAAACTAACTGTTTGGTTGTTGCATTAAATATAGAGAACGAACGTGATCCAACAGCATTGATTATTTCAAATTCAGGATCGGCATCTGTATTTCCGCTTAAGTTAGAAACCCTGAAACGACCCATATTATAAGACTGTTTCAACACACTTGCATGTGGAAAATTGGTAGCGTCTAATAAATATGAAGCTGCTCCAACCGTAGTTCTTTCCACAAATCCGGTGTATTCTTTTTCGTCACCTTCATTAGCGGTTACGATATAATTGGTACCGCCTACATTGTAATTGGCAACAGCATCAGGCATGTAAAACGCTTGAATTGGCCAGTTGGCAATAAGGACTTGATTGTTGTTATCAGAGATGTCCATTCCGTTTCCTGGCGTGCTAACATCTTTTGCTCCTAAAGCCCAAATATCGGTTATGGCATTGGTAGCCAAATTGATTTCGGCAATAGCATTATTTTCTTGTAAAGTCACCCAAGCCTTTTGAGAATCAGCACTTACTGTGATGTATTCCGGTTCGAAATCTTGCGACATCGTGCTGGTCAATTTTAATTTTCTAACGCCTGAAGCGATTAAAGCTGCTTCTTGTGAATTGTAAGCGGTGAATAACAAAGTCGTTACGTTAGCTTGTGTCAAAGCAGGAATTCCGCCTGAAATATCAATAATACTCACCGAACCTTCAGGATCGATAGAATAATTCGCGTTAGGTTGCCCTTCATTGGCAGTCATTACTTTGGTGCCATCAGGAGTGAAAGTAATCATATCTGGCAAAGCACCAACAGTTACTTGCTTTAAGAAAGTTCCATTAGTATCAAAAAACACTACTGAACCATTTAAGGTTTCATCAGCATTTGGGGAAGCCACCGCTACTACTCCGTTTTTAACCGCAACCGAAGTTACGCCACCGTAAGGATTCATGTCTATTGAGTTGATAACAGATGGTGTGGTTGGATCGGTGAAATTGATGATATCTAAAAAGCCGGCCACAGCACTTGTGGTAAACAAACGTTGAGAAGTTGGGTCATGTACTACGATTTCGCAAGTACTCGAATTACTTCCTGATGGATCAAAACTTCCTATGTAATTCAATTCGATTTGGTTGCTCGGCACTTTGGCTACTCTATCATTATCAATGATGTAAATTGTGGCAAATGTGTTTCCTGAAATTGTTAAACCAACCGCATTTTCTAAACTCAACACAAAGTATTCCGCTTGTTGCTCTTCTAAAACATCATCAATAATCGGAATCGTGATGGTTTGTGTCAAAGCACTTGAACCGGTAAAGTTTAAGGTTTGTGTGGCCAAAGTAAAATCATTAGAATCAGCTGTGCTGAAAGGCGTTCCTTTTACCACTAAATCTACTGAACTCGTTGCCGGACTTGACAAATTAATTACAAAAGACAAAGTGCCTGCTGCTTCATTTACCGTAATAAAATTGGAAGCCAAACTTACTGAAGTGTTATAAGAAAATGCATAAGAGAATGGACAAGACATCAAAGCATTGTTAGTATCTTGAACATTGCTAATTACTAAAGTATAGTTAGTTGCCGATGCAAAACCTACTGAATAATTCAAAGTGGCAACATTATTTAAAACGGTTACAGAAGTCAAATTAGGTACTCCGGTATAATTAGAAACATTAGAAGCCGAAGTCACGTCTAAATTATTATTGAAAGTAACTTGAATAGTATTGTTATTTACTACTGATACACTCTGCACTTGCAACGAACTTGGGAAATTCCAAGTTGGCCAAGTTTGAGCGGCAGTTCCACCGGCAACACCTGTCCAGTTGGCAGGATTTAAAATCGATGTTCTTAAAGCAGCCGGAGTTCCGGTTTGGGTTCCGCTGTAAAAAGCATTGACTGTATTTCCGGCCACATTCCCGGGAGAAGTTGACGTGTTTAAAGATGAAATTCCATCGGCTAAACCAGTTGGTAAAATAGACAAACTTCCACCACATGAAATGTTTTCAGTAACCCATCCGTTAGAGGTTAAAGCAGTGATATAATTCGGATTTGTATTAGAACCTGTATAAGCAATTACTTGATCGCCACCTGAACTCAGTCCAAAGCCTGAACCGGTTACTGTTCCGTTATTTGAAAGTAATGCAGAAGTTTGAATAGTCACCACTGAACCGGCCGGAATGCATTGTGTTGCTGTCCAAACAATTCCATTAGCACATTGCGCCGGTGAATTTGTAGTGTATTTTGAATCCGTAAAGTTGATAAAAGTACCTGCAACAATATCCACGAAAGTGATAAAAGCCACTTCATCTTCGGTAGCGGTTGCGTTCATTCGGTAAGCAACAAAAGCAATGTCACCAGCGGCAAATTGCGTTTGCAAAGCAATAGTTGTAAAAGATGCTGATGGAGAAGTTACTATGGCATTATTGCTCAAATCTTCTACTACATTAGGTAACAAAGCAACATAATACACTTGGTTGTTCGCTAAATCTGAAGTTGGATTTATCGTAATGGTATTTCCTGAGAATGTAGCATCAAAAGGAACCAAAGCTCCGCTAGCATTGTTCAAACGCAATTCAACTAAAGCATCAACATTAGTATCATTGATAGCGGAATCATCCAGTAAACGAACATCTTCATTAAAAGTTATAGTTGGATTAACATTGATTGCCACATTAGTTGTGGTATTCGTTGGAAGAAAAGCGGCCATTGGCGCTGTTGTATCTCCGCCACCAAGAGACGAACCTTCTACGGTAAAATTATCAAAACGATTGTTACCACCAGTTCCGCCTGTTCCTTGGGAGAACTCGACTTTCAACTTAAAATTTGGGTTGTTGTTTGCTCCGGAAACAGTCGAAAAATCTAAAGTAGCCAACGCCGGATCACCATTGTTAGGAATCACGGTTGTAAACGCTACATAGTTGGTTCCGTCTAAAGAGTATGACCAAGTTTGAGTACCGGCACCCTGAGCAGAACGGCGAGTAGCAAATTTTACGATAATATTTTCGTAACCGCTTGTTGGTAAAGCAAATTCTAAAGCACCACCAATGGGATCATTAAAACGCAAATGTGTTCCTGAAACATCGCTGTTGCGAGCATTCAAATTTAAAACATTAAAGTTTTGACCGGTTCCTCCGGCAAAATCGATGACGCTAATGCCTCCGGGAATTGCAGTTAGTGTTGCACCACCAAGTGTAGAAGTTGGTGTTGTGATTGCAGCCACTGAAGTGTTGTCATTAAAGTTCCAATAGTGAACCAGAGTTTGTCCCCAAGAAGTAGAGGAAAAAGCCATCATTAAGATAAGTAACAGGCTTTTTGCTGTGTAATTTTTCGACATAGTGTTGTTGTTTTAATTTGTCACAAAATACCGCTATTGGCTTTACACCATGATTAACTTAAAGTCATTGATTTATTAACTATGAAGTATTTAATGTGGCTAAATTGTTAGCGATTGGCAAGTCTGTTTAAATTAAATTTACATACACGAAGAACGATGTGTTTACCTCAAGTCAACCTACAAAATAGCCAACCCTTTTTAGTTTTCAGTATCTTTGAATCATCAATCAAAAAGAATAAAATCATGAAAAAGAATTATTTCCTCACTATGCTATTGCTGTTCCAACTTGGAGTGCAAGCGCAAACTTTTGAATGGCTGCGAACGCCAAGTATTACATTCACTTCAAATCCGGCAATGATCAGTTACCCGACGGCTTCGGACCAACAAGGTAATACTTATATCTGCGGATTTAAAGACAGTACTACACCATACACAGACATTTTTGGAAATCTTGCATTACTTAAATATGATGCTAACGGCACTTTGGTTTTCAATAAAAACATTAACGGCAATGTACACGCCTATAAATTAGCTACCGATACTGCCGGTAATCTTTATATGGCTGTGGGTTATCTGACTAACATTAGCATTGGTGATTTTAGTTTGACTACCTTTTTATCTGGTGTAAATCCGCTGTTATTAAAATTCAATGCCAATGGTGACTTGCTTTGGCACAAAGTGATTCCGGGCGATTTTACCCAACATTTTACAGCGATTGCCATTGATAGTCAACAAAATGTTTTCATTGGTTATGATGACTATCAAAATTCGTTTATCGAAAAATTAGATCCTAATGGCAATTCACTCCAATTAATCACACAAACCCAAGTCAAACTCATCAGTGCCGTGAGTGTTGATACTGAAGGTAATATTTATGCTGCCGGTTCCTGTGCCGAAATAAATGCTGATTTTAATGGAACTGCAATGCCCGCGCCTTTTTTATACAATGTTTATGTGGTCAAATACAATCCGGCCGGACAAATGCAATGGATGCATTATGTAGAAGACATTACTTGTCCGGAACCTATGGTCATTGCCCGCACACCTAACGAAGTGTATTTCAGTTCTCATTTATTTGACAGTTTTGCCATTGGTGACATCACTTGCGAAGGTCCGATGGGCAACTACGATTTCTTTTTGTCTAAATTCAATTCGAGCGGAACTGTACAATGGGTTAGAGAAGTTCCGGGTAGCGGCGGCGCTGAAATGGGCCAACGCAATTTCTTAACTCTCGACAATCAAGGGAATATTTATGTTACAGGCAAAACTCAAGGCACTATTCAATGGAATGCCAATGTAAGTTCACAAACCCAAGTTGGTTTCAACAGCGATGTTTTACTCTTAAAATATTCCCCACAAGGAAACGTGCTTTGGGCCAAAACCGCCGGTGGCAATTCTGAAGACCGAACCGATGGTATTAGCATTTTACCCGATGGAAGTGTTGTGGTTTCCGGAATGGCAAATGATGTAATCACTTTTGATAATTTACAAGTCGGAACCGATGATTTTCAGTATTATCCATTTTTGGCCAAATTGAATCAGACAGCTTTAGACGTTCCAACAAACGAATTGCTATCTATCAAAGTTTATCCTAATCCGACCAAAGATTATCTGACACTTTCTTCTATTGGTTATCGTGGCAAAGCTGAATTGTACTCTATTTTGGGACAACGCTTAAAAAGTTTTGAAATCGAAACTGCCGAAACAACCGTAGACTTAACAGATATTTCCACCGGAACTTATTTTCTTAAACTTAACCAGCAGGTAATTAAGTTAATTAAGGAATAATTGGTCGACATGACAATTGTCATTTTTGTTTTCGGAAACACTATTTACTTTTGTCCTTGTAAAATAGTGGTATGTCATTTTCAATAGTCCAAAAATATAACGTTCCCGGTCCAAGATACACCAGTTATCCGACAGTTCCTTATTGGGATGAAGATTCCTTTTCAACTGAAAAATGGAAAGAAACTTTCCTCAAAAGCTTTAAGGAAAGTAATGTAGCTGAAGGTATAAGTTTATACATTCATTTGCCTTTTTGCGAAAGCTTGTGTACGTTTTGTGGATGTCACAAACGAATTACCAAACGCCACGAGGTAGAACATCCTTATATAGAGGCTGTACTGAAAGAATGGGATTTGTACTGTAATTTATTTACAACAAAACCAATCATCAAAGAGATTCATTTGGGCGGCGGAACACCAACGTTTTTTTCGGCTGAAAACTTGGAACGATTAATTAGCGGAATTCTGAGCAAAGCTAAAAAAGCAGCTGAATATGAATTTAGTTTTGAAGGACATCCGAACAATACGACTCGTCAACATTTACAAAAACTCTACGATTTAGGCTTTCGCCGAGTAAGTTTTGGTGTGCAAGACTATAATGAAAAAGTACAAAACGCTATCCACAGAATGCAACCTTTTCACAATGTAGCCAAAGTCACTTTTTGGGCCAAAGAAATAGGTTACACCTCCATTTCGCATGATTTGGTTTTTGGACTGCCGTTTCAAACCTTGGAAAATGTGATTGACACTATTGAAAAAACCAATTCGCTTTCGCCAAACCGATTGGCTTTTTACAGTTACGCTCACGTGCCTTGGATTAAAGGCAATGGCCAACGAGGTTTTAAAGACGAAGATGTGCCGAAAGATGATGAAAAACGCCAACTTTATGAAATAGGCAAAATGCTTTTATCTAAAAAAGGCTATCATGAAATTGGGATGGATCACTTTGCTTTGGAAGACGATGCGATGTATAAAGCGTTCAGAGCCGGAAAACTTCACCGCAATTTTATGGGCTATACAGCTTCAAAAACCCAATTGATGATTGGCTTAGGTGTTTCATCTATTAGCGATAGTTGGTATGCTTTTGCCCAAAACGAAAAAGAACTCGAAACCTATTACGCCCGATTGGCCAACAATGAATTGCCGGTTTATCGAGGCCATGTTTTAACTGAGGAAGACTTAATCATTCGCAAACACATCCTGAATTTAATGTGCCAATTTAATACCTCTTGGGAAGATGATACGCTGTATTTTGATGAACTTCCCGAAGTTTTAGCACAACTCCACGAAATGGAAATCGACGGATTGCTGATAATAGAACCCAACCGTTTGGTTGTAACCGAAAAAGGCAAACCCTTTGTGCGCAATATCTGCATGGCTTTTGACTTGCGATTGAAACGCAGAACACCACAAACACAGTTGTTTTCGATGACGGTTTAGCTGTATTGGTTTGTTTATTAATAAGTCTTTCCCGGTTTTACAATGTTCGCGACCTTATTATTTCTTTCCATCTCCTTTTTACCAAGTTCCGTTAACTTATTATCTATTTCCGCTACCTTATTAACTATTTCCGCTACCTTCTTACTCTTTTCCGCCGCATTCTTAACTCTTTCCGTTGCCTTCTTACCTCTTTCCGCCACCTTCTTGCTTCTTTCCGCGCTCGGAAAGCCTCGTCAATAGGGCGGAAAGGATAAAAACGATAAAAACACTAAAAAGCAAGAGGAAGACGCTTTTTTGCTACCAATGGGTTGAAGTTTGAAAGGGAATATTTATATTTGAATGAAAGAATTACAACTTTACTACTTATACTGTGAGAAAATGGGTTGAAGTATGGTTTTGTAATATATATGAACTAGTTAGGAGCAATTTTAAACAAGACTGTATGAAAAATTATGTGAGTAAACTCAATGACCGGAATCTTCAACGGAAGAGAGAATCTGGGATGACTTCTTATGTTTTATACTCAATTGTTATTATAGTTTTATATAAGATTTTTGAATTTTATCCGCTCATTCCTTTTAGAAAATCATTTTGGGAGATATTACCTTTACTAGTTTGTACATTTAATTTTATTTTAGGATTTGTGATAATAAGAATGGTTTACATGCAAACATCAAATCATGTTTCTAACCTACGCATTTTTTTAAATTCAAATAGCATCCATTTATTAGATGAAGTTTTGCTTTATAGTTTATTATTAATTCCATCAGTCTCTACAATAGTAGTCTCAATTAGGAATTATCATAATAACATCGAAAACGGTTATTTTATCACGATGTCAATAATTCTATTAATATTTTTAATTTTAATTTTCGGTCTTTTAAACTCCGAAAAAAACTCTAAAAATTCTTATTTAGAAATATTTGATGGTACAGGTGAGAGAACTAATGACCGTGACAAATGGTCAATCATCGTTTATTTAATTAGCTTATTTTTTATCATTTTTTCTGCTTATACCTTATTTAATTTCCAAACCAATATTGCTAAAATAAATGTATTTCTTTTTGGTGTATTTTTCTACGCCTTACCTTGTATATTATTAGAAATTTTAGAGTTAAGAGAGTCTGACAATTTTACACAATCCTTAGAAAATTTAGAATACGAAATCAATGTTAGGGGTTTGAGCGATGAAGAAATAAAAATTCGCTTGCAACAAAATTATTATGGCTTTTACATTTCTGATTGGATTAATTACAATTCACAACTCTTTGAAGACATAAAATTGGATTTTGAAAAAAAGCAAGCTAATATTCAATTAGAAGAAGTAAAATTATCAAAAATAGACAAAGAACTATTTCCTGACGAATATAGAATTAAATCAAAAGACATCAGTACTTCAAAGGTTCAATCAATAAGAGAGTTGAATTCATTCTGTTTTAAAAAACTACAAGAAATGTCAACCATTTTAAATAATGACCAACTAAACGGTGCCGAGAAAACTGAAATATATAATTTTTACAAAAATATTAAATCTCACATTAGTGTATAAAAACTGCTCCTAACAGCGGTTTCGCGCAATTGCTGGTTTTTCTTGAATTGAACTTCTTTCTTTACGAAAATATTTTATCTTAGCTGAAAGTACGTAGCTCGCTGGATTCGCTACAGTCGGGTAGCCGAGGCATATTATAGCCAATGCAAAAAAACCGCAATGAAAAAACAAGCATTATTAATATTCACAATTTTATATTTTAGCATAAATGGATATTCCCAAGTCTGTGGCGAAGGACTTTTGACGCTGAACATTTACACAAAAAATGGGGAAAAGGCCAAAAAGGCTTCTTACGAAATATTTGCTGTTTCTAAAGAACTAATTGAAAAATTTAATGATAGTGACAACTGGAATATTGGTAGAATAATTAATAATTTTTCTGAACAAGAAATATCTCAAAATGAAGATTTAGATAATCGATTAAATAAGTTTTTGAAAAATAGTAAAATTTCTAAATCTGGAAAATTTGTTGATTGTCTAAAGTTTAGAACATTTGAATTGGTATATTTTCCTGTAATTGTTAAAATTAGTATTGAAGCTAAAACAGTATATATTCTAGCTAATTATTTTGGAGGTTGTAACAGAGAAGCTAACTTGATTTACAATGGTCATTATTTTAAATTAATTTAAATGCGAAATATATCATATTTTCTTGCCATCATTCTTTTTGTGAGTTGTAACAATTCACAAAAGAATAAAATTTCTGAAGAGAAAATCACAATTGATACAATTTCAAAAAGTATAGCTAAAAAGGAAAGTATAAAAACTATTCAAATAAAAAAAGACAGCATCCTTTTAGTTAAGGCATTGCCTTTTGAAGTTAATGGCACAAAATGTTATTGGGAGTATACAATAAAAGAAAGTGACCAAAACATGTTTATTCTAAACCAAAAATTAAAATCTTTCACTTCTAATAGTATTTTATTTGAAACAACAAATGAGGTTAACAATTCTAATGATGTTCTAAAAAATAATGACATAGTTTATATTAAAACTCATCAATCATACAATTTGGAATGTGAAGATATTGACTATGATGGTTATTGTGATTTCAAAATTCTACTAGAAAGAGCAGCAGCTGGTGGCAATATGACGTATGAAGTTTTTCTTTTCAATCCAAAAAACAAAAAATTTGAATATTCAAAAGTATTTAGTGGCACAAATATAGAATATGACAAAGAAAAAAACCGAATCTCATATATGTGGAAAATGGGTGCTAGAAATTATAGTTTTGGCTATGCAAATCTGAAAAAAAACAAAAGAGATATTGCCTTTTTTGAAAACATAGACCAAGATCAAGACACAATAGTTTATACAAAAAGCATTGGCAAAAAAATTATCGAAAGAAAAAAAGTGGTATTAAAAAAAGAAGAATGGCAAGGAGATGAAGTAAATCAAGAGGACAGTCAATACTTATTGGAGAGAAATAAAAAATAAAGCACTGCCTATAATAGCGGTTTGAAACAATTGTTGGTTTAGCTGAAAAAGGAAATTTACTTTTCACGAAAAACGTTTATCTTTAACAAAAATAATCCGTTCGCTGGCTTCGCAACTATTTCAACCGAGGCACGTTATGTCTCACCCTAAAAGAGCAGAAAAAATCAAAATACATCGATGTATGGTAAACACGATTGCAAACAAAAAAACCGAGCAGAATTTTCCAAAAAGTATAGGCAGAGTCCTTTTTCAACTTTCATTAATATTTTTAGTTATTGTGGCCCTAACTATCTTTCAAGATTTATTGGAAACAAAGAGAAGTGGCATTGTTTTCAGCCTTAACGAGTCAATTCTCTTTAAAATTGTTTGGTTTCTGTTCATACCAATATTAGTCATTTTGCACTATATACTGAAAAATAAGCGGTTAAACAGTTATACCAAAATGACAACTTTTATTGTTTTTCCCGTCGCAATCCATCTTCTTATTTTACCTTTTGTCGGAGTGTTTTTCTCTGTACTTTTTTATGAAGGACGGTATGACTTGTACAAATTTTTTTCATACACATTGGCAAACGATCTATATAAATTGGTTATCGTATATACAAGCTTTGTTTTGGGCTACAAGTATTTTTCAAACTCTACACGAAACATTAACATTAAGGAAATTAAACCTACATTGGATACCATTGTTATCAATAATGGAAAAGAAAATACGATTGTATGTGTTGAAGATATCGTCCTAATTACATCTGCAACACCTTACATCCTCATCCATCTCGATAACAAGCAATACCTTCATTCCGAGACACTGAAATCCATTTGTAGTGTATTAGATAACAATGTCTTTATTCGAGTACATAAATCAACAGTGGTTAACATCTCGAAGGTCAGGTCTTTCAAATCTCGCCTCAATGGTGATTACGATTTACAGTTGCTAAACGGGGAATTGACAAGGTTAAGTAGAACTTATGTAGCCGCTTTCAAAAAACACTTTAAAGAAAGTCCACAGGTCAACATATAAATTCATCGGCTTAGACCATTCCATTTTTTTGACTCCTTTTCTGTCCATAGTTTTGCCGAAACATTAAATTTTAAAAGTTCAAATTATGGAGATCAAATTCAGAATATTTCGGTTATTTTTTTTATTGCTTCTATCATTATTTACAAGTTGCAATGGACAAATAAACACTAAAAACGAAAATCAGCCTGTATCTGAAATAAACACTAAGAAAATTGTTGGGGGTGGTTGTGATGGTTGTGAATTAATGTATGTTGGAATGCCCGAACAAATATTGCCAGAGGATACAAGTTTAGGTTGGACTGAAGGCAAACAAAAACTCATTTTGACGGGTAAAGTTTTTCAACCGGACGGAAAAAAACCTGCATCTAATGTAATCATCTACTATTGGCACACAGACGACAATGGTTTGTATACATCAAATAATGAAACACCAAAAGAGGCAAAACAACACGGTAAATTAAGAGGTTGGGTAAAGTCAGACGAAAATGGAAATTATACCATAAAGACCTCAAGACCTGCTCACTATCCTGACGAAGAAATGGCAGCACACATACATCTTTCAATCAAAGAACAAAACATAGAGAATGAGTATTTTGCTGATTTATACTTTGACGATGACCCAAAATATCTGAAACACAAGAAAAAATACGGAAAAATTGACCGAGCTGGTACAGAAATATTGAGAGTGGTGATTGATGGTATAATTCAAGTTGCTGAACACAACATTATACTTGGCTTAAATATTCCTAACTATCCAACAAAAAACAAGAAAGATTATCCATCAGGTTTAAATGTAGGTGAAGACCAACCTTCATTTATTCCATTTCATGCATTTGGACCAGACAAAGGAACTAGAACTTGCCCTGTTTGTAAATATGGTAGGTATCATGGAATTATATTTTTCGTAGGCGACAATACCAAATGGGAAGAAATAAAAAAATGGCTCAAATATTTGGATGATGAAAGCATCAAAAGGGAGAAATACTTGAAAGCCTATTTCGTTTACGGAAATTCAAAAAGCTACAATGAGCAAACCCGTCAAACAGAGTTAGAAAAAATAGGAATAGAATTAGGACTTCAAAAAATTGCTTTGACTTTTGTTTCATCATTTAGCGACACCGAAAGTGAAGTAAACCTTAACAAAATAAATCCTAATGCAATGAACACTTTTATCATATACAGACACAGAACAATAGTTGACAAATATGTAAATCTAAAACCGACAGAACAAAACTTTAAATTACTATCAGAAATACTCGACAAGACAAAAGGCAATTATTTTGACTTGAACGAACCAAAACACGAATGAAATAAAGGGCGAAGGCATAACAGCGGTTTCGCGCAATTGCTGGTTTTTCTTGAATTGAACTTCTTTCTTTACGAAAATATTTTATCTTAGCAAACAATACGCAATTCGTTTGAATCGCAACTATTTCAAGCTGCGGCGCGTTGGCAGTAATACCTTGAAAACCCTTATATTGAGATGAACGCAGATTCAGAACCAATCCATCTTTTTATGTTTATTATTTCATTTTTCAGCGTTTGGTTTGCAAATGTTCTTTATTCTCCAACCCATAAATATCTTCGTGACAATAAAGTCCATTTTATTTTAGTTGCGATTTCAATTATTATGTTAATCGCTTCAGTTTTGCAGATTAAACCTGATTGGGAAAAATTTCAAAAAGTAAATGCATTGGGACCAATCTTACTTATATGCTATTTAGCTCTTTACAAACTTTTCGATTTCATTGCTTTGAAAAAATACAATCGTCACATGTATTTTAGCTGTAGAATAAGTAATTGGATGGAAAAAGAAGAAGCAAAAGAAGCGACATGGTTAGAATTTGTGATGCAGTTTTCACTTTTAATGATTTCCATGTTTTTGTGGTGGAAGTTGGGAGATTGGATTGCAGAAAATTATTTATAACGGTACTACCGCTAAAAGCCGTTTGAAACAATTGTTGGTTTAGCGGAAAAAGGAAATTTATTTTTCACGAAAAACGTTTTTCTTTAACAGAAAATAATCAGTTCGCTGGCTTCACAACTATTTCAAGACGCAAGACGGTAGCAACAACCTCAAACCATAAAGATTATAAATGACAAGACATATAATATTAATAATTTTCATATTTTTTTTCTACTCATGTAAGTCGAAAATTCCATATACAGAAGCTATGAAATTGGAGTTGAAAGATGTGTGTGAAAGACCAAAAGGCTCAAGAATATGATTTGAAAAAAGCAATTCGCAAAGAATATGGAGATTCAATGGAAGTCGAATTCAATAAACTATGTGAAAAGAATTTAATCGTTGTAAAGAAATATTTTAAAGAATATGGTTATCCCGGAATTAAAGAAAATGGTAAAGAAACTTCTTCAAACTTTTGGATAATTGTTCAACATGGTGATAATGACATTAATTTTCAAAAAAAAGTTCTAAAAGCGATGAAAAAAGAGCTTAAATCAAATAATGTATTGCGACAAAACTATGCTTATTTATACGACCGAGTTAAAAAGAACGAAAATAAGCCTCAATTGTATGGTACACAAATGGTTTGGAATTCCAAAGGAGTTCATTCTCCATATAAGCTTAAATCACCAGAAAAAATTAATCAATTAAGAGCCGAAATGGAATTAGAGCCTATTGAAGATTATTTAAAATTATTTAACAAATAGCTTATCAACATAAAACTAAATCGCAGCTACCAAAAGCCGTTTGCTACAATTACCAGGCTTGAAATTTGTAGATTATTGTAAAACAAAAAGGTTATTTGGTTATCATTTAACGAAGTAGAAATCGCATACCCTAATAATGTGATTTCTCCTTCGTTGAAATGACAAATAAAAAAAGGCAACTCGCTGAGTTGCCTTTTTCAATTTAATCACTATTTACGCTAAATCATAACGATCAGCGTTCATGACTTTGATCCAAGCAGCCACAAAGTCTTTTACAAATTTCTCTTTATTGTCGTCTTGTGCATATACTTCCGCATAAGAGCGTAAAACAGAATTAGAACCAAAAACCAAATCTACTCTAGTAGCTGTAAATTTAGTTTGGCCAGTTTTTCTGTCTACTATATTATAGGAGTTTTTGCCTGTAGGCTGCCATGAGAAATTCATATCGGTTAGATTTACAAAGAAATCATTGCTCAAAACACCAACATTATCGGTGAATACACCGTGTTTCGTTCCTCCGTAATTAGTTCCTAACACTCGCATTCCGCCAATTAAAGCTGTCATTTCGGGTGCCGTTAATCCCATCAATTGGGCTTTGTCGAGCAACATTTCTTCCGGCTGAACAGTATAGTCTTTCTTCAACCAGTTTCTGAAACCATCGTGTAATGGCTCTAGTACATCAAATGATTCAGCATCAGTCATCTCAGCAGTAGCATCTCCTCTACCTGGTGCGAATGGCACTTTTACGGTTACTCCGGCAGCGTGTGCTGCTTTTTCAACGGCTGCAGTTCCACCTAAAACAATCAAATCGGCCAAAGATACTTTTTTGCTCAATCCGGCTTGTATTTCAGTTAATTTAGCTAATACCTTTTGCAAACGCTCCGGTTCATTACCTTCCCAATCTTTTTGAGGTGCTAATCGAATTCGAGCTCCATTGGCACCACCACGAAAATCAGAACCTCTGAAAGTTCTTGCACTATCCCAAGCAGTGTTGATTAATTCAGTAGCCGTTAATCCACTGTTCAATAATTTTGACTTTAATTCTTCGATTTCTGTTTCTGAAAGTGTGTAATCTACTGTTGGTACCGGATCTTGCCAAATCAAATCTTCTTTAGGCGCATCGGCTCCTAAATAGCGACTTCTTGGCCCTAAATCACGGTGGGTTAATTTGAACCAAGCTCTGGCAAAAGCGTCTTCAAAAGCTTGTGGATCTTTTTGGAACTTTTCTGAAATTTTACGGTATTCCGGATCCATTTTCAAAGCCATGTCAGCATCGGTCATCATTGGATTTCTACGAACGCCTTTCACATGTGCATCAAAAGGTTTGTCTTCTTCTTTAATCGAAACCGGTTCCCATTGGGAAGCACCGGCCGGACTTTTGGTTAATTGCCAATCATGGTTCAATAAAATGTCAAAATAGGTGTGATTCCATTTGTCCGGATGAGTTGTCCACGCACCTTCTAAACCACTGGTTACAGTATGTTCACCATTTCCTGAACCCTTTGGATTCAACCATCCAAAACCTTGCGTTTCAATACCGGCAGCTTCAGGTTCTGGGCCCAAAGCACCTGCATCGGCATTTCCGTGAGCCTTCCCAACGGTATGTCCGCCAGCAGTTAATGCAACTGTCTCTTCATCGTTCATGGCCATTCTCAAAAAAGTTTCGCGCATGTCTTTGGCTGTTTTCAAAGGATCGGATTTTCCGTCTACTCCTTCCGGATTCACATAAATTAACCCCATCATTACAGCAGCAAGCGGATTCTCTAAATCTCTTTGTCCGGAGTAACGACTTTTTTCTCCCCCTGATGGCGCTAACCATTCTTTTTCAGAACCCCAATAGATATCTTTTTCCGGATGCCAAATATCTTCACGACCACCGGCAAAACCAAACGTTTTGAAGCCCATAGATTCATAAGCCATATTACCAGCCAAAATCATCAAATCAGCCCACGAAATTTTGTTTCCATATTTTTTCTTGATCGGCCAAAGTAATCTTCGAGCTTTATCAAGGTTACCATTATCCGGCCAACTGTTTAAAGGTGCAAAACGCAAGTTCCCAGTTCCGCTACCACCACGACCATCGGCTATTCGATAAGTTCCGGCACTATGCCAAGCCATACGAATCATCAATCCACCATAATGACCCCAATCAGCCGGCCACCAATCTTGGCTATCTGTCATTAATGCTTTTAAATCATTTTTTAAAGCTTCAAGGTCTAGTTTTTTGAATTCTTCCGCATAGTTAAAATTTTCTCCCAGAGGATTTGTTTTGGTGTCATGCTGGTGCAAAATATCTAAGTTCAGCGCATTGGGCCACCAAAAACTATTGTTTGGAGTTTCTGTACCTTGTTTGACTTGTGCTCCGGAAAACGGGCATTTAGCTGCACCGTTGGCATTGTGATTATTTTCCATACTGTAAATAAATTTTAGTTCTGTTATAAGCCAAATTTACCCAATATTATTTATGTAAATCATTTTTACGATAGATAAAAATTATAGCTAAAGTTAAAATTGATTATACATTTAGAAACAAACTGTTCAATAAAAAAAGCACTAACTATTGTAGTGCCTTTGTATAAAGTTATGGTGAAAATAAATAATCTCAATAGGCTATTAATTCCAATAAAGTTTGCTCAAAACGGTCTTTAGGCAAATATTGGTCTTCTAAAGTTTTTACAAAAGGAATGGCTGTTTCCAAACTTCCTACTCTTCGTACCGGCGCATCCAAATATTGAAAACATTGTTCCATAATCACCGCTGAAATATCACTCGAAATACCTCCAAACAAAGTATCTTCTTGAAGTATTATTACTTTCCCTGTCTTTTTAACCGAAGTAAAAATTGCCTCAGTATCTAATGGTTGTAAAGAACGTAAGTCTATCAAATCTGCCTCAATATCTCCATGCTTGTTTAAAGTATCTAATGCCCAATGTACTCCTGCACCAAAAGAAATAACAGTCACTTGAGTCCCTTCTTTCAACAAAGCTGCTTTTCCAAAAGGAATGGTATAATAATCTGTCGGTACGTCTTGATAAACCGAACGGTACAACTGTTTGTGCTCAAAATACATAACAGGATTCGGATCATTGATGGCGGTGTTCAACAAACCTTTGGCATCATAAGGAAATGCCGGATAAACTACTTTTAATCCCGGTGTTTTGGTAAACCAAGCTTCATTCGTTTGTGAGTGAAATGGTCCGGCTTGAGTACCACCACCACATGGCATACGCACCACAACATCCGATTTTTCATTCCAACGGTAATGCTGTTTAGCCAAAAGATTTACAATCGGATTAAATCCAGTTGAAACGAAGTCGGCAAACTGCATTTCTACAATCGCTTTAAACCCATTGATAGACAAACCATTTGCGGCAGAAACCACGGCACTTTCACAAATTGGTGTGTTGCGTACTCTTTCTTTCCCAAATTGCGCTACAAAACCGTCGGTAATTTTAAAAGCACCACCGTACTCTGCGATGTCTTGTCCCATAATCACCAAATTGTCATGACGCTCCATTGATTGACGCAACGCATTGGAAATGGCATCTACCACACGAATATTCTCTACCGCATCACCATGATTAACCGCTTCAAATTCATACGGTTCATACATATCATTAAGCTCTTCGGCTAAATCAGCTTCACATTCAGGTTCCGCCACCGTAATTGCCCAATGCTCATCAATTACAGCTTTAATGGCTTTCTTAATCTTTTCATCTTCTTCTTCAGACAATACACTGATTTGAAGCAAATACTCTCTGTAATTTGAAATTGGATCTTTAATCTCCCACATGTCCATTAATTCTTGCGGTACATATTTAGTACCACTCGCCTCTTCGTGTCCACGCATTCTAAAAGTTTTAAACTCTAATAAAACCGGACGAGGATTATCAACTATCGAAGCTTTCAATTCGGCTATTTTGGTATAAACCTCGAGGATATTGTTTCCATCTATGATGTGACTTTCCATACCATAACCAATTCCTTTATCAGCCAAGTTTTCACAACGGTATTGCTCATTAGTTGGCGTTGATAAACCATAACCATTATTTTCAATAACAAATAGCACCGGTAATTCCCAAACGGCAGCAATATTCAACGCTTCGTGAAAATCACCTTCTGAAGTAGCACCTTCTCCGGTGAAAACTGCAGTAACTTTTCCGTTCTTCTTTAATTTATTAGCCAAAGCAATCCCATCAGCCACGCCCATTTGCGGACCGAGATGCGATATCATTCCGATGATTTTAAATTCTTGGGTACCGAAGTGAAACGAGCGATCACGTCCTTTGGTAAAACCTGTCTTCTTGCCTTGCCATTGGGAAAACAAACGGTGCAACGGAATATCTCTTCCGGTGAATACCCCTAAATTTCTATGCATGGGCAAAATGTATTCATCTTTGTCTAAAGCGGCAGTTATTCCAACGGAAATCGCTTCTTGTCCGATACCTGAAAACCATTTAGACACTTTTCCCTGTCGCAATAGAATCAACATTTTTTCTTCTATCAATCTGGGTTTAAGCAGTCTTTTATATAAATCCAATAATTGTAAATTGGATAGCTCTTTTCTGTCGAAATTCATTTGGTTTATTTTAGCGTTGCAAAAGTATAAAAACAGATTTCAATCGTTGTAGTTTTTTTGAGGGAAAGTAAAAGGAAACTTTAGGAAGGCAAAAAAATGTACTGATATTTGTTAATAACTTTGAACTTTACTATTCAAAAATTAGTTACATTTGTAGTTATGGTTGGAGATTTTCCAGTCTAAGTTATTAACAAAAAAGTTTTAGTAGTATGCAACAAATTCCAAGTGTTGACTTACGTGATTTCCTGTCGGACGATCCGGCACGTAAACAAAAATTTGTAAATGAAATCGGAAAAGCTTACGAAGACATTGGCTTCGTAGCACTAAAAGGTCATTTTCTTGATGACAAATTGGTAGAAGACTTGTACGCTGAAGTACGTAATTTCTTCAACCTACCATTGGAAACCAAAGCCCAATACGAAATTCCCGGAATTGGTGGCCAACGTGGTTATGTTTCTTTTGGAAAAGAACATGCTAAAGGTCGTTCAGCCGGAGACTTAAAAGAGTTTTGGCACTTCGGGCAATACGTGAGTGAAGGCTCAAAATATGCCAATGAATACCCTGACAATGTTGAAGTTTCTGAATTGCCTCACTTCAATGAAGTAGGAAAAGAAGCTTACAAAATGTTAGAAAAAACAGGTGTTTATGTTTTAAGAGCTTTAGCCTTGTACATTGGTTTGGACGAATTTTATTTCGACAACTACATCAAAGACGGTAACAGTATCCTAAGACCAATCCATTATCCGCCAATTACCGATGAACCTAAAGACGGCGCTGTTCGCGCGGCTGCTCATGGTGATATCAACTTAATCACGCTTTTAATGGGTGCGCAAGGCAAAGGATTACAAGTACAAAATCACAATGGCGAATGGATTGATGCTATGGCACAACCGGACGAATTGATGATTAATGTGGGCGACATGTTATCGCGTCACACCAACAACAAACTAAAGTCAACCATCCACCAAGTAGTGAATCCGCCAAGAGAATTATGGGGAACATCACGATTTTCAATTCCGTTCTTCATGCATCCCGTGAGCGATATGCCTTTGAACTGTCTTGAGAAATGTATTGATGCTGATCATCCAAAAGGATTTGAAGACATTACAGCAGGTGAATATCTTGATGAAAGACTGGTAGAACTGGGTTTAAAGAAAAAGTAAAGGTTAATTCAATAATTTCATTAAAGACATTGAGTTATATACTTGATGTCTTTTTTGGTTTTTAACTAAGTAACTGAGTACCTAAGTTCCTGAGTGTCTTAGAAAAAACTTAGCTACTCAGTCACTCAGCAACTTTAAAAAAAATGGACTTACAAGAACAATTAAAAAAACTCTTCCCCGATCACGAACCCTCGAACGAACCGGAAGATGTTGCCGACCAAGATCATGAACTCTTCATCCAAAAAGAACCTATGATTTGTAAATATGAAAAACGAAAAGGCAAAGCAACAACCATCATCGAAGGCTACGAAGGAAGCGACGAAGATTTTAAAGTCTTAGCCAAAGAAATCAAAACCAAACTCAGTGTTGGCGGTACTTTCAAAGACGGCGCCATCATCATTCAAGGCGATTATCGCGATAAAATAATGAACATGCTCAAAGACAAAGGCTTCAAAACCAAACGCGTCGGCGGATAAATAAGTTTTCAGTCTCAGTCTCAGTTTTCAGAATATAAAACAATAATAAACTTTGCGAAATTTGCCGAATTCTTTGCGAACTTTGCGGTTAAAAATAAGAAAATGATACAATCCTCAGAATTAATACTAAACCCTGACGGCAGCGTTTACCACCTAAACCTCAAACCCGAACATATTGCTCACGACATCATCTTCGTAGGCGACCAAAATAGAGTAGAAAAAATCACTCAATTCTTTGACAGTGTTGAATTCTCCACTCAAAAACGCGAATTCAAAACCCAAACCGGCTATTTCAAAGGAAAAAAAATGACCGTAATGTCAACCGGAATCGGTCCGGATAACATCGACATTGTCATGAACGAATTAGACGCCTTGGTCAACATCGATTTGGAAACACGCCAACCCAAAGAAAACTTAGTTTCCTTAAACATCGTCCGCATCGGAACTTCGGGTTCGTTGCAAGCCGACATTCCTTGCGATAGTTTCGTCATGAGCAAATACGGTTTAGGCCTAGACAACATGCTTCGCTCCTATTTGATCGATGATATTTCAGAAAAAGACATGGAAGAAGCCTTTATCAAACAAACCGATTGGGATTTGAAAAAAGGTCGTCCTTACGTAATTACTTGCTCGGAAACTTTAGAAAAAAGAATCGAAAGCAACCAAATTCACAAAGGTTTCACCGGAACTGCCGGCGGATTCTACGGACCACAAGGTCGTGTGTTGCGTCTCGAAATTCAAGATTCAGCACTCAACAGCAAAATGGACAGCTTCGAATTCGAAGGCATCAAAATGACCAATTTAGAGATGGAAACCGCTGCCATTTATGGTTTAGGAAAACTATTAGGACATCACTGTTTGTCGTTGAACGCCATCATTGCCAACAGAGCAACAGGAACTTTTAGCGAAGACCCATACAAGGCGGTTGATGCTTTAATTGCTTACGCTTTAGATAAATTAGCAGAATAAATTTTAGGAGCTATTTCCCGCTATCCACTGTATCTTTTGTTTTGTCACATTCAGACTAAATAACTACTATTGGAAACAAAACAAAAGGATGCCGTTCCTATCGGGGCTAAAAAAGAAAAATGGATTTAATACTAGAAACCAACCGACTAATCCTTCGTCCGCTAGAACTTTCCGATGCTGAAGCCATGTTTGCTATGGATAAAAACCCCGAAGTACACAAATACCTTTGGCAAACACCGGTGCAAAAAATAGAGGAAGTCATCAAAGTAATCGAGTACGTTCGCAGTCAATACGGAAAAAACAACATCGGCCGATTCGCAACCATTCTAAAAGAAACCAACGAATTCATCGGCTGGACAGGTATCAAATTCGTTGACGACCATGAAGAAAACGGCAACACCAATTTCTACGATTATGGTTATCGATTAAATGAAAATTTTTGGGGCAAAGGTTACGCCACCGAAGCTTCGATAGCATGGCTCGATTATGGCTTCAACCAAATGAACATCGATAAAATGAATGCCTATACCCATTTTGAAAACGGCGCATCCAATCATATCTTGCAAAAAATAGGCATGAAATTCATGGAAGACTATCCGGATAAAGACGGCGTAATTTGGAAATGGTGGCAAATGGAAAATCCTTTAGGAAAAGAAAATAGAGAATAGAAAATAGAGAATAGAAAAAAGAAAATAGACTCTTAAATCAAAATTGTCTTTATTCTATGTTCTTTACTCTTAAAAATAAAAAAATGAAAACCGTAAAAATAGCAGGCGTTCCGGAACACTTTAATTTACCTTGGCATTTGTGTATCGAAAGTGGCGAATTCCACCAAGCAGGCATCGATTTACAATGGACCGATGTTCCTGAAGGCACCGGAAAAATGTGTCAAATGCTACGTGATGGCAAAACTGATATTGCCGTAATTCTAACGGAAGGCATTGTAAAAGACATTGTTGGTGGCAATCCAAGTTCAATTGTTCAAGTTTATGTGGAAAGCCCGCTGATTTGGGGAATACACGTTGGCGCAAACTCTTCATATCAAACTTTATCCGATTTAGAAAATACTAAAGCGGCTATTTCACGTTATGGTTCGGGTTCGCATTTGATGTCGTATGTCAATGCGCAAAATCAAAATTGGAATACCGAGCAACTACAATTTGAAATCGTCCATACAATTGATGGCGCTGTCGAAGCCTTAACTAATGGAAGCGCCGATTACTTTATGTGGGAACGTTTTATGACCAAACCGCTGGTAGACAAAGGTGTTTTTCGTCGTATTGCCGATTGTCCAACGCCTTGGCCATGCTTTGTCATAGCAGTGCGGAATGATTTTTTTGAAGACAACTTTCAAACGGTAGATTTGATTTTAGACATCATCAATAATACGACTGCCGATTTTAAAGACATTCCCAGTATTGACCGAACTTTGGCTTCTAAATACAATCAAAAACTAGAAGACATTCAAATCTGGTTAACCCTAACCAAATGGTCGCAAAAACCTTTAGAAGAAAAAGTGTTAAACAAAATTCAAAATCAGTTGTTTGACCTCAAAATTATAGATAAAAAAGGTACTTTTGCTGAAATTGTGAAAGCCGTGTAGCTTTTGCCATTGGCCATATGATAAAAATAGGAAATCTCACTTATCAACAACTGAAAGAAAAATTCAGGATAAAAAGTCCTTGGGATTTGATCATCATTTTTGTGTTGAATATTTTGATTACCATTCCCATTTTTATCATTGCGCACAACAATTTAATTACCCTTGATTGGACCAATCACATTGACAGAATCTTATTATTTATTGTTATACTCGTAGTTATACAATTAATTTTAAGAGCGCTGAGAAGAGTAACTTTGATTTCTGTAATTCTATATTTTATAGTTCTTGTTTACGGAAGTTTATTCAGCGATTACGGATTTGAAAGCGTTTTTGAAGATTATCGCTCGATGATTTACACCATGAATGACAATCCTTATCCGCAGGACATAATCATATCCAAACTTTTGCCTTTTCCGAACAAATCGAAAATTATAAACGCCATCGAATACCAAAATCCCCGAATCAGAAACTTTGCCATCATGGCTACTGCCAAACATTTTAAAGATGTAAAAGGATATCATGAGTATTTTACCATTATACAATCTTTCGCGGTTTTCAAAGAAATCAACACCAATTGGAATTACGTAAGTGACCCAAAAGGTCGTGATTATATAGCAAAAGCGACAGAATCATTACAATATCTTTCCGGTGATTGTGATGACCATTCTATTTTTATGGCGGCTTGTATCAAATCTATTGGCGGAACGACTCGGCTGATTCACACCAAAGGACATATCTATCCTGAGTTGTATATTGGCGATAAAAAAGATTTGGAAAAAATCAACTACGCTATTAAAATGGTTCTTTTCCCTTTGGAAAGTAAAAATAAAATTATCAACTATCATATTGATGAGCGCGGTAAAATTTGGCTCAATCTCGACTATACTGCAAAATATCCCGGTGGTCCATTCATGAATGAGGAGATTTTAGGTGCTTTAACACTCTGACATTTCTTCCTGGATTTATAATTTCCGACAATTTAATTTACTATATTCGTTTCGTAAAAAAAGATTTGTAATGAAAAAAATGCTTTGTTTATTTCTGTTGATTTCCTTGGCTTCACAAGCTCAAGAAAGTTCTCCGTTGGACAATAAAAAAAATGAATTCAGAGTAGATGTTTTGTCGGCTCTAGTTTGGCAAAAAGCCAGTTTGAGTTACGAACGATTTTTTAGCGGCAATTTCTCCACCGGTTTTAATGTCAATTTTTCTGATAGCAATCAATTGAATGAAGATTTTGACAACGGTTACAGAAACAATGTTCCCAAATTTGAATTCAATCCGTATGTTAGATACCAATTGTCAAAAGGCAAAAAAAGTTTCTATTTTGCCGAAGTATTCGGTTCCTACAATAGCGGAGATTACAAAGAAATTGTTCGCTTGGTAGACGAAAACCTAAACGGTTACTATGCCACGAAAAAATCAAAATACTCCGATTTTGGTTTAGGCGGTGGTTTAGGGTATAAAATGTATATCAAAGAAGCTTTTGTCATAGAATTTTTAGCCGGATTCGGTTCCAACTTAACCAATCGAGAGAAAAGTCCGGATGTGATTTCAAGAGTTGGATTTAACTTAGGTTACCGATTTTAATACC
Organism: Flavobacterium sp.; assembly: GCF_046293665.1. Taxonomy (GTDB): domain Bacteria; phylum Bacteroidota; class Bacteroidia; order Flavobacteriales; family Flavobacteriaceae; genus Flavobacterium. Next base: position 146,024 of record NZ_JBKBOL010000004.1, read on the forward strand.
ATAAACATGAAAAAAATATCATACATCGCTTTGTTATTTGTTGCTATTATATTTACGAATTGCGACACCAATGACGACACTTTCTACAAGACTATTTATGTTGAAGGCGGTAATAACATTGTTACCTTTCAACCTCAAACGACTTATAATGTTGGCGATTATTTATATGTAAAAGCCGATTTAGCAAGATACATACCCGAACCGGGTGAAACTAATTTGTTAGACATCTACAAAACCACCGGAAATGCCCCAATATTTGTTTTTTCTTATATAATTGAACGAAAAATAAATGCCACTGATTGGGAAGTAGTCACTGTAAATGACAATCAATTAGCCATCAATGCCGGAGATGCTCAAAACGGTGCTTATGTTTATGCGATTTGTGAATATGATTCAGTTGCCGAATATTACCGCTATGACGTTGGTTTTCCTCTACTAGCTTCCGGAAATTACCGATTGGCTTTTGGCTACAACAGTTCATCAACCAACAGTGTTGAGTTGGTTTCGCAAAATTCGCCAAAAAATCTGATTGTAAATCTGAATGCCGCCGTCTCTAATCTGGATGGTAATGGTTATTTTTATTTCAACGTTAATTAGTTTTTACCAATCAATTTCATCTTTGCCAATACTTTTCAAATAAGCATTGGTCTTACTGAAATGTTTGTTTTCAAACCACAATCCGCGATTGGCGCTTAATGGCGATGGATGTCCGGTTGCTAAAACATGGTGTTTGTTGCGATTGATTTTAGCGCCTTTCTTTTTGGCAAATCCGCCCCAAAGTAGAAATACTATGTTTTCTTTTTCCTCGGATATCTTTTGAATTACCGCATCGGTAAAGTTTTCCCAACCTTGATTTTGATGGCTTCCGGCTTCGCTTTCTCGTACGGTTAAGGTGGCATTGAGCAACAAAACACCTTGGTCGGCCCAACGTTCTAAATTCCCTGAAATCGGAATAGGCAAATCTAAATCGGATTGAATTTCTTTGAAAATATTAACTAACGATGGTGGAAACGAAATCCCATCGGAAACCGAAAAACACAATCCATTGGCTTGCCCTAATCCATGATACGGATCTTGACCGATGATAACTACTTTAACCTTTTCAAAGGAACAATGGTCGAAAGCAGCAAAGATTTGGCTTTCAATTGGAAAACATCTATGAGCTGCGTATTCGTTTTTGACAAAGCCAATTAGCTTCTGAAAATAAGGCTTTTCAAACTCATCGGAAAGTTGGGCCTGCCAAGAAGAATGCAATTGGAGTAACATCTCATAAAATTTTACCAAAAATACTATTTTCTGTTGCAATATGGATTTTATCCTTTGTAACTTTGAACCAAAGACACGAATTGAATGATATCAATTACAGACAAAACACTTAAAGATTTAGAGTTTAATACCATTTTGCAAACTATTTCAGATCGATGCAACACTGAAATCGGTAAACAGAAAGCATTGGAAATTGTTCCTTTTAAAGATAAGGAAACCTTACTGAATTCGTTGTTGCAAACCTCGGAATATTTATCCTCTTTCACGAACAACAACGCGATTCCAAATCACGGCTTTGACAATATCACCAATGACATCAAGTTCTTAGCCATTGAAGACAGCTTTTTGGAAGTAGGCAGTTTCAGAAAAATTGCCACGCTTTCAGAAACCGTGAATGTATTATTATTGTTTCTGAAAAAATTCCATGATTATTACCCAAAGCTGAACGAGAAAGCTTCACAAGTGGAATACACCAAATACCTCATCCAAAAAATTGAGGAAGTGGTTGATAAATACGGCGAAATCAAAGACAATGCATCGCCTGATTTGATTAATATTCGTCGGGATATGAGTGTTGTTCGCGGCAAAGTCAACCAAAGTTTTGGTCAAGCATTAAGCCAATACAACGGCTTAGGTTATTTAGATGAAATCAAAGAAAGTTTCGTTGAAAACCGAAGGGTTTTAGCCGTTTTAGCGATGTACCGCCGAAAAGTGAAAGGCTCCATTTTAGGCAGTTCTAAAACCGGAAGTATCGCTTATATCGAGCCCGAGGCCACTTTGCGTTATTCGCGTGAATTGAGTAATTTGGAATATGAAGAACGGGAAGAAATCACTAAGATTTTAAAGAAGCTGTCGAATGATATTCGGCCGTTCATCGATTTGTTAAAACAATACCAAGACTTTCTTAGTGATATTGACGTAGTTTCGGCTAAAGCCAAATATGCACGTAAAATCAATGCGATTTTGCCGAATATCATTGAAGAAAAACGATTGTTCTTTCGAGATGCCTTCCATCCTATTTTGTTTTTGAACAATTTGGAAAAGAAAGAAAAAACGTTTCCACAAACCATTGAATTAAACAACAACAGTAGAATTATAGTGATTTCCGGACCGAATGCCGGTGGAAAAACCATTTCGCTTAAAACAGTCGGATTATTGCAATTGATGTTACAATGCGGGATTTTAATTCCGGTACACGAACGAAGCGAAACGTTTTTGTTTGACCGAATTCTGACTGACATTGGTGACAACCAATCCATAGAAAATCACTTGAGTACGTATAGTTATCGCTTAAAGAATATGAATTACTTCTTGAAAAAGTGCAATGCCAAAACCTTATTTCTGATAGATGAATTCGGAACCGGTTCTGACCCTGAATTGGGTGGTGCTTTGGCGGAGATTTTTTTAGAAGAATTCTATCACCGTGAAGCATTCGGGATAATAACGACGCATTATTCCAATTTGAAAATTTTGGCCAATGAATTGCCTTTCGCTTCGAATGCGAATATGCTTTTCGACGAAAAATCATTGGAACCGATGTACAAATTGATTTTGGGACAAGCCGGAAGTTCATTTACTTTTGAAGTTGCTCAGAAAAACGGAATTCCTTATGGTTTAATTAATCGAGCAAAGAAGAAAATTGAAGGCGGAAAAGTGCGCTTTGACAAAACGATTGCGACTTTACAAAAAGAACGCTCTAAACTGGAAAAAACGGCTTCAACCCTCAAAGAGGAAGAAACCAAAGCCCGTGAAGAAAGTAAAAAAATGGAAAACATCAATGCTAAAATTCAGGACAAATTAGAACGCTACCAGGAATTGTATGATGCTAACCAACGGTTGATTTATATGGGCCAAAAAGTGGATGATCTTTCGGAGAAATATTTCAATAATAAAGACAAAAAAGTATTGATTGGGGAGTTGCTGAAAATAGTAGAAATCGAAAACTCCAAACGCAAAAAAGCTACCGTAAAAGAGAAAAAGGAAATAGAAATCATTCAGAAAAAAGTCGTTGAAGAAGTCAAAGTCAAAGTAGAAGAAATTCGAAAAGAAAAAAAAGAAAAGAAAATCAAAGCCCAAAAACAGGAAGCTGAAAAGCCAAAAGTGACTTTAAAAATAGGCGATCGTGTTCGAATGGTTGAGGGAAAAGCCGTTGGAACTATTGATAAAATTGAGAAAAACAAAGCTGTAGTGAATTATGGCATCTTTACTTCAAAAGTAAGCTTGGAAGAATTAGAATTTGTACAACCTAAATAAATTATGGAAATAGCAGACTTACCTAATGACAAAAAAATAATACTGTTTGACGGCGTTTGCAATCTTTGTAATTCAACTGTTCAATATGTGATTAAACATGATAAAAAAGATATTTTCCGTTTTGTTCCTTTGCAATCAGAATTAGGTTTAAAAATCATAAAGCACATTGGTATAGATACTAAAAACACAGACAGTATTGTTTTGTATGAACCCACGAAAGCTTACTACTATAAATCGGAAGCCGCTTTAAAGATTGTAAAGGAATTTGGTGGCGTTTATATCTTGCTACAAATATTGACTCTATTCCCCAAATTTATTTCCAATGCCATTTACGATTATGTCGCTCGCAACCGTTACAAGTGGTATGGCAAACAAGAAGCATGTATGATTCCAACGCCGGAACTTAAGGCCAAATTCTTAGCATGACAATTATCATGATTATTATCGAATAATCGATTTACATTTGATAAACCTAAATTTGAAAAATCATGACTTCATTACACATTCCTTTGTATTCATGGGACAATGGTGCCCTTATTATGATAGGTGTATTTGCCCTAGTAATCATAGGCATCATTGCAGCTGTCTTCTTTATGATGAACAGTAAGAACAAAAAAAACGACTAAGTTTCCTTAGTCGTTTTTTGTTATTTAGAAGTGTAAATAAATTACTGTTTTACAATTTTCTGAGTAACGCTTCCGTTTTCAGAAGAAATTTTAACCATATAAACACCTTGAGACAAATCAGCAATATTTACATCAGCACTTGTCAAATTATCAAATTTGATTGATTTCACAGTTCTACCATTGATATCAACCATTTCAACACCATTGATTGTTGAACTATTAGCACTATTAATAGTGAAATTGTTTGTTGTTGGATTAGGGAAGACAGAGAAGGCAGCTACTTCGTTAACTGTATTAACACCTAATAACTCTTCTTCAAAAGTAGCTTCTACAACTAAATTATCAAAAATAACTTCAGAGACTGCTGAATTGGTTGTTGGAACTGTTGAAACAAAATCTACTTCCGAAATTAATGGAAATGGTCCAGCCCAGTTTGCTGCAGGTAAACCTGTATAAACTGTAGAAGCTTTCCATATTGTTTCTCCAGTTGTTGTATCATAAGCAAAACCTATTCTGTACCAAGTATCAGCGGTTAAAACTAACCCAGGTGCTGCTGCTAAGTTAATTAAAAAAGTACCAAAAGTTCCGGCATTATTAAGATAAGCAACACCTTGTAAGACTCTTGTATTCATGGAGTAAACAAAACCATTTACAGTTCTTGTAACTGCAGGAGTAACTGAGTTATCTGTCGCATAAAGTCTAACCCCAACTTGAGCTGTACTAGTAGTTGCAGGTCCTGTAAAAAAATCATATTCTACTTCAATAATTTCATTTCCTTCTGTTCTTGTATCCCAAGCAACATCTAATCCATCTTTCCACATGAAACGATTTCCTTTGTTACCATTTGAACTTACAATTTTCAATCCATTGGTTGCTCCAAATCCTGAAGCCACAACTTGAAAATTTGAATTACCTGCATTGGTCCCGGTTGTTGGATCAGCACCATTACTTGTAAAAGTTAACCACTCACCTTGACCAGCTGTTACACCAGTAGGGTCAGTTCCAATATTTCCAATGGTTAATCCATTGAAATCTTCACTTTGAATAATTTGTGCACTGACAATAGAAGAACACAAAATAAGAGATAAGAGTAAAAGTTTTTTCATAAGTATTGATTTTTTTTAGTTTTTTAAAATTCAAATGTATAAAGTAATTCATAAAAAAAATAATTTTTAACTATCTTTTTCCCATTTACCAACAACTGATGTAGCAATTGCGTTTCCTAATACATTGGTTGCACTTCTAAACATGTCACAAAAGTGATCTATCGGTAAAATCAAAGCAATACCTTCGATGGGAATATTAAACATGCCACAAGTGGCGGCAACTACCACTAAACTTGCTCTAGGAACACCTGCAATTCCTTTACTGGTTAGCATTAAGACCAATAACATGGTTATCTGTGTTCCCATATCCAAATCGACTCCATAGGCTTGCGCAATAAAAATACTGGCAAAAGTCATGTACATCATACTTCCATCTAGATTAAAAGAATAGCCTAGCGGAAGCATAAAAGAAACGATTCGGTCTTTCACACCAAAACGTTCTAACTCTTCGGTCAACTTGGGAAAAACGGCTTCACTACTGGTTGTACCAAAAGCGATAATTATTGGTCCGACAATTCTTTTGAGTAAAGTGGTCATTCTGCCTTTCAAAAAAAGGTATCCAATTAGCAATAACACAACCCATAAAGAGGAAATACCTACCATAAAAGAACCAAAAAATTTGGCATAGGTAATCAGTAACTCGCTTAAATCTCTGATAGCAAAAACCCCGGCGATGGCACCAAATACACCAATAGGCGCAAATTTCATTACATAATTTACCATCTTCAGGATAATATGAGACGTTTTATCCAAGGCATTGACAACTGGTTTAGCATTGTCACCTATAGAAGCAGCGGCTAATCCGAAGAAAATAGAGAAAATAACGATTTGTAATATCTCATTGGTTGCCATGGCTTCCACTATGCTTTTGGGAATAATGTGCTCAATAAAATTCTGTGCTGAAAAAACTTGGGTTTTATCAGTAACTTCAGCCGCTGAAGCTGTATCGACATCGGATAAAAGCAAACCGGTTCCGGGTTGTAAAACATTTACCCAAAACATTCCAATTAAAAGGGAAATTAATGAAGCCGAAAAGAACCAACCCAAGGCTTTACCTCCTATTCTACCCACGGCTTTAATATCGCCTAATTTGGCAATACCAACCACCAAAGTAGTAAAAACCAAAGGCGAAATAATCATTTGAACCAAACGAATAAATACGGTGGCCAACATTTTAATGTAACCGCTAAATTCCTTTGCTGATTCGGGACTGTAATTGTTGTGAACAAAAATTCCGAGTATTGCGCCAACAACCATGGCGATAAGAATTTGGACTGTAAGATTAGAGAAAAAAGACTTCTTTTCAGTTTGAATTGTATTCATTTAATTCAGTTTTCAGTCTCAGTTTTCAGTTTCAGTTTTCAGTCTAATTTAACTGCCCACTAATTTCTGAATACTGAATAACTATTTATAAGTATGTTTTGTTTATTAAATAAAAATCAGCTAAGACCAAGGCAGCCATAGCTTCTACTATTGGCACAGCTCTTGGTACTACGCAAGGATCGTGTCGGCCTTTGCCTTGTTGTTCAACTAGCGTATTTTGATGGGTCAGTACTTCCTGCTTTTGGATTAAAGTCGCTACCGGTTTAAAAGCTACTCTGAAATAAATATCCATTCCGTTAGAAATGCCACCTTGAATTCCGCCCGAAAGATTAGTTTTGGTCGTTCCGTCTTCGTTGTATAAGTCGTTGTGCTCGCTTCCTTTCATTTTGGCACCACAAAATCCGCTACCAAACTCAAAGCCTTTTACTGCATTTATCGACAACATAGCTTTGCCTAATTCGGCATGTAGCTTATCAAAAACAGGTTCTCCTAAACCAATCGGCACATTTTGAATTACACAAGTAATAGTCCCGCCTATAGTGTCGCCTTCCTTACGGATTTCTTTGATATAATTTTCCATTTTTTCGGCTGTTGCCAAATCAGGACAACGAACAGCATTGGTTTCGGTTAAAGAAAAATCCAATTGCTGATAAGGTTTGTCTATAAAAATTTCACCTACAGAAGACACAAAAGCATTGATTTTAATGTCACTTAAAACCTGTTTCGCAATTGCGCCCGCTACAACACGAGAGGCAGTTTCTCTGGCAGAACTTCTCCCACCACCGCGATAATCTCGAATGCCATACTTCTTTTCATAGACATAATCAGCATGACTTGGACGGTAGCTGTCTTTGATATGGCTGTAATCGTCAGATTTTTGGTTGGTATTTGGAATAATAAAACCTATTGGAGTGCCGGTGGTTTTCCCTTCAAAAATTCCAGATAAAAATTGCACTTCATCTTCTTCTTTTCTCTGGGTTACTATAGCTGATTGACCTGGTTTTCTGCGTTGCATCTCTAATTGAATTGCGGCTAAATCGATTGTCATTCCGGCAGGACAACCATCAATGATACCGCCAAGTGCTTCACCGTGAGACTCTCCAAAAGTAGTTAATTTGAAAAGTGTTCCATAACTGTTTCCGGCCATTGTATAATGTTTTAAACAAATATAGTTTTTTGAAATTATTTATCGAAATTTGACTTAATATTATTTGATTTTTTAATCAATAGAAATTCTATAACTTTTAACAAATATTATGTAAACCCTTAACAAATTAATACCCTATCTTTGTTTTAGTAGAATTGTTACTACAATTTCGATTTTATTATTTAACAAAAACAAAAATTAATTCAAGAATTATGAAAAAATTATTTCTAAGTGCCTTTATGCTAGTAGGATTAGCATTCAGCACACAAGCTCAAGACATTTCAAAGAATGCATTAGGATTGCGTTTAGGAGACAATGACGGTTTTGGTGGCGAGATATCATACCAAAGAGGTTTGTCGAAAAACAATCGTTTGGAGTTAGATTTAGGTTGGAGAAACAGTAAAAACGTTGATGCGATAAAAATCGTTGGTTTATACCAATGGGTTTGGAACATTGATGGAGGCTTTAATTGGTACGCCGGTGTTGGTGGTGGTATCGGAAGCTGGAGCTACAATGGCCCTGGAGATCCAGATCCGGATGGAGGAACATTCTTGTTAGCTGCCGGAGATATTGGAATTGAGTATAACTTTAAAGAAGCTCCAATTCAATTATCTTTAGACTTCAGACCTGAGTTATACTTTGGTGACAATAGAAAAGATTTTGATAACTATGACAGTTTCGGACCGGACATCGCTTTGGGTATCCGTTACAGATGGTAATCGATATTTAAATATTATAAAAATCCCACTAATTAGTGGGATTTTTTTATTTGATGACTATAGGTTTCTTCGAATTGATTTTAATAATAGTATAAGGAAAAGATATATTCTCATCGGCTAAATCAGGTTCGGTACTTTTTTGAGTATCTTTTACATACACTTCAATGTTCGTTGGTGTCTCTATCACTTTTTCTACTTTAATTCGGTTGTAAGTTTCCTTAGTAGGCCCCGAATTCAAAATAATAAAACTGCTGTTGAGCGTATCATCTTTACTGATTTTTTTTCGCAAAGTTTCATCGCCTAACAACATCATGATTTCTTTTGGCTCAGTTAGAATTTCGTAAAACTTAATATTGGCACCACCATCGTCATTAGTAGTCAATACTTCATACAATGATTTGCTTACAACCGTTTTCGGAGAAGAACAAGAAGCAAAAAACAAAACAAAAAGGGCTAAAATTATTTTTTTCATTGTGTATTTTTTATGGCTTGAAGATACAGATTTTCATATAAAGGCAATATATTTTTAATGTCAAATTGTTTGGCTACCTCTAAAGCATTAGCTCTAAATTGATTTAAAGTTTCATCATTGGCTAATATTTTCAAAGCATTTTCTGCCATGTCGTCAACATCGCCAACATTACTCAAATAACCTGAAACACCATCAAAATTCACCTCAGGTAAACCACCCGAATTACTTGAAATCACTGGAACACTCCAGGCCATAGCCTCTAAAGCTGCCAATCCAAAACTTTCGGTTTCAGAAGGCAATAAAAACAAATCGGAGAAAGATAAAATTTGGTCAATCTCGTTACTGTTTCCAAAGAAAATTACTTTGTCTTGTATGCCGAGTTGTTCACAAAGTTGTTCCGCTCGTGATTTTTCAGGACCATCGCCAACCATCATTAATTTAGCGGGTATTTTTTCTTGAATTTTATAGAAAATTTTGATGATATCCGGAATGCGTTTTACCTTTCTGAAGTTACTAATGTGTGTAACTATTCTCTCTTCCTTTTTGGCCATCACCGATCGCTGACAAGAGATTAGACTCTCATTGCGTATTTTGTCAAGCTCAATAAAATTTGGAATTACGTGAATGTCTTTTTTGATGTTGAATAAATTGTAAGTGTCGTCTTTTAGGCTTTGAGAAACAGATGTTACTATATCTGATTTATTGATGCTGAAACTCACCGCAGGTTTGTAAAAAGGATGATTACCAACCAAAGTGATGTCGGTCCCGTGAAGTGTAGTTACCATCGGAATGATAATGCCTTCGTCTTTCAACATTTGCTTGGCCATATAACCCGCATAAGCATGCGGAATAGCATAATGCACATGTAACAATTCGATTTTATACAATTTCACCATATCCACCAACTTGCTTGACAAGGCCAATTCATAAGGTTGATAATGGAACAAAGGATATTCGGGAACGTTTACTTCGTGGTAATGCACATTGGGATTTAAAAGTGCCAAACGCACCGGTTGTCGGTAAGTAATAAAATGAATTTCGTGACCACGATGGGCCAATTCAAGTCCGAGTTCTGTGGCGACAACGCCGCTACCACCAAAAGTAGGATAGCACACAATAGCTATTTTCATATAGTCTTTTTAGTAGTACGAAATTACAGAAAATAGGAATGCTTTATCGTAAAAAAGAGTTAAAGATTACTTGTCAATAATCGCTCCCTGAATCACTTTTTGAATGTCTTCACGGATGTTTTCTTTGGAAAGTGTGTTCGGCAAATTAGAATCCGGAAAAGTTCTGTTGGATAATAAAATATAAACAATCTCTGTCTCAGGATCAGCCCAAGCTATGGTTCCCGTAAAACCAGTATGTCCAAAACTCGACATCGAAACACAACCACAAGTTGGTCCGGCTCCGCTTATCTGTGGTTTGTCAAATCCTAAGCCACGACGATTGCCTTCGGCACAGAAATGACAAGTGTTGAAAGTAGAAAAAGTTTCTGGAGAGAAATATTGAATATTACCATATTTTCCTTTCTGAAGATACATTTGCATCATTTTGGCCACATCCAAAGCATTCGAGAAAATTCCGGCATGTCCGCCTACCCCATTTTCCATCGCCGCTTCCATATCGTGTACATAGCCTTGAATGGTTTCATGACGGAAATAAGTATCGATTTCAGTTGGCGCAATCACGTTTTTATCAAACTTCTGTAAAGGATTGTACATCGTGTTATTCATTCCTAAAGTTTTGTAGAAATTATCATAAGTCAATCGCTCTAAAGATTTTCCGGTAGCTTTTTCTAAATATTTTTTAAGGATGATAAAGGTGAAATCGCTGTATTTGTATTCTTTTTTGTCAATTAACGGACTGTTGATGATTTGTTTCATGATAGTATCATGGTAATCATCACGCAGGAACAAACTATCGGTGACTCTTTTGGTAAATCCCTCGACAAGTGTTTTTCGATAGTATTTTTCCAAAGGCTTTTTATCAACACCAACCGTAGCTTTATAGAATGGAATCCAAGCTTGCATTCTACCGTAATGCGACATCAACTCTTTAAAAGTCATGTGTTGCTTGTTAGAACCTTTAAATTCAGGCAACATTTCGTCTAGCTTTGTCTCTAAAGTGACTTTATGATGATCGTATAATTGCATTACGTTAGGCAATGTTGCAATAATTTTGGTCAAGGAAGCTACATCGTATAAGTCGGTATTCTTTACCCTTACTTTGTTTTCATAAGTTTGGTGACCAAAGGATTTTTGGTAAATGACTTTGCCTTTTCGAGCAACCAAAACCTGCAATCCGGGTGTCATTTTACCATCAATGGCTTTGTACGCTAATTTTTCGATTTGGTTTAACTTTTCTGAACTCATTCCGACATTCTCAGGTGTTGTAAAACCCAAACGGTCTAATTTATCTGTTGAAAAACCGTCTCCGGCTCTGAAAGTGCTATTGATGGAAACCGGCAACATACCTTTGGCAGCTATCGCACCAAAAATCAATTCGGCGGAAACTTCCTGAGCAATATCGCCATTTTGATAGGAAACAATAACACCTTCAATTTCCTCAAAATTTACAATTCTGGAAAGCGAATAAGGTTTGGCAAAACAATCGACAATCACTTTCTTTTTAGCTGCAACAGCATCAATTAATTGCAATTCAGGAACCGTTAGTTCAGGTGAACGCCACCATGATTTATCCGATTTGTGGTAACCAATGATTACGGTTTCATAATCGGTTAGTTTAGCCATTAACGTGTCCAAATTGGTGTCAGCGACTTCGGTAACTTCAGTATATTTCTTCAGCGTTGACAAGAAAGAACTGTTGGTGTCATCGCCCAATTTAACATAAGCAATTTTTTGGTTCAAATTTCTAATCGGCAATACGCCATCGTTTTTCACCACGGTAACGGCATTTTCATAGAGTTCGTATTGCAAACTTTCATTCGACTTCGGATTCAAATCATTATACAAATTAATCCCTTCAACCGGTTCATATTTGTTCAAACCTGCTTTAAATTTGTAACGCAAAATCTTCTTCACTGATTCTGCCAGACGGCTTTCTGAAATGATACTGTCTTGATAAGCCACACAAATTTTTTCTAAAGCCAAAGGTACATTCTCAGCAAAAAGCAGAATATCATTTCCGGCTAAAAAAGCTTCTAAGTCAATATCACCGGGCTTTTTAAAATTACTGGCGCCTTTCATGTTCAAGGCATCGGTAAAAATCAACCCATCAAAACCTAGGTTCTTTTTCAGCAAATCGGTAACCACCGGCTTTGAGATGGAAGTTGGATAATTTGGCCTTGGTTCCAAACTCGGCACATTCAAATGCGCAACCATTACAGAAACCAATCCTTCGTCAAACATCCTTTTATAAGGATATAACTCAATATTTTCGATATGTTCCAACGTCGCATTTACCACGGGCAAAGTGTGATGCGAATCGGTTGAAGTATCGCCGTGTCCGGGAAAATGTTTTCCGGTAGAAAAAATACCTTGCCCCTGAACGCCTTTCATCAAAGCGATGGCATGTTCTGTCACGCTCACTTTATTTTCACCAAAAGAACGATATCCGATGATAGGATTTTTAGGATTGGTATTGATGTCTAAAACTGGAGCAAAATTAAAATGAACACCCATTCTTTTGCTTTCTTTACCCATGGCAACTCCAGCATTTTCGACTAATTTTAAATCTCTAATAGCGCCTAATGTCATGTTGAAAGGATAGCGAAAAGTAGAATCCAAACGCATGTTCATTCCCCATTCGGCATCAATACCAATAAACAGCGGAACTTTGGCTAAAGATTGGTATTTATTGCTTAACCGGGATTGGCGTTTTGGACCGCCTTGAAAGAAAATCAAACCTCCAATTTTATAATCGCGCACCAATTTTTCGATTTCGCTTACATGAGCGGCATCTTTGTTTGAATAAGCGGCAACCATGAATAATTGTCCGATTTTTTCTTGTAAAGTAAATTGGTTATAAATGCTGTCTACCCATTTTGTTTCGGCTGCAGTTTCAGGGAAAAAGTTTTTTCGTTCGGTCTTGACATAGGAAACACTGTCTTGCTCTTGAATCGTTGTTTCGGTTTTAGCCAAAGGTGTATTGGTCTTACTATTTTTGGTAGAAGAACAATTGGTCGCCAAAAACAACAATGCTGTGAATAAGCCTATTCTGAACAAAAAATATTTCATTAAATAAAGTTTAAAAGAAACGACTGTGCCAGCTTTCGCCGGCCGGCACTTCCCAATTGTCGTTGAACTCTTCTATTGAATTGACTAAATTATTGAAAACAATAGTATTTGCGGTTACTGCTTTTTCTTTGGCCATTCGTTTGAAATCAATCAACGATTTGTGGGCGATGTGTTCGCCGTTTTTGAACGTTACGTTCATTTTATCAAGTAAATCTACTCCATATTTTTGTTCTAAACTTTGAATAAAAGCTACCGATGAATCAATCGAACAACCAGTGGCTTGTTGTACTTCTTGATTTACGGCAAAAATGATAAATCGGTTGTATTTTAATAAAAAAGAGGCTTCCAAACCGGTTCCGTGAGCCGACCAATTTTCGACAAATGCTTTGATATCATTTTCGATTTCGGTCATCTCGTCATCTGAAAATTTGCGATTGGATTGGTATATCCAAATTTTAGAATCTTCGGGTAAATTTTCAAAAGGAACGTACATGGGAATTATGAATTATAAATTATAAATTACGAATTATAAGTCTTGTGCATTGGCGATTAGTTCGGCGATGTCCATGACTTTGACATTGGCTTCTTTTTCTTTGGCTTTGACACCATCAGTCATCATCGTGTTGCAGAATGGGCAACCGGCTGCAATAATTTCGGGTTGGGTTTCTAAAGCGTCTTCAGTTCTTTCGATGTTGACCTCTTTGTTTCCGGGTTCGGCATCTTTAAACATCTGCGCTCCGCCGGCACCACAACACAAACCATTGGCACGAGAACGTTTCATTTCGACCAATTCGGCATCCAATTTTTGGATTAAATCTCTTGGTGCTTCATAGATATTATTGGCACGACCTAAATAACACGGGTCATGAAAAGTAATACGTTTGCCTTTAAATTGTCCACCTTCGATAGTTAATCTACCGGAATCTAATAATGATTTCAGAAACTCGGTATGGTGAATTACCTCGTAAGTACCGCCCAATTCGGGGTATTCATTTTTTAAAGTATTAAAACAATGCGGACAAGCAGTTACGATTTTTTTAGCCTCATATGCATTCAAAACCTCGATGTTCATCATGGCTTGCATTTGGAACAAAAACTCATTTCCGGCGCGTTTTGCCGGATCACCTGTACAGCTTTCTTCAGTTCCCAAAACGGCAAACTCAACATTGGCACGGTTTAGAATTCGCACAAACGCTTTGGTTATTTTTTTGGCTCTGTCATCAAAACTGCCGGCACATCCTACCCAAAATAACACTTCGGGTTGTTTGCCTTGGGCCATCATTTCTGCCATGGTTGGCACGTTTAAAACTTCTGACATTCTGTTTAGATTTTTAGATTTGTTAGATTTTCAGATTCTTAGATGTGTTTGATCTAATAATCCAAATATCCAATAATCAAATTGTTACTCATGGTGTTCATCATCGAACACTTGAATGGTTACTTCTTTGTCTACCAAATCGGTAAATTTTCCTCTGTAACGGGTTGCCTTTACCAAGTGATTGTCAATCCAATGATAGTTTCCGCCACGTGGTTTTCCGAACAAGATTCCATGGTATTTGAACCCGTGTTGTTTTAACCAAATCTCAGTATATTCTCTGTGGGCTTCTGTACGCGAAGTGAAGAAAAATATAATATGTCCTTCGTCATACCATTTATTTAAAGTCACTAACGCATCCGGATAAACCTCTGCTGTTAACATTCTTTCCGGTTCTTCGTTTGGGATATCATCACAAACTGTTCCATCGATATCGATTAGGTAATTCTTAATTCCTTCGGGTAAAATCGGGCTTAAATGTTGACCGTTTTCTGTGATGCTTTGCAGGTTTTTTTCAATGTCTTCCGCTTTCATTTTTTTACTTTTATAGTGTTTCAAATTCATTCGACAAATTCCCAAGCCTCACATTTTTGAGAATTTATCAGGGTTAAAATGGATGCAATAAATGACATCCTAATTCAGATGCGATAAACGCGTCAATATTTGTTTATACTTCGTCTTTCCAGTTTAATCTATCTTGTTGGTTGTATTGCCAAGGTGCGCCATTATTTTCAATATTAGTCATCATCGCGTTTAATGATTGTGGCGCCGCACTTTGCTCCATAACTAAATACCTTCTCATGTCCATAATAATAGATAATGGACTGATATTTACCGGACATTCTTCTACACAAGCGTTACAAGATGTACAAGCCCATAGTTCTTCCGGCGTTATATAATCATTCAATAATGATTTATTATCGGGTACAAAAACACCTTTATTCTCATCAATATTCTTGCCCACTTCTTCTAAACGGTCACGGGTATCCATCATGATTTTCCGCGGTGACAATTTTTTTCCGGTTTGATTCGCCGGACATTCAGCCGTACAACGACCACATTCGGTACAAGTGTAAGCGTTTAACAATTGTACCCAATTCAGATCTTGTACATCAGAAGCTCCAAACTTACTTGGCACGGCATTTTCGTCAACCGGTTGGGCTGCAAACGGATCGGCATTCGGATCCATCATTAGTTTTACTTCTTTGGTAACACTTTCTAAATTATCAAATTTTCCTTTGGCATTTAAATCGGCGAAATAGGTATTCGGAAATGCTAATAATATGTGTAAATGCTTAGAATAGTATAAATAGTTTAGGAAAATCAAGATTCCAATAATGTGAAACCACCAAGCGGCTCTTTCAATAATTGTAACCGCTTCCAATGAAAAAGTATCCGGTGACGGTGTTAAAAATTGTGAAATGATATTTCCGGAATTCATATCTTGAAATTTCAAATCGAAAGCATTCATGATTAAAAACAATGACATCAATACTATTTCAAAATACAAAATGGTATCGGCATCTTTCTTTGGTGCACCTTTTAAATCGGTGCTAGCGAATCTTTTTAGTTTAATTACATTTCTGCGAATCCAAAACGCAATAACGGCTACCAAAACCAACACAGCTAAAACTTCAAACGAACCGATTAAAACACCATAGAACCCGCCTAAAAACGAGAATATTCTGTGCGTCCCGAATAATCCATCGATAATAATCTCTAAAACTTCTAAGTTGATGATGACAAAACCGAGATAAACAATGATGTGTAATAATCCGGCGATTGGTCTTTTTACCATTTTGGATTGACCTAAAGCAATCATCGCCATGTTTTGCCAACGTGCAGAAGGATTGTCAGAACGATTGACATCCTGTCCTAAATTGATATTTCGCGTTAGTTTCTTTACGTTTTTAACAAAAAAACCAATTCCCACTACGAGAATAATCGCAAAAAGTATGTTGTCAATATACATCATAACTCAGGTTTTACTTTTTAATGGTATCGTTTACCGGTGCTTTGTAGGGCTTGTTTTTCTTTCCAAACAGCGAAACATTTATATAACGGGTTGGATTAAGACGCAAATCTTGTAAAAGCAATTCCAATTCTTTCGAACTTTTGGCAAAGTTATTATACAAGGCTTCATCTTTGGCCAATTTGCCAAGTGTTCCTTTTCCGGCTTCCATATCAGCCATAATTTTATCGACGCTGGCTAATGTTTTTTCTAAATGTTTAACCGTTTGACCTATATTGGCTTTGGCTAAAGAATCAGACATGGTTTTTAAATTGCCCGATGCTTTATCAAAATTTGTCATCGTTGAAGAAATTTTGCTTTTGTTTTCGGCTAACATTTGGTTGACGCTGGTTGACGCTTGCTTGAATTCGGCTAAGGTTTCGTTTAAGTTTTCTAAACTGCTTCTTAAATTCTGTTTGGTTTTTTCATCCAATACTTGGTTTACATTGACCAACATTGTATTGGCATTTTCCAAAACTTTATCCAGTTTTTCTTTGATTGGCTTGATTTGGTTCGAAACTTCTTCGGTTAAACCCAATTTATTACCGGACTTAAAAAAATCTCCTGAAACAGCAATTTCAGTGGTTTCTGTATTGGGCAAAATAGCGATTTGTTTACCGCCGATTGGTCCCGGAGAATACAATTCGGCTACACTATTTTTTGGAATTTTATAATCGCCGTTGATCTGCAATTCAACTAAGGAAGACCAATCTTTTTGCAATTCGATAGAATTTACTTTACCAACCACCAATCCGTTGATAACTACCGGAGACGATGTTGCCAATCCGTCAACATTACTATACTTAACATAGTATTTATGGTAGTTTGACAAGATATCTCTTCCTTTTAAGAAACTATAACCCCAAATGAACAATAAAATAGAAGCAATAACTAAAATTGCCGTCTTGATTTCTCTCGTGATTTTCAATGCTAATTGTTTTTTGGCAAAGTTAAAATAAAATACTAAAACTCCTTATTATTATTGCTTTAATGCTTCTTGAACCGAAACTTTTTTTCCGTTTTTAAAGGCAATTACAAAAGCAGACGTAAAACCTTTGGCTTTGGCTTCCGCCAACAATCTTTTAGCTTCGTCATAGCTTGTGGTTTCGCCGTACATGTATTTGTATAAAGAACCTTCGCTTGAAACTGAAATATTATTCAATCCTTTGAAATTACTTGGCACTGTTTCTAATTTTGTTCCACTGGCTGATAATTGCACTTTAAATGTAGCTACACCCGAATTTACAATAACTTCAGGCTTTGGCTCTACCTTTTTAATGTCCGCAGTTTTCACCACCGGTTTAGTTGTGGAAGGGGAATCAATTTTTACCGTTTCCATTTTTTGAGAAGGCTTAACATCATCAGTATCACCTGAATCGTAGAATTCTTTCTTGTAGTTGATAATGGCATTAGCAATGGCTTCGGCATACTCATTTTGTCCGGCTTCAGAATCTAATCTTGCGCCTTCTGCAGGATTAGAAATAAAACCCATTTCAATCAATACTCTTGGCATGTAAGCTTTATGTAATACCATGAATGGCGCTTGTTTTACGCCGCGGCTTTTACTGTTGACATCATCTATAAAATGACTTTGGATTTTTCCGGCCAAGGCAATACTATTTTCCTGATATTCCTCTTGCATTATAGTCAGACCGATTAAACTCTCCGGAGATTTCGGATCATAGCCTTTATACTTTTGTTGGTAATCTTTCTCCATGGTGATTACTTCATTCTCTTTCTTTGCTGCCTCGAGATTGGAAGCATTTTTCGACATACCCATTACATAGGTTTCAGAACCACAAGCAGCTGCATTTTTATTGGCATTACAGTGAATCGAAACAAAAATGTTCGCATCAGCTCTGTTGGCTATATTTGCACGCTCAATCAAATCGACAAACGTATCTGTCTTTCGGGTGTAAATAACTTCAATACCCGATTTACTTTCTAATATCTTCCCTACTTTAAGCACGACAGCTAAAGCTATTTTCTTTTCGATATGTCCGTTGTAAACTGCACCATAATCGTGATCGCCGTGACCGGCATCGAGTGCTACTTTAAACTTGGCCGTTTGGGCAAAGGTCAAATTGGAAATGAATAATAAAATCGTACCTACTAACGTAATTCCTTTCATTGGTTTTATCAATTTCAAAATATCTTATAAACTATTTATTATTTTATGGCCGCCGTTTTTCCGTTTACCGTTGATACAATAAACGAATCTGCAAAACCATGCTTTTTGGCTACTTCATTTAATTTTTTGGCTTCTTCCAAACTGACAGCACTTCCGTAAAAGTACTTGTATAAGTTATTCTCTAAAGTAAATGAAATACTTTTAAGTCCTTTAAAATCTGATGAAGTAATATCTCGCTTTCTGGAAGTCGCAAACAATTGGATTTTATACAAACCGTTTTTTAAATCGGTTGTTGAATTTTCTTCCGCTTTGACTGTAACGGTTTCTTTTACTTCTTTTACCTCGGGCATATTCAAATACTTTACATTTTCATTATTATTATAAGCTTCATTCAAGTATTCTTTTTTGTATTTGATAATAGCATCAGCAATTTGTCGGGCCATTTTATTCTGACCTTCGTCTGAGTTTAAAAATTCACCTTCTTCTTTATTGGACAAAAATCCCAATTCAATCAAAACACTCGGCATATAAGCCGCGTCTAAAACCCATAAAGGTTGTTGCTTCACACCTCTTGATTTTCGATCTAAATTATGGGTAAAGTTATCTTGAATCTTAGTGGCTAAATCAATACTACTATTCAAGTTTTCTTCTTGCATCATCGTCAAACCAATTAATGACTCTGGCTTTTTAGGATCAAAACCTTGATAAGTCTCTTTATAATTGTCTTCTAATAAAATTACCGAGTTTTCACTTTTGGCTACCTCCAAATTCATCCCACTGCGCGATAAACCCATTACAAAGGTCTCAGTTCCTGAGGGCGTTTGGTTGGCTACCGAATTACAATGAATCGAAACAAACAAATTGGCATTGGCTTTGTTGGCTACTTTCGGTCTGTTGACTAATTCGATAAAAACATCAGTGGTACGGGTATAAATAATCTTTAAATCCTTTTCACTTTCTAACAGTTTACCCACTTTCAATGTGGTTTTAAGCGCAATTTCCTTTTCTACAAAACCATGATAAGAATTCCCGGGATCTTTTCCACCATGACCGGCATCTAGTATCACTGTGAAAGCTTTATTGGCTTGAGACCATGTCAAACTACAAACGAACAACATCGAAACTATCGAGAAAAGAATGTCCTTATTATTTATTTTCATTTGTAAAAGTTAATTTAAATTAAAACCCGGCGGTCATAAATGTAATATTTACCTATTTTTGACCGGAAATATTGTTTAAGTTTGCCTCGTCAAAAACCAAGCCATATTTCTACAAAAATAGCATTAAACCTTTGCAAAGAAACTTATTTAATATCGTTTTTTTAACAATTTTCCTAACATTGGGAAACGTAAAAACATATTCACAAGACCTGCCTAAGAAAAGCAACCCTTTTCCAGCTAAAAACCAAACAGATAGCACTAAAGTTGAGTTAACAGACTTGACAAAAGTCATCGATTCAACAAAAAAAGACAGTATCAAACCTAAAAAAGCTTTGTTGGACGGCAAAATCAAAAGGAAAGCGGTTGATTATGAAAAACTAGACCAAAAGAAAAAAACAATTACGCTTTACAACAGAGCTGAAGTTTATTATCAAGATATTGAATTAAAATCGGGCATTATTGTAATTGATTACCAAAAAGATGAAGTTTACGCCGGAAGAATTAAAGATTCGCTGGGGAATTTGTCCCAAAGACCGGTTTTTAAACAAGGTGCAAATGTGGTTGAACCGGATTCTATTCGATTTAATTTAAAAACTAAAAAAGCTTTGGTTTGGAATTCAAGAAGCCAGCAAGGGGAAATGAACATCAAAGCCGCCATCACTAAAAAGGAAAACGACTCTGTTTATTTCATGAAAGGTGCACGTTTTACCACTGCGAAAGACATAGACAATCCTGAATATTATTTCCAAACCGATAGAGTAAAACTGGTTCCCGGAAAAAAAGTGGTGGTTGGCATGACTAATATGGTCATTGCAGATGTTCCCACGCCAATAGCATTACCATTTGCTTTCTTCCCTATGACTGACAAAGCGCGTTCAGGATTGATTATTCCGACATATAACGACAGTAACACTCGTGGATTTTCTTTACAAAATGGTGGTTATTATTTTGCCTTGAGCGATAATTATGACTTAGCAATTTTAGGAGATTATTATACCAACGGTAGTTATGGCTTCCGATTTGAATCTTCTTATGCCAAGCGCTATAAGTTTATGGGCAATGTCAATGTTCGTTTTGAAAATCTAATCCAAAGCGAAAGAGGTTATCCTGATTATTCCAGAGCCAATAATTACAATATTCAATGGTCACACGCCAAAGACGGAAAATCGAATCCTAACTCCAGATTTTCGGCTTCTGTAAACTTAGGAAGTAGTCAGTATTTCCGTCAATCTTTAAATCAAATGAACGTGAGTTCAGGCTTGAATAACACGTTGAGTTCTTCGATTTCGTATTCTAAAACATTCAATTCCGTTCCGCAAGTCAATATGTCATTGACCGCTACACATTCACAAAATACCAATACGGAGCAAATCAATATGACTTTGCCAACGTTACAGTTGAGTGTGGACAGAATTTTCCCGTTTGCTCCAAAAGACGGCATCAAAAAAGGATTCTTTAAAAACATCAATTTACAGTACAACTTAAGAGGCGAAAACCGTATTGAAACAACCGATTCCCTTTTTTTTAAATCGGAAATGTTTCGCGATGCTAAAGTAGGTTTCCAACACAGCATTCCGTTGAGTACCAACTTTAAAATTTTCAAGTACTTTAGTGCTTCGACTTCCGTCAATTATAATGAGGTTTGGTATCTAAAAACCATCCGAAAACAATACGATGCTAATACAAACCAAATTGTTGACACCGATGTTCAAGGGTTTGATGCATTTAGAACTTACTCCTTTTCTACCGGTTTAGGAACAACGATTTATGGAACCTTTAATTTTGGCGACAAGAAAAAAATCCAAGCGATTCGTCATGTCATGCGACCTAACGTAACTTACAGCTATACGCCAAGTTTCGAGAGGTATTATGACACTTATGACCCGGATGGCAGTGGGACGATGCTAAAAGATTATACTCGTTTTGACGGCGGAATTTTTGGCGCACCCGGAAAAAACATGTCCAATAATGTTGGTTTTAACTTAAGTAACACTTTTGAAGCCAAAGTAACAGATAAAGATTCAACAGCAACACAACCTAAGAAAGTGATGTTGCTAAACAATTTGAATTTTTCAACCAGTTATGACATTACAGCCGATTCCTTGCGTTGGTCACCAATGCGTGTTAGCGGTGGAACACAGATTCTGAATCAAAAAATGAACATCAATTTTGCGGCAACACTTGATCCGTATGCCATTAACAATGCTGGTCGCAGAATCGACACTTGGAATATTGACAATGGCGGAAGTTTGTTTAGAATGACTAGCGCCAACATGACTTTGAATTATGCTTTTTCAAGTAAAGATGGCAACGGTAAAGACAAGAAAAACGAGCAAGGCAAACGAAATGGCGGTCGTGAAGATGATTTGTTCGGAACCAATACCGATTTAAGTGATCGGCGTCAAAGCCAATTTGAAGACGATGATGGCGAAGAAAAACCACCAACCGAGTTTTTCAAATATGAATTACCTTGGGACATGACTTTAGCGTATTCCCTAACCTATTCCAACAACAATCGGGAACAGAAAATCTCCGGAAATTCGGTGATGATTTCAATGAATACAGATTTAACCCCTAAATGGAAAATTGGGGTTTCAACCGGTTACGACTTTGTACAAAGAGGTGTCACTTTTACCCAATTCAGATTTGAAAGAGATTTGTTGAGTTGGCGTATGGATTTCAATTGGGTTCCTTTTGGGGATAATGCTTATTGGGGATTCTTTATCGGAATTAAATCGGGTGTATTGAGTGATATCAAATGGGACAAACGTTCGCTTCCAGACAGAACACTTCGATAGCCTACAGAACACAGATTTAAGAAGACCGTATTAAATAAATTCTCATGAAAAAAATAATCTTTACAGACAAAGCTCCGGCACCGATAGGACCTTATAACCAAGCGGTTTTAGTGGGCAATACATTATACACTTCCGGACAAATTGCTTTGAATCCGAGCACAATGGAACTGGTTTTAGACGATATCGAAACCGAAACCAAACAAGTAATGGAAAACATGAAAGCGGTTTTAGAAGCGGCTGATATGACTTTTGCCAATGTGGTCAAAACAACCATTTTCATCATGGACATGGGTGATTTTACACGAATCAATACCGTTTATGCAAGTTATTTTGATGAAGCAACAGCTCCGGCAAGAGAAACGGTTCAAGTAGCCGGATTGCCTAAAGGCGTGAATGTAGAGATTTCGATGTTAGCCGTGAAGTAGTTC
This sequence comes from Flavobacterium sp., assembly GCF_046293665.1. Lineage (GTDB taxonomy): Bacteria > Bacteroidota > Bacteroidia > Flavobacteriales > Flavobacteriaceae > Flavobacterium. Next base: position 168,978 of record NZ_JBKBOL010000004.1, read on the forward strand.
TTAGTCTCAGTTTGCAGTTATAAAATAGATGAATCCTTTATTGTGCAAACAATGAAGGATTTTTATTTATAAACCTAAACACCAATTGCTTACCTTTATGGTTTAACTAAAAATACAACTGTATGAAAGCTTTAAAAAAAACACTTCCCTTTATAGTACTGTTAGCCATATTACTTTGTTTAAGTTGGCAAAGCGAATCAACTTTAACTTCAAAAAACACTATAGTTTTGGTCAAATATAAAACCCAACCTGACAAAAGTGTAGAAGCTATCAATAACTTAACTATATTGATTGAAGAGGTTAAAAAAGAACCTCATTTTGTGAGCATCAAACTCCACGTTGACCCGAAAGACCCGACGAATATTTTGCTTTATGAAGAATGGCTTGATGCTTCTTATTATGAATATGCTCATATGAAAACACCACATATACAGCAATTCATCGCCAATGCTAAAAACTTTTTAGCCGGACCGCCTGAGATTTCTTTGTGGCAATTAGAGAAAGAGTTTTGATTGTTTCTTAGTTGATTGAAAAAGGAAAAACTCTTAAGTTGAAAACAATAAAGATTTTTTACTTTACCTCATCCAATCCCAACAATAACAACTGCGCCGTTGCTTCATTGGTGGCCAATGGCACATTGTGCACATCACAAATTCTAATCAACATATTGATATCCGGTTCGTGAGGATGGCTTGAGTTTGGGTCTTTAAAGAACAAGACCATTTTGGTTTTACCTTCGGCTACACGTGCCGCAATTTGAGCATCGCCACCCATTGGTCCGGAAAGCATTCGCTTTACTTTGATTCCAACGGCTTCTACTTTTCCGCCGGTTGTTCCCGTAGCTATAAGTTTAATGTTTTCTTTTTGTAATAGTTCTTTGTTCTTGTTGATGAATTGAACCATATCGGCTTTCTTTCCGTCGTGTGCTATGATGGCGATTTCCATAAATTATAATTTAAGTAAAAATAAAAAATCCCGACAAAAAAATCGGGATTTATAAATCTATTTATTTAAGATATGGTACGCAATCAAACCGTCGATTGGTCTTCGGAGTACATTACCTATCTTAATGTCATATTTGGCTAAAACTTGTTCTAATTCGTCTTTCAAATAAAAAGCTATTGAACCCACGAAATGTACCGGTACCTCGCGGCAATTGTCAAATTGCATGATGTAATTTTTGGCAAACGATTTCAATTCTTTCTTGATGATTTTTTGACAAAAAGGATTGTCTTTGTGTTTGATGATAAACTTTGCAAATGTTGCCAAGTAAGCATTAGGATTGTCTTCTTTGTACAAATTGGCTTTGATGTAATCGGCATCTAAATTGTATTCGTCTGCAAATTCTTTAGACAATTCTTCCGGCATATTGTTGAAATAATGTCCGCGAATTAAATGTCTTCCAAAACGATTCCCTGAACCATCATCCATGACAATATACCCTAAAGATTGCACTTTTTGATGCAAAACTTTACCGTCAAAATAACTACAATTTGAACCGGTACCCAGAATACAAACAATGGCTTTTTCGTCTTTTGGAGTGGTTGCATAAACGGCGGCATAAGTATCTTCATGTACAGAAACTAGAGCATTTCTAAAATATTCTTCAAACACTTTGGTTAAGAAATTTTTCATCCTGTCGGTACCGCAACCGGCGCCATAAAAGAATAAATGCGTTGCTTTGTCCTTGTTGTGCTCGATATCAAATTTGTCATTCAGACGTTCAAGTACAGCATCTTTGTCTAATACTTCGGGATTTAATCCTAAAGTTTGAGTGGTGAAAAGCACTTTTCCATTGTCATCAATTGCGATCCAATCGGCTTTGGTAGAACCACTGTCAACTAATAATTTCATAATTAATTAGGAATTACAAATTAGGGATTACAAATTTGAAACGAGTTCAAAATTATAAAACTTAATTCTTTTATTATTTTGGTTTAGTTTAGGTATAAAAATCCCGTTACCTACAAAGATAACGGGATTTTGTCATTTATTATTTTAAGTTCGCAATGTGAACAGATAAATCAATTAATTTGCTTGAATAACCATATTCGTTATCATACCAAGAAACCAATTTGAAGAACGTTGAGTTCAAACCAATTCCGGCTTTAGCATCAATAATTGAAGTTCTCGAATCAGAAATAAAATCTTGAGAAACCACATCATCTTCAGTATACCCTAAAATCCCTTTTAGTTCATTTTCAGAAGCTTTTTTCAATACTGCCATGATTTCTTCATACGATGTCTCTTTGGCCACTTTTACGGTTAAATCTACTACTGAAACGTCAACTGTAGGCACACGGAAAGACATTCCTGTTAATTTTCCGTTCAAGGCCGGGATTACTTTTCCAACTGCTTTTGCAGCACCTGTTGAAGATGGAATGATGTTTACACTAGCAGCACGACCGCCTCTCCAATCTTTTCTTGATGGTCCGTCAGCAGTCATTTGTGTTGATGTTGTGGCGTGAACAGTAGTCATTAAACCTTCAACAATGCCGAAATTGTCATTGATTACTTTGGCCAATGGCGCTAAACAGTTGGTAGTACAAGAAGCATTAGACACTACAGTATCCGTTGCTTTAGCTTCAAGGTGATTCACACCCATTACAAACATTGGAGCATCTGCTGAAGGTGCCGATATCACTACTTTTTTGGCACCACCATCAAGGTGTGCTTTGGCAGTTTCAATTGTGGTGAAAAAACCGGTACATTCTGCTACGACATCAACGTCTACATCTTTATCATCCCATTTGATTAATTTTGGATCTCTTTCGGCTGTAACGCGAATAAATTTATCGTTTACATATAATTTACCGTCTTTTACTTCTACTTTTCCGGCAAAACGTCCGTGAACTGAATCATATTTTAATAAATAAGCCAAATGATCTACATCTAATAAATCGTTGATAGCTACTACTTCTACATTATCTCTATTAAAGGTTTCTCTAAAAACTATTCTTCCTATTCTTCCGAAACCGTTAATTCCTAATTTTACTTTTGACATTGTCTGTTTATTTAATTATATTTTATTGATTTTTGAAATTGCTATTGAAATTGAGTCTTGTTCTAAGTCGACATTATATCTGAAACTCTCAACAATTCCCTGTCGATTTCAGAATGACCTTTAATGGCTTGTTCTAATGGAGTTAACTCAATTTTATCGGCCAACACGCCAACCATAAAATTGGTTTTTCCTTCAAGCAAAGACTCTACGGCTTTCACCCCTAATCTTGAGGCTAACACTCTGTCATAACAAGAAGGCGAACCGCCGCGTTGCATGTGACCAAGCACTGAAACCCTAATATCATATTCCGGTAGATGCTCTTCAATGTAATCTTTTAGTTGGAATACGTTTTTGCCCATTTTTTCTCCCTCGGCCACTACCACTATACTGGATGATTTTCCGGAAGCTTTGCTTTTTTGCAAGGATTCCAACAAACGTTCTAAACCTAAATCTTCTTCCGGGATGAGGATTTCTTCTGCTCCTGCACCGATACCGGCGTTTAAAGCGATATGTCCTGCATCTCTTCCCATTACTTCCACAAAGAACAAACGATTGTGTGAACTGGCCGTATCTCTAATTTTATCTATGCATTCAACCACCGTGTTTAAAGCCGTATCATACCCTAAAGTATGACTGGTACCGAAAATATCGTTATCAATAGTGCCCGGTATTCCCATAACCGGAAAATTGAATTCATCGTTAAAGACTTCAGCACCGGTAAAAGAACCGTCACCTCCGATTACTACTAAAGCGTCTACTGCTGCATTTACCAAGTTTTGATGGGCTTTTTTTCGGCCTTCAACAGTCATGAATTCTTTTGAACGTGCTGATTTTAAAATAGTGCCACCTTTATTGACAATATTGTTGACACTTCGTGGTCCCATTTCTTTAAAGTCGCCTTCAATCATTCCTTGATAGCCTCTATAAATTCCGATACATTCAATTTGATGATAGGCACAGGTTCTGACTACCGAACGGATGGCTGCATTCATTCCCGGAGAGTCACCACCCGAGGTTAGCACACCAATTTTTTTTATACTTTTAGACATTTTTATCTGATTAAAATGTAAAATTAGCAAAGATGGCGTAGTTTTTTGCCCATATTATTAATATATTAATAAAATGGCCGAAATTCAAACGTTTTCGTTGATAAGTTTTTCCTTAATGTAGTTCCGAAGGCTTAATCTTCGTTAGGAATAGCATCTTGGTTAGGTCTTGTGTCTGCTTTTTTCTTATCGTTTTCCGAGTCGCTTTTAGATTTCATTCGGATACCGTCAGGAAACATTTCAGAATCTTGATCCGCGTGGTTTTGAGTTTTAACGCGGTCAATTTTGGCATTTTTAAAAATCTTATTGATTAGTTCTTTCATGGTATCAAAATCGACTTCATAAGACATTCCTATTCCTTGTGTATAGCCAATTCCTTGACCAATATAAGTAATGTCGTTTTCTTTATTGAATACTCTCAAATTCAATGTTCCGTCATCGTTTACTCTGTATTGAACCTCTACATCACCAACGATAGCAGTTTCAGAAATACCGCCAACCGGCACGCCTACTTTTCCGTTTACGGTAATTCGGTCATTAATTCTGGAAGAAACGGTCACACCAAATCGGGCATCGGTTTCTTGACCTGTACCGGTTCTGTCTGACACTACATATTCGGGAGCAATGGAGATTTTGTCATCATCACCCGAAAAAATATCTTTAAAAAGACTACTCGCTTTTTCAAATAAATTATTAGACAATTGGTTTTGGTTAACCCCTTCTTGACTCAAAAAACCACCAGTAGAAAGCAAGTACAAAGCCTGTGTTTGTCTTTTGTCTTTATCGTCTAATTGGTATTGTATTTCGGATTTAAGGGAACTACCAACTGTTGGGAAATTGATATTAAAATCAGGTTCGGGATTCGCCAAATTCCCTTTTACAGCAATCACAACTTCGACATCTACTTTCTTGTTAAATGAAGGATTATCAATTAATACTGCGGGATTGGCAGACGTTTCGTAAACAGCTTCTAAATTTAAGGTTGCTGCCATTGGATCACCTAACCAATTGATGGAACTTCCTTTTTTAACATTGAACTTTTTATCAATAATTCCACCGTATTTAAAGTTATATTCTCCTTCTAAAGCGATAAAATCACCAAACATTTGAAATTTACCGGTCGTATTAATTCTGAAAAGTAATGTTCCATAACCTTTACCTTTCATTCCGTGACCCGAATTTCTGTCCAATATTACTTCAATATCGGCATTTTTATTGATTTCAAAATTGAAGTCTAATTCTAAACCATTGTACTTTTTGTTTTGAACAATCTTATCGTTCCCTTTGTTGGCCTTTTCTGCAGCGGTTATGAAATGGATAAAACTATTTTCTTCAACAGATTCAGCTTCATTAATGGGAATTTTAATATCTGTTCCTTTGGCCGATTCTGCGTTGACACTAATCATTAACCCATCGGTTGGTCCTTTGATAGAAGCCGAACCATCCATAAAAGCTCTGCCGTAGTAGGCGGCATCTTCAGAATCTTTTGTGTTTAATGCTAAAAGGCGATTAGAACTTATTCCCAAATCCAATTGCCAATCGCTAAATTGTTTGTGCTTGATGAAACCGCTGATAGTTCCTTTGGTATCAAATTCAGTATCGGTAATTGTAGTTTCTCTGATGATAAATTTGTTTTCGGTAACATCTACTATCGAGTTATTGACAAATTGGTAATCTGTATTTAAGTAAGGGATTGTCAATCCGGCTTCATTAATGTATAATCGTCCGTTGTAATCTAAGCTGTTTACATTACCGTCAATTCGGGCGTTCCCGGTTGCAAATCCACGAATATTGGTAATCACTTCACCTCCTATTTTACTTAAAACGCCCAAGTTAAACTTGTCGAAACTCAAATCTATATCCAGTAACGTTTGTCCATCAACTATTTGGATATTGCCATCGGCATTAAACGAATCTACATTCTCGTTCTCTAAATTCGAATCCAAATAGAATTTTGTTAATGTTTCATCTCCTTTAATGTCTAAGTTTAAGTTACCCAAAGCAATTTCGTTGAGCGATAAATTATCTATTCGCAATTTGGAAGTAGGCTGAAAAACGGTGTTGGTTTGCTTAAAATTTACGGTACCGTTCAAATTTCCGTCAAAACTGAATTTCTCAACATCGGGTGTGACTTTATTCAAATTGACATTGTCGAATGAAAGCTGCAGGTCTTTATTTTGTTTGCCATCAATGAGACCAACAAAGTTTATTTTTTGATTTTCATGTGAAATGACAAAGTCTTCGAATGAGAAATTGGACATCTTTTTATCAAAGACAATTTTGTTACTTTGGTCATTTTCTTGCTCATTCAAAAACCACAAATAATCTTTAAACTGCAATTCCGATTTGGCAAAACCAACCACATTGTTATTTTCATTATTGATGGTATGGTAAAAATTCAAGTTGTAAAAATCCAGTCCTTTATTGCCTCCTTTAAATTCTGTTCTGAAATGCAACGTATCTTTAGAAAAAGTATTAATCATACTAAAATCTCTAACCTTATAGTGTTTGGTTTTGATTGAATCCATTTGAACGTAGGCGTTATACAATGGGTTTTTATTGTCAATCTGCACTAAGATATTATCAAAAGTATTCTCGTAAGCAACTATTTTCGGAGAATTGAAATTCAAATTAAAATTCTTGGTTTCAGAACTGATATTGCCTTTCAAAAAGGTATTTGGTCCCAAAACAATATCGGGATTAAAAACCTCAATAATCTTACTATTGATATTAAAATTGAATTTTAAATACTGATTAGGTAAAACTGTATTAGACTTGTAATTGGAATAAAAACTCCCGAGTGAATTCTCAACCATTTTTTGCACTTCATTCAACTTGTACTTTCCTACTATAGAGCCTTCAATTGCTTCAGGAGCATCAATGGTTATGTCTCTTTCTCCATTGGCATCAAAGCTTGAATTAATTTCCATGTAGTCCAAAAAATAAATGTCTTTTTTGTTTTGATAAGAAGAATTGGTCAACAATAAATTTCCTTTTAAATTGTCAAATGAACTTCCGGTAGCATTGACCACAATATCGCCTTTAAAAACAGAAATAGAGTCTTTGATAAAATTGAGTTTTTCTAGATTGGCATAATCAATTTTAGAGTGAAAATCATAGATGTTTTCTCTTTCAGACAAGTCAACGGTTCCCACAAAATCCATGAATAAATTGGGGTCGTTAACATTGACTTTCCCTTTAAAAATTGGCTGCTTAAATGACCCGTCTACAATAATTTTGGTATAATTGTAACCGTTGTATTTCAGTTGAAAAACATCACCAATAAATGAAGTGTTTAAATATTTCTGAGTAAATCCTTTACCATTAATCTCTAAATCAAGACTAACTTTACCAATTCGTTTATCATTAATCAAACTGCCAACATCAAAATTATCTAAGATAACATAACCGTTATACTTAGCATTATCAATATTATTGAGGTCTGACATTTGCAAATCTGATTCAACTAGTCCTAAAGCCGTGTTCATTACAAAATCGGCATTAATATATTTTTGTGTCACTTCTGCGGTACCAACAAAGTGAAACTGTCCTAGTTTTTGTAATGAAGTAGGTAGTTTTTTACCGAGTATATTGGGTAAAAGCTTTGTCAAATCGTTGTAATTAGAAGAAATCTTATCAAAATCTCCTTTCATATAAAAACTTCCCGGTGCGCGAGGAAAAAGATTTTTAAAATTGATATCGCCTTTGATGATTGAATTTTTTCGGTCGACCAAATATAAATTTGTAGCATAAAAATCATTCATCGTTCCGGTGATTTTTGAATTCAAATAAAACTTCTGATTTTTGTCCAATTCTTTGTAAAAATATCGGATATCATTAGTCGATAAAGTCGCGCTGTCAATGACTACGTCAAATTTAACTTTATTATTAAAATCACTAAAATCGTTATTTTCTCTGCTGTATTTAAGAACTACTTGGCCTTTTAAATAAGATTCCGGAGTTCTTATTTCCAACTTTTCTAATCGGATATTTTTCTTGGTATAAGTAAAATCGGCTAATAAGTTATTGATTTTAGCACCGCGATGGTCATGAAAATTCATTTCAGCGATATTAGCGGTCACATCCGGTCCTTTGATTTTGAAATTTTTTAAATGGGCATTCAATTGAGTAAAATCAACATCTTTAGGATTGGGACGATTTTCATCAATCATTAGAAATCGGCTGTCTTTTAAATGAATGTTTTTGGAGGTCATGAGGAACTTACCGCTGCTTTTTTTACCGTCATCAAAAGCGGCAATAAACAAATCTAGGTTGGTCTCCTTTTCTTTTTTATAAGTTTTAATCTGAAGATAAAATTCATCAAACGCCAAATCACCAAAGAGCAATTTTCCGTTGATTAACTTATTCAAATCGAGAATACTGGTTTTAATTCGTTTTGAATAAATCAAAGTATCATTGTGATGGTCTAAAATAATCACCGATTTCAACTTAACACCTCCAAAAAAAGTAATGGCTACTTGATCAATATTGATATTAGTACCATAGTCTTTATTGAGTTGGTCTGTTGCATATCGTGCAATTTTGGTTTGTACATAAGGCAAAGACAAGGCAACAACCGTCAATAACAAAAGCAGTAGCAGCGCAACAATAGTGCGAAAAACAATCTTTCTGACTCTTTTTAATTTGCTATCTTTTTTATTTTTTTCCAAATGGTGTGTGACTTAGGAAAGAAAATTACCTTTGCAAAAAAAACTCTATTTTAGTTTTTTTGTAGGCTTGTCAAATATAAATCAAAATTTGTGCCTTTTATGCATACAGAAGAAGTTTTTATTTTAGCTATTGAAAGTTCGTGTGATGACACAGCAGCTGCCGTTTTACGTGGTAATAAGGTGCTTTCCAATATCGTTGCCCGACAAAATATTCATGAGGAATATGGTGGTGTTGTTCCGGAATTGGCTTCGCGTGCCCACCAACAAAATATTGTTCCGGTAATTGATGTTGCTTTGAAAAAAGCCAATGTCACTAGAGAACAACTGTCAGCTATTGCTTTCACCCAAGGTCCGGGATTAATGGGTTCACTATTAGTGGGTTCCTCTTTTGCCAAATCCTTATCAATGGCCTTGAATATCCCGTTGATTGCTGTGAATCACATGCATGCGCACATCTTGGCCCATTTTATTGACGAAGAAGGTTTTGACAAACCAACGTTTCCGTTTTTGGCTTTGACCATTTCCGGCGGTCATACCCAAATCGTAAAAGTAAACGACTTTTTTAACATGGAAATCATCGGTGAAACTACGGATGATGCCGTTGGCGAAGCTTTTGACAAAACCGCAAAAATACTAGGTTTACCCTATCCCGGCGGACCATTAATCGACCAATTTGCGAAAGAAGGTAATCCGAAAAAGTTTCCGTTTACCAAACCTAAAGTTGATGGATTAGATTTTAGTTTCTCGGGATTAAAAACACAAATTCTATATTTTGTTCAGAAAAATGTATTGGCTAACGCGAATTTCATTGAAGAAAATAAGCAAGACATTTGTGCTTCGGTTCAAAATGTGATTATTGAAATTTTAATGGATAAATTGAAATTGGCTGTAGCCGAAACCGGAATCAAGCAAATCGCCATTGGCGGTGGCGTTTCTGCAAATTCAGGCATTAGAACTACTTTAAAAGCGGCCGAAGGAAAATATGGTTGGAAAACTTTTATTCCTAAATTTGAATACACTACCGATAACGCCGCCATGATTGGCATTGTGGGTTATCAAAAATATTTACACGACAAATTCACCGATTCGACTGTCGTTTCTAAAGCGCGAATCGAATTCTAAACCATGCAATTATTCTTCAATCCATCGATTACTGAAACGGCGACTTCTTTTGTTTTTGACAAAGAAGAAAGCAAACATATTATTAAAGTATTGCGCAAAAAAGAAGGCGATACTTTGTATGTCACCAATGGATTTGGATTTGTATTCAAAACTGAAATCACAATTGCTTCCGATAATAAATGTACCGTCAAAATCAATTCGTTTGAACAACAAGCAAAGCCAAAATTTCATTTACATTTGGCCGTTGCACCAACCAAAATGAACGAACGCTACGAATGGTTTTTAGAGAAAGCTACCGAAATCGGCATACAAGAAATTACACCGATCATTTGCGAACACTCGGAACGAAAAGTAATCAAAACCGATAGATTTCAAAAGATTTTGGAAAGTGCGATGAAACAATCTTTGCATTTTTATTTGCCTAAATTAAACGAACCGATTGCTTTTAAAGATTTTCTTAAAAAGAAAATCAACAGTCAAAAATTCATTGCCCACTGTGAAGAAACCGATAAAAAGTCATTGAAAAACGAATTAAAAATCAATGAAGATGTTACCATTCTAATTGGTCCGGAGGGTGATTTTTCTGTTAAAGAAATCCAATTGGCACTCGAACAAAACTTTATTCCTGTATCTTTGGGTCAAACGCGTTTACGAACTGAAACTGCTGCAATAGTAGCTTGTCATAGTGTTGTATTTAAAAATGAGTAATCAATATGGAATTATTTTTAAGGAAATACTTAATTGTTTTCATTTTCTTACTTGCTTCATCTTTATTTGGTCAAAACCAAACTTTTTTTTTAGATAAAAATTATCCGGAAGTTCTTGAGATTTCGAAAAGCAACCAGAAACCTATACTGCTAATGTTTCATGCCAAATGGTGTCCGCATTGCAATAAAATGAAGAAAGAAGTTTTTCCTAATGAGGAGTTGATTGCTTTTTATACAACCAATTTCAACTGCCTGTCGATTGATATTGATACCGAAAACGGTAAATATTTGAGAGAAAAATTCAAAAACAACATCAATATTAAATACTTTCCAACTTTTGCATTTTTGGACAGTAGCGAAACGTTACTAGCTAGTTTCTCAGGCGAATTCAATAGTCAAAATTTCATCAGTGAAGGAAAAAAAGTTTTAATTAAAGACAATCAATTACCAACCCTGAAAGCAACTTTTTTAGCGGAAACTTCAAATCCTCAAAAATGCTTAAATTACATTACCGCTTTACGAAGAGCTGAATTTGATGCAACTGAAATGACCAAACTTTACCTAAAAACAAAGAAATCAGAAGAACTTTTTAGTGAAATCAATTGGCAAATCATGGCAAACGGAGTCAATAAAATGGATTCAGATGAATTTAAATTCATAGTTGAAAATCAAGAAGCCTTTCTAAAAGTAATTTCAGACAAAAGAATTAATCGAAAAATACAATTCGTTGTTAAGGAAAATATCAAATCTTTTGTTGAATCGCTTGACACTGTAAACTATAACCGAAACAAAAAAATAGCTCAAAACTTTCATATAAAAAGTATCGATTCTTTATTGTTTAAGTATGATTTAATTGTTTATGAAAACACAGAAAACTTTGAGGCTTATCAAAAAACTTCCCAGCAAAACGCAAACCGGTTTGCTTGGAATGATGCCAATACTCTAAATGAAATTAGCCTTGTTTTTTTAAACAATATACAGGATAAAAAAGCCATTGAAGAAGCCATCGAATGGTCAGAACGGTCTTTAAAACTTAATGAAACCATTGGCAAATATTATTTAATTATAAAATTAATGTTGAAAAATAAAGAGTTTGATAAAGCCATGAGTTATGCTACCATTGTTAAGAAAAAGGTAGAAAGCTTTCAAATGAACACTAATGAAATTGAAAATTTAATTGCTCAAATTAAAAACAAAAAACAATGGATACCCGAAAAATAATATTTCTACTATTTTTTTTACCCTTAGTCTCAATATCCAATGCTCAAGAAATTGCTTTGCTAAAATACAATGGCGGTGGAGATTGGTATGCAAATCCAACTTCATTACCCAATTTGATTAAATATGCCAATCAAACCATCAACACTAATATAAAAGCGAAACCGGCAACTGTTGAACCGGGAAGTCCTGATATTTTTAGCTATCCGTTTGTACACATGACCGGTCATGGGAATGTGGTCTTCAGCGATGCCGAAATTGTAAATTTGAGAAACTACTTGCTTTCAGGTGGATTTTTACATGCCGATGACAATTATGGTATGGACCAATACATTAAAAGAGAAATCAAACGAATATTTCCTAATAACGATATGATTGAAATTCCTGCCAGTCATGCCATTTTTCAAAAGCCTAATGTATTTGCAACAGGCTTACCTAAAATTCACGAACACGATAATAAAAGACCACAAGCCTTTGGTGTTTTTGTAGATAATCGCTTGGTCTTATTGTATACCTATGAATGTGATTTAGGCGATGGCTGGGAAGATCCCGAGGTGCACAACAACCCTAAAGAAATTCGTGAAAAAGCCTTAAAAATGGGAGCCAACATCCTTAACTACATTTTTAACAATTAATTTTTTGTAGTTCATTCCTTTCTTTAAATCGGCTTATCAATTCAAAAACTTAAAATTCGATGTTGTTCATCGATTTGTTGAAAACTTGTTTTGCTTTTTTTTCATCATAAATAGTAATTGCATAAAATTGCACTAACTATTTAACCAAATAATTATAAAAAAATGAAAAAAATCTGTTTATCATTAGCAACTTTGCTGATGTTGTTCTCATGTCAAGAGGATGAAAAATCTACTACTGCTGAAGCTCGTGTATCTAAAAGAGCGTGTCACACCCAAGAAGTTTTTGAAAGACAATTGAAAGAAAATCCGGGATTGGCTGCAAAAATGAATCAAATTGAAGCTTTCACAGAAAACGCAGTATTAAACCAAAGTCGTTTGGTAAACGGCAAAATTGAAATTCCTGTAGTTGTTAATGTATTATACAAAACTGCTGCTGAGAACATTTCGTTAGCCCAAATACAATCACAAATTGATGTTTTAAATGCTGATTTCAATGCCGCTAATTCAGATTTTAATCAAGTGCCAACCTTATTTTCAGGTGTAAAAGCCAATGTGGGAATCACTTTTGTTTTAGACCAAGTGATCAGAAAATCGACTACCAAAACCTCTTGGGGAACCAGAGATGCGATGAAGAAATCAAAACAAGGCGGAATTGACCCAACTTCTCCAACAACTAAATTAAACTTTTGGGTTTGTACTATTGGTGGCGGAATCTTAGGTTATGCTCAATTTCCTGGCGGTTCATCTGCTACTGATGGTGTTGTAGTTGATTCTAAATATGTTGGAGTTACCAGCAATTCAGGTCCGGCTTATCCTTACAACTTGGGAAGAACAGCAACCCACGAAGTAGGTCACTGGATGAATTTACGTCACATTTGGGGCGACACAACTTGTGGAAACGACCAAGTAGCTGACACACCTACACACAACACCGCTAACTATGGTGTGCCAACTTACCCACATTACAGTACTTGCTCAGGAACTCCGGTAGAAATGACTATGAACTACATGGATTACACTGACGATAGAGGAATGTATATGTTTACCAACGGTCAAAAATCAAGAATGGGTGCTATCTTCCTTTCAGGTGGCCCAAGATTCTCTTTCGGACAGCCATAATAATTGTTTATATAAATTTGGAAAAACTCGTCTCGTTATGAATAACAAGACGAGTTTTTTTTTACTTTTAGTCAAAATAAAAAACTATGATCAATTCAAAGGTAACTTCAAAAACGATTGCTTTAGGAATAGTTAAAGGAGTTGGAATTATTCTGTTGGCAGCCTTAGCTTTATACTTTTTATACCAAATTCAAGCCGTAATTATTTATTTAGTTGTTGCTTTTATATTAACCTTAATTGGCAATCCGATTCTCGACTTTTTTAAAAGAAGGCTAAAGTTCAACCACCTTTTTGCAACCATTGCTACCTTAACCATTTTCATCCTGCTCATTTTTGGCTTAATCTCAATGTTTATACCGCTAATTTTAGCACAAGGCGAAAACTTATCCTTATTAAACACTAGCGCAATAGAAAAAAGCACTCTTGAATTAATCAATAAAATAGGTGCTTTTTTAGATAACCACGGTATCGATTCTTCTAGTTTTTTTAAAGAAGCCAACATCAGTTCGAAATTGAATTTCAGTTTTATTCCAAATTTATTCAACAGTATAATCTCAACCATTAGCAGCTTCGGAATTGGCTTAGCCTCTGTCCTATTCATTACTTTTTTCTTTCTCAAGGACAGATTGGTATTCATCATAAGTGCCAAAAATTTAATACCAGACGCTCAAGAAGACAAAATCTTAAACTCACTACACAAAATCAACCATTTGTTGTCACGCTATTTTATTGGTTTACTGATTCAGTTACTAATTGTATTCATTTTATACCTTATTGTATTGCTCATTTTTGGTGTACAAAATGCCCTACTCATCGCTTTTTTATGCGCCGTACTGAATATTGTTCCCTATATCGGACCGCTAATTGCTTCAGTTGTCGCTGCCATTTTAACGATGTTAGGCAACTTAGGTGGTGATTTTCAATCCCAAATCTTGCCTTTAACGCTTTATGTGATGATTGGATTTTGGATAGTTCAATTAATCGATAATAATGTTTCTTCTCCTATGATTTTCTCGCAAAGTGTGAGTTCACATCCTTTAGAAATTTTTCTGGTTGTATTGATTACAGGCTTTCTTTTTGGAATTGTCGGGATGATTGTTGCCATTCCTTTCTACACGATTTTAAAGGTTTTTGGCAAAGAGTTCTTCCCCGAAAACAAAATCATCAAACTGTTAACCAAAAACATTTAGTATGGATCAATCCATATTGTCTGAAGCAATTCAAAGTTTTATCAATCAAAATATTAATGCTGATGTTAATCAGTTAGCGCTACAAAAAAACAAATTCCCAAATGCTGACTGGACTTCCATTCTGAATCAAATTGCGGCCAAACAAAAAGCAAAAACCAAATTACCCACTTGGTTTGATACTGAAAATATCATTTATCCATCCAAGATTTCTGTAGAGCAAACTTCCTCTGAAAGAACCGCTGAATACAAATCACAATTGGTTTCAGGCGAAATTCTGATAGATTTGAGCGGTGGTTTTGGCGTAGATGATTTTTATTTTGCCCAAAAAGTAAAACAAGTCATTCATTGTGAAATCAATGAGGAACTTTCGGAGATTGTAGAACACAATTTTAAGCATCTGAACGTATCAAATATTGAATGCATTTCGGGCGATAGTTATGATATTCTCAAAAGCAAAAACGAAACACTCAACTGGATTTACATCGACCCATCGCGAAGAAATGACTCGAAAGGCAAAGTATTTATGCTTAAAGATTGTCTTCCAAATGTGCCTGAAAATATCGATTTCTATTTTGGCTTTTCGCCAAACATCATGATAAAAACAGCTCCGTTACTGGACATAACCGCAGGATTGTCTGAAATGAAGAATGTAAAAGCCATTCACATTGTAGCTTTTGAAAATGAAGTCAAAGAATTGCTATGGATTTTGGAGAAAGATTACGCCAAATCAATTACAATATTCACTGTTAATCTTCTGAAAAACGAAACCGAAACATTTAGTTTTGAACTCGATACAGAAAATCAAGCTCATTTTGGATTACCCCAAAAATACTTATACGAACCCAACGCAGCCATCATGAAATCGGGCGGATTTGACGTGGTTTCGACTCAATTTAAACTGGATAAATTGCACCAACATTCGCATTTGTACACTTCAGAAACCTTAATCAATTTTCCGGGACGCCGTTTTGAAATTCAGCAAATCATTGGCTACAACAAAAATGAAATGAAACCATTCCTAGAAAATCAAAAAGCCAATATCACCACGAGAAATTTTCCCGATTCAGTGGAAAGCATTCGCAAAAAGTGGAAAATAAAAGACGGTGGAAATTTGTATTGTTTCTTCACAACTGATGCGAATAACAATAAAATAGTTTTACTTTGCAGCAAATTATAATAATTCCATGAAGAATCTGTTTTTAGCTTTATTTCTACTTTTAAATTTTACAGCATTTGCCCAAAAACCTTGTGAAATTGACAATGACATTAAAGATAGTTTAGGTATCTATAAATCGACTAAACAACACGTCATTTTTGAAAGAAGCTTCGCCGGAAACTCGACGAATATTTTCTTTTCTTTATACAATGACAATGGTATTCTTGGACTCGAAACTCAAATTTTACAACGCAGTCAAGATTTCATCAAAGCCATTTGTTTTGATGCCAGTTCTAAAATCTATTTACAGTTAAATAATAACAAAATTGTTACCTTACTTTATGCCGGTGCTGATACTTGTGGTAACTTGTTGCGTGATGAAAACAATAGTAACAACCGAATTACCAGCGGTACTTTTGTATTTTCTAAAGAAAATTTTGAAGAACTGAAGAAATCACCCGTGACTTTTATGAGAATAAAATATGCCGGAGAAACCATTGATTATCCTTTTAGAACGGCTTTTGTTTCAGAATTGGATAAAAAGGTATACGAACCGGAAGGGTATTTTATCGATTTCTTGAAGTGTGTTGAAAATTAGTCTGCGCAACGCCATTTTTGGTTAGACACTTGATCGGCTGAACTGTTATTCAAATTGTAATGCCACCATTCGGAATCAAAAGATTTGAAGTTGTGTTGGAGCATGATTTCTTTTAAAAACTTTCGGTTGGCTATAATTTCTTCGGAAAGATTTGGGTAATTGTGGCTTGCTTCTTCGCCAAAAAAATCAAATTTCGTTCCCATATTCAATTCGACTCCAAGCGAATCTACTAAAGTAATATCAACCGCGCCGCCTTTATTGTGAATAGACCCTTTTTTGGGATTGGCTACATAAGTCGGATTAGGAACAATTTTCCACATCTTTTTTTGAATCGCTATCGGACGATAACAATCGTATAGTTTTATTTTAAAGCCTTTTTCTAGAAAAGTCTTATTTGCTTCCAATAAAGATTTAACAGTCTTCACCCGCAAAAAACATTCGCCACAAGGATAAACTTTCTCTTTAAGAAAATTATCCGAAGTCGCATATTTCATATCGTAAACAAAATCGTTGCTGTAATTTTTCAGGTTGACAAAAGCGTTTTCATCTGTCTCTTTGTTGATGTCTAATAAAACCGATGATTTTTTGGCATCGAGATAAGTTGACTTACAGGAAACCAATAGAAATACCATCCATAAAAAAGAAACTTTTTTCATCGGTTATATTTCATCACTGGTAAATGTCGTGAAACTTCTTTTCTTGTACGGACGCACAATCAATCGGCCTTCTCTATCAAAACGAATGTAATTGTAAACCCAATTGGTGAAAACGACTGCTTTGTTTTTGAACCCAATTAAGGAAAATAAATGCACAAACATCCAAACAAACCAAGCAAAAACGCCACTGAAATGGTATTTAGGCAAATCAACTACGGCCAAATTTCTGCCAATCGTTGCCATCGAACCTTTGTCATTGTATTCGAAAGGCTTCATAATTCTGCCACCAATGAGTTGTACCAAATTGTCGCCCAGTAGTTTTCCTTGTTGCATCGCCGGTTGTGCCATCATTGGATGACCTTGAGGATATTCCTTGGTTTCCATTGAAGCGATATCGCCTATGGCAAAAATATTCTCATATCCTTTTACCTGGTTGAATTCGTTCACCCGAATGCGCTCCACTCTTTCCACCAAAGATTTAGCGTCTAAACCACGAATGGCTGCGCCTTGAACTCCTGCAGTCCAAATCACAGTTGCGGTTTCAAAAGTCAAATCGGTATTGGTGGTGATGGTTCTTCCGTCGTAATTAGTTACGCGAATGTTTTTCCAAACTTTCACCCCTAAATCTGTCAAAAACTTTTCCGCTTCCGCAGAAGATTTTTCACTCATAGTATTCAAAACCCTGTCATTGCTTTGAATTAAGTTAATTTCCATTTTGGAAATATCCAAATCGGGATAATCTTTTTGCAAAATCGCTTTTTTCATTTCGGCTAAAGCTCCTGCAAGCTCTACGCCTGTTGGTCCGGCTCCGACTAAAACAAAATTAATCAACAAGTTTCTTTCGGTTTCGTCTTTTAATAAAACCGCTTGCTCAAAATTCTCTAAAATCAAACTTCGAATGTTCAGCGATTGCGGAATAGTTTTCATCGACATTGAATAGCGTTCGATTTCTTTATTGCCAAAATAATTCGTTTTAGAACCGGTGGCTATTACTAAATAATCGTAATGCAAATCGCCTATTTCGGAGATGACTTTTTGTTCTTTGGTATCAATTTCTTTGACAGAAGTCAAGCGAAAGTAAAAGTCTCGGTATTCCTGAATCACTTTCCGAATCGGATAAGCAATCGAACCCGCTTCTAATCCGCCGGTGGCCACTTGGTATAACAACGGTTGAAAAGTATGGTAGTTGTGTTTGTCTAACAAAACCACTTGAACATTCTTATTGCGGAGTTTTTTGGCCAAAGCAATTCCGGCAAATCCACCGCCAATAATGACGATACGAGGTTTAGATGACGTTGGAATATTCATATTTAGCCTTCTGTAGAAAAGGCAACATCGCCTTTCCAGTTCATAAAACCACCGTCAAGGTTGAAAGTATTTTCAAAACCCATTTGGTTCATAATTTGACAAGCTTGTGCACTTCTGGCACCGGCTTTACAATACACATAATAGTTTTTAGATTTGTCCAATTCATCCACAGCATAGATAAATCCTTGTCCTTTATAAATATCTATATTAATGGCTCTGGGAATAAAACCTTCACTGCACTCTTCCGGGGTTCTTACATCTAAAATTACAGCGTTCTGATCTCTGTCTAATTGCGCTTTCCAGTCTTGTTGTGATAAATTCATGTGATTCTGTTTTGATTAACAAATATACTTTATTTAATGTCTTAAAATTCAATGTAAAAACCCAAATCTGCTACACTTTTAAAAAATTTAACAAAAAAATAACGAAACATTTGTATATACAACTATAAAAGTCTTTACATTTGTACCTACAAATATTACAATTGTAATTATGAAGATTGAAGAAGTAATAAAATCGACCGTTGCTCTGGAAGACGCTAAAAAAGTCATCTTGAATATTATGTTTACTCAAAACGTAATTAGCGACAAATTCAGCGAGATTTTAAAACCTTATGATTTATCGAGTGAGCAATACAATGTTTTGAGAATTCTTCGCGGTCAAAAAGGGAATCCGGCCAATATGTGTGTCATTCAAGAACGCATGATTGCTAAAAACAGTAACACTACTCGATTGATTGACAAGTTGTTGTTGAAAGAATTTGTTACCCGTGAAGTTTGTCCGGACAATCGCAGAAAAATAGAGGTGCTAATTACCCCAAAAGGCCTTGACGTTTTAACCGAATTAGACCCGAAAGTTAAAGAGCACGAACAACAATTCGCCGCCAATTTAACCCAAGAAGAACTGAATCAGTTAAACAACTTGTTAGAAAAATACAGAAAAACAACTAAATAAATCGCTATGAGTAACTTTATAAAGAATGCCAACTGGCGCTACGCCACCAAAAAATTTGACGCCACCAAAAAGGTATCAAATGAAGACCTAGAAGTTTTAAAAGAAGCCGTTCGTTTAAGCGCTTCTTCTTACGGATTACAGCCGTACAAAGTAATTTTTGTTGAAAATCCTGACTTGAGAGCAAAATTACAACCGGTAGCTTGGGGACAATCTCAAATTGTTGAAGCTTCTCACTTGTTAGTGTTTGCCAACATTACTGATTTTGGTGAGGCCCAAATTGACGCACACATCAACAATATTGCTATCACTAGAGGTTTACCAACCGACGCTTTGAAAGGTTACGGTGATTTCATGAAGTCAAAAATCACGACACTTTCAGAAGAAAACAGAAATGTTTGGACCTCTAAACAAACTTACATCGCTTTGACTAATTTATTAAATGCTGCGGCAGAATTAGGTATTGATGTTACCCCTATGGAAGGTTTTGAACCGGAAAAATTCAACGAAATTCTAGGGTTATCAGAACTAGGTCTAAACGCATCCTTAGTAGCCACTATTGGGTATCGTCACGCAGAAGATGACACTCAAAACTACGCTAAAGTGCGTAAATCAAACGAAGAATTATTTATCAATTTATAATCTATAACTAAATTTAATTTACAAATGAAAAATTTAAAAACTATTGCCATTGCCTTATTAGTAGCTTTCGGAACGACTGTTGCTACTGCTCAAAACAAAAAGATTGATGCTGCCAAAAGTACTATCAATTGGGTAGGTAAAAAAGTAACCGGTGAACACAGCGGAACTGTTAACTTCCAAGAAGGAATGTTAATCTTCAAAGGAAAAAAAGTAGTTGGTGGTAATTTTACTGTTGACATGACTTCATTAACTGCTACCGATTTAACCGGAGAATGGAAAGACAAATTAGACGGTCACTTAAAAGCCGACGACTTCTTTGGTACCGAAAAATTCAAAACAGCTACTTTAAAATTCACCAAAATTGCCGATAAAGGAAATGGTTTGTATGGTGTAACGGCTGATTTAACGATTAAAGGCATTACTAATCCGGTAACTTTTGACTTGACTGTAAAAGGAAACACTGCAACTACTGCTTTCAAAGTTGACAGAACAAAATACGATATCAAGTACGGTTCAAAAAGCTTCTTTGATGTTGGTGACAAAGCCATTTACGATGACTTTGATTTGGCTATCAAATTACAATTCTAATCAGGGAATTATTGTTATGAAATTAAAACCTCGAATTTTTTTCGAGGTTTTTTTATTTTAATGTTTGAAAATTAAAATCACTTCCCTACATTTGTTTCATACAAAAAGAAAATGAACAACATTTTAAACAATACTTGGTGGTGGAATACTTTACGTCGAACGTCGTGAAATAGTCCGCTATGAGTATATTTTAAAATCTAAATATCCAAAAAGGCTTGTCATTCACGACAAGCCTTTTTTTATGCTAAAAACTGAACTATGAAAACCTATCAAATCCATACTAACTTTAAACAAATCCTAGCCGATACGATCACGCCGGTGAGTATTTATTTAAAAATAAGAGACAAATTTCCCAACAGTATTTTACTCGAAAGCAGCGATTATCACACGGCTGACAACAGTTTTTCCTATATCTGCTGTAATCCTATCGCTTCCATCAAATTGGAAAACAATAGCATTTTAAAAACCTTTCCGGATGGAACCTCAGATGAAATTACGATTTCGGTTGATACTAATATTCCCAAAGTAATCGAAGCCTTCGCGGCACAATTCCAACCCGAAAAGAACAATTTCAAGTTCATCCACAACGGCTTGTTTGGTTATATCAGTTACGATGCGGTACAATATTTTGAGAAAATTGAGATTGCCAAAAAGTCCAATGATCTAGCCATTCCGGAAGTATTTTACGCCGTTTACCAAAATATCATCGCTATCAACCATTTCAAAAACGAGGCTTATATTTTCTGTCACAGCATTGACAATGCCAACAATATCAAAGAAATCGAACAATTATTGCAAACTAAAACTTTCGCGAGTTATGGTTTCACCAAAGAAGGCGAAGCGCTTTCCAACTTAACCGATGCCGAATTCAAAGCCAATGTCACTTTAGCCAAAAAACACTGTCACCGCGGCGATGTCTTCCAATTGGTGTTATCCCGAAGATTTTCGCAAGCTTTTAAAGGCGATGAGTTCAATGTGTATCGAGCTTTGCGCAATATCAATCCGTCTCCGTATTTGTTCTTTTTTGATTACGGCAACTTCAAAATTTTTGGGTCTTCGCCCGAAGCGCAACTCGTTATCAAAAACAACCACGCCGAAATCCATCCTATTGCCGGAACTTTCAAACGAACCGGTAACGACGAACAAGATGCCGATTTGGCCAAAAAACTATCCGAAGACACCAAAGAAAACAGCGAACACGTCATGTTGGTCGACTTGGCCCGAAATGATTTAAGTCGAAATTGTACCGATGTTAAAGTCGATAAATACAAAGAAGTCCAATTCTTTTCCCACGTCATTCACCTGGTTTCCAAAGTTACCGGAAAATTAACCGGTAGTTCTATGCAATTGGTAGCGAATACATTTCCGGCCGGCACTTTAAGTGGTGCTCCAAAACACAAAGCGATGCAATTAATAGAAAGTATTGAGAACACCAACCGAACATTTTACGGCGGCGCGATTGGCTTTATGGACTTCGAAGGCAACTTTAACCACGCGATTATGATTCGGACATTTTTATCTAAAAACCACCAACTGCATTACCAAGCCGGTGCCGGAATCGTGGAAAGTTCGACAGAAGAAAACGAAATGCAAGAAGTATATAACAAACTGAGAGCCTTAAATAATGCTTTAGATTTAGCAGAAACCATTTAACTTTACACCATCATGAAGATAGCCGTTATCGACAACTACGACAGTTTCACTTACAACTTGGTTCATTATCTCGAAGATTTGAACGGAAAAGTGACTGTGTTCCGCAACGACGAACTGGAATTGGAAGAACTCGAGTCTTTCGATAAAATCCTATTGTCGCCTGGTCCGGGAATTCCTGACGAAGCCGGTTTATTGAAATTAATCATCGCCAAATATGCCGCAACCAAAAGCATACTCGGCGTTTGCTTAGGCCAACAAGCCATCGGAGAAGTTTTCGGCGGAAGCCTAACTAACTTGGACAAAGTCTACCACGGCGTAGCGACCAAAGTAAACCAAACCGTTACCGACGAATCGCTTTTCAATAATTTGCCCAATGAATTTGAAGTCGGTCGCTACCATTCTTGGGTAGTCAATGCCAATGATTTTCCCGAAATCTTAGAAGTCACTTCAACCGATGAAAACGGCGAAATCATGTCACTCCGACACAAAACCTTCGACGTCAAAGGCGTCCAATTTCACCCCGAAAGCGTGCTCACGCCACACGGAAAAACCATTTTAAAAAACTGGCTTAACGCTTAGTTTACTGTCTGCTACAAGTCGACGGTAAACTTTTACGCTGTCGATTCTCGGCAGTTCACTAAAACTAAGTACTATGAAAACCATTTTAAACCGATTAATCAATCACGAAACCCTAACCCAAGAAGAAGCCAAAACCGTTTTGGTCAACATCTCTTCAGGGCAATACAATCCGAGTCAAATTGCATCATTTCTAACCGTTTACATGATGCGCAACATCACTATCGAAGAGCTTTCCGGCTTTCGCGAAGCGTTATTAGAGCTTTGCATCGCCATAGACTTTTCGGTCTACAACACCATCGATTTGTGCGGAACCGGTGGCGATGGCAAAGACACTTTCAACATTTCAACCTTAGCGTCATTTGTAACAGCCGGTGCCGGAATTCAAGTTGCTAAACATGGTAATTATGGGGTGTCATCTATTTCAGGTTCGAGTAATGTGATGGAAACTTTGGGTGTAAAATTCAGCAACGACAAAGGTTTTTTGACTAAATGCCTCGAAGAAGCCAATATCGCCATACTTCACGCACCTTTATTCCATCCGGCGATGAAGAATGTTGGGCCGATTAGAAAAGAATTAGGTGTTAAAACTTTCTTTAATATGCTTGGGCCAATGGTCAATCCTTCATTTCCCAAGAACCAATTGGTGGGTGTTTTTAGTTTAGAATTGGCACGCATGTATGCTTATTTGTACCAAAATACGACTGTCAATTATTCGATTCTCCATGCTTTAGATGGTTATGATGAAATTTCTCTGACTGCCGAGGCTAAAATCATTACCAAATCGTCGGAAAGCATTGTTAATGCAAATGATTTCAACTTAACCAAACTGGCTTTCGAAGACATTAAAGGCGGAACAACTATTGAAGAATCAGCCAATATCTTCATGAAAATCATCTCCGGAAATGGTACCGAAGCGCAGCAAAATGTAGTTTGTGCCAATGCTGCAATGGCGATAGCCACCGTAGAAAATTCAACTATTCCGAAAGCTTTTGCTAAAGCCAAAGAAAGCCTGCTATCCGGAAAAGCCTTAGAGAAATTACAGAAACTTCAACAAATCAGCCAAGCGTCATGAACCTACTAGATCAAATCATCGCCGGTAAGCGAAAAGAAATCGCTTTAAAGAAAAGCGTTATCTCAAGCAATCAATTGGAGAATACGGCTTTATTCAAAGCTAAAACCTATTCGTTAAGCAAATCTATCTTCAATTCCCCTTTCGGGATTATAGCCGAGCACAAACGTCGTTCACCTTCAAAAGGCACCATCAATTATAGCCTGTCAGTAAAAGAAGTCGTTACAGGTTACGAAAAAGGTGGTGCAAGTGGTATTTCAGTGTTAACTGACAGTCAATATTTCGGCGGTTCGTTAGACGATTTGCTTTTGGCAAAAGCCACCGTAAATACGCCATTGTTGTGCAAAGAATTCATCATTGACGAGTATCAAATTTTGGAAGCCAAAGCCCATGGCGCCGATGCTATACTCTTGATAGCTGCGGTTTTGACACGAGCCGAAATCAAATCGCTCTCAGAATTCGCCCATTCTATTGCTTTGGAAGTCTTACTGGAAGTGCATAATCTCGAAGAATTGGAGAAAAGCATCATGCCAAGCCTTGATATCATTGGTGTCAACAATAGAAACCTAAAGACTTTTGAAGTGAGTTTGCAGAATAGTATCGATTTGGCTTCCCATATTCCAACCGACTTTGTTAAGATCTCCGAAAGTGGTTTGAGTACTGTAGATGATTTGAAACTGCTAAAAAGTCACGGATTTCAAGGCTTTCTAATCGGAGAAAACTTTATGAAGACGAACAATCCCGGACAAGCCTTGGAACAATTCATCACTCAATTGAAAGCCTAATGGAAACCAAAATCAAAATCTGCGGTATGAAACATCCGGAAAACATCATGGAAATAGCCGCTTTGGAACCCGACTATTTGGGATTTATCTTTTATGAAAAGTCGCCGAGATATGTTGAAAATGAGATTCCTACTTTAGACCAATCCATTCAAAAAATTGGTGTTTTTGTCAATGCTACCTTGGAAGAAATAATGGAAAAGGTAAATACGCACAAATTGAATTTAGTGCAATTACACGGAGAAGAATCGCCTGAATTATGTCTTTTACTACAACAAAATAAACTTAAAGTAATCAAGTCGTTTAATATTGATAATACCTTTAATTTTAATAATTTAAGTATTTATAGTTATTGTTGCGATTACTTTCTTTTTGACACCAAAGGCGCTAACTACGGCGGCAACGGAATCGCTTTCGATTGGCGCATTTTAGAACGGCATCACCTCAACAAACCTTACTTTCTCAGTGGCGGCATTGGCTTAGAAAGCTTAACCGATTTAAAAACATTTTTCCAAAAAGACTATGCGAAGAAATGCATCGCCCTAGATCTCAATAGTAAATTCGAAATTGAGCCGGGTCATAAAAACCCGGAAACCCTGAAAACATTTATGCAAAATCTAAAACAAACACTATGAATTCCCAATACAACATCAACGAAAACGGCTTCTACGGCGACTTTGGTGGCGCTTTTATTCCCGAAATGCTTTATCCGAATGTAGAAGCTTTACGTCAACAGTATTTAGCCATCAGTGCCGAGCCTTCGTTTCAAGACGAATTTAGAGCGCTTTTAAAGGATTATGTCGGTCGCCCAACGCCTCTTTATTACGCCAAGCGTTTATCAAAGCAATTTGGCGCTAAAATCTACCTCAAACGCGAAGACTTGTGTCATACCGGCGCTCACAAAATCAACAACACCATCGGACAAATCCTTTTGGCTAAGCGTTTAGGCAAAACCAGAATCATCGCCGAAACCGGTGCCGGCCAACACGGTGTAGCTACCGCAACGGTTTGTGCGTTAATGGGTTTGCAATGCGTTGTTTATATGGGTGAAGTCGATATCGAACGCCAAGCGCCGAATGTTGCCCGCATGAAAATGCTCGGTGCCGAAGTCCGTCCGGCAATTTCTGGCTCTAAAACCCTAAAAGATGCCACTAACGAAGCCATTCGTGATTGGATCAGCAACCCGGAAGATACTTTCTACATCATTGGCTCTGTTGTTGGACCACACCCTTATCCCGATATGGTGGCGCGGTTCCAGAGTGTGATTTCTGAAGAAATTAAAAGCCAATTATTGACACAAGAAAACAGAGAAAACCCTGATTACGTCATAGCCTGCGTTGGCGGCGGTAGCAATGCAGCCGGTGCTTTCTATCATTTTTTAGACGAAGAAAACGTAAAACTTATTGCCGTAGAAGCCGCAGGAAAAGGTATTAATTCAGGCGAAAGTGCCGCGACTTCTGTTTTGGGTAAAATTGGGATTATCCACGGCAGCAAAACCCTATTGATGCAAACGGTTGACGGACAAATCACTGAACCTTACTCTATTTCTGCCGGATTGGACTATCCGGGTGTTGGCCCGATGCACGCCAACTTATACCAAACCCAACGTGCCGAGTTTATCGCCATTACCGATGATGACGCCATGCAAGCCGGTATTGAATTGGCGCAAACTGAAGGCATCATTCCCGCTATAGAAACCGCTCACGCTTTTGCGGTTTTGAAGCACAAAAAGTTCTTGCCAAATGACGTTGTAGTCATCAATTTATCCGGACGCGGCGACAAAGATTTGAATACATATATTAACTATTTTAAGCTGTAATAATGAACCGAATCCAACACAAATTATCAGAAGATAAAAAAATTATATCTATTTATTTTACAGCAGGTTTTCCTACTCTAAACGACACTAAAAGTTTAATAGAAAATTTAGCTCAAAACAAGGTCGATATGATAGAAATCGGATTGCCATTTAGCGACCCTTTGGCCGATGGCCCTACTATTCAAGCCAGCTCTACCCAAGCTTTGAAAAACGGCATGACTACTACATTGCTTTTTGAACAGTTGACAGGTATTCGAGATACGGTAGATATCCCGTTAATCATCATGGGCTATTTCAATCCGATGCTCCAATATGGCATAGACCGTTTTTTGCAACAATGCCAGGAAACCGGTATAGACGGACTGATTATCCCTGATTTGCCTCTGGAAATCTACCTTTCCGAATACAAAGAACACTTTGAACACTATGGTATTGCGATGGTTTTCTTAATTACACCGCAGACTTCAGAAAAGAGACTCCGTTTGATTGACGCTAACTCCAATGCATTTATCTATATGGTGAGCAGCGCCGGAGTAACCGGAAGCAAGGATAGTTTTGACAACAATCAGTTGGATTATTTTAAAAGGATTGCCGATATGAATTTAAAAAATCCACAAATAATTGGCTTTGGCATTAGCAATAAAACCACTTTTAAGCAAGCTACAGAACACCAAAAAGGAGCCATAATTGGCAGTAGTTTTATACAATTTATAACCCAAAACGAAGCGAGAGCCATTCCTGAATTTATCCAAAATATACTTTAAATAATTTAATATATAACTTTGGAAAACAATATTTTAAATATTCAATATAGATTTTACTTATACTAGCTATTTTAAAAGTTCTTCAGCAGTATCTATCTTTGTAATCACTTAGTTATTAACAATTTGCGTTGTTTCTAAAAACAATTTCCTAAATTTGGTTTAATACTGTCAAAAAACAACCAATAAACCAAACCGTTATGGGACTATTTAACAACCGAGAGAAGAAACTCATTGAGGAACTTCAGCAAAAAAGCGAAAGCCACCACAAAGAGATCAGTAAAGAAATTGAGGACCTGTTAGAAGACTTAACTACCGAGTATGACGAAAACCAAGAAGTAGTAAATGAGTTCTCTCATTTTGTGGAAGAACTGCAGACCAAGTTGAGTCCGGAAGATGCTAAAAAACTAGCGGAGTTTACCTCTCGCCTAACGAAAGTGAAGCGGTGCGCTAGGAAAGGTGTTGAAGCCATGCGAGAATTGGCTCGTGACCAGCGAAAGATTAGTCGGGAAACCCATTTAGAATACCAAGAATATTATTATATGCGATAAACAAAGCTACTTTTCAAGGCTTTGTTTATCGGCTTTTTGTCTACAACGCATTAGATTTAGACCTTTTAAATCTAAAAAATCCACTCGAAAATTTGTACTGACCAAAATAAAGTTTACTTTTACGCTTCAATAGGAAATGGTGTTCTTCCTAACCCAACCGCCCTAAAAAGCTGATGACGCCTGATTAAAACAATGTAAAAAGCACATTTAATCAGGATAATTATGACCAATCGTAAGCAAAAGAAATCAGCAAGCAAAAAAGCTCAAATTCAATTCAAGTTTTTTTTCAGAAAATTTCCGGCCTTCCCCTATATCATTAAATGGTTTTTAATAAGCTCCATAATTGGCATTTGTGTAGGTTCAGCTTCCGCCGGTTTTTTAATTTCTCTTGACTGGGCAACTAATTTCAGAGAAAACAATCTGTGGCTCATTGCGCTACTACCCTTAGGTGGTTTACTCATAGGCTTATTATACCATCACTTAGGCAAAGACATTGAAGCCGGAAACAATCTATTAATTGACACCATACACAATCCCAAAGAAATCATTCCGTTCAGAATGGCTCCTTTTGTGTATATCGGCACTATAGCTACCCATTTTTTTGGCGGTTCAGCAGGTCGAGAAGGAACAGCTTTGCAAATGGCTGGAGCGATAGCTGATCAGTTTACCAAACCTTTCAAACTAAATGAAAGCGAGCGAAAAATATTGCTGATATCCGCTATTGCTGCAGGCTTTGGTTCCATATTCGGAACACCATTAGCAGGAGCTGTATTTGGATTAGAGGTCTTCTTAATCGGTAGGATTAAGTACAACGCCATCTTCCCGGCATTTGCTTCAGCCATTCTTGCTAGTTTGGTTACTGACCTTTGGCAGGTTAAACACACGCACTATCATATTGATTTCATTCCGAAATTAGAAGTACTCCCAATAATTTACAGCATCATCGCCGGAATAGCGTTTGGCTTGTGCGCAGCTTTTTTTAGTAAAACCATTCACTATGTCACGGCTATTTTCAAAAATAAAATTGCCTTTGCTCCGCTTCGTCCATTTATTGGAGGCATCATTGTGGCTTTAGCCGTTTTAGCCATTGGCACAACAAAATACATCGGTTTAGGAATACCCACTATCGTTGAATCATTTGACCAACAATTACCCATTTACGACTTTGCATTAAAAATGGCTTTTACCATTCTTACCCTTTCCGCAGGTTTTAAAGGTGGCGAAGTAACACCTTTATTTTTCATCGGAGCTACTTTAGGTAGTGCCTTGTCTTTATTCCTTCCATTACCAACAGGGCTTTTGGCAGGCATGGGATTTGTAGCCGTTTTTGCAGGAGCCACCAATACCCCTTTGGCTTGCATGCTAATGGCTATTGAACTCTTTGGTGCAGAATGTGGCATTTATGCCGCCATTGCTTGCGTTGTATCTTATTTGCTTTCAGGGCACAACAGTATTTATAACAAACAAATAATTGGAGAGGCCAAAAACACTCGCTACAACCAACATGTTGGCAAATCCATCAACAATAAAAATTCAAAACAGATATAAACATTAAATAAAACAAGTATGAAAACAAACCCATGGCATGATGTCGAATTTGGAGACAATGCCCCAAGCATAGTAAACGGAATTATTGAAATCCCAAAAGGCTCCAGAGCAAAATATGAACTCGACAAAGACAGCGGAATGCTCAAATTAGACCGTGTGCTATTCTCTTCTGTTTACTACCCTGCCAACTATGGCTTCATCCCCAAAACCTATTGTGATGATAATGATCCGCTTGACATACTAATCCTTTCCCAAATAGACATCGTGCCTCTTTGCATCGTTTCTGCAAAAGTAATTGGCGTTATGAGAATGATTGACGGTGGCGAAGCCGATGATAAAATTATAGCCGTAGCTGAGGGTGACCCTAGCGTAAACCACATCAATGACATTTCAGAATTGCCACAACACTTTATCTCTGAAATGAGAAACTTTTTTGAAGACTATAAAAAGCTAGAAAACAAAACCGTGATTGTAGAAGAGTTCCAAAACAAGGCTATAGCGGAAGAAATTGTTCTTAAAGCCATTAATGACTATAAAAATAAATTCTAGCCATTACAAAATAAAACATCCCGTATCGGATGCTATACCGAAAAATACCATCCGGACGGGATTTTAATTTATCTTAATTCTATTTTTCAACCCAAATGTCATCCTTACGGGATTATACCTCATACAAATTGATCTTTATCATAAAAAAAATGAAAAGAATTGCCCTACTTCTCCTGCTTTCACAAATTAGCTGGTCTCAAAATGATACTAATATTTTAACCAAGGCAGATTCAGCATTTGCAGTAAACGATTTTAAACTAGCCAAAGAATTATATACAAAAGCAATAGCTATAGATTCTCTTAATAAAAACATAATCTATAATTTGGCGGCTTCAGAATATAATCTCGGCGAAAAAGACAAGGCTTGCGAACACTTTTACAAAGTATATATAATAGGCGATAAAGAAATTACAAAAATCATGAAAGAATATTGTCCCGAATTCCGAAACGGAACAATAATGTCAATTGACAATGTCAGTGAGAAACCTAAATTTATCCATAAAGGCAAAGAATACCTGCTATTCATAGACGGTGTATTAAATCCGAAATATTTACAAATTATAACTCCCGAATTGAAAGAGTCAAGATTATTGAAAAACCTTGAAAGGCGCAAAGTTTTTGTCCAATTTACCATCAATAAACTTGGGATCTTTGAAGCAAAAGTTATAAATGGCACAGATATTATAAAAGTAGAAATGCTAAGAATTTTTAGAAGTATCCCTTATATTCCGGCAAAACATAATGGTAAAAATGTACAGCTATGGGAAAAATGGGCGCTTCCGGTGGTAGTTGGATTTTAGCGCACTAACCCATAACAACCGTTTAAAACCCTTGCAGATTTAGTGCTAATCCTATAGCGCAGAATTGCAATCCTTTCCATGCTAAAAAACCAAACAATCAATCAAAACAACCGCATAAATAACATCCCGCTAGGGATACAATCTCGGTAAAAAAATATCCGCAAAAAAACATGCCGTTAGGGATGAGATATCGGTTAATTCGATGATATCCCATCCCTAAAGGGATTTTAATCGTTTATAACAACATTTTGCTACCCAAATACCAGCAACTAACAGCCGTTAGTAGCAATTACTTGGTTTAGGTTTCCCGCACACGAAAGGATTCGTGTAATAGCGAAAATATCTTTTCTTTTTTATATCATTTTTCTTATTAATTGAATTTATCTTTATATTTGATATTCTAATCCCACCAAATAATGAATACTGTAATCATACCCAAACAAGCTGTTGGTCAATTAAAAAAAGCATTAGATAATTTTAAGCTTTCAGAAGCTATACAAATGTGTTCTAATGAAGCACAAACAAGAAAGTTTCTAATTGAACCTTTTTTTAATATGCTAAATTATCAATCAATAGATCTTATTCCTGAATTCAATGCTGATTTTGGTGACCGAGTTAGTCAAAAAGTTGATTATGCAATCAAAATAAACAAGAAGGAATTTATATTGGTTGAAGCAAAGAAATATGGCAGTAGATTAACCGATAAAGAAGCTGGCCAATTAAATGGATATTTTGGAAACACTAAGAATTCAAAGATTGCAATACTTACCAATGGTGCTGAATATAGATTCTTTTCAGATGTGCTTGAACCGAACTTAATTGACAGTAAACCATTCTTCACATTTAATATTGAAAGCTACACCGAAAATGACCTTGAAGCATTGATTAAATTTGATAAACGATTTATAAACGTTCAAACAATAATCAAAGCTGCACAACACATTGTATTCATTGAAAGCTTTGAAAATGCTTTCTTCAAAGAATTGGTTGCACCATCTAAAGACCTGTTGAAAATCATTCATAAGAATATGACATTTGTCACCAAGTTTAATGAAGAAACACAAGGCAAAATGATTAATCTTATCAATTCACCATTTCTTAAAAGTATGTATGATAAAAAGGTTCTTCTGGAGTCAACATCAAATTCACAAGGGGTTATTACAACAGAACTTGAAATTCAAGCTTATCATACAATCAGAACACTTCTAATTCAGAATAAGAAAATACCAAAAGAAAGAATTGCATTTAGAGATTTTAAAGGATTCTTCAATATTAGTGTTGATGATAATAATAAGAAAGTCATATGTAAGCTGATGTTTAATAATTCAGCACTAAGAATAGCCATTGATAATAATGAATACATTCTTGAACACATTGATGATTTATTGAAGTATAAGAATGAATTAACCAACAGAACAATTCAATTGTTAGAAGCATAAAAACAAACTACATGAACCACATCAAATCATTAATTATCTTATTAGTTGTTTTCACCACCGCTACTTCATTGGCCCAAAAAGAAAACACCCAAAAAATACAAGGCTGTTGGGTGTTTAAAAAAATGGTGGCTCCCGCCTCGGCAAACATTCCTCAGGAATCCATGCCACCGGCGGATAGTATTACGGTATGCTTTGAGGCTAACGGTAAATATACTTCTACTATGGCCAATAACACCGCTCCCATCACGGGCCAATACCAAATTTCAGAAGATGGCAAAACCATCACCCAACAAAGAGACATTCAAGAAGAATACACCTTTGACGAAGACGCCACTATAGAATTCACTTCTGAAAACAGCGTTATTCTAAAACTGGAGTATGCACATTTGTATTTTGAGCGGAAATTGAAATAAGTTGATAGACAATACTAATAATATCCATATCCAACAGTTTTTGTTCCTCTTTTTTAGAACTAATAGATTAATTTGTACTTTTGAGTATTAAATCAAATGGGTTATGAAAATTGAATTAAACATACAGTCTAAAAAGTTGGAGTTAATCCAATGGCTTTCTTCCATTGAAGATTCAACAGTAATTGAAAAAATTATGGAGTTGCGAAAAAAAGAAAGTAAAGATTGGTGGAATTCAATTTCAGAAAGTGAGAAAGAGGCCATTGAAAGTGGAATTAAAGACGCTGATTCAGGCAAACTTAACCCTCATTCAAACGCAAGAAAGGTTTATGAAAAATGGTTATAAAATTCTTTGGACAGACTTCGCACTTAAAGAATTAGAAAAAACAATTGAATATCTTGAAGAAAACTGGACTGAAAAAGAGTTAAAGAATTTAGCCGAAAATATTGAAGAGAAGTTAGCCTTGATTTCGCGTAACCCCAATTTATTTCAAACATCTGATTATAAAAAAGAAATTCGTCGTATTGTAATATTGACCTATAATACGCTTTACTACAGAGTTACAAATGAACAGATTGAAATAATTTCATTTTTCTCCAACAGACAAAACCCAAGAAAAAGGAAGCTAAAATAAAGACCCAACAGCCCAACTTTACAATCCGTAAAAATCAGTCTAATCTGTGGCCAAAAACTTTACAACAAATAGCGCAACTTTAAAACCGGAAATAAGTGCTTCTTCGTAATTCGTAATTCATCCCTTTTTTATCGGGTAAACACCAACGTATTCCCCTTACTCAAATTACCATCAAACCCATACCCTTCATAATTAAAACCTTTCAGGTCTTCAATCGTTTCCGCATTGGTGTCTAGGATATAACGCACCATCATACCTCTCGCCTTTTTGGCAAAGAAACTAATCATCTTGAGTTTGCCGTCTTTGTAGTCTTTGAATTCGGGGGTAATAACCGGTACTTTTAAGTTTTTGGCATCAACAGCGCTGAAGTATTCGTTGCTCGCTAGGTTGATGAACAGTTCGTCTTTTTGTAATTCGTCATTCAAGGTTTTGGTAATGGTTTTTTTCCAAAACTCATATAAGTTTTTGTTTTTGCCTATCGGCATGGACGTTCCCATTTCCAAACGGTACGCCTGCATTAAATCGAGCGGTTTGAGCAAACCATACAAGCCCGATAAGATTCGGAGTTTGTCTTGAAGTGCGGGTAATTTTTCGGCGGGCAAACTGTAAACATCCAAACCCAAATACACATCGCCATCAAAAGTATACACCGCCGGGCGAGCATTATCCTTAGTAAACGGCGTGTGCCATTCCTGATTGCGTTGCCAGTTGAGCTCCGCCAATTTCTCGGATATATCCATTAATGCCGAAAGCTGTTTGGGCTTTTTCTTTTTCAAAGTGTTTTGAATGGTCGTGGCTTGTTTTAAAAACTGTGGTTCGGTGCAGGTAAGCGTTGGCACTTCTTTATTAAAATTGAGCGATTTGGCCGGCGATATTACGATTTTCATGGTGGCTGATTTATAGAAATCAAAAATACTAATTCATTAACGAAAATCATATACGGTAAAATGAATTGTTTTGATTGAACCATTGGCAAATCTTATAAATATTGTACAAAATAGTATAACAGTTGCCCAACTGGCTGACGCTACCTTTGTGAGGTCAAAATCTTAACAAAGTCATTATCGCTATAAAAATCAACATCTTATGAAAAGAATTATATTGTACTGCAGTGTGCTGTTAATTTGTTTCACCAGTTCGCTTACACTCGTATCCTGTAAAAGCAAAGTGCCGGTAGTAGAAAAAACTATCAAAACAGTTAAACCCGAGGAAGTAGAAGCTGTAAAGAAAAACAGGGCTTATGATTTAGGCAAACGATTGTTGGAAACCTGCAACACTTCGCGCTTCAAACCCTTTACTGCGGCCGAAGCAACCGACAAAGTGCGTCAAAATGCCACCAAAGAAAAGATTTCTACCATTTGCAAAAAGATAAACCAAAGAAACGGAAGGTACTTAGGTCTCAATCTTTTGGAAGTTACCCATAATGAGATTACAGGAGAATACATTTTTCGTTATGGTATTGATTATGAAAAAAAACTCTTCAAACGCGAACTCTTTGTAACGGTTGATGCCGACAACAAGGTATCTTCAATTTCCACTAAAGAAATCGCCCCGAAACCGATGTAGAAATTGGGTTTATTACTTAAATAAATAAGGTATCATAAACTCTTTTTTGCTAAATTTGAGTGTTTCAAGAAAGTTTACTTTAAAAACACCAAAGCCATGACCAAAAAAGCAGTCTTCCTACTTGTATTATTTTCGATAATATCCTCTTCTTGTTGCCCTACCAAAACCAAAGAGGTAACCTCAACCCTTGGCAAATCTGATTTTTACGATTATGCTTGGGAACTCGAATACCTTTCGGGAACACGCATTGCCTTTGAGGGATTGTATCCGGAGCAAAAGCCATTCATTATGTTCAAAGAATCCGGAAGCCAATTCAGTGGCAACACCAGTTGCAATGGCTACAG
Source organism: Flavobacterium sp. (assembly GCF_046293665.1). Taxonomy (GTDB): domain Bacteria; phylum Bacteroidota; class Bacteroidia; order Flavobacteriales; family Flavobacteriaceae; genus Flavobacterium. The sequence continues at coordinate 204,093 of NZ_JBKBOL010000004.1, forward strand.
CGGAAAATATACCAAGAAAGAAAACAGCATCCAATTTGGCGACGCCATCAAAACCATGATTTTTTGCGAAGGCGGCGGTGAAGAAGCTTTCCTTAAAATGCTCGGCAAAGTCAATAAGCTAGCCTTTGACAGCGATAATAAATTGCTTTTGCTTATTGATGATATACCGATGATGCGTTTTAAAAAGATTGCCAAACCTCAACAGTAAACCTTATGAAAAAACAAATGCTATTTTCGATTTCAATGCTATTCCTATTGACAGGTTGTAAAAAAGGCGACTTTATTGTGTTTGGAGAACCCAATGCTACTGTCCTCAAAGAATGCTATGAATATGACAAAGACGGCAATTCTATTTCGATGCAAATAGAAACTACCGGAAAAGATGTTTTTGGTGCCATGACTTATAAACTATCCGAAAAGGACAAAAACGCCGGATTCATTAAAGGCAAATGGGAAAACAACATTCTTTTACTTGATTATACTTTTCTATCAGAAGGAACGGAAAGCACACGCCAAGTTGCTTTTCAACGCAAAGACAACCAACTCATTGAAGGTTATGGCGAAATGACCGAAGACGGCACGAAATTCAAAGAGGTATCTCAACTGAAATTTACTTCAACCATGCCTTTGAGCAAAATAGATTGTCCTAAATAATTGTCATTGATGACTAATTCTTTTAAAGATAAAGTCATTTTTATCGGCTCCGCTTTAAGTTGGTTTGCCGTCATCATGCAATTTATACTAATGATGCAAAACCGAGTGGAATCGTTGACCGAAACTACGATTCGGTTTTTTAGTTTCTTTACGATAGTAACTAATAGTTTAGTGGCTTTGTATTTCTCAGTGCTTTGGTACAAAAAACCCAATTCACTCCTAACCCGATTTGAGCAACCGGGTTTTCTTACTGCCACAACGCTTTATATCGCTACGGTTGGTGCCGTTTATCAGTTGGTTTTGCGTGGCATTTGGGAGCCAACCGGTATGCAAAGAATTGTTGATGAACTGTTGCATTCGGTTATTCCGGTGTATGTAATCGTTTTTTGGATAGCCTATGAAAACAAAAAAGCGGTGGCTTGGTCATTGATTCCGAGTTGGTTGCTTTATCCTTTAGGGTATTTGATTTTTATCCTGTTCAGAGGTCATCTTTCAGGCTTTTATCCTTATCCGTTTGTTAATGTAACCAAATTAGGCCTGGAAAAAGTATTGGTCAATAGCGGTGTTTTGGTATTGGCATTTTTAGTATTAGCGATAGTCATTGTTGGCATTGGCAAATTGTTTAAAGCAAAATAAATGAGACACTATGGTAAAAAAAATTCTCCTTCGAACGATAATTGTTTTAGTAGCACTGACCGTTATCAGTTTTATTGCTGTTAAAGTTTCTCCTTACCCAAAGGCGTTGCTCATTCGTTATGCTTTTGATAAAGGCGGAGTGGAAAGCAATAAGGCATTAGAAAAATATGTTCCGAAAGGGATTGCTTCACAGCTGAATATCGTTTATGACGCTAAAGATGAAGATGCCAAACTCGATTTGTATTATCCCGATACTACTGCGGTAAAAACCAAATTACCCACGATAGTTTGGACACACGGTGGCGGACTGATTTCGGGCAGCAAAGACCAGGTGGCCAATTATTGTAAAATCTTAGCTTCGTATGGTTTTACCGTGGCAGCAATTGATTATTCGGTTGCACCCGAAGCTGTTTATCCTAAGCCGGTAAGGCAGTTGAATGCGGCTTTGCAATTTCTAACCCAAAACGCTTCTCAATTTCCTGTAGATGCCAACCAATTCTTTTTGGCCGGAGATTCGGGCGGTTCCCATATTTCGGCACAACTGGCAACGATAGTTACTTCTTCAGCGTATGCCAAAGCAACAAAAGTAAATCCGAAAATAACATCCGCTCAAATCAAAGGTATGCTTTTATATTGCGGACCGTATGAGACCAATAAAATTACGATTGAAGGCGATTTTGGTTCTTTTATGACCACGGTTTTATGGTCGTATAGTGGCGATAAGAATTTTGTAAATAATGAGTATTTCAAAACGGCTTCGGTACTGGGTTTTGTCACCAAAGATTTTCCGCCAACTTTTATTTCGGCAGGCAACGATGATCCGCTGGAATACCATTCTTTGGCTCTAGCCGATAAACTGGATAGCTTGGGTGTTGCAGTTTACCGTTTGTTTTATCCTAAAGGTTTTGCTCCAAAGTTGCCTCATGAATACCAATTCAACTTAGAAATTGATGCGGCTAAATTGGCCCTGGACAAATCGGTTCATTTTATAAAAGCAAGGACTAAAACTCCAAATAATACAACTCCGGATTTTTAACTTTAGTCAAATCCAACACTGCATTTTTATCATAAGCTTTCCATGGCGAATTGGCAAAGAAATACAGTTTGTTTCCAACTATAGTCGCCAATGCCGGTTCGTCAAACTCAGGACGATTGTTGTCCAAAATACGATAGGTTTCTATTTCGCTTTGAGATTTATTCAAGTTGAATTGGGTTAACCTAATAGGCGTAACGCCATTTTGAACCGCAATTAATTTATCTTTATAAAAAACTAATCCATCGATGCCTTTGCCAATGGTTCCTTCGGGAAATTTTAGCCAAGTTTTAGAAAGTGTTTTCATATCCACCAGCGCTATTCCTTTTAAATAATCAGCTACGAAAAGTTGGTCTTCTTTGTCGTTCATCGTTATGCCTTGCAGATTAAATCCATCGTTTTCAAAAGACACAAAAGGCTCTATTGCATCGTTTTCAATTTTGTAAAGCATGGGTTTGGCACTATCAGAAATATACACCACATTATTCTTGGTGACATAAATATCTCCGAAAACGTGGTTCCCTTCAAGAGTATATCGTTTTACAATTTGTTGGGTTTTGATATTTACTTTCAGAATGGCTGCTTTACCTTCTACTGCGTTAGAGAAATTTTCCATTTCGGGCATGGCGGATGTTGCTACCCATAAATAGTCTTCTTTAGCATCGGCTTTAAGGGCAAAAACGGATAACATGTCATCGGTTTTTAACCAATCGGCACAAACACCAGTTTTGCTATCAAATGATACTATCTTTCGTTTATAAATGCTTGACGCTAACCAGGTTTTTGTTTTCTTCAAATAAGTCAACCCTTCCGGATGCAAAGCGTTTTCTGATAAGGTCACGGCTTTTTGGGCGTTGGCTATCAAAGTATTCTGAGCAGTTTTCAAGGCTAAAACGGCTTTAAAACCTTCGGTATTTTGAATGGATTGGAAATCGGTGTCTTTTTCAAATTCGGTGGTGTTGTTCATTAAAACCAATCGCTTTAAAACAGTTAAAGATTCATCGGCTTGACCATTCAAAGCATAAGCCGAAGCCAGGTTGTATGTAAATGTGGGATGAAAAGGACGAATACTGTCGAGGGTTTGGGTCAATTTTAGAAAAGTGATATAGTCCTTAGCTTCATAAGCTTTGACACTGTTGTTGTAGATTTCTCTCTGCGATTGTGCGCAAACCAAGACATTCATCAGAAGCGAAAAGAATAGTATATACTGTTTCATGAGTGTGGATTTAAAACGAATAATCGTTTGACGCACAAAACAACAATTTATTACAATGGTCTTACAATCCTTTGGCTTTTTGATTATTTTTACACCACACATCACTACTTTTATGAAACACCGAGATCAAACCCGAAAAGAAGAATGGGCCAATGCCATTTCACACGGTTTGGGTGTGCTGTTTTGTATTATTGCCATGCCGATAGTACTTGCTATTACTTATGACAATAACGATTTAACGACTTTTTATTCGGTGGCGGCTTTTGCCATTGGGATGTTTTTGGTTTACAGCTGTTCAACTTTTTATCATTTTGCCCAAAAAGAAAAGACCAAAGGTTGGCTTCAAATAGCGGATCACATCAGTATTTATTTCCTAATAGCCGGAACTTACACACCGCTGATGATTAAATACCTTCCGAGCGAAACCGCTTTTGTATTTCTAACTACCATGTGGACAGTGGTTTTCTTGGGAATGTTTTTTAAAATATTCTTCATCAAAAAATTCGAATGGTTGTCTGTTGTACTCTACTTGGTCATGGGTTGGATGATTGTTTTTGTAATTCAACCATTAATTGATACCGTTCCGCTAAACGTTTTTTGGTGGATTTTGGGTGGTGGTTTGAGTTACACGGTTGGGGTTTACTTTTATGTAAAAAGTTATAAGTTGTATTATCATACTATTTGGCACGTTTTTGTTTTATTGGGAACAATACTTCATTTTATGGCGATTTGCAAAAGTCTTTAATTTATTATGGAATTTTCATCATTTGTATAGTTGGGTTTAATGTCCTGTTCAATTTTATCGCTTTATTTCCGTAACAAAAAAACTTTTTTAACTACCTATACTTCAAAATATTGCACAATTACATGACGTTACCCAAATATGGAAACACATTTGCATTTACCTTTTAGTTCACCACTAAATGAATACATTACCTCTATTTGGGAAGTAAACGGGCAACGTAACATCACCGAAATTATACTACCGAAAGGTATTTTTGAAATGGTTTTCAATTTGGCCGATGATATGAAAGGAATCTTACCTTTTAGTCATAACGCGGTCGACACTCCAAAATGTTTTATTCAAGGTATTAACACTCATGTCATTAACGTCGATTATAACGGTCAGCAACACTTATTTGGTATTCGATTGCAACCACATATGGTACAGCGTTTACTTGGCATTATGCCTTCAGAATTGAATAATATTATAGTTGATTTGACACTTATTAAGTCAGAATTTAAATTTATTTGGCATCAATTAATGGAGGCAAAATCATTTGAAGAAAGAGTAAAAGTCATTGAAGCCGTTTTTCCGATTTTATCAGATGCTGACAACCCAAGACTAAAAAAACTCTCTCACCTTTTTTTAGAAAACTCAATTCAGAATTTTCAATCGATAGACCAAATTTCAAAAGAAGTTTTCTATTCTCCTAGACACCTAAACCGAAAAGTAAACAGCATATTTGGCATGTCTGCTGAAGAACTTATCATCTACAAGAAATTTTTATATGCTGTCAACCTGATGCATGGTGACAAAACAACTCTTACAGATATTACTTATCGTTCAGGGTTTTACGACCAGTCTCATTTTAGTCGGGTTTTTAAAAAATACACCGGTATAACAGCCAAGCAATACCAAACAAATAAAAGTGAATTACCCTTTCATTTATTTTCCTAAATTTTCTTTGACCGTACTTTTTTATAGTATTTGAAACTTGTCCGATATATACAATTTTTGCTTTAACAAGTTGCTGACTTTTGTCCTGAGTTTAATCAGTTAAAAACAAAGAAACAATGTTAAAGAAAATCATAAAAAAAGCAACTCTTTATCTTGCTGCTGTTCTTGTTGCCTATTTGGCTATTGGCTATTTTTTTCATTTAGTCATTTTCCCCGAAAACAAACCCGATGTTGCTACCTATTTCAAACCCGGACAAATCTTTTACAGTAAAACTGAAAAATTTAAACAAACTGTTGTAAAGCAAGAGAATGGTTATGTGTATTGCTCTTTAGTAATCGAGCCTTTTGCTGACGGACCACCAAAACACATTCATACCGATTTTGACGAGCATTTTGAAGTGACCAACGGAGAATTAAGCGTTTGGGTTGATGGTAAAATAATAAAGTTACAACCGGGAGATTCCTTATTTATACCACGCGGAACGCCTCACCAACCGTTCAATGAAACCGCTGACACCATCTCTGTTAAAGGTTCAATCGCTTTTCCTGAAAAATTTGCTTTCTATTTGAATCAAGTTTATGGAGTAATGGACAGCAAACACCATTTTGAAAAATCACCTGAAACGGTTTTTCAAATGGCGTTATTTAACTCGGCCGGATTTGATTCTTATTTAGCGGATGGTCCACCGGTTCCTATTCAAAAAGCAACCGGATTCTTACTCACTCCAATCATTCGATTAATGGGCTATAAAAGTTTCTATTCAGAATATGACATACGCAAAAACCCAAAAAACAACCTTAATATTTCAAAACAATGAAGACTTCAGCCCAAAAATTTTCACTAATAACAGCCATTATACTTTGGGGAAATTTGGTTGGCGGAGTAATGTATACACATATAGTTTATTTTCCTGCATATCTTTCCCATCTACCAGAATCTAATCAACTTATTACCGGTAATTATGGCCTTCATGATAGTCATTTCTGGATGATTATCCATCCGCTGGCTATTTTGACTACAATTATTACACTAATACTGAATTGGAGATTAAGGATTAGACGAAAATACATCTTAAGCAGTTTTGGTATTTACATCCTAGCATTATTGGCAACAGCCATTTATTTTGTACCGGAACTAATTGCTTTTGCTGATAGCGTTAACTATCCGAATGTAACAAAAACTGAATGGATTAAACGTGGACAAACTTGGTTAAGCCTAAGTTTAATAAGAGGCTTTTTTATCTTTATTGGATTCATATTATTACTATTAGCATTGAGCAATGACAACAAAGAAGAAAAGAATAATTAACAATTTAGTAATCTAAAAAATAACTTGTAAAATCAACTTTTCTCTATCTTTAAGTAAAACCTAGAACCATGGAAATCAATTGGATTATAATCGTTATCGTAGCCATTGCGGCTATTGGTTTAGTAGCCTATTTAATTCGTCAAAATCAAAAAGACAAAGAAAAAGTGACCAAATATTTTAATGCCAACACCTCAGAGTTTACAGATGAAGAAGATGAGTTAAACAACCAGAGATAAACCAAAGCAACAGCTTAGGTCTTCACCTATTCTTAGGACTATTTTTGTATTTTAGCTCAAGTTATAATCAAAACTATGTTTACAATAGAACAAATCAAAGCGGCTCATGCTAAAGTAAAATCGGGTGCTGATTTTCCTAATTATGTACAAGATCTTATTCAATTGGGAGTAACACATTATGAAGCCTTTGTTTCAGACGGTCACACCAATTATTTTGGCAAAGACAACTACAAAACTTCTTCGTCATCAAAATACGACAGCTTAACCGTAGCTGAAAATAGTAGCATTGAGCAATTCAAATCCGATTTAAAAGCACACCAACAGGGCAAAACAGACTATATGACATTTTGTAACGATTCGGCAAAATCCGGTGTTGAAAAATGGGTTGTTTGTATGGAAAAAATGACTTGTACTTATTATGACAAAGCCGGAAAAGAAATGCTCTTGGAAGCAATTCCGAGTTAAAAACAAAAAGCAGCCAACCAGCTGCTTTTTGTTTTTATAAAAATACTTGAAATTAATCTTTCAAAGAAGCCATATCAATTACGAAGCGATAACGCACATCACTTTTAAGCATTCTTTCATAGGCATTGTTAATGTCTTGCATTTTGATGATTTCAATTTCAGAAACGATGTTGTGCTTACCACAGAAGTCGAGCATTTCCTGAGTTTCAGCAATACCGCCAATTAAAGAAGCGGCTACTGATTTTCTACCCATAATCATTGGAACCGTATTTAAAATTGGATCCAATCCGCCCAAATAGCCTACTAAAACCAAGGTGCCGCTAATTCCTAAAGTTCCGATATAGGGATTCACATCATGCACATAAGGAACGGTATCGATAATCACATCAAACTTTCCGGCTACAGAAGCCATTTGCGCATCATCTGTAGAAATGATAACGGCATCAGCACCTAACTCTTTAGCGTCTTTTTCTTTATCGGGTGTTCTGGAGAAAAGTGTTACTTCGGCACCTAAACCTTTGGCGAGTTTAATGGCCATGTGACCTAATCCGCCTAAACCTACAACCGCTACTTTTGTTCCTTTTCCAACATTCCAATGAACCAATGGCGACCAAGTGGTAATACCGGCGCAAAGCAATGGTGCTACCGCCGCTAGGTCTAAATTAGCCGGTACACTCAATACAAAGTGTTCATCGACTACAATTTTTTGAGAATAACCGCCATGAGTAGGTTGATTTAAATGCTTATCAAATCCACCATAAGTTCCGGTCCATCCGTTTAAACAGTATTGTTCCAGGTCTTTCTCACAACTATTACAAGTGCGACAAGAATCGACTAAGCAACCTACAGCAGCAAAATCGCCTACTTTTAATTTGGTTACGTCACTTCCTATTCGAGTTACTTTACCCACGATTTCGTGACCGGGAACTACCGGATAAGTGGTCATTCCCCAATCGTTTTTGGCAAAATGCAAATCCGAGTGACAAACGCCACAATACATAATTTCAATTTCAATATCTTTTGCTAAAACGTCTCTGCGCTCGATATTCATTTCGGCTAAAGGTGCGTCTGAAGCACTTGTGCCGTAAGCTTTTACATTTGTTGTTGCCATGTTTGTAGAGTTAATTGTTTGATAATCAATTTATCTTTTAAAGGTAAGTATATTTCAATTGCTGACAAAATTTGAACTTTAAGTCTTTGTAATCTTTTTTATATATTAGCTATCTTTATATTTCTGACTTAGAAATCATCTGCAGGTCAGTTACAGTAATCATAACATCATTTCGAAAATGACCTCTTCTAAAATTGAAAAAACAGAAAAACTAAACTTAGTAAATTTGATAGTTTTAATTTTATCAGTTTATGTTTTAGGCGCATTAGTCATAGATTCCGTTTATGTTTTGCCAACGGAGACTTCAATTCTTTTAAGTTATATTGATAATGTCATTTGTGGCTTTTTCTTTATTGAATTTTGCATCCGTTTTAAAAACGCAGAAAACAAACCAAAATTTATGCGTTGGGGTTGGATTGATTTAATTTCTTGTATTCCTATGATTGATGTACTTCGTGCCGGCCGTTTATTGCGACTCATCAGATTATTAAGGATTGTCAGAGCATTTAGAAGTACAAAACAAATTGTTGACCATATTTTCGCAAATAAAGCTCAAGGCGCTTTTACTTCAGTTTCGATAATTGCCATTTTACTTGTGATTTTCTCTGCTATTGGAATTCTACAAGTGGAGACCGATCCAAACAGTAACATCAAAACAGCCGAAGATGCTATTTGGTGGGCTTATGTTACTATAACAACGGTTGGCTACGGTGATAAATTTCCGGTTACAACTGAAGGAAGAATTATTGCAGCTATTTTAATGACTGCCGGAGTTGGATTATTTGGAACATTTACGGCCTACATCGCGTCATGGTTTGTAACAGAAAATAAACTAACTGATAATCAGGAATGATAAATTCTGAAATAAAACAAACAATCGTTAACAAACTAATTTGTAGCAATTGCAAGATAGTTTTCAAAAAAAAGGCTTAAATTTATGGCAATCAATAATCAATAAACATGCTATACCCATTTGTTTCCATTGGACTAATTGTCATATTTGCCATTTACATTTTATACCTGTTAATCATCAAAAAAGATCTAAAACAACTTAAAACCGTATTGTTTCCGGGACTTTTCTTTATAGCCGTTTGGGCAGTTATGTATTACTTTTTGTTACAATAAAATAGCGTTTCATCGTCTGTAAACATCCAAGTCATTGATCTGATCTTTATAGTCAGCAGGTAGTAAGATGCCTTTTAGCAACCAATCCATTTTCATCAATCTACTTACTTTGTAAATTGGTACGATTGGCGTTAACAAGGAAAAATCACTAAACTGCAGCATGGTTTTTACCTTATCGGGACAAACTAATTTTTGTCCTTCTATCAATACTTTAAAACGCATGCTGCCAAGGTGTTTTTTATATTGTTTAAAAAGATCGGCTGTAAACGCACTCTTTTGCAAGTTAGCTTGTAAATGAGCTTCTCTTACCGGTAACCATTCGATATAATTTGAAGGCAATTCCTTTAATCCCATTCTATCGCCTACACGATAAAAAACATTGTAAACTTCTTCTTTTTCCGCTTCGGTCAATTTTGCTTCTAAGAGTTCATAGGCAGAAATGGAATAATGAATCAACATAAACAAAACATCTCGATAAGCCCAATCCGGAATGGTAGCCCCGCGATTTTCTTCAACAGCGGAATGTATTTTTCGCATGGTATCAATGGCTTTATTAGCTTCTTCTTTTGGAGCAAAAACTATCATTCGGGCATATCTCACCGTAGAAAACAGTCGCCCTAAAGGATCCGAAGGCAACTTTCCAGTAAAGTAAAGCCAATCGACTGCTTTGTTCAAAGCAAACTCAGCAGCAGCTCCGGCAAAAATGAATAAAATGGTGTCGCTCTTGCCCCAAATTTTTCTAACGATTGATTGTTCCTTAACAAAATAGTCCATACCCTAAAAATTGATTTTGCTAAAGTACAATTTTTTAATAAAAACAAAGTACTTTGTTATTCAAAGTTTAATTAAAATCGAAAAACACCCTATCAAAATTCAAAAGATTAAAAGAATTTCTGCTGCGGGAACACTGCCTACTGAACACTAAATTCAATATCTTTGCCCTAACTAAATCGATATAGTAATGGAAGAATGCATTTCGGTATTTGATATGCTTAAAATAGGTGTCGGACCTTCTAGTTCACACACACTCGGACCTTGGCGTGCTGCGGAGCGTTTTTTAAATGAGTTAAAAGAAGACAATCAATTAGATAAAATCACTCACGTCAGAGTCGATTTATATGGTTCTTTATCCCTAACCGGTAAAGGTCACGCCACTGATTACGCCGTAATGCTTGGACTAAGCGGTCAAGACCCCGAATATATTCCGGTACAAAACATTGATAGCATCATCCAATCGATTAAACAAAACCACGAAATCAAATTGGCCAATCAATTTATGATGGCGTTCAATGCAGAAACCGATATCGTATTCAATAAAAACTTCTTGCCTTTTCATGCCAATGGAATGACCTTTACAGCTACAAGCCATGACGGTGAAGAAATCGTTTCTACTTTCTACTCTATTGGTGGCGGATTTGTGGTTAAAGAAGAGAGAATTAACGCCAAAAAGAAACACCAAATCAAATGTGCGTTTCCTTTCCCAATTCAAAATGCGGAAGAGCTACTTCAATATACTATAACTGAAAACAAACAGATTTCAGAGATTGTTTATGCCAATGAAATCTCCATGCGTCCCGAAGCCGAAGTGCATAGTGAACTGATGCGCATTTGGAACACCATGTTAGAATGCATGTATATTGGTTGTCATTCCGAAGGAATACTTCCAGGTGGATTAAATGTACGTCGTCGCGCTTTTGATATGCACCAAGGTTTGATTGGGTTATCCAATTACAATTCGCCTCAAGAATGGCTCGAGTGCATTCGAAAAACCGAAGTAAAGTTTCGCCAAATCCTGAAATGGGTTAGTTGTTTTGCTTTGGCAGTCAATGAAGTCAATGCCGCTTTAGGTCGAGTGGTAACGGCACCAACTAATGGTAGTGCCGGTGTTATTCCCGCAGTTTTGATGTATTATATGGTCATCGAAAACCACCAAGCCGATGAAAAGCAAATCAAACAATTCTTGATGGTGGCCGGAGAAATCGGCAGTATCTTTAAAAAAGGTTCTACCATCTCAGCCGCGATGGGCGGATGTCAAGCCGAAATCGGAGTTTCTTCAGCCATGGCAGCCGGAGCTTTATGTGAAGTTATGGGCGGAACACCGGATCAAGTTTTAATGGCGGCCGAAATTGCTATGGAACATCATTTAGGGTTGACTTGTGATCCAATTGGTGGATTGGTACAAATCCCGTGTATAGAAAGAAATACCATGGGTGCCATCAAAGCCATTAACGCTGCAGAACTCGCTATGGAAACTGATGCCAAAAATGCAAAAGTTCCGTTGGATAAAGTAATTGATACGATGTGGCAAACGGCTAAAGACATGAACTCTAAGTACAAAGAAACCTCGGAAGGCGGTTTAGCTGTGGCGGTAAATATGGCAGATTGTTAGTTTAAACTAATTATGCAATTTTCAGTAAGAATAGTATAATTCTTTTCGGAAGTCCTGTCGGTACCTTTGCCTACTTTTACACAAGTAGCTATGACAGAATCACGTACGATATTTTACCTAGATATAGACAATGAAGATTTGTATTTTTTTAAACATGCCATCGAAGGTTTAGGACATCAAATTTCTATATACAGAGACGTCCACAAGATGATGGACGACTTAAGCAAACTAGACATCAAACCTGACATCCTTTTTTTTGGCGGCAATATGCCTATTTTAAACGGAAAAGAGCTCATAGTAATCCTTAACAACTCTGTGAGATACCATCATATTCCGGTAGTAATCATATCGAGTGCTTTACCCAAAAAACTAATTCGTAGCTATAATGATGCCGGTGTAAAACATATCATGAAGAAAACCCAAGTAGCAGATTACAGCAATGCTTTCAAAGAAGTGCTGGAAATGAAATTTGCTTAATAGTTCAACAAACTCAAAATCCAAAAGACAAACTCGTTGTAATACAAAAGTTGTCATTGACTAAATAATCCTCTTTCGCAAATACTTTCGACTGGCTGTTGAAATACCTTGCTTCCGTTCTGAACTTGACTTTATCATTTATTAAATAATCAATATTGAATGACATGCCAATGGTTTTAAATGCATCGCTTGTGGAAATTATCACATTATCTTTATCCTGATAATATTCGACTCTGAAGGCAGTTTGCCATTTAGGTGCTAATGAATATTGCGTTATCAGAACCGGACTCATCCAAAACAATTCCCGGTTATTATCAGTAACAGCTGTCTGCAAACCTGCATCAAAACCAATAATAGTTCTCCATTTGGAATGCCATTGTTTGTCCCAATATAAATTACTGAAATAGCGCATTCCCCATTCGTTATTGTACAATTCTTTACCCATGAAAGTACTCCAATTGAACATTGATTTGTCCGATGGTTTATAAACAATTTGAGAACCCAAAGCCGGTGAAACATTTTTATCCGGTTTGTTGATGCGTTGCCAACCATTGGTGACTAATCCTGAAAATTGCCATTGGGCATTGGGCACAAAAGTATACTTCACTCCGGTCATAAAATAAGGTGAATTCTCCGCAAGCATCGAGCGCGTCAAAGTCAAATTTGAACCAGAAGTCGCGGTTTCAAATCCGATATAACTCGGCAAAACACCAACCTCAATGGTTGATTTTCTGTCTTTATCGAGGTACAAACCTACATAAGCTTCGCTGATAATTTTAGTCGTTTCATTGGCATAATTATCTTCAACATAGGTTCCGGAATGCAGCGCAATAGAAGCATAAGCATTGTCGTAATCAACTTTAGCTCTTAACAAACCAATATTGACATTGAACTCATTGTGTCGGTTGTAATTATACATAAACGGTAGTTTGGTTTGTGCTTCCGGCCGGTTAAAATCATAGGCATAATAGCTTTCCAAATAGCCCAAAAAAGACAATTTCACCTCTTTATTTTCTTGGGCAAAACCAGTAGTTATAACTAACAAAGCTGCCGTCAATGCTAATGCTATTTTCATCTTAAAGCGATTTTTGTTTTCGACATAATTCCAAATTATTCACCGGCGAATACACCATTGGATATTCTTCTATGGCCACATCACTTTTATCTAAACCAAAGGCTTTTTCATCCGATAACGATAATTTTTTTAACCAAAAATACGAAGTTAATAACCAACCGTCTTTAAAAGCAAACTCGTTTTCTACCGAAATGAATTTCTCGATAATCACAAACTTATAATCGGGTTCGGCATTGTATTTTGTTGAACCATCAGGACGAATATGAAGGTTCAGTTCTTTGCGTTCTACCAATTCCTGTACAATTTTTTTGAAATACAATTCGACTTTAGGTTGGATTCGGAAACCAACATTGAGCACCACTTTAATCACTTTATCATCTAACAATTCAATCACTTCATAATTCAGTGTAAACGGTTCGTTTGTTCGATTGATATGCAAGAACCAATAAACATCAGCGCGTTTTGGTTTTTTGGCAAAGATTGATTTGATGATTTTCTCTTCAATTTCATAGGTTTTGTTCGCCTTGGATAAATAGATTAGATGCGTGGCGTATTTTGGAATTTCATCATCGGCACTTAATTCTTCTAACATTGGCGTTTGCTCGGCCAAGTTGACAAACTTCAGAAAACGGTTATTGATTTTTCGGGAATAATACCAAACATACATCACCATGAAGATGAACAATTCGAAGAAAAGGAACATCCATCGTTCTTTAATTTTGACAATATTGGCGATAAAAAAGGAAACTTCTATCAAGGCAAAAACCAATAGCATCAAAGCAATCCAACCGATTTTTACTTTTTTGATAAAGAACAAATAATAAGACAATAAAATCGTAGTCATCATCATGGCTATCGTGATAGAAAAACCATAAGCCGCTTCCATGTGTGCCGAATTTTTGAAGTATAAAATCATCAATATACAACCAATCCAAAGTATTGTATTCACGGATGGAATATAAATTTGTCCTTTTAAATTCGTTGGGTTTTTCAAAGCCACTCTCGGCCAAAAATTCAAGGAAATCGCTTCGTTAATCAACGTAAATGAACCGCTAATCAAAGCTTGAGAAGCAATAATGGCCGCTAAAGTAGCAATCACAATTCCAAAGATTAAAAACCATTCGGGCATGATGGTATAAAACGGATTTTGTCCATTTAAGAATTCATTTCCTTGGTGCATCAACCAAGCGCCTTGGCCTAAATAATTAATCAATAACGCCGATTTTACAAATATCCAAGTGATTCGGATGTTTTTTCTACCACAATGACCTAAATCAGAATACAAAGCCTCGGCTCCTGTTGTACAAAGGAATACAGCGCCCAACAGCCAAAATCCGTGAGGATATTCTACTAACAAACGGTAAGCATAAATAGGATTCAAAGCTTTCAAAATATCCGGATGGTGAATGATTTGAGACAATCCTAAAACCGTCAACATGGTAAACCAAACAACCATTGCCGGTCCGAAAATTGTACCTACTCTATGAGTACCAAATCGTTGAAAAATAAACAACCCCGAAAGAATCGCTATTACAATTGGTATCGTTGGCAAATTAGGCACTATGGCTTCCAAACCTTCAACAGCCGAAGCAACAGAGATAGGCGGCGTAATAATTCCGTCAGCTAAAAGTGTGGTTGCTCCGAGTATGGTTGGAAGGACCAATTTTCCCTTTCCGAATCTTTTTACCAAAGCATACAACGAAAACACGCCACCTTCGCCATGATTATCGGCTGAAAGCGTTAGTAAAACGTATTTAAAAGTAGTTTGAAAAGTCAGTGTCCAAAACACACACGAAATGCCGCCATAGACTAACATTTCGGTAATGGATTTGTCGCCTACGATAGCTTTCATTACATACAGCGGACTCGTTCCGATATCGCCATAAATGATTCCGAGTGCGACTAATAGCGAGGCTGCGGTGATTTTTTGCTTTACAGTTGTATTCATTTTAAAGTATTATTTAGTTAAAATTTGGCATGCGAATGCCTAGGTGAAGACCGAAAGTGGTTTTCACAAAATATGCTTCAGACGATTTTTTTTGGATTATTTAGCCGGAATTAAATCGATAACCAACACCGGATTCGGTAATAATAAACTTCGGGCGATTGGCATCTTCTTCTATCTTTTTGCGAAGCTGTGCTACAAAAACACGTAAGTATTGGGTTTGGTCGGCGTAGCTTTGGCCCCAAATTTCTTTTAAAATATATTGATGGGTTAAGACGCGACCATCGTTTTTGATTAATAAGGTCAGTAAGTTGTATTCTGTCGCGGTGAGTTTGATAATTTCGTTATTGGCTTTAACTATTCTGGAAGTAAAATCGACTGAACAATTGCCGAAAGTAACTGTTAACTCGTTGTTTACTGTAGTTTTATTTCGCAGAGCGGTTCTGATTCGGGCCAATAATTCTTGGGTTCGAAAAGGTTTGGTCAGATAGTCATTGGCACCGGAATCCAACGCTTTTACGATTTCTTCCTCGGCACTTTTTACTGAAAGAATAATAATCGGATTTTGATACCATTCGCGTAATTTTTTCAAAACTATTTGTCCGTCTTCATCGGGTAAACCCAAATCCAATAGTATCAAATCAGGTTGGTGACTCGCCGACATCGTAATGCCTTCTTTTCCGTTGATGGCAAACAGCACTTTGTAATCATTGGCTTCCAAAGAAATCTCGAGCAATTTTCTGATTTGCGCTTCGTCGTCAATGACTAATATGGAAAAACCGTTATTCATGGTCTAAAGAATTAATAGGTAAACAATCAACCGCGAAAGTCAACTCGAAAACTGCGCCACCATCTTTGGCATTGCTTAAGGTAATGGTTCCGTTTTGCGCTTCTACAAAACCTTTTACGATGGAAAGTCCTAAGCCTGTTCCACCGGTTTTTGATGTTTTGAATCGGTAGAATTTATCGAAAGCTTTGTCAATTTCGTTTGGCGGAAAACCATAGCCATCATCGGAAATTGTGAGGACACATTTTTTGATTAAATCGATGTGCGTTTCATAATCGGCATCGACTTCATATTTGGCGCTGATGGTTATGTTGACGCCTTTTGGTGTATGTTGCGCGCAATTGTAAACCAAATTGTAAATGATTTGTTCCATCAAACCATAATCGAGTTTGAAAAGCGGCAAATTATCATCGATGGCATAAGTGATTTTGTGGTCTTTGGTTTCTTCTTTTAGGCGATCGCAAACATTGTAGATGATTTCTTTGACATCGCACCAATCCAATTTGGGATGAATATAGCCCGATTCTAAGCGAGACATATTCAACAAATTTTCCACTTGATAGTTCAACTTCATTGATGCTTTTTCGATTTCGTTGTGGAGTTTTTGTTGGGTTTCTTCGGAAAGGTTGACATTCTTTTGTTGCAAAGTATCAATCGAACCGAGAATGGCCGCAATTGGAGTTCTCAATTCATGCGAAAGAGAATCTAATAAAGTATTGTATAATTTTAAAGTACTGGCTCGGGTTTGTTTGACTTGAATGGCGCGTTGCATTCGGCGAAAATTGTTGGTCAGCACCGCATTGATTAAGGCAATGATGAAATACATTATCAATAGTAAAATGTCTTCGGCACTGTCGATATGCAAAGTAAAATAAGGCTTGATAAACATAAAATTCAAAGCCAAAGCGCTTAAAACAGCACCTAATAAAACCGGCTTGATTTCGAGAAAAATAGCCAACAAGGAAACCACTACTAATAGAAGATATCCAACAATTCTGTAGTCGATCACATCTCTGACAATCAGACAGGAAAAAGAAACCGCAGCTACCGACAAAAAGCTGATAAGATATTGATTCCTAACGCTTTTTAATACTAACTTGTCCATTGGTATTAATTTTTGACAAAGTTACGGCAATACTTATAAGTAGGATATAAAGTAAACTCTTGAAAGTATAAAGATTTTATAAAGATTACTTTCGGCGCGTGTCAATGAGATGAATAATTTTCCAAGTTCCGTTATCCTTATAAAGTGTAAAAGCATTCACGCCTTTGTGACTAAATTTACCGTTGATGTAGAATTCATAAGGCGTCCAAGCATTTGCCATCGTTCCATCGACTTGAATATTATAACTTAGAATTCTTTCTTCAAACTTAACGTCAGCCGGAATAGTCGCTATAGATTTATAGAATTCGTTTGGACTTTCTTCCGAAAACTTATTGCCTTTTGAACTTTCAGATATAGATTGCAAGACTAGTTTCTCGCTACATGTTGATTTGATTTTTACCGTGTCTTTGGCATGAAAACCTTCGAAAAACGTATCGATGGTTTTTTGCACGTCATCCTTTTGGGCTTGACCCGAAAAACTAAAAAACAATAACAATAGCAAAAATAAATTTTTCATATTTAGTATTTTGACCATTTGTAGAGTTCTTTCCAAGTTGGTTTTTTGCCATACATTAAAATACCCACGCGATAAATTTTGGCGGCAAACCAAACCACTAAGAAGAAAGTGCTGAACAATAAAATCATTGAAACGGCAATTTGCCATAGCGGTACACCAAACGGAATTCGCATCATCATTACGATTGGTGATGTTAAAGGAATCATCGAAAATACAGTTGCTACCGTTCCGTGCGGATCATTGATCACAGTAAAGAAACCTATATAAACTCCTAAAATCAAAGGCATAATAATTGGCAACAAGAACTGTTGTGAATCGGTTTCATTGTCGACAGCCGCACCGATTGACGCATAGAATGAACTGTATAAAAAGTAACCGCCGATAAAATAAATGATAAATGAAACTAAAATGGTTGCAATAGGTAAGTTCCAAAGTTCTTTTACATACATTACCATAGAACCGCCTAATTCTTCTTGGGCATTTTGTAAAGTTTGTGTATCAACACCTGAAGTTGATCCCATTTGCACTCCAAAAACAGAGGACAATACAAACATGGCTGTTAATCCGAGAATGGCCCAAATCATAAATTGTAAAATTCCGGCTAATGAAGTTCCAATGATTTTCCCCATCATCAATTGGAAAGGTTTTACCGAAGAAATGATTACTTCGATAATGCGCGATACTTTTTCTTCGATTACGCTTCGCATCACCATATTACCGTAAATGATGATAAACATCATGATTAAATAACCGAAGGCACCGCCAATGGCGATTTTAATTTCGTTCAACCCTTTTAAAGCCGTTTCGCCTGAAGCTTTGGACAAACTAATAGTAACATCAGCTTCCGATTTTTTAATGGCTAAGGTATCTAAACCGGATTTGATGTAATTCTCTTTGGTGAGTTTTTGGCTAATGACATCTTCCACATCTTCAATAAAGGAAACACTTGGACTATCATTGGAAATATATTGAATGCCTTTTTCCAAAGATTTGATATCTGTTGCTTTTGGGATAACCAATAACCCTTCATAGCTTTCGCTAACGATGCTGTCTTTTAAAATTTTGGTATCTACTAATGTCAAATCGACATATTTGTATTCGTCATTGCTTTTAAATTCTTTTACAAACAAACCACTTTCGTCGTGAATGGCAATAGTTTTCTTATCAGCTTTCATAGTGCTCAAATAGCCTACAAAAACTGCAATTCCGACAAACAATAACGGACTTAAAAAAGTCATGACGATGAATGATTTGTTGCGCACTTTGGCGACAAATTCTCTTTTGATGATTAAACTTAGTTTGCTCATTTTTTAGATTTTTGGATTATTAGATTTTTGGACTGTTAGATTCTTTTTTCTAAAAATCTAACAATCTAAATTTCTAACAATCTATTCTGTTACTGTTTTAATAAAAATATCATTCACACTCGGGATTTTTTCCACAAAATGAGTTACTTGTCCGCGTTGGACTAAAGTATTGAGTAGTTCATTTGGTGTTGCGTTGCCTAAATTTATTTCCAACTTCAATTCGTCATTCAATGATTTGAAATCAGTTTGTGCCAAAGTAAATTTCTGTGACAAGTCATACATCAAACCTTCGATATTGTCTGATAAAATACCCACTTCGTAATTGTTAGTTCTGAATTGTTTCTTTACCTCCGACAATTTACCTTCAATGAGTTTATTTGATTTGTGAATTAAGGCGATATAATCGCACATTTCTTCCACACTTTCCATGCGGTGAGTCGAAAAAATAATCGAGGTTCCTTGTTTGTTTAGCTCGATAATTTCGTCTTTAATCAAATTGGCATTCACCGGATCAAAACCTGAGAATGGTTCGTCTAAAATAAGCAACTTGGGTTTGTGCAAAACCGTTACTACAAATTGTACTTTCTGCGCCATTCCTTTGGACAACTCTTGTACTTTTTTGTTCCACCAACCTTGGATTTCCAAACGATCGAACCAATAGTCTAATTCTCTTTTGGCTTCGGCTTTGGACAAGCCTTTTAATTGAGCCAAATAAAGACACTGCTCGCCTACTTTCATGGTTTTGTACAAACCTCGTTCTTCCGGCATATAGCCAATAGAATGTACGTGAGACGGATTGAGTTTTTCACCATCCAGGATGATTTCGCCACTGTCGGGCATGGTGATTTGGTTGATGATGCGGATAAGGGAAGTTTTTCCGGCGCCATTCGGACCTAGAAGTCCGTAAATACTGCCTTTTGGAACGGTTAAAGAAACTTCGTTGAGCGCAGTGTAATTACCGTATTGCTTTACGACTTTGTTTACTTCAAGTATATTGCTCATACTTATATTTTGTTTTTGTAAAAGTAACCAATAAGTAGTCAAACGGAAATGTTTGTTACAAAAAAAACCCACCCTAATTTTTACAAAAGGATGGGAAAAATTGCTATGAAAAAGAAATTACTTGTTTCCAAGTAATAACCAAATGTAAAACTAATTTTTTAATTATGAAAACATATCTTTTACTTTTTCAAAAAAAGATTTGTCGCTCTTTTCAGGCCTTGGAATAAAATTGTCATCAGTTAATGATTTTTCAAAAAATTGACGTTGTTCTTTACTCAAACTCTTTGGTGTCCAAACATTTACATGCACCAACAAATCACCGTTACCATAGCTATTCAGACTCGGAATACCTTTGCCTTTTAGACGCAAAATCTTACCCGATTGAATGCCTTCTTCAAGCTTAATTCTGACCTTACCATTTACTGCTTCAATCTCTTTTGAAACCCCTAAAGCGGCTTCAGCAAAACTGATATACAAATCATAATGAAGGTTTTCGCCTTCACGTTTTAGAAATTCGTGTTCTAATTCCTCGATGGCAACAATCAAATCACCCGGAATTCCGTTCCCCGGCGCATCGTTACCTTTGCTTGACACTTTCAACTGCATACCATCTACAACACCTGCCGGAATTTTGATAGATACTGTTTCGTCTTCCAATATCATTCCGTGTGCATCGGCATTGTTAGGTTTACTTTCGATTGTTTGTCCAACGCCACCACAAACGTGGCAAGTTGTAGCTGATTGCATTCTGCCCAAAATGGTATTGGTCACACGCAACACTTGTCCTTGACCGTTACAGGTTGAACAAGTTTTATATTTTACGCCGGGCGCTTGTACCTTGCGTTTTACTTTGACTTTTTTCTCAACACCATTGGCAATTTCTTCCAAGGTCATTTTTACTTTGATACGTAGATTGCTTCCTTTGGCACGACGTTGTCCGCCACCATTGCCACCGAAACCACCAAAACTTCCGCCACCAAAAGCGCCACCGAAAATGTCTCCAAACTGACTGAAGATATCATCCATGTTCATGTGATGTCCGCCACCAAAACCGCCGGCACCATCAAAAGCTGCGTGACCGTATTGATCGTATTTGGCTTTTTTATCAGGATCACTTAGAACTTCGTAAGCTTCGGCTGCCGTTTTAAAGTTCTCTTCGGCTTCTTTATTGCCCGGATTTTTATCAGGGTGAAACTCAATCGCTTTTTTCCGGTAAGCTTTTTTAATTTCTTCAGCAGATGCGCTTTTGGAAACGCCTAATATTTCGTAAAAATCTTTTTTGCTCATAATATCTTGTTATTGACCAATCACAACCTTTGGAAAACGAATAATTTTGTCGCCCAATTTATATCCTTTTTCAACTACGTCTACGATTTTACCTTTCAGTTCATCGCTTGGTGCCGGAATTTGGGTAATAGCCTCTGCGAAATCAGCATTGAAAGGATCTCCGGGTCTGATGTCAACTTGCTCCAAACCTTTGGATACTAAAGTGTTTTTTAATTTTTCATGAATCAATTCAACTCCTTTTAGTAAAACCTCATCTTCAGTTTTGGCAATTTGAACCATTGCTCTGTCAAAATCGTCTAAAACAGGCAACATGGCTTGCAATACTTCTTGATTGGCAGTTTTAAATAAATCGATACGTTCTTTTGTCGTTCTCTTTTTAAAATTTTCGAATTCAGCAAAAAGACGTAAAAACTTGTCTTTTTCTTTGGCTAATTCTTCTTGCAATTGTTCTTCAACACTCAGTTCTTCAGCCGTTTCGATTTCATTTGCTACATTTTCAGCTGTGTTTTCAATTGGCTCTTTATCCGTGTTATCCGTATTCATTTGTGAGGTATTTTTAAAAAAATTCTTGATTTTCATTTTTGAGTTTTACTCCGTTCGTTCAGATTGCAAAAGTACTGCCATTTCTTTTAAAATGTCAAATTGTCACACTTTTTTGATGGTCATGGATTAAATTTTTGAAATTTATTTAACCAAATTTTAATATAATTTTAAGACTATTACGTTTTCGTTTTAATTAAATTTGTTAACACGATTAAGAAAAACACTATTCTAGGTTAGCTTAAAGCTGTAATAATTATTAATTCAACAATCTTTATAGTAAAAAAAAGTGCTGTCAATTAACAGCACTTTTTTTATTGGTATAGATCATCAATCGCTTTCTCTATATCGGGAAATTGAAACTGAAAGCCTAAATCCAAGATCTTGTTGGCACTAAGGTTTTTACTTGAAAATAATAGGTATGACATTTCGCCTAAAATCAGTTTCATTACAAACTCTGGTGTGTTTGGCAACCAAATTGATTTCTTCAAAGTTTTGGCAATAGTTTTGCTCAATACTTCATTGCTTATAGGATTTGTCGTAACCGCATTATAAACACCATCTAGTCGTTTTTCTAAAGCAAAATTGTATAGGGCAACCAAGTCATTAATATGTATCCAAGACTGTATTTGTTTTCCTGAACCCATTGCTGAACCGAATCCTAATTTGATAGGTTTTACCATTTCGGGCAAAGCGCCGCCTTTCTTGGATAAAACAATTCCGGTTCTTAGCTTACAAACTTTGATTCCTAAAACTTGGAAAACATTGACACTGGCTTCCCATTTTTTAACAACATTAGAAAGGAAACTATCTTCTGTTTCCTTTGTAGTTTCATCATAAATTTCATCAATACTTTCAGGATAAATAGCTGTTCCAGAAGCGGAAATTATTTGTTTTATTTGATGGTTCGGATGTTTTTTGACCAAGTTAAAAAGCAACTCGGCTGAAAGTGTCCGACTTTCAATAATTTCTTGTTTGTAAGCATTGGTCCAACGCTTGGCAATATTGGCTCCGGCCAAATGAATAATGGCATCTACTTCGAAAATACAGTTTTCATCAATTTTTCCTTCTTGCGGATTCCAAAAGAAACCAATATAATTTGATTCGGCTTCAATCTTATCTTTCGAAGTGGTCAAATAATGAATAGTATGGCCTTTTGCTAATAACAATTTTACCAATTCGTTTCCTACTAAACCTGTTGCGCCTGTAATTAGTATTCTCATTTTAGTAATTTTTATCAAAGTTACAATCGAAACATCATAAAAAAACCCTAATTGTAAAGGGTTTAACGTTTGTTAATTACTTTAATTTAATACTCCATTCAAAATTCATTTCCGAAACTTGCTCGCCTTTTTCATTTACACCAATAGATTTCATCCATATCGTTTGTCCTTCGCCGGTAGCTATAGTTCTTTGAATAGCTTCGCTTATTAAATGACCATCGTTGCAAGTAAAAGTAATTCGTCCTGTAGCTTTTTTAGTAAAATTACCATTGTTATTGGCAACCAACATCGAGATTTTTTTTCCTGAATTTTTGATTTGCATCATTACTAAAGCACCAGTTGTCAATTCGGCCGCCATGGCTTGTACGGCAAAATACATGGAATTAAAAGGATTTTGATTGAACCAACGATGTTTAACCGTTACCACACATTGTTCCCTTGAGATGGCTTTTACCCTAACTCCTGACCAAAAAGCAGAGGGTAATTTAAAGAACAAAAAAGTATTTAATTTTGAAGGTGAAAATTCCATAAACGCTTGATTTTGCTATAAAAGTACAAAAAATGATATAGTATTCAGCGCTTTTATAAATGTTAATATTTTGTTAAATCTTAGTACTTTGCATTGCATAATACCTTTTTTTAGCCTTATCTTTGTATAAGAAATTAATAGCCTATCTATAGTATTGTTAAATCAAATTAAATCATCAACCAAAAATCAAATAAAATGACACCTAACAACGAAAAAAATATTGCTACGTTCTTGCACTTGAGTGCTTTGACACAATATGTTATTCCTTTTGGGAATTATATCTTTCCTATTATCATTTGGAGTGCCAAGAAAAATGAATCAGAATTTGTGGATGTAAATGGTAAAAATGCCTTAAATTTTCAATTGAGTATGTTCATGTATACTATAGTATTATGTCTAATTGCCATTCCTATTTTTATCTATACGATTTTTAAAAATATTCCAAATCACGATATTCACCTCAATGGCGATTTTATTATTGACCATTTGAGTACAGGAAACATTACAGGATTAACCATTCTAGGCATCATAGCTGTGCTTCTGTTTTGTTTTTTGAAAGTAATCGAATTTATCTTAATCATTTATGCTGCAGTAAAAGCCTCTAATGGTGAAGCTTATAAGTATCCGTTGAGCATACCTTTCTTTAAATAATCATCAATCAAAATCAAATCAATCAATCAATCAATCAATCAATCAATCAATCAATCAATCAATCAAAGAGTTTCAATCATCAACCAAAGCAGTAATCACGCAGCGGGAAAATCAAAAAGCGAATGTTAATCACAAAAAATTAAATCATGTATTATGAACATTGAAAACACAAAAGCCCAGATGCGTAAAGGTGTTTTAGAATTTTGTATCTTGTCTGTCTTAAAAGAGAAAGACGCGTATACCTCTGAAATATTAGACACTTTAAAAAACGCCAAATTGCTTGTAGTAGAGGGAACCGTTTATCCGCTATTGACAAGACTTAAAAACGACGGATTACTCAACTACCGTTGGGAAGAATCAACATCGGGACCACCAAGAAAATATTATGGTTTGACCGAATTAGGAAAAACATTTTTAACTGAATTGAACGGCACTTGGACCGAATTGTCAGACGCCGTGAACATCATAACCAATCAAAAATAACAATCATGAACAAAACAGTAAATATTAATATAGGTGGTTTATTCTTCCATATCGATGAAGATGCATACCAAAAATTATCAAGATATTTTGATGCTATAAAACGTTCGCTTTCT
Source organism: Flavobacterium sp. (assembly GCF_046293665.1). GTDB lineage: Bacteria > Bacteroidota > Bacteroidia > Flavobacteriales > Flavobacteriaceae > Flavobacterium. The sequence continues at coordinate 228,989 of NZ_JBKBOL010000004.1, forward strand.
AATTCTTCCGGTAAGGACGAAATCATGAAAGACATTGAAATGCGCGTTGCCGAGCTTTTGACTGAAAAACAAAAAACCGACAAACACGTAATCAATAATAAAGATGTTGATGAAGTGATTGTGGTTATGGGACAACCGGAAGACTACAGACTGGACGATGAAGATTCAACAGAAACCAAATCGGAACCCTATTACAACTTTCCTCCGCGTAAAAAACTATACAGAGACAAAGACAGAGGTTTAATTGGTGGCGTTTGTACCGGTTTAGGACACTACTTTGGTGTTGAATCTGTTTGGATTAAAATCATCTTCTTATTGTTGGCATTCACCAGTTTTGGGATCATCGCTTATATTATTCTTTGGATCGCTACTCCAAAAGCAATCACCACTTCTGAAAAATTAGAAATGACCGGCGAACCGGTAACAATTTCTAACATTGAAAAAAAAGTAAGAGAAGAATTTGAAAGTGTATCTAACAAGTTCAAAAATGCCAATTACGACGAAATGGGAAACCAAGTAAAGTCGGGTGCTGAAAGAGTTGCCAACGGATTGGGCGATGTAATCATGAAAATTTTTGGTGCGTTTGCTAAAGTTTTAGGAGCTATCATCTTAGTATTTTCTGCTTTAACATTAGCCGGATTGTTCATTGGTCTTTTTACTTTCGGAACTACCTCTTTTATTGATGCGCCTTGGCAACGCTATGTTGACGCGGTTAACTATACCGATATTCCGTTATGGATTTTTGGATTGTTGGCTTTCTTAGCCATCGGTATTCCTTTGTTCTTCTTCTTATTGTTGGGTTTAAAATTATTGGTAACCAATATGAAATCTTTAGGTGCAGCCGCCAAATACAGTTTATTAGCCATTTGGATTTTTGCCGTTGGAGCTTTAGTAATCATTGGAATCAAACAATCAACTGAATCAGCATTCGAAGGTAAAGCAGTTCAAAAAGAAATGATCAACATCCAACCAAATGATACTTTGCAAATCAAGTTTGTAAACAATGATTTCTTCTCTAAAAATATTTATGAACATGAAGAATTTACATTTACTCAAGATTCTGCTAAAAACGAAGTGATTTATTCAAATCAAATTAGTTTTGAAATCAAAAGTACTGATAAAGCACAACCTTATCTTCAAATTGAAAAATTAGCCGATGGTAAATCATTCAAAGAAGCCAATGAAAGAGCTGAAAAAATCAAATATGGGTTTAAAATTGTAGGTAACCAATTGCTTTTAGATAATTATTTGGTTACCGAAATGGCAAGCAAATACAGAGACCAACGTGTAGAATTATACCTTTATCTTCCAAAAGGGACAGTTTTCGTAGCCGATGAAACTGTAAGACATTTTGACGAATCAGACAACGGGTATTTTAATCTTCATCACAGTTCAGAAAAGTACACTTATAAGGTAGGAGAAACACAAGTAAAATGTCTGAATTGTCCAATAGAGGAAAACGAATACAATGATGTGGAAGGCGGTATTCAATCTGAAGAAATCAACATCATTGACGATAATGATTCATCTGAAACCGTTACGGTAAAAATCAACGGAAAAGGAATTACCGAAACCAAAAAAGGAAAATCAGATAAAAAAAGTAAATTAACTATAGGAAAAGACGGGATAATCATTAAAACAGAATAATCATGACAAAGTTTGTAATTTTCTTTTCAAAAGTGATCACTGCTGCATTAGTAGCCTTATCAATCACTTCATGTGATCACAACATTAATTTCGGAAAAAGTGTTACCGGAAGCGGTAACGTAATCACCGAAAAACGAAACCTGTCCAATTTTGATAAAGTTACAGTAAGTCGCGGATTAGACTGTGAAGTAATCTTTTCAGACCAATTGGAAGTTATTGTAGAAGCTGACGATAATTTAGTCAACGGAATTAAAACAACAGTTGAAAACGGAACTTTGGAAATCAGTTCTGAATACAGCAATTATAATAATGTAAAATCCAAAAAGGTAATTGTTCGTATGCCTAAAATTGTTAGCTTGGAAAGCTCAAGCGGTTCAACTTTAAAATCGGGCAATGTTTTAAACAGCGACGATATTACATTCAAATCAAGTAGCGGAAGTTCTTTAGAAGTTGAAGTTGAAGCTGACAAAGTAACCTTAGAAACCTCGAGCGGAAGCGAACAAAAAGTGGTCGGAAAAGCATTAAAAGTTTTTACAGCCTCATCAAGCGGAAGTCATATTGATGCCAATGGATTATTAGCCAATGAAGTCAAAGCGCAATCTTCAAGCGGAAGTTCCACAACAGTTTATGCAGCCTTATTATTAGATGCGAAAGCGTCAAGCGGAAGTTCCATAACCTATTTAAACAGTCCGAAAGAGGTCCGAAAAGAAGAAAGTTCCGGCGGTAGTGTCTCCAAAGATTAAGTTAATAAAACATCTCAATGAAAATTGGGATGTTTTTTTTTCTATTTTTGACACTCGAGACCTATTAGGTCGAACTGTACGAAGTAAAAACCAAACTACCAACTTCTATGAAAAAAATTATACTCTTTAGTTTTCTTTTACTCACCGCTGTTTCTTTTGGCCAAAAAAAAGAAAAGGTAAAAGGATCTAAAATTGTCAAATTAGAACAAAAGCAAATTGGTGATTTTGTAAGCTTAGAAGTAGAAGACAATCTCGAAGTTTATTTGGTAAAAGGAAATGAATGTGCACTCGAAATTGAAGCTGATGACAATTTGATTGAATTCGTTGAATATAAATTGGCCGGAAGCAACCTAAGAATTTCAACTTCGAGAGACATTTCAAGCTATAAAAAATTGAGCGTTCGTATAACTTACACCGACAAGTTCAATATGATTATTGCTAAAGACGAAACCAACATAACCGCTTTGTCCGATGTGGTTTTAGACAATGTCACCTTTAAAACATACGATTATTCCAAATTATTTCTAAATGCCAATACCAAAAATTTCACTTTGATGGCCAATGATAAATCGAAAGTAGAATTGAATTTAAAATCAGTTAAAACTGCTATCGATTTAAGTAAAAGTGCCTATGTGAAAGCACTAATTTCTTCCAGTGAGATGAGATTTGATTTATACCAAAAATCATCCGCAGAAGTAGAAGGCGATGTAATAGACTTAAAATTACGATTAGACAACAACACCGATTTTATTGGCAAAAAACTAACCGCCAAAAATGCCTCATTGGAAACGTCAGGTTATTCTAAAAGCAGTATAAACATCAGTAACATTGCAACAGTGAATGCTTCCGGAAATAGCGAAATACAATTGTATGGCGAACCGTTAAAAATTGAAATGAAACGTTTTGCAGACAGTGCAGAACTCAGAAAAAAACCAACAACAAAATAAATAGCCATTATCAGCAAATAACAAAAACAAAAAAAGCCTCCATCACTGGAGGCTTTTGCTTTTTGGGT
>NZ_JBKBOL010000005.1:0-209715 GCF_046293665.1 Flavobacterium sp.
GACCTCTTAAGGTGGTTATTGCGTCGGGGCTCACCTCTTCCCATTCCGAACAGAGAAGTTAAGCCCGATTGCGCAGATGGTACTGCAGTAATGTGGGAGAGTATGTCGCCGCCTTTTTTTTGAAAGTCCTTTACGAAAGTAAAGGACTTTTTTGTTTATAGATGCGGCGTGTCCCTTCGGTCGATCCGCCGCCTTTTTTTAGAAAGTCCTCATCATTTATTTGATGGGGATTTTTTGTTTTAGATTATAGGCGAACTGAAGTTCGCGTACCTGACTGCCACTGGCAGTCCTCCTTTTAATTTCAAATCTGAAGCCCACCGGGCTTCCTCCTCTATATATCATAGGTTTTTTGTTTTACAGTAGGGTTGCCTTTCGACATCCAGATAGTTATCGGGACAGGGTGACAAAGGATAAACGATTATTATAAGTTATTTTCCAAAGCTTATTTTCTCAATAATATCAGAATATTGTTTTGTTTGGTCATTGAACTTACGCAGGTAAAAGGCATCACAATTAAATTCGAAATTAATTTCAGTATTGCTGAATAGCTCATACGCTATTCTGATTTTTTCAGGATCTAATTTACGAGCAATGCTCATGTGGCTATTTGTATTACTGACTTTAAAACCCAAATGTTCATGTAAATCAATAATTAATTTATCAAGATATAGTTGTGAAGGTTTGTCAGGTCCAATGAAAAACGTATGAGGATTAACAAAGTGATTCCATGTATTTAAAGTAACATTTTGAGGAACGATTGTCTTGCAGAATTCTCTGACTTGGTCAATATAAAGAGTAAGTAACATTTCATTATCAAATTGTATTACAGTTATGTGTGCTTTAGAATTTACACTACCAAACCAACCAATATGACTTTTAAGCAATTGTTTATAGGATTTGACTAGTTCTATCTGTTCAGGTGAAGGAAAGATAACCAGTGAGAAAAGCGGAATTTGTTTCATGATTGTGCGAATTGCGTGAGGGATGGGAGAGGTTACCGCGTAACCCGGACAGCCCGACCCGAAGGGGCACGCCCCAATTATATAGTTTTTAAATCATATTGACAATCGTTTTGGATTGGACATTGTGAGCATTTTGGATTAGTTGGCCGACAAGTCTCTCTTCCTAAAAACGATATCGCCATGCCGATTTCTCCCCAAACGACTTTTGGTAACGCTTCCATTAGCTGTTTTTCGACTTTATTCCCGTCTTTGGCTTCTTGAATAACGCCAATTCTCGGAGCAACACGAATCACATGTAAATCAGCAATAATTCCTTCAGCTGGTACTTTCATTTCACGCATAATGACATTGGCAGATTTTCTACCGATACCTTTTAAAGCAATTAATTCGGGTAAGGAAGTTGGAATGTTGCTGTCTTTTTTTAAGGTTTGGGCAATCTCTATAAGCCAACTTGCTTTGGTGTTAAAGTTGCGTACTTTAGTTACAAACGGAATCAACGTGTCCATTGAAGCCGTTGATAATGCTTGTAAATTAGGATATTCCTTAAATAATGCCGGTGCTACTTTATTGATATTAGCGTCAGAATCCTGGGCAGACAAAATCACCATAACCATCAGTTGGTATAGATTTTCATAGTCTAAAGGATGCTTTTTGTTTTTGTATAAATCGATGATAGGCTGTAATTTTTGAGCCCAATCGGTGGTTTCAAATAAACTCATAATTTAAGGTTTTAAAAATTCTTTGATACGATTAATGACTATTTCATTACCTAATATTTTTCGATGACCTAAATGTTCTGTAATCATTAGCTCACTATCTTCAAGGTGTTTGTTGATATTGTAAGCAGCTTTTACATTTACATCGTGGTCATTTTGGTCGTGAATTACTAGTGTGGGAATTTTAACCTCTTGGGCAGAAAAATGAGCAGAATACTTTTCCATAGACTCACCAAATTTCTTTTCAAAATATTGCTTCATCATTCCGGCAATTTTGGGTTGTAGTTTTAAATTCGATACAAAATCGTCTAAAATATCTTGAATGATATCGCCACTTCCAATAAGTACTGCTTTTTTAACTTTTAGATTTTGTTTGATAGCATTCAAAATTGACATACCGCCAAGCGAATGACCAATCGCAAATTCAAACGGACCATATTGCTTTTCAATTTCCAATATCGAAGCTATAAATTCGGTCATAATAGTTGTTTTGCCTTCAGATTTACCATGTGCCGGGGCATCAAAACTAATGGTTTGGTAACCTAATTTTACTAATTCATCCGCAATTTTGACCAATTGTGTGCCTCTTCCGGACCAACCATGAACCAATAAAACTTTTTTTTCTCTTTTGCCATATTCATAAATCATTATCTCTTTTTTGAGACTGGGAACCAATAATTTGCTTTGGCGACTATTTTGCTCCATTTGAAGTTCTCTCTTGGGAATTTTGTATTTTATGGGTGTCGTAAACAATTTAGCGGCGAACAGTGTAGCCCATTTTGGAGAAATTGTCTCTAATAATTTAGCCGTAAGTAGAATTGGCTTAGGAATTTGCAATGATTGGTTGCTAATTGGGGATTTTTTTGTCATTTCAATAAATTTTGTAACTAACCAAAAGTTGAAATAATTTTTTTTAAATTTCAACATCATAAATATAAGTCAAAATGCAAAATCAAACCCGAATAATTATTGAAAATGTCACGCCTCAATTAGACGGAGGCGCTTTTTATATCAAGCGAATTGTAGGACAAACGGTTGTCGTAAAAGCCAATGTTTTTGCCGATGGTCATGACGTAATCGCCTGTTGCGTAAAATACAAACACGAAAAAGATAAAAAATGGCAAGAGGTTAGATTGAGTGCTTTAGGCAATGACGAATGGACAGCAAAATTTACTGTAGAAAAACAAGGTCATTACACTTATTTTGTGGAAGGTTGGGTAGATTATGCTCTCAATTGGCAACACGGCACCGAAAGAAAAATTCAAGACAACCAACATGTAAAATCAGAATTATTAGAAGGTGCCGAATATTGTCAAGCGATTTTAAAAGAAGTTGATAAGGATGAAAAAGCTTATTTAACTTCAGCTATCAAAGCTTTTCAAGACGAAAAACAATACGACAAAGCTACTGAAATAGCCTTATCCAAAGAATTACACCACATCTTTGAAAAATATCCAACCAGAACTTTAGCCAATACTTCTGCCGAATTAAAAATTTATGTCGACAGAAAAAAAGCATTGTTCAGTACATGGTATGAATTTTTCCCACGTTCAGCTTCCCAAGAAAAAGGCAAACACGGAACCTTTAAAGACTGTGAAAAGCTCTTGCCAAGAGTTGCTGCTATGGGATTTGATACTTTGTATTTTCCGCCAATTCATCCGATTGGGGAAGTCAACAGAAAAGGAAAAAACAACGCCACCAATGCCCAACCCGGAGATGTAGGTTCTCCTTGGGGAATTGGTTCCAAACACGGCGGACACAAATCAACGCATCCTGAATTAGGAACGATTGACGAATTCAAATCCTTAGTCAAAGCGGCCAAAGATTTAGGAATCGAAGTCGCTATGGATTATGCCCTGCAAGCTGCACCTGATCATCCTTATGTAAAAGATTTTCCGCAGTGGTTCAAATGGCGTCCTGACGGAACCGTACAATATGCCGAAAATCCACCCAAAAAATACCAAGACATTCAACCGATTTATTTTGAAAGTGGTGATTGGAATAACCTTTGGAAAGAATTATTAGATGTGGCTTTGTTCTGGGTAGAAGAATGCGATATTAAAGTATTCAGAGTCGATAATCCACACACGAAACCGTTTTATTTTTGGGGTTGGTTAATCGCCGAAATCAAGAAAAAACACCCCGATGTCCTATTTTTAGCTGAAGCATTTACAGCACCAAAAGTCATGCACGAGTTGGCCAAACAAGGTTTCTCTCAATCGTATACGTATTTCACTTGGCGCAACACCAAAGCCGAACTAATCGAATACGTAGAAGAACTGACCAAAACCAGCCAAGCCGATTTTTACCGACCAAACTTCTGGCCAAATACACCCGATATTTTGCCTTACGCTTTACAAAGTGGCAACGAAAGTATCTATCTTCACAAGTATTTCTTAGCGGCAACCTTGAGTTCCAGTGTCGGAATTTACGGTCCGGCCTATGAATACATGATTTCTGAAGCGATGCCGGGCAAAGAAGAATATTTCAATTCGGAGAAGTACGAAGTTTACCATTGGGATTGGACCGTGCAAAATAAGTTGATAACACTGATTTCAAGACTAAACCGAATCCGACACGAACAACCGTCATTACAACAAACGAACAACATACAGTTCTGTAATACTGATAACGACCAAGTGTTGGCTTACTATAAATACGACGATTCAAGATTAGATGAAACATTGATGATTTGCAGTCTTGATCCTTATTATGCCAAACAAACTTGGATTCAATTGCCTTTACAAGCGCTGGGAATTCAACCCGGACAAACCATTAAAGTGGTCGATTTAATTACCGGAAACAGCTACTATTGGGATAAAGAATGGAACTTCGTAGAATTACATCCGGCATTGCCATTTCATTTATTTAAAATTATCAAGTAATGGATACTAAAATTAATGAAGATGAATTTATCAATCCGTACGTTTTTAAAACGGATTGGAAAACGGCCTTTGAAGACGAAGAATTCATAAAAGTATTTTCGTCGGATATTTTGGAAAACTATATCATCAACAAACGATGGTATGGCGGAAAAGCCAGCACGCTAAAGTATATCGAAGTCGTTGATTGGTTCAAAATCACGTCGAAGAAGAATACGTATTACGGTGTTTTGCTGGAAGTCAATTTCAAAGAAGCCTTTTATCAACATTATTTTATGCCGATTTCCTTCATGTCGGAAGACGAATTGGACACCAATACCATCATCGCTCCGGTAAAAATGGGCGGACAAGAAGGATTTCTCGTTGATGCCTTACACCAAGAAGATTTCCGAAAGTTATTGTTTGATAAGATAGTAGCGTCCGCAGGAAAAGACGAAAAAGTCAAATTCCACAAAGGTGAAAAACTCGAAGATACAGCATACAAATCGTCCAAATTCATGGGCGTGGAGCAAAGCAATACTTCTATTATTTACAACGGTACTTTGGTGCTAAAAATCTTTAGACGAATCTACATCAGCATGAATCCCGATTATGAAATCAGTCGATTCTTGACTGAAACGATGGATTTTCAACATTCTCCGGCATACACCGGAAGCATCAGCGTAGTGTTATCCGAAGGCAATATCACACTCGGATTAATGCAAGAATTGGTGCCGAACCAAGGCGATGCGTGGCAGTTTATGTTAGAGGAAGTCGATAGAATTTTTGACAACCTCAAACACAAAAAAATCAAAATTGCCAAACTTCCGGATATCGAATTGTTCAAAAGATTGAAGATTCACGAAGTGCCTCACGAGATCATCGATTGGGCAGGGCTGAGCATTTTTTTACGAATTCACACTTTGGCAACACGCACTGCCGAAATGCACATCGCGCTCGGTGGCGACATCCGCGATACGGCTTTTACACCAACGACATACAACGGCGATTACACCGTTTGGCTCAAAAATCGGTTGACTTATCAGTTCCAAAACCGATTGAATATTTTAGAAAATAATTTGCACAAACTCGACGGTTTGGCACTCGAACTCGCCAATCAATTCCTCGACAACAAAAAAGAAATCAGAAAATTGTTCCTCGATTTCGACTGGACGAAAATGAAATCCGAACGCATCCGAATCCACGGCGATTACCATCTCGGACAAGTGTTGGTCAACGGTGACGATTTCTATTTGCTCGATTTTGAAGGCGAACCAGAAAGCACAATCCGCGACCGAAAAGTAAAACAACCGCCGCTGAAAGATGTCGCCGGTATGTTCCGCTCGTTCCATTACTCGATTTACGCGACGCTTTTCAATAACAAAGACAAATATCCGTACGAACAAAAAGAGCTGTTCCAAGCAGGAGAAATCCTGTTCAAATATTTCGTAGGCGTGTTTCTGCAAACCTACACCGAAGTCGCCCAAGGAGGCAATCTAAATATCGGTTACCGAAAAGAAATCGACTTCCTACTCAAATATTGCATCCTCGAAAAAGCGGTTTACGAACTCGGTTACGAACTCAACTCCAGACCGCGTTGGGCAGTAATTCCATTAACCGGAATCGCCAGTATTATGGAATTTGAAGCGAAAGTGTAGGGCTGTTTCAGGAAAGGTAATTCCCGCTTTCTGTGCTACGCGGTAGCACTGCCAATCGGGGCTAGATAGGATTTGAATTGATTAGAAATAGAAGTAATTATAAGCACAATCTGTCATCCCGAGAAGTTTATGCTGAGCGCAGACGAAGTACAGTCGAGGGAACACAAACTTGGCAAGAGAACGACAATGAAAACTCTTTTGCTTTAATTATAGAATGAAAATTCGCGAATTCGCGGTAAAAATAAACCACAAAACAAATGAACCAAGTACAAGTACATTCGCTTTTTACCGATTTTGACATCGATTTATTCAAAGCCGGAAAACATTTCAGACTCTATGAAAAACTCGGCGCTCATCTCACCGAAGTGAATGGCGTAAAAGGCGTTTACTTTGCCGTTTGGGCACCATCGGCACGTTCGGTTTCCGTTGTGGGCGATTTCAATTATTGGATACAAGGCGAACACCAACTTAACGTGCGTTGGGACGCTTCAGGCATCTGGGAAGGTTTCATTCCCGGTGTTGATAAAGGAACGACTTACAAATACAAAATACAATCCAACAACAACGGCATCATCACCGAAAAAGCCGATCCGTTTGCACTTTACTGTGAACATCCGCCACAAACTGCCTCAGTCATTTGGGACTTAGACTACAAGTGGAAAGACAAAAAATGGATGGACACGCGAAAGGACAAAAACGGTTTAGACAAACCTTATTCAGTTTACGAAGTCCACTTAGGTTCGTGGCGCAGAAACAGCGAAGGTAAGTTCCTGACGTATCTCGAAATGGCAGACCAATTGGTGGCTTACGTCAAAGAAACCGGTTTCACCCACGTAGAATTCATGCCGGTGATGGAATATCCGTATGATCCTTCTTGGGGTTATCAATTGGTTGGGTATTTTGCACCAACTTCCCGTTTCGGAAAGCCACAGGATTTTATGGTTTTGGTGGATAAATTGCACCAAGCAGGCATCGGAGTAATTTTAGATTGGGTGCCATCTCATTTCCCTGATGACGCGCACGGACTAGGATTCTTTGACGGTTCCAATTTATATGAACATCCGGACAGAAGAAAAGGCTATCATCCCGATTGGAAAAGTTTGGTCTTTAATTATGGTCGAAATGAAGTGCGTTCGTTCCTAATCAGCAACGCGATTTTCTGGTTGCAACAGTATCACATTGACGGTTTACGAGTAGATGCTGTAGCGTCGATGTTATACTTAGATTATTCCAGAGAAGAAGGTGAATGGGAACCGAATATTTACGGCGGAAGAGAAAACTTAGATACCATTAGTTTCCTAAAAGATTTCAATGAAGCAGTTTATTCCACTTTCCCGGATGTGCAAACCATAGCCGAAGAAAGTACCAGTTTTCCAATGGTGTCGCGACCAACTTTCATCGGTGGTTTAGGCTTCGGCATGAAATGGATGATGGGCTGGATGCATGACACTTTGCAATATTTCAAAAAAGAACCAATATACCGCCGTTTCCACCAAAACGATTTGACTTTCTCCATGACGTACGCTTTTACCGAAAATTTCATGTTACCATTGTCGCATGATGAAGTGGTTTATGGCAAACATTCTATTTTAGGTAGAATGCCGGGCGATGAGTGGCAAAAATTTGCGAATCTTCGTTTGTTGTACGGCTATATGTTTACACATCCGGGCGGAAAATTATTGTTTCAAGGAGCCGAATTCGGGCAAAGCAGCGAATGGAACTTCGAAGGCAGTTTAGATTGGCATTTGCTACAATATGGCTATCACGCCGGTGTCAAAAAATGCATCACCGATTTGAATGCGCTATACAAAAACAATCCGGCGATGTACGAAAAGCAATTCCACGTAGACGGTTTTGAATGGATCAATTATTCCGACAGTGAAAATGCAGTATTGAGTTACATCCGTAAAGGACTAAATCCAAAAGATGATTTGATTATCGTGGCCAATTTTACTCCTGTAGTAAGAAGCAATTACAGAATCGGCTTGCCAAGCAAAGGAAAGCTGACTCAGATTTTCAACTCAGACAGTACAGAATACAACGGAAGCGGCGTCGTAATGACCAAACCTATTAAAATCGATAAAGAATCATGGAATTATCGTGATTATTCAGCCGAATTGGTATTGCCACCATTAGGCATTACCGTTTATAAAATTTCGTAGCCAATTATTTATTAGCCACGAATTACACCCATTTTCACAAATTGATTCGTGAGAATTCGTGTAATTTGTGGTTATCCTTTTTTATCACTATTCGCAAACGTTGTAGTTAAAAACTACTTTGCTTATATGTGAAATTATAGTTGTCATCTTTGTAAATTTGGCACAAGACACAAATACAATACTATGATTACCAACCAAGAACTTGAATTTAAAGGCGATCAGTTTCCTTCCAAAATAGTTTCTTTCGAACAAGATGTTGACAGTATTTATTTTAATACTGACAATAATGTCATTCTAAAAATAACAATACTTCGCGATAGTTTAATTCGCTTTCGATATACGACCAAAGGCTACTTCAGCAACGACTTTTCTTATGCTATTGACAAAACGCAATCACATGGTTATAACCAATTGGAAGTTATAGAAGAACAACAATTTTATCTCATTAAAACCAGCAAAGTTTTTTGCAAAATCAATAAGAAAGATTTAAAAATATCCATTCACGATATTGACGGGTTTACCATTCTTGAGGATGAAATCGGTTTCCATTGGGAAGAATGTTATGAACACGGTGGGAATATTGTCAAAATGAGTAAAGTCTCTAAAGACGGTGAAAGTTTTTACGGTTTGGGCGACAAGCCTACGCATTTGAATCTGAAAGGCAAACGTGTAGAAAATTGGGCAACCGATCAATATGCTTTCCATAAAGACCAAGAACCATTATACAAAGTAGTGCCGTTTTACATAGGCTTACACCACAATAAAGCGTACGGAATCTTCTTTGACAATACGTTCAGAACCTTTTTTGATTTTTGTCACGAACGCAGAAATGTAACCAGTTTTTGGGCAGAAGGCGGAGAAATGAATTACTATTTCTTCTATGGCCCAAAAATGAGCGATGTGGTCATCAATTATACCCATTTGACCGGAAAACCTGAATTGCCGCCCATGTGGACGTTGGGTTACCACCAATGCAAATGGAGTTATTATCCCGAAAGTAAGGTAAAAGAAATCACCGGTAAATTCAGAGAACTCAAAATTCCGTGTGATGCGATTTATCTCGACATCGACTATATGGAAGGTTTCCGCTGTTTTACTTGGAGCAAAGAATATTTTCCTGAACCCAAAAGAATGGTTGCCGAATTAGCCAAAGATGGTTTCAAAACAGTTGTTATCATCGATCCGGGAATCAAAATCGATAAAGATTATTGGGTTTACCAAGAAGCTTTGAAAAATGATTATTTCTGTAAAAGAGCTGATGGTCCGTTTATGAAAGGAAAAGTGTGGCCGGGCGAATGTAATTTCCCTGATTATACCAATCCCGAAGTACGCGAATGGTGGGCCGGATTGTTCAAAGAACTGATTTCAGAAATTGGTGTAAAAGGCGTTTGGAACGATATGAATGAACCTGCTGTAATGGATGTTCCCGGAAAAACTTTCCCGAATGACGTTCGTCACGATTACGATGGAAATCCTTGTAGTCACCGAAAAGCACACAACGTTTACGGAACCCAAATGGCACGTGCTACTTATGAAGGTGTAAAACGTTTTTCTTATCCAAAAAGGCCATTTATCATAACGCGTTCGGCTTATTCCGGCGCGCAGCGTTACACTTCATCTTGGACAGGCGATAACGTGGCCAGTTGGGAACATTTATGGATTGCCAATATCCAAATGCAACGCATGTCTATATCAGGAATGGGCTTCACCGGTTCGGATATCGGAGGATTTGCAGAGCAACCTTCGGGCGAATTGTATGCACGTTGGATTCAATTAGGCGTATTCCATCCTTTCTGCAGAACGCACTCTTCTGGCGATCATGGCGAACAAGAACCTTGGTCATTTGGCGAAGAAGTGATTGATATCACACGAAAATTCGTTGAATTGCGTTATCAGTTATTGCCTTATTTGTACACTATGTTTTGGCAATATGTCAACGAAGGAACACCAATGTTAAAACCACTAGTGTATTTCGATCAAGACGATTTCCACACGCATTACAGAACCGATGAATTTATTTTTGGAAACCAAATTTTGGTTTGCCCAATATTGGAACCCAATGCTCAAGGTCGCAGAATGTATTTGCCAAAAGGGCACTGGTACAATTTCTGGACAAATGAATTGGTAGAAGGCAAGAAAGAACTTTGGATTAAAACCAGTTTTGACGAAATTCCGATTTTCATCAAGGAAGGCGCTATAATTCCGAAATATCCGGTGCAACAATACGTAGGCGAATTGCAATTTGACGAACTGACTTTGGATGCTTATTACAAAGTTGGCAAAGAAAAATCAACAGTTTATGAAGATGCACAAGATGGTTATGATTATAACAAAGGCCGTTTTTCTTTACGCACATTTACTTTAAACGGTAAAGAGAAAGAGTTGATTATTCAGCAACATACTGAAGGAACATTTGAAACGCAATATTCGAGATTCAAGATTAATTTAAAAGGATTGCCATTTAAAGTGAAGAGAATCGAATTGGATAATGAAAAAATAACGTTGGATCAAGTACAATTAAATGGAGATAATTCTTTAATTATTGGTAAAGATTTTACCGAAATTCACTTGTTTGGCGCTTAAATTATGTAAATTTATTATCTAAATTATGTAATAATTTGGACTGTAGATTATGTAAATTTGTTATTCAAATAATATAAACATGAAAAAAGGAATTTTATTTTTTGCTTCGCTACTGATTTTAGTGGTAGCATCTTGTTCTACAAATCCAGTTACCGGAAAAAGAACCTTGGCATTGGTGCCTAACTCTGAAATTTTCGCCTCTTCTTTTAGTCAGTATGGTGAGTTTTTAAAAACCAATAAAGTAATCACCGGAACAACTGATGCCAAAAGAGTGGAAAATGTTGGGATGAAAATAAGGGCTGCAGCCGAAAAGTTATTGAAATCGAAAGGCACCGCAGATCAGTTGGAAGGCTATGCATGGGAATACAAATTAGTGGACAGCAAAGAAGTAAATGCTTGGTGTATGCCTGGCGGGAAAATTGTTTTCTATTCCGGAATTCTTCCTATCTGTAAAGATGATGCCGGAATGGCTACAGTAATGGGACACGAAGTTGCTCACGCATTGGCCAATCATGGTCAACAACGTATGAGTGCCGGATTGGCACAACAGTTAGGCGCTGGAGTAACACAAGCAGTTGTTGGTGGTAAAAGTGCCGAAACACAAGCATTGGTAATGCAAGCTTATGGCGTTGGTACTAGTGTTGGAGGAATGTTGCCGTTTAGCAGAAGTCACGAAACCGAGGCTGATGAAATTGGACTTACTCTAATGGCAATAGCAGGTTACAATCCAAGTGAATCAGTTGCTTTTTGGGAAAGAATGTCTGCGAATTCAGGTGGTGGAGCCCCAGCTGAAATTTTAAGTACGCACCCTTCAGATGCTACTAGAATAGCCAACCTAAAGAAATTAATCCCTAAAGCTAAAGCAGAAGCAGCTAAGTTTGGCGTAACGTTTAAATAATTTACCGGATACCAAAAAAAAGCTATATTTGAATTCCGTCTTGTTCTTTAAACGAGGCGGGATTTTTTATTCTTAAATAGTTTTTATGGCAACACTTCCTAAAGGTCATCCAAAATTACTCAACGCTTGGGCTTTTTATGACTGGGCGAATTCGGTTTATCCGTTGGTTATTTCCTCCGCAATTTTTCCTTTGTATTTTGGATTTTTATTTCCTAAGAACAATCCAAACATCTTGTTTTTAGGGATAGATTTCAAGAGTACAGCGCTTATAAGTTTTGTGACTGCCTTTGCTTTTTTAACGGTTGCATTTTTGTCGCCTTTGCTTTCAGGGATAGCGGATTTTGCCGGAAACAAGAAACGGTTTATGCAGTTCTTCTGTTATTTGGGAGCACTTTCTTGTATTGGTATGAATTGGTTTACCAAAGACAATATTGTTTTTGGAATAGTTTGTTTTTACTTCGGATTGGTAGGTTTTTGGGGAAGTTTGGTCTTCTACAATTCCTATTTACCCGATATTGCTTTCAAAGAACAACAAGATAGATTAAGTGCCAAAGGCTATTCTATGGGTTATGCAGGAAGCGTAATCTTACTGCTTGTTAATCTTTATTTCATATTGGGAAAAGAAGGAGAAGAAGCTATGAGTGCTATGAGGTTATCATTTGCTATGACCGGTATTTGGTGGATAGTTTTTAGTCAGTATGCTTTCCGATTTTTACCCAAAGGCAATCCCAATGCTGAAAAAATAACCAAAGATGTACTTTTCAACGGTTTTAGAGAATTAAAAAAAGTAAAAAATCAGGTACTTGAAAATGAATGGCTCAAAAAATACTTGTTTGCTTTTTTTGTGTTTAGTATGGCGGTGCAAACAGTCATGTTGGTTGCCACATATTTTGGCGAGCAAGAAATCAACTGGAAGACTGACAGTGAAAAAACCACCGGATTGATTATTAGCATTTTGTTGATTCAATTAGTAGCCGTTGCCGGAGCGATATTAACCTCTCGCGCTTCAGCCAAATTCGGGAATATAAAGACTTTAATAGTGGTTAATTCCATTTGGGCCATTATTTGTATTGCGGCCTATTTTGTGACTGAACCTATTGAATTTTACATAACGGCAGGATTTGTGGGCATGGTTATGGGCGGAATACAAGCTTTAGCTCGTTCTACTTATTCTAAATTTTTACCGGAAACAGATGATACAACCTCTTTCTTTAGTTTTTATGATGTTTCTGAAAAAATCGGAATTGTTATTGGGATGCTGATTTATGGTTTGATTGACCAAATTACCGGAAGTATGCGAAACGCTATAGTGTTTTTAACCCTATTTTTCATCATAGGATTGTTATTATTGTTGAGAATACCAAAAAAAGACTTGTAGTAAATCCAAAAAAAATTATATTTGAACAAAATTTATAAAAAGTCATGAAAAACATAAAATTTTTAATCGGATTATTTTTAGTTGTTAGTGTTTTTACCTTCACTTCTTGTGAAAATGAGCCGATTGACAGCGCCATTGATTTAGGAAATCCAACAAATCCGGGCGGTGGTGGAAATCCAGGCGGAGGCGGTGGTGGAGTTTCAACCGGTGATTATTGGCCAACAGCTTTAAATAACCAATGGGTTTTCAAACAAGACGGTGTTGTTCAACCACCGATGAAAATGATTTCCATCAATAGTATTGGTTCGTTTACATATTATACTTTTGATCAATTATTTGGGACTTCATCAGGAGGAACTTCAGCAGGCGTTGTAGCTCGATTGAGAAAAAATTCAGGAGATTATTATATTAAAATTGAAAACTTCACTTTTGATACAGGTCTCGGAATTACAGGGACTTTAACCGGATACGAAATGTTGATTTTAAAAGATTATTTAAATGTCAATCAAACATGGTCAGGTAGTTTTTCACAAACAGCTACTTTTACCGGATTACCTTCAACAACTCAAGTTACAAATTACAGTGGTGTTATACTTGAAAAAGATGCGACCGTAACTGTAAACGGTACTAATTATACCAACGTAATCAAGATGAAAATCACCCAAAATGTTACTGTAATGGGAACGCCAGCCAATAATGTAGTTACAGAGTATTGGTTTGCCAAAAACATTGGGCCAATTAAATCGGTTACGGTGTCAACTGACGATACCGGAACAGAGACTATAAATAACGAGTTACAGTCTTACATTGTAAACTAACCAAATCCGCCAAATTGGCGGATTTTTTTTTTCGGCATAATCCTTGTCTTATCACAGCGCTTTACGATATAAAGTTTTAGGTTGATTTAACCTAAATCATTTGTAGTACGTCGATTATAATTTATTTGTATCCAAAGATGTCCTATTTTTGTTTAGCATTATCTATTTTTTAATGTCAATTTGACTAAATCAAGTACCACATGTCAAACCACAATATTTTAACCCTTGACAGTCTGTCATTGCAGGAATTCGATGAACAAACCGATTTAATTCCGCTTTTAACGCCAGAAGACGAAGAGGAAATGAATAAGGAAGAATTACCCAATTCATTACCCATTTTGCCTTTAAGAAACACCGTTTTATTTCCCGGAGTAGTAATTCCAATTACCGCCGGAAGAGACAAATCCATCAAACTAATTAATGATGCCAATGCCGGAAATAAAATTATTGGAGTAGTAGCACAAAAGAATGAAGATGACGAAGATCCAACCAAAAATGATATTCATACCGTTGGAACAGTAGCCCGAATTCTAAGGGTTTTAAAAATGCCTGATGGTAATATTACTGTTATTTTACAAGGGAAAAAGCGTTTTGAAATCGATACGGTAACTGCTGAAAGTCCGTATTTAAAGGCTACCATCAAAGAAGTAGAAGAAAAGCGTCCGACCAAAAAAGATACTGAATTCCAAGCTATTGTAGATTCGATTAGAGAATTGGCTATCGAGATAATTAAGGAAAGCCCGAATATACCAACTGAAGCGACATTCGCCATAAAAAACATAGAAAGTCAATCTTTCTTAATTAATTTTGTTTCTTCCAACATGAACCTTACGGTTAAGGAAAAGCAGGATTTGTTAATGATTAATGTTTTAAAAGATAGAGCTCTGGAAACGCTACGTTACATGAATGTTGAGTTACAGAAGTTGGAATTGAAAAACGACATTCAGTCTAAAGTACGTTTCGATTTAGACCAACAACAACGCGAATATTTCTTGCAACAACAAATGAAAACCATTCAGGAAGAATTGGGTGGCGTTTCGTATGAGCAGGAAATCGAAGAAATGCGTATCAAAGCCAAAACCAAAACTTGGGACGAAAAAACCGCCAAGCATTTTGAGAAAGAAATCTCTAAAATGCAACGGATGAATCCACAAGCGCCCGATTTTGGTATCCAAAGAAATTACTTAGAGCTGTTTTTAGAATTGCCGTGGAATCATTTTTCCAAAGACAATTTCGACTTAAAACGCGCTCAGAAAATACTAGACCGTGACCATTTTGGTTTAGAAGATGTCAAAAAAAGAATCATTGAGCATTTGGCGGTTTTGAAACTGCGAAACGATATGAAGTCGCCAATCATTTGTTTAACCGGACCTCCGGGAGTGGGAAAAACTTCCATCGGAAAATCTATTGCGGAAGCTTTAGGCAGAGAATATGTTCGTATTTCTTTAGGCGGTTTGCGTGACGAAGCCGAAATCCGTGGACACCGTAAAACCTATATAGGCGCAATGCCGGGAAGAATTATCCAAAGTTTGAAAAAAGCAGGAACTTCCAATCCGGTGTTTGTTTTGGATGAAATCGATAAGTTGTCAAACAGTCACCAAGGCGATCCGTCTTCGGCTTTGTTAGAGGTTTTAGATCCGGAACAAAACAACGAGTTCTATGACAATTTCCTTGAAATGGGTTACGACTTGTCTAAAGTAATGTTCATCGCAACCTCCAACAATATGTCAGCCATTCAACCGGCGTTGAAAGACAGAATGGAAGTCATCAAAATGACCGGTTATACCATTGAAGAAAAAACCGAAATCGCTCGCCAACATTTGTTACCTAAACAATTAAAAGAACACGGTTTAACCACCAAAGATTTGTCTATTGGCAAAAAGCAATTAGAAAAAATTGTTGAAGGTTATACCCGAGAATCCGGTGTTCGTAGTTTGGAAGCCAAAATCGCTCAGGTAATTAGAAATGCCGCCAAATCAGTAGCGATGGAAGAAGAATACAACAAAAAAGTAACCGATGAAGATATCGTGTCTATCCTTGGTGCACCAAAATTAGCCCGAGATAAATCAGAAAGCAATGATGTAGCCGGAGTAGTGACAGGATTGGCTTGGACTTCAGTTGGTGGCGATATTTTATTCATCGAATCGCTAATTTCTGCCGGAAAAGGAACGTTAACCTTGACCGGAAATTTAGGAACGGTAATGAAAGAATCGGCGACGATTGCTTTAGAATATATCAAAGCTAACGCAGAGATTTTTGGGCTCGACCCGGAAATGATAGGCAAATATAACATTCACTTACACGTTCCGGAAGGTGCAACGCCAAAAGACGGACCAAGCGCCGGAATTGCCATGTTGACTTCTTTAGTATCATTATATACACAAAAGAAAGTGAAGAAAAACTTAGCCATGACCGGGGAAATTACGCTTCGTGGGAAAGTATTACCGGTTGGCGGTATTAAAGAAAAAATATTGGCAGCCAAAAGAGCCAACATTAAAGAGATTATTTTGTGTAATGAAAACAAAAGTGACATCGATGAAATCAAACCCGAATATATCGAAGGTTTGACATTTCATTACGTAAAAGAAATGAGTGAAGTAATTGATTGTGCTTTGACCAGTCAAAAAGTAAAAAATGCTAAAACGCTGAAATAATAATTCATAATAAAAGGTTGAAAAGGCATGAGCAAAATATCGCTGATGCCTTTTTTTATTAACTTTTTTCCTCCGATATAAAATAATATCTTCGCATTTCCGTTATAGTGTATAGCCATAAGTCTCTTTTAATGTTTAGAACAACAATCTGTATTGCATTTTGCCTCGCCAATTTAGTCTCTTTCGGACAAGTTGGAGGAAAGTCGGTATACCAATTTCTAAACTTAGTAACTTCCCCAAGACAAGCGGCTATTGGCGGAAAGGTGATTACTTTTTACGACCATGATGTCAATCAGGCGCATTTTAATCCGGCTTGTATCAATGGCGAAATGGACAATAAACTGTCGTTGAATTACGGTAGTTATTTTGGCGAAGTCACATACGGAACAGCTTCTTACGCTTATACTTATGACCGACATGTGCAAACGTTTTTTGGTGGCGTAAATTATGTCAACTACGGAAAATTTGACGGTTATGACGAAAATGGTCAGCAAACTTCCGACTTTACCGGAAGTGAAATTGCTTTGTCTTTTGGTTATGCTTATAACATTCCTTTTTCTGATTTTTATATTGGTGCCAATGCCAAACTGATTTCTTCTACTCTGGAAAGTTACAATTCCTTTGGAGCAGCAGTCGATATCGGCGCTTTATTTATTGATACTCGAAACGATGTCAATTGGGCGATTTCTATTAGAAATATTGGAACACAAATTACACCTTATGCTGAAACCCGAGAGAAATTGCCTTTAGAAGTTCTGATTGGCGTTTCACAATTGATGGAAAATGTACCGATTCGTTGGCACCTGACTTTGGAAAATATGCAACAATGGCAAGTGGCTTTTGCGAATCCGAATAGGGCAGAAGGCAACTTGGACGGTGGTGCAACTCCTGAAAAAGTTTCGTTTTTTAACAACGCTTTACGCCACGTGATTGTTGGTGCCGAATTGTTTCCCGAAAAAGGATTCAACATCAGAGTTGGTTATAATTTCAGACGTGCAGAAGAATTGCGTATCTTAGAGCAGCGAAATTTCTCCGGAATCTCGGTTGGTTTCGGATTGAAAGTCAATAATTTAAAATTCAATTATTCCTATTCTCGATATACTTTGGCAGCCAACACGAGTTTGTTTGGTTTGACCATCGATTTTTCAGGGAATAGGTATTAAAACATAAAACATCGTTTTGAGAAAAATTACCATTGCCATTGACGGATTTTCATCCACAGGGAAAAGCACTTTAGCCAAGCAATTGGCCAAGCATTTGGGTTATGTTTATGTCGATTCCGGTGCAATGTATCGCGCTGTGACTTTTTTTGCCATGCAAAATGGTTGTATAGGCGATGAGTTTTTCGACAAAGAAACTCTCATTAATAGCTTGCCGTTTATCAAATTGCATTTCGAGTTTAATTCGGACTTGGGTTTCGCCGAAATGTATTTGAATAATGTCAATGTTGAAAAAGAAATCAGAACTATCGAAGTGTCCGGTTTTGTCAGCAAAGTAGCTGAAGTTTCCGAAGTTCGTGCCAAATTGGTTGAACAACAGCAAGAAATGGGTAAAGGAAAAGGCATCGTTATGGATGGGCGTGACATCGGAACGGTAGTTTTTCCTAATGCTGAACTTAAAATATTCATGACTGCCAGTCCGGAAACGCGAGCGCGTCGTCGTTTTGACGAATTGCAAGCCAAAGGGCAAAACGTAACTTTTGAAGCCGTTTTAAAAAACGTCGAAGAGCGAGATCATATTGATACTCACCGAGATGATTCCCCTTTAGTCATGGCAGATGGTGCGATTAAAATTGACAATTCGGCGCTCACTCGCGAAGAACAGTTTGAGGTAGTTTTAGCCTTAGTGGAGAAAGTATCGAAATCGTTGTAAATATTTGTTTATCTCAATATAAATAGTAGATTTACGGGCTATTTTCTTTAAACCAAAAACTATTTTTATGAGTATAAAATTCAGATTGACCGTTATGAGCTTCCTCCAATTCTTTGTTTGGGGTGCATGGTTGATAACCATAGGAACTTATTGTATTAATGCTAAGGGATGGACTTTTTCAGAATTCGGTTCAATATTTTCAACCTTAGCTATTTCTTCCATATTTATGCCTGCCATTACAGGTATTATTGCAGACAAGTATATTAACGCCGAGAAGCTTTATGGAATGCTACATATTTTATATGGCTTAGTTTTGCTTTATGTTCCTTCAGTTGATGATCCAAACACGTTATTTTATGTTGTTTTGTCAGCAATGATTTTTTACATGCCAACAATTTCTCTCTCGAATTCAATAGCATACAATGTTTTAAAGAACAATAATTTTGATGTGCTCAAGTCATTTCCACCCATTAGGGTTTGGGGAACCATCGGTTTTATAATAGCCATGTGGACGACAAACCTTTCAGGAAGTAAAGACAATGCTAATCAATTTTATATAGCTTCAGTTTTTGCAATTCTCTTAGGTATTTATTCTTTTAGTTTACCTAAATGTCCGCCACAAAAATTAATAGCAAAGGATGCAACTTTAATACAAAAGCTTGGTTTGGATGCTTTCAAGTTATTAGGAACTTATAAAATGGCTTTGTTTTTTATATTTTCTATGTTTTTGGGAGCAGCTTTACAATTGACCAATATGTATGGCGATTCATTTTTATCTAATTTTGAGAATATTCCAAAATATGCGGATTCTTTTGGAGTTAAATATTCTACTGTAATATTATCAATCTCTCAGATCTCGGAAACTCTATTTATTCTAGCAATTCCATTTTTCTTAAAACGTTTTGGAATTAAACAGGTGATGTTGATATCAATGTTTGCGTGGGTATTAAGATTTGGCTTATTTGCCTATGGAAACCCGTCCGATGGATTGTGGATGATTATTATTTCTTGTATTGTTTACGGGATGGCTTTTGATTTCTTTAATATATCAGGCTCATTATTTATTGAAACAACTACAGATTCTAAAATACGTTCTTCTGCACAAGGTTTGTTTATGATGGTGACCAATGGATTTGGTGCTTACGGTGGAAGTAAATTAAGTGGAATCATCATCGATAAATATTTTGTCAATGATGGTGTAATGAATTGGCAAGATATCTGGCTTTCATTTGCCGGTTATGCTTTAGTAATTGCCATAGCCTTTGCCATTTTATTTAAACATAAACACGATCCGAACGCGGTAGCGAATGTGAGTCATTAAAATACAAGCCTTTCAATTTTGAAAGGCTTTTTTTATTCAATCGATTAATCCAAATCCCTTGGATGTTCAGGATCAACGAATTCATTTTCGTTTTTAGAAATTACTATTGCGGCGACGCCATTTCCGATAAAGTTGGTGATGGCTCGCGCTTCACTCATGAATTTGTCTACGCCTAAAAGGAAAGCCAAACCTTCCAGCGGAATTTTATGTATCGCAGTTAGGGTAGAAGCTAAGACGATAAAACCACTTCCGGTTACGCCGGCCGCGCCTTTTGACGTAATCATTAGTAATCCGATTATGGTTAGGATTTCCATAAAACTCAGCTCAACGTTATAGAGTTGAGCCAAAAAAATAATTGCCATTGAAAGATAAATCGAAGTACCGTCCAGATTGAACGAATAACCTGTTGGCACGACCAATCCTACAACTGATTTGCTACAGCCCATACTTTCTAGTTTGTTCATTAAATTGGGTAAAGCCGGTTCTGAGGATGAGGTTCCAAGTACGATTAACAATTCGGCTTTGAGGTATTTGATAAAATCCCAGATACTTATTTTGTAGTAACGAAGAATACTTCCAAGGACTAGGAATATAAAAATAGCCATGGTAACATAAACGGTCAGCATTAATT
This sequence comes from Flavobacterium sp., assembly GCF_046293665.1. GTDB lineage: Bacteria > Bacteroidota > Bacteroidia > Flavobacteriales > Flavobacteriaceae > Flavobacterium. Next base: position 20,515 of record NZ_JBKBOL010000005.1, read on the forward strand.
TTCCTAGCGGAATCAACGTGTGCAACCCGAATTTACCAACGGTGTAAGCCATGCCTCCGAATGCACCTAGCGGAGCCAAATACATGACGATTTTCAATGCTCTAAAAACAATTTTTGAGATTTTGTATAAAGTGGCTACAACGGTTTCTCTTTTACTATAATAGTTTAATAGAATACCGGAAATGATGGCGACTACCAAAACTTGAAGCGTAAAGTTGCTCAGGAAAAAGTCAAGCCAACTGAATTCGGTTGGAGCAGAAGTGTATTTGCTTGCATCCTGAATGTCTAAACCCGATTTGTCAATTTTTCCGGGTTGGATAATGTAAGCGGCAACAACACCAATGGCTAATGCTAAAGTAGTTACGATTTCGAAATAGATGAGTGCTTTAATTCCGATGCGCCCAACTTTTTTTAAATCGCCTATACCGGCAATGCCTAAAACAATGGTTAGGAAAATAATCGGTCCGATAAAAATTTTGACCAATTGGATAAATGAATCGCTTACGATTTTCATTTCTTGTCCGGTTTCGGGTTTGAAATGTCCGAGCAATACACCGCAAACAATAGCGATTAAGACCCAAAAGGTTAGGTTGGTTACAATGGTGAATAAGATGGATTCCCTTTTAGGCGTATCGTTTATCATGGATTTTCAGTTGGATTAAAGATACTATTTATTCAATACAAATCCCAATCTAGCCCTGATTCCTCCGGCAGTTGCTTCGCTCGTGTGCAGTGGAAATCAACTTTGTCAAATTGACAAAGTTATTGTAACGGAAAGCAGGAAAACGGAAACCAAAGATGCCCTAGCCTTTCGCTCTTGAAATTCAATCAGTCTATTCTCTATTTTCTATCCTCTATTTTCTTAGTTAATTGTTTTGTAATTAAGATTTTATGCTTACTTTTGCAGTCCTTTTGGCGAAGTAGAGTTTCCATTAGGGAGTAAACAATTTATAGCTAACACTGTTGTGTTTTCTATCGCATTAAGAAACTCGAGAAGCACAGCATACAAATTTTTTATCAGCATGTCTGAATTAAACAAAGAACAACAAGCGTTTTTAAACGAATTTAACTGGCACAATTACGCAGAAGGAATTGATGCAGTAGATCAGAAAAACTTACAAGAGTTTGAAGATTTAGTAACTAAAACTTTCATTTCTACCGATCAAGAAGAAGTAGTAGAAGGTGTGGTAGTTAGAATCACTGACAGAGACGCTATCGTTGACATTAACGCGAAATCAGAAGGAGTTATTTCTTTAAATGAGTTCCGTTACAACCCTAACTTAAAAGTGGGTGACAAAGTTGAAGTATTAATTGACGTTCGTGAGGACAAAACAGGTCAATTGGTATTATCACACAGAAAAGCAAGAACTATCAAATCATGGGATAGAGTAATTGCAGCTAACGAAACAGGTGAAATTGTTACCGGTTTTGTGAAATGCAGAACTAAAGGTGGTATGATTGTAGATGTTTTCGGAATTGAAGCATTCTTACCTGGTTCACAAATTGATGTGAAACCAATCCGTGATTATGATGTATATGTAAACAAAAACATGGAATTCAAAGTGGTAAAAATTAACCATGAATTCAAAAACGTTGTTGTTTCACACAAAGCGCTTATCGAAGCTGACATCGAAGTTCAGAAAAAAGAAATCATTGGTCAATTAGAAAAAGGACAAGTATTAGAAGGTGTGGTTAAAAACATTACTTCTTATGGTGTGTTTATTGACTTAGGTGGTGTTGATGGATTAATCCACATTACTGACCTTTCTTGGTCAAGAATCAATCACCCAAGCGAAGTACTTGAATTAGACCAAAAATTAAACGTGGTAATCCTTGATTTCGATGATGAGAAAACAAGAATTCAACTAGGTTTAAAACAATTAAACGCTCACCCATGGGATGCTTTAGACTCTAAATTAACTATTGGAGACAAAGTAAAAGGTAAAGTAGTAGTAATCGCTGATTACGGTGCATTTATCGAAGTGGCTGAAGGTGTTGAAGGTTTGATCCACGTTTCTGAAATGTCTTGGTCAACTCACTTAAGAAGTGCTCAAGATTTCGTTAAAGTGGGTGATGTAGTTGAAGCTGTTATCTTGACGCTTGACAGAGACGATAGAAAAATGTCTTTAGGCATCAAACAAATGACACAAGATCCATGGACAGATATCACGTCTAAATATCCTGTAGGTTCTAAACACACAGGTATCGTTAGAAACTTTACTAACTTCGGAATTTTCGTTGAGTTAGAAGAAGGAATCGACGGTTTAGTGTATATTTCTGATTTGTCATGGACTAAGAAAATCAAACACCCATCAGAATTTGTTAACGTAGGTGACAAATTGGATGTAGTAGTATTAGAGTTGGATGTTGACGGTCGTAAATTATCTTTAGGACACAAACAAACTACGGCTAATCCTTGGGACAAACATGAAGATGCTTTCGCTGTTGGAACTATCCACACCGGAACTATCGCTGAGATTGTTGACAAAGGTGCTACTGTAGATTTCGGAGATGATGTTGTTGCATTTATTCCAACACGTCACTTAGAAAAAGAAGATGGTAAGAAATTGAAAAAAGGTGAAGAAGCAGAATTCAAAGTAATTGAGTTCAACAAAGAATTCAAAAGAGTTGTGGCTTCACACACTGCTATTTTCAGAGAAGAAGAAGAGAAAAATGTTAAAGCGGTTGCTGAATCAGTAGCTTCTAATAACAATGCTCCGGCTTCAACTTTAGGAGATAACAATGACATTCTTGCCGGATTAAAAGCAAAAATGGAAAAAAACGAGAAAAAGAAATAATTCTTGTTTTTGAATAATAGAAAAGCCTCGAGTAATCGAGGCTTTTTTTTATAGAACTATTTTGAAGCTAATAATTTTACTTCATCCGGAGTGTAGTCATTTACAATGACATAAGTACCTATTTTGTTTATGGCCATTTCATCCAATATATCTATCAAATTTCCGTAGTTACAATTTTTGCTGGGTTTTATGATTACGATTGCGCCTCTATCATTGTCTCCTGTTACTTGTAAAATTTGCTTATTGGAACGTATCAGTTCTTTTCGGATACCATGCTTACCATAGCCAATTTTCTTTGGCTTCTCCTCAGGATATTCCAATAATCCGCGATAACTAATTATTTTGTCGTCATCATCTAAAAGTAAAGTTATCACTCTAGTCGGCCAAACACCACAACTTGTAATCCCGTCATCTGGACCGCAACCACCTTCAGGCAAACCCAAATCCATCGCCTGTGGCCTCGCCAATTCTACTGTAACCATAAAGAATATGATTAACAAAAAGGAAACACTAACCATAGCGGCTAAATCTATTCTGGGTTTTAGCTTTTTGGTTTTGAATTTTTCTTTTACAATACGGGAACTATAATTATTTTCTTCCATAATTCATTGCATTAAGTTAAACAATCGCATGATGCTTATATAATTACAACGAAAAAAACACTTAATTATTATAATACTGCCGTTGCCAAATTTCCTCGTTGAAGTTCTTACCCATCATAAAAAAGTAATAGGCAAAAACCGCAAAGATGGATTTGAAAGCAAAAAGAAATACAATCAAGGAAGCTAACGGAACCGATTTACTCAAGTTGTTTTCTGGTACCAAGAAAGCAATCATTATACTCAGAAGAATACTTGTTATGGTAAAATTGCCCAAATTTTTTATCGGTAAAACCATCAGCTTTCGCCACGGATTCATCTCGGTTCCCCATTGGTGAATTAAGTAAAAGTAATTGTTTCCAATCGGAACAAACAATAACGGATCATCATAGTTTAACAAATGAAACGCTTTGCTTGGTGCAATAATTTTAAAGCCTTCTAAGGAAGTGTTGTGTGCTTTCTCCATCATTCTGATTTTAGAAATGGCTTCTTCCGGAATTTCATTTTTGAAGATATTACTGTCTAAGAAACGCAAGCGATACTCAATACAAAGCGACTTAATTTGTTCCAAATGGAAAATTTTATCGGCTTCTAGTAAGTCAAAGTTGAGTTGATTTGGTTTTGTTGAACTTTTCTGTTGCAACTTTTGAGAAATCTGTTCACGAACCAAATCATTTTCGGTAAAAATCGATTGCACTTCTGCCAAAATTTCGGCTTCGGCTTTAAACTTTCTTCTTTTGGAAAGCAATTCTTTTTCGAGGTCTAACTTGTTTACCAACATTCTAAGAAGATATTAAATGGTTGATATTTGGTGTTTTAGAATTTCTAAATTACAAATTTATTTTTTGTTTTTCAAGTTTCCTGACTTAGAATTCGGTTCTCTACAGTTGTTAAACTTTTCAGAAAAATATAGCATTACAAAACCGAAAACGAAACTGTGGCGTAAATGAGGTCATAACTTAAAACAATTCATTTGCTATGAAAACAAAAAATTTTTTAACATCTGCCTTTTTTGCGTTGACCGTAATGATAAGCAGTGAAGCTTTGGCACAAAATGACTCGAGCGCAAGCGAACTGGCGAAGCAAAAAACTGTTACCGTAGGTGGCGCGCCAATGTATCCTTCCAAAAACATTGTTGAAAATGCTGTAAATTCTAAAGACCATACGACTTTAGTTGCCGCAGTTAAAGCAGCCGATTTGGTGGAAACCTTACAAAGTAAAGGACCATTCACCGTTTTTGCCCCAACCAACGAGGCTTTCGCCAATTTGCCAAAAGGAACTGTAGAAACTTTATTAAAACCGGAAAACAAAAAGCTATTGCAAACCATTTTAACCTATCACGTAGTAGCCGGTAAAATGAGCGCAGCCGATATTGCTACAGCCATCAAAAAAGGAAATGGTAAAGCGACTTTGAAAACGGTAAGTGGTGGAACTTTGACAGCTTGGACAAAAGGAAGTGAGGTTTACTTAACCGATGAAAATGGGAATAGCGCCAAAGTAACCATCGCTGATGTCAACCAATCTAATGGTGTGATTCATGTGATAGATGCTGTAGTGACGCCTAAATCATAATTTATACTCAATACTTCGAAAACGTTTTGTGTAAAAGAAAAGCCTCGAGATTCTCGAGGCTTTTTTGTATTTGTGAACATTGTATAAATTATCTCAAACTGGCACCAATTTCACTTTCCAAATTCTTTTGCAACTTACTCATGATTTTGTCTATTTGCTCGTCGGTTAAGGTTTTGGAATTGTCTTGTAAAGTGAAACTCACCGCATACGATTTTTTGCCTTCCGGAAGATTTTTACCTTGATACACATCAAACAAATTCACGTCTTTTAAGAGCGATTTCTCGGTTTGACGCGCAATGTTGTAAATGGCATCAAAAGCAACGGAATTATCAACTAAAAGCGCCAAATCTCTTCTTACTTCAGGATATTTCGGAATGTCTGTAAATTTGATTTTACTGCCAATTAGTTTCAAAACTAAGTTCCAATTGAAATCAGCAAAGAACACTTCTTGTTTGATATCGAAATGTTTCAAAATCGATTTTTTCACGGTACCAAATTCCACTAAAGTATCATTGCCCTGTGCTATGGCCAAACCTTCCGCAAAGACATCCGAAGTTACCGGTTTGTTTTGCACTTTGGTAATCCCTAATCTGTCCAAAATCGAAGTAACATAGCCTTTAAATAAAAAGAAATCAGAAGGTTTTTGGGCATTCGTCCAGCTTTCTTCATTTCTATTTCCGGTCACGAATAAAGTCAGGTGCTTTGGTTCGTTGTAACCGTTCAATTCTTTATGATAGGTTTTTCCTAATTCGAATAATTTCAAATCGCCATTTCTGCGGTTGATGTTATAGGAAACAGCTTCTAAACCCGAGAATAACATCGACTGACGCATTGCCGATAAATCATTACTCAACGGATTCAACATCATTACGTTGTATTCTTCTTTCAACATTTCAGATAAACCAACATAATCAGGCGTTGTCAATGAATTCGCCATCATTTCGTGGAAACCTAAACCATTCAATTGAGCGGCAACAATGTTTTGTACTTTATAATCTTCTGTTCGTGCCGAATTGGAAACCGTAGCATTCAACTTCTTCGTAAAATTGATGTTGTTGTAACCGTAAACTCTCAGGATTTCTTCAATCACATCGACTTCGCGTTGCACATCAACACGGTATGACGGAATGATTAATCCTAAACCAACATCGGAAACGCTATTGACTTTGATGTCCAAAGAAGCCAAGATTTTCTTGATGGTTTCTTTAGGTAGTTCTTGCCCGATGAGTTTTGTCGTTTTATCAAAGTTTAACAAAACCGGGAAGTCTTCAATCTTTTTAGGGTAAATGTCTACAATGTCTGAAGTGATTTCGCCACCGGCTACTTCTTTAATCAAAAGCGCAGCACGTTTCAATGCGAATTCAGTAATATTCGGGTCAATTCCTCTTTCAAAACGGAAAGAGGCATCGGTATTCAAAGCATGTCTTTTAGCTGATTTTCGGACTGAAACCGGATTAAAATAAGCACTTTCCAAGAAAATAGCATTCGTAGTTTCAGAAACACCAGAACCTTTTCCTCCAAAAACTCCGGCGATACACAATGGTCCTTTTTCGTCACAAATCATCAAATCTTCTTCGTGCAATGTTCTTTCAACATCATCCAAAGTGGTAAATTTTGTACCTGCATCGGCTGTTTGAACCACAATTTTACCGGTAATTTTAGCTGCATCAAAAGCATGAAGCGGTTGTCCTAAATCGTGTAAAATATAGTTGGTAACATCAACAATGTTGTTTTTTGGCGTAAGCCCAATCGCTTTCAAACGGTTTTGCAACCATTCCGGTGAAGGTTTTACCGTTAAGCCGGAAAGCGTAACACCGCAATATCTTGGTGCCAACTTGCTGTCCTTAACATCAACGTCAATTTTTAAAGTTCTTTTGTCAATTCTGAACGTACTTACCGAAGGCGTAATCAACTCGATATTGCTGTTTTTTTGCAACAAACTGGCACGCAAGTCACGTGCTACACCATAATGTGACATGGCATCGGCACGATTTGGGGTTAACCCAATTTCGAATACTTCATCATTTTCTATATTGAAAACTTTGGCACAAGGCGTTCCGGGTTTTAGTTTTTCGTCTAAAATCATAATACCGTCATGACTGGTTCCTAAACCTAACTCATCTTCGGCACAAATCATTCCGTGGCTTTCTTGTCCGCGGATTTTTCCTTTTTTGATTTCAAATTCAACGCCTTCCTTGTCAAATAATTTGGTTCCGATAGTAGCTACAGGTACTTTTTGTCCGGCCGCAACATTACTCGCACCACAAACAATTTGTACCGGTGTTCCTTCGCCTAAATCAACGGTAGTGATTTTCAAACGGTCGGCATCAGGATGTTTTTCGCAAGTCAATACGTGACCAACCACAACACCTTCCAGTCCGCCGCGAACCGATTGGTATTTTTCTACGACTTCTACTTCTAAACCCAAATCGGTTAAGATGGCAGCCGTTTCTTCTGATTTTAAATCTATTTTAATGAATTGTTTTAACCAATTGTAAGAGATTCTCATGATTGTGCTTTAAGGGTGCAAATATAGTTATTGCGGATGAGAGATAAAACAAAATTGTGTCGTTTATCGATGATGTTTTTAACCCCAATTCTGCATTAGCATTAATTAACCGCAGATTCGCAAATTTAATGGAATAATTTGCGAATTTGCGGTAAAAAAAATTTAAAATAGTGGATTTAAAAAGAAATTTTCACAAGATTTCCTCTACGTGGCGTTTGATGTTTTCCGCAATTTTACCCGTTGGTAAATCATTGGCATCAGTTCCAAACGGATCTTCAATTTCCTCGGCAATCAATTCTAAAGAAGCCAAAACATAAAAGATAAAAACCACTACAGGAATAACATAATATCCCAAGTTAAATACATAACCAAAAGGCAAAGTCATCACATAAAAGAAAATGAATTTCTTGATAAAGGCACTGTAAGAATAGGGAATAGGCGTGTTTTTGATGCGCTCGCAAGCACCACAAACATCGGTAAATGATTGCAGTTCGGCATTCATAATAATCAGTTGATCACCTGAAATTTTACCGGCTTGATGCAAATCGTGTATCTTTTGAAACATCACTTGCGCCACTTGATTGGGTTTGTGTTTTTGGTGGTTGATTTTTAATTCGACGTCTTCAAATAAAATTTGGCCCACTTCTTCGTTGCTCAAGTGTTTGGATAAAATCGAAGCATAAGTCGGAATCAAAAAACGCAGGTACTTTTTATCGTGTTCGTCTTTCAATATCGCTGAAAGTTTGATGGCTAAATTCCGACTGTTATTCACCAATGAACCCCAAAGTTTACGACCTTCCCACCAACGGTCGTAGGCAGTATTGGTTCGGTATGCCAACAACAACGAAATGACAAAACCCAACATACCGTGCATGATAGAGATGTTTTTCACATGACTGGTTTGTGATAATTTCCAATATTCAACTTCCAAATAGCAAATGCCACCTGAATACAATCCGATGAAAATCATCATGGGAAATAATTGTCTGAAGGTATCTGATTTGTGAAATCGAAAAATAAAAGTAATCCAGTCTTTCGGGTCGTATTTTACCATTTTGTATTGTAATTTGAGCTCAAAAATACATTAAAAACTCAAACTTCCGGCCAATTCTTTTAAGGTGATTTCATTAATTTTGGTCATGTACATTGCATTGCTGTAACGCACTTTAGCGTCCAGAAAATTCTGTTGTGCCGTTCTGAATTCGATAGGGGTAATGGTTCCGATTTTGAATTTTGACATCGTAATGTCTAAATTTTGCTCGGCTATGTCTAAGTTTTTGGCTTCTACTTTGGTCAGCTCTAAATTGGTTACATAACTTGTAAAAGCGGCATTTAATTGACTTTCCAAACTTCTTTTTTGTTGTTCCAAAGTGATGTTGGCGTTTTCCAATTGCACTTTAGCAATTTTTTCGTTTCTATTTTGCAAACTTCCGTTGAAAATAGGAACCGAAGCATTAATCCCATAAAACATTCCGCGTCCTGAGGATTGCGTAACAAATCCCAGAGAAGCTTCTGAACGTGTAAAGTTATAGGCAGAAGTGATTCTCACGGTAGGATAACGTCCGGCTTTGACTTGTTTCAGTTCTTGTTCGGCAATGTTTTTGGTTAATATTTGTGCTTGTATTTGTGGATTTTGTTGGTCTGCGGAAGATTTGAGTTCATCAAATTTAAGTTGTTCATCAACACTAATTTCATTGGTTACGACAAAATCGGTTTGGACATCGCGGGCTAAAATTTCGTTCAAACGAATCTTAGCCGTTTTGATTAACTCAATTTGTTTCAAACGCAGACTTTTATCGGCATTCAAATCTACTTGAGCGTTTAAGACTTCCAATTTAGCAGCTTTGCCAATGCTGTAGCGGTTTTGAGCTGTTGTGACTCTTTCTTCTGAAATTACAATGGCAGTATCAATGGCCGCCAATTGTTGTTGCTGTTGGACCAAATCGAAATAGTTTATATAAATATCACTGATTCGGGTTAGTATGGCTAGTTTCAATTCGGCTTCCCCTTGCTTTTGCAAAATATTCAATTGTTCTTTTCGCGCAAACATTCTTAGGCCGTCAAAAACTGTCCAATCTAAACCAACACCATAGGTTAAATTTAAATTTCGAGCACCATCCAAGGTTCTTTCTGAACCATCAATTTGGGTTTGAGTAGTGTTTAAGATATTATTATTGTTGACTACTGAAGCACTAATGGTAGGCAGCATTCCGGCATTTCCAATGGTGTTGCCGAGTTCGTCGATCTTTAAATCATTTTTGGCCAACTTGATTTCGTAGTTGTTTTCCAAAGCTATTTTCACAGCATCTTCCAGTTTTAAAAGTTCCTGTGATTTTGCTTGTTGCGCAAAGTATAGAAGGATGAAGACGATATATAAAGATTTAATTTTCATGTTAAATATTTTGAGCATTCACGCTTTTAGTTTCTGACGATTCATATTGTTTATAAACAAAGTAATCAGTGAAAATTTGTGTTAATCTGTGGCTAAAATTATTTTTCCAAAGCTTCTAAATTGTCAAATTCAGGTCGGTGTTTCTTAGCTCTCGACCACATTAAATAGAAAGCCGGAATTACAAATAAAGTCAGAATTAAAGAGAAAACAGTTCCGCCAACAATCACAACACCCATTCCGATTCTACTGGTTGAAGCGGCACCAAGTGACAGTGCAATTGGTAACGCACCCAGAGCAATCGCCAAACTGGTCATTAAAATAGGTCGTAATCTGGCTTCAGAAGCTTGAATAATCGCCTCGTATTTCGACAAACCTTGTTCACGCAATTGATTAGCAAATTCAACGATTAGAATTCCGTTCTTGGTAACGAGTCCAATTAACATTACAGTTCCGATTTGGCTAAAAATATTCCACGTTTGACCAAACAACCAAAGCGAAAATAATGCTCCGGCAACTGCCATTGGCACGGTTAAAATAATGATAAACGGATCGATAAAACTTTCAAATTGTGCTGCCAAAATCAAATAAATTAGCAGTAAAGCCAATCCGAACGCAAATAAGGTATTCGAACTACTTTCCACGAAATCTCGAGATTCTCCTCCTAAGTCGGTAGTGAAAGAATCATCCAAGACTTTTTCTTTTATTTCATCCATCGCTTCGATTCCGTCAACCATACTTTTCCCGGGTGCTAAACCTGCAGAAACTGTCGCCGACATGTATCGATTGTTGTGAAATAATTGTGGAGGATTACTTTGCTCATCAACTTTGACCACGTTGTCTAATTGTATCAATTCACCTTTATTATTTTTGACAAACATTGAAGTTAAATCCAAAGGTTCATCTCGGTCTTTTTCATCAAATTGGCCGATGATTTGGTATTGTTTGCCATTTCGCATGAAATAACCAAAACGTTGTCCACTCAAAGAAAGTTGCAGCGTTTGCGCCACATCTAAAACTGAAATGCCTAAACTTTCTGCTTTTTCACGGTCGATGGTAACGTTAATTTCAGGTTTGTTGAATTTCAGGTTAACATCAACGTTGGAGAAAGTTTCATTTTTATTGGCTTCTTCCATAAACAATGGAATTTTTTCGCGCAATTGTTCAAAATTTGGTGCTTGAATAATATATTGTATCGGCAATCCACCACGACGGTTGACAGAAATAGTAGGTTGTTCCGAAACAGTTACTTTAGCTTGAGAGTATTTTTTGGTCCATTTGGTGAAATCGTCGGCAATTTCTTTTTGCGAACGCTCACGGTCTTCCGGATCTTTCAACGCCAATCGAACTCTTCCGGCATTGACTGAAGAAGATAAAAACCCGGGCGAAGTTATGACCAAAGCAATTTTTTTCTCCGGAACGCTGTCGTTGATTAAGTTGGACATGTCCTGCATAAAGCGATCAGTGTAATCATAAGTTGAACCTTCGGGAGTAGTTACGCCAACAACAACTAAATTTCGGTCATCATAAGGAGCAGTTTCTTTTGGTAGAATTGAGAAGAACAACCCAATTAATCCAAGACACACAATGACAATAGGGAAACTCAACCATTTTTTTTGCATAAAACTTTCCAAAGCAGAAGCATAGCCTTTGTTTAAACCTTCAAAATAAGGTTCGGTGAATGTGTAGAACTTGGTTTTCTTTTGTTTGCCTCCTTTCATCAAATACGCGTTCAACATTGGCGTAAGCGTCAACGAAACAAAAGCAGAAATCAACACAGCCGCGCCAATGACGACGCCAAATTCTCGGAACAATCGCCCGACAAAACCTTCTAAGAAAATGATAGGTAAAAAAACCGCCGCCAAAGTGATGGAAATCGAAATTACGGCAAAGAAAATTTCATTCGAGCCTTTGATGGCCGCTTCAATAGGCGACATGCCTTCTTCGACTTTTTTGAAGATGTTTTCTGTGACCACAATTCCGTCGTCAACTACTAATCCGGTGGCTAAAACAATGGCTAATAAAGTCAACACATTTATCGAGAAGCCACACAAATACATGATAAAAAACGTGGCAATCAATGAAACGGGAATATCTATCAACGGTCGGAAAGCAATAGACCAATCACGGAAAAATAAAAAGATAATCAAGATTACCAAAATGATAGAAATCATAAGGGTTTCGGCAACTTCAACTACTGATTTTTTGATGAATAGTGTGTTGTCTAAAGCGACATTAATTTGAATGTCTTTGGGTAAATCTTTTTTGAAATTGTCAAATTGTTTGTAAAATTCTTCAGCTATATCTAAATAATTGGTGCCCGGTTGCGGAATAATAGCCAAAGCTACCATCGGTTGGTCATTGGCTTTCAATTGGGTTTCAAGATTTTCCGGACCTAATTCGGCTCGACCGATATCGCTTAAGCGTACAATCTTATCGGCATTTGCAATGATAATGATGTTGTTGAATTCGGTTTCGTTGGATAAATTTCCCATGGTTTTCACCATCAATTCAGTATTGGCGCCGGTTAATTTTCCCGAAGGCAATTCGACATTTTGTTTTTCGAGTGCGGCTCTGACTTCCGAAACGGTAATGCCGTAAGCACTCAATTTTATGGGATCAATCCAAATGCGCATCGAGTATCTTTTTTGTCCCCAAATTTGAACGCTACTCACACCGGGAATCGTTTGCAAACGCTCAGCGATTACATTTTCGGCATAGTCACTTAATTCTAAAACATTTTTGGTATCACTTTGAACCGTCATCGAAATAATCGCTTCAGAATCGGCATCCGCTTTGGAAACTACCGGCGGCGCATCGATATCTTGCGGTAAGCTTCTGATGGCTTGCGATACTTTGTCACGAACATCATTGGCGGCTTCTTCTAAGTTTTTCTCTAATTTAAATTCGATAGTAATATTGCTCGAACCTTGGTTACTTGAAGAAGTAATATTTCGAATTCCGTCGATGGAATTGATGGCTTTTTCTAAAGGTTCGGTGATTTGTGATTCGATAATTTCTGCATTTGCACCAGTATAATTGGTCCGCACCGAAATTTGTGCCGGGTCAATCGAAGGAAATTCTCTTACGCCCAAATAACTGTAACCAATAATCCCAAAAAGGACAATGGTCAGGTTGATTACAATCGTAAAAACCGGTCGCTTGATACTTAAAGTGGATAAACTCATATTAATTTTTAGATTTTAGATTTCAGATTTCAGATTGGTGAATTGAAATACTAAAATTATTTAACTTTTACTTTGATGTCAGCTTCATCTTTCAACGACATTACTCCGGAAGTCAATACTGTATCACCGATTTTTAGTCCGGAAGTAACTACTATATCTTTATCGGTTCGGGTTAAAGTTTCTATTTTTACTTCTTTAGCCTTACCGTTATTGGCAATAAATACTTTTTTACCATCTTGAATCGGGACAATCGCTTCGGTTGGAATGATGATAGCGTCTTTGATGTTTTTCAAAGGCAATTCGATGTTGGCAAAAGTTCCCGGAAGTAATTTTCCACTTGAATTATCAGTCAATGCTCTGATTTGCAATGTTCGTGTTGTGGCTTCAATTGCAGGTTCTAAAGCATAAATTTTGGCAGTGAATTTGTCGGTAATGTTCGGAACTGTAAAAGAGATTTGACTGTTTTTATCTATTTCAGTGGAATATTTTTCAGGAATAGAGAAAGTAATTTTAAGCGGATTGGTATTGACTAATTTGGCAATCAAAGTCGCCGGCGTGACATAAGTTCCCGGAGAAATACTTCTTAAACCAATTTTTCCCGAAAATGGTGCTCTAACCGAAGTTTTACCAATTTGTGCTTGTATGAGTTGGGTTTGTGCTTTGGCTGTTCTGAAATCAGCGCTGGCGATGTCGTATTCTTCTTGGCTAATCGCTTCTTTTTGCAAAAGCAATTTGGCCCTTCTCTCGTTTTCAGAGGATAAACTTTCTCTGGTTTTGGCTTGTGCCAATTGCGCTCTGAGTTCTATATCATTAACCTTAAATAAAACCTGTCCTTTACTGACATTGCTTCCTTCGGTAAAAGAAATCGTTTCAACAATACCGGAAACTTCACTTCTGATTTCAATTTGTTCATTGGCTTCAATGGAACCGGAAAGCGAAATAGTGTTAGAGAAATCTTGCCCTTTTACAACGAATCCACTAATACCAATGGGTGGCTTTTTACCATTTTTATCATTCCCTTTTTCGGCTTTGTTTTTGGTGATTCGGTATGCAATCATTCCTCCCAGAGCAATGACTAAAATGGTGATGACTATATTTTTTGCTTTCATTGAAATGCGATGGGCTAAATTAGATGATAGTTGTTCCTGCAAATCTAATTCTTACCAATGAAAGCGGAGTTACAGTTAATTTTTATTTAACACTTGTAGGTACAAATATTCGTCAACTGATATAATTCCAGATGTTTTTCTTTTTCGTCAGTTCGATAAATACAGCGCGAAGTGTCTGATGCTCGGGAAGCGTCATTGAAGCATCTTTTTTTAGAAGTTTCATCGCTTCATGTCGAGCTAATAAGAGAATGTCTTTGTCTTTGACCAAATCGGCAATTTGTAAATTCAATACACCACTTTGTTGTTTGCCCATGATGTCGCCCGGACCGCGAAGTTTTAAATCGACTTCGGCTATTTCGAAACCGTCGTTGGTTTTCACCATCGTTTCTAAGCGAATTTTACTATCGCTAGACAATTTAAAAGAAGTCATCAAAATACAATAACTCTGTTCGGCACCACGACCAACACGTCCGCGCAATTGGTGCAATTGTGACAAACCAAAACGTTCGGCGCTTTCGATAATCATTACACTCGCATTGGGAATATTCACTCCAACTTCAATCACAGTTGTAGCCACCATAATATTGGTTTTGCCTTCGGCGAAGCGTTTCATTTCGGCATCTTTGTCGGCCGGTTTCATTTTGCCATGAACGATAGAAATGCTGTATTGCGGTAACGGAAAATCTCGTGAAATACTTTCGTAACCGTCCATCAAATCTTTGTAGTCCATCGTTTCACTTTCCTTGATTAAAGGATAAACGATGTAGATTTGGCGGCCTTTGGCAATTTCGTCTTTAATGAATTTCCAAACTTTCAAACGGTTGCTATCATAACGATGCACAGTTTGAATCGGTTTTCTTCCCGGAGGTAATTCGTCGATGACAGAAATGTCTAAATCGCCATACAAACTCATCGCCAAAGTTCGCGGAATCGGTGTAGCAGTCATTACTAAAACATGTGGCGGAATGTCGTTCTTTTGCCAAAGTTTGGAGCGTTGCTCGACACCAAAACGATGTTGTTCATCAATTATCGCCAAACCTAAATTGTTGAACTTGACCTTGTCTTCCAGCAAAGCGTGTGTTCCAATAAGAATATGTAAACTGCCATTTTCCAACGCTTCGTGAATAATCTTGCGTTCAGCAGTTTTAGTCGAACCGGTTAGTATTTTGATGTTGATGTTTAAATCTTTCGCTAATTCGGTTAAACCGTTGTAATGTTGGTTGGCCAAAATTTCCGTCGGTGCCATCAAACAACTTTGAAAACCGTTATCCAACGCAATTAGCATCGCCATTAAAGCGACAATCGTTTTGCCCGAACCAACATCGCCTTGTAGTAAACGATTCATTTGGGCATTCGTACCCATATCATTTCTGATTTCTTTGAGTACTTTTTTCTGCGCATTGGTCAATTCAAACGGCAAATGATTTTGGTAGAAATTATTAAAATGATCACCAACGATTGTAAATGGATGACCTTTAATTTTGTGTTTGCGCACCAAATTTTTGGTAATCAATTGTAATTGGATAAAGAAGAGTTCTTCAAACTTCAAACGGAATTGGGCTTTCGCCAAAAGATCAGGACTTTTAGGGAAATGGATATTGAATAAAGCGGCGTTTTTCGGAATCAACTTTAATTCCTCGATTAAATATTGCGGTAACGTTTCAGAAAATTGTGCTTGGGTTTCCAAAAAAACTTGTTGCATCATTTTATTCACTACCCGATTGGAAATCCCGCGATTGGTTAACGTTTCCGTTGATGGATAAACGGGTTGCATTGCCGAACGCAAGCTTTGTTCGTGTTCGTTGAGCAATTCCATTTCCGGATGCGCCATGCTGTATTGGCCGTTGAAGTTGGTTACTTTTCCGAAAATTACATAAGGTGTATTGAGTTTGAGCGTATCGCGAATCCATTTGTGACCTTGGAACCAGTTGAGTTCCATTTGCCCGGTTTCGTCCACAAAAACAGCGACTAATCTTTTTTTGGCTTTGCCGAATTCGACCGTTTTAATATTGATGATTTTGCCAATGATTTGAACTTCAGCCGGATTGTTGTTCAGTTCGTTAATTTTGTAATAACGCGTTCTGTCTATGTAACGATTCGGATAAAAATTGAGCAAATCTTCATATTTATGAATGCCAACTTCCTTGCGCAACAATTCGCCGCGTTGCGGTCCAACGCCTTTAAGGTATTCGATAGGAGTTTGGAGAAGATTGTTTGACATCGTAAGAAATTGTTAAAGCGAAGATAGTTTTTAATTTGAAGATTTGAAAATGCTTATATTCGTAACAACTAAACATTCAAATATGCGCCTACTATTTTTCCTTTTATTTACCGCTTTAACTTTCGCTCAACAAACGACCAAAGTTGATTTTATTAAATGCAATGCTTCGTTAATTCCCGAGATGGATACTAAAAAAGTGAATGGCGTTGTTGTCTATGAATTCAAAGTGATTTCGGCTATTGATTCTATCAGAATTGATGCGGTGAATATGACTTTTAGCACAGTTGAGATTAATGGAAAACCGGTAAAATTTAAAAATAGCAACAAAGAGTTGGTTTTATTTGAAGGTTTTACAAAAGGAAAAAATAAACTCAGATTTGCCTATCAAGCATTTCCTAAGCAAACCATGTATTTTAACGCCGGAAGCAACCAAATTTGGACACAAGGACAAGGCAAATACACCAGTCATTGGTTACCGAGTTTTGATGATGTCAATGAAAAAGTGGTTTTTAATTTGAATGTGATTTATGATAAAAATTGTAATGTATTGGCCAATGGTGTTTTAAAGGAAGTATTTCCGGACAAAGACAAAAAAATATGGCTTTATGAAATGCAAAAACCAATGTCTTCCTATTTATTGGCTATTGTTATTGGCGATTTCAGGAACAAAGTCATCGCTTCAAAATCTAGTATTCCGTTGCAGTTTTTTATCCAACCGAAAGACACGGCGAAGTTTGAATCAACGTACAGACATTCGAAAAAAATATTTGATTATTTAGAGCAAGAAATCGGTTATAAATATCCATGGCAAATTTACAAGCAAGTTCCCGTTGAAGATTTTCTTTATGCCGGCATGGAGAATACGAGTTGTACCATTTTTGCCCAAGATTTTGTAGTGGATGAGATTGGTTTTAACGATAGAAATTATGTCAATGTCAACGCACATGAGTTGGCACACCAATGGTTTGGTGATTTGGTTACGGCAAAATCAGGGAAAAATCATTGGCTACAAGAAGGTTTTGCGACTTATTACGCTTTGTTAGCGGAACGCGAAGTTTTTGGTGAGGATTATTTTTACCATCAATTGTATCGAACGTCGTTGCAGTTGAAAAATGCAGCCAAAACCGATACGATTCCGGTAATGCATGAAAAAGCAAGTTCGTTGTCGTTTTACCAAAAAGGCGCTTGGGCTTTGCATGTCATTCGCGAAGCTATTGGTCCGAAATTGTTCCAAAAAGCAGTCAAAACCTATTTGAAAAAGTACCAGTATAAGAATGTCGAAACAGATGAGTTTTTAGCCGAAATCAAGAAAGTTGCGCCTGCATTCAATACAGATGAATTCAAAAAAGTTTGGCTCGAAGATTATCATTTTCAAACCGAAGAAGCCAATGCCTTGTTAAAGAAAAATGCCTTTATGCGAATGCTTTTTGAAACCCAGCAACTGCGTAAAAAGTCACTGACAGAGAACCAACAAAAGTTTACAGATTTATTGAAATCCGATGCTTTTTATCCTGTGAAAACTGAGATTGTTTACCAATTGAAAGACATTGCGTTTAGCGATAAGGTTGCTTTTTTGACTTTGGCTATGCAAACTAATGACATCAAGGTTCGTCAAACTGTAGCAGAATTTACCACTGAAATTCCGTTAGAATTTAAATCGCAATATGAATCATTGTTAGACGATGCTTCTTATGAAACCAAAGAAATTGCTTTTATGAATTTGTGGAAAAACTTTCCGGAAAGCAGAAGCGTTTATTTATCGAAAGCAAAAGATTGGATTGGTGGAAATGACAAGAGTTTGAGGATTTTGTTTTTAACTTTTTCCATTCTTTCAGATGAAAATCAAAGTGAAGAAAAATCAAGATTTTACAATGAATTAGTGGATTATACTTCGGCTAAATATGAAAGCTCGGTGCGCCAAAATGCCATTGTCAATATGTTGTCTATTAATAATAAAGATACTGCAGTTTTAAAAAGTTTGGTCAATGCTACAACCCATCACAAATGGCAGTTCAGCAAGTTTGGTCGTGACAATATCAGAAAATTATTGAAAGAAGATAGTTTTCGTACTGCTTTTGAGACGTTACTACCCACATTACCCGAAGCCGATAAAAACCAACTGCAAAAACTGTTAAGCGAAAAACCATGAGAGCCTTAGTGATTTCGGGTGGTGGAAGTAAAGGGGCGTTTGCCGGTGGCGTGGCGCAATATCTGATGCAGGAAAATGGTTGTGAGTATGATATTCTCATAGGCAGTTCAACCGGTAGTTTGTTAATTCCGCACTTGGCTTTGGGTGAAGTTGATAAGATTTACAATATCTATTCTAATGTCAATATGCGCAGTATTTTTGACATTAGTCCGTTTGTCGTTAAAAATAAAAACACACCACATGAAACCGTTTCCATCAATCATTGGAACGTTTTGAAACAATTTTTAAAAGGCAGGAGAACTTTTGGCGAAAGCCATAAACTTTTGGAATACATTAAAGAAAATTTTACCCGAGAAGAGTTTGTTTTGCTCAAATCAACTGCTTGCGAAGTTGTTGTTACAGTCACAAATCTTTCCAAAAACGAAGTCGAATACAAATCGATTAAAGATTATGATTACGAAGAGTTTTGCGAATGGATTTGGATTTCCTGTAATTACATTCCGTTTATGAGTTTGGTCACCAAAAATGGTTACGAATATGGCGATGGCGGATTTTCGAGTTTGGTTCCGATACGCGAAGCTATAAAGCGTGGTGCTACTGAAGTCGACGTAGTTATTTTGGAAACCGAAGTTCAAGTTCGTACCAAAAAGATTGGTAGCAATCCTTTTTCTTTGATGATTGATTTGTTTCAAACACTTTTGACACAAGTAGAAAAACATGATATCACTATTGGGAAATTGGCGGCTAAGAACAAAGATGCTAAACTCAATTTATACTATACACCAACACAATTGACAGATAATGCATTGATTTTTAACAAAGACAAAATGAAAGATTGGTGGCACAAAGGCTATCAGTATGCTAAAAACAAGAGTGAATTGATGAGTGATAATGTGCAGTGATTTAGGGTTTAAATTTGATAATAAATTCGGTTTCTTCACCCAATTTTGATTTAACACTTATTTCTCCATCTATTCGTTCTACCAAGTTTTTAACTGTTGAAAGACCAATTCCGGTGCCAATATTGTTAAATCGGTCGACTTTATCCAAAGTCGTATACATATCAAATATTTTGTCTAGTTTATCATTTTCTATGCCAATTCCATTGTCTTTAACGCTCAAGTTACAATAACCATCTTCAAATTCAACATCAATATTTATGATTACTTTAGGCTTGTCATTGTATTTGATTGCATTGCTGATGAGGTTTAATAAGATTTGTTCAAAGTAGGATTTGTGATTGAATATTTCAATATTTTGATGTAAATTAATTTCATATTCCTTGGTGGGATTGAGCAACTTATTACAGTTTTTTACGACACTATTAAGAGAGAAGAATTTTTTATCATTGACAGAAATATTTCCTTCTTTATAGGTTTTTAAAGTTGCATCAATGTAATCCTTTAATTTGGATGAAGATTCTTGTATGAAGTTTATATACATTTTAATTTCATCATCTATTTTTTCGCCAAATCCATCTTGAAGTAGGTTAGTTAAACTCAAAATATTGTTCAAAGGTGATTTTATATCATGTGATATTACATGAGAAAAACTCTCTAAATATTTGTAGTTATTGTCTAAAATATTATTTCTAACATTCAATTGATAATTTAATCTTTTGAGTTCCATTAACTTGATTACTTGATTACTGAGTGTTTTTAGTGCTCTTTCCTGGAAACTATTCAATTTTTTAGTTTGATGATCAATAACACATAAAGTTCCCAGTGAAAAACCTTCTGCATCCATTAAAGGAATTCCCGCATAAAAAACAATATTTGGATCTTCAGTCACTAAGGGTGAATTTTTAAAACGATTATCTTCACGGGCATCTTCTACTATGAAAATCTCATCACTTTGAATGGCATGTGCACAGAAAGACACATTTTTTGGTGTTTCTTTGATAGACAAACCATGAGCTGATTTAAACCACTGTCGATTAGCGTCAACAAATGAGATTAATGAAATTGGAGTATTACATATTTCAGAAGCTAATTTTGTTATTTCATCAAAATCACTCTCATTCTCAGTATCCAAGATTTTGTATTCCTCGAGTATTCTGAGGCGTCTATTTTCTTTGAGGATTTGTTTGGTAGTTGTCATAATGGTAGGTTTATACAAATTTAATACTAAATTGAAACTAATAGTATTAAAATTATTTTAAAGTATTGCAATTATATCTGTAAAACAATACTTATATTTGTTTAAAAATGTAAGTATTTTATGTTGGTAAAAGTCTTTGGAAGCGCTGTCTTTGGGGTAGAAGCAACAACTATAACTGTAGAAGTCAATATTGACAAAGGTGTTGGTTATCATTTAGTTGGGTTACCTGATAATGCTATTAAAGAAAGTAGTTATCGCATTGCTGCGGCATTAAAAAACAATGGTTATAGTTTACCGGTAAAGAAAATCATCATCAATATGGCGCCAGCCGATTTGCGCAAAGAAGGTTCGGCTTATGACCTGACTTTGGCTATCGGAATTTTAGCCGCCACCGGACAAATTAAAGCCGATGAAGTTGGTCAATATGTCATTATGGGTGAATTGTCACTTGACGGAAGCTTACAACCCATAAAAGGCGCTTTGTCTATTGCCATTAAAGCCAAAGAAGAAGGTTTTAAAGGGTTTTTTCTACCGATTCAAAATGTAAAAGAAGCAGCTATTGTAACCGGTTTAGAGGTTTATGGCGTAGAAAATGTGTTGCAAGTCATTGATTTTTTTGAAGGTAAAGGAACGATAGAACCTACGGTAATCGACACCCGACATGAGTTCTATAAAACACTTGATTTTCCCGAATTTGATTTTGCCGATGTGAAAGGACAGGAAAGCATCAAACGGTGCATGGAAATTGCTGCCGCGGGTGGTCATAACATTATTCTTATTGGTCCACCAGGTTCCGGAAAAACGATGTTAGCCAAAAGATTACCGAGTATTTTACCACCAATGACTTTGAAAGAAGCATTGGAAACCACTAAAATTCATAGCGTAGCCGGCAAAATAAAAGATGCCGGTTTGATGAACCAAAGACCTTTTCGTAGTCCGCATCACACAGCTTCATCGGTTTCGCTTGTTGGCGGTGGCAGTTATCCGCAACCTGGAGAAATATCTTTAGCACACAATGGTGTTTTGTTTCTAGATGAACTACCTGAGTTTAAAAGAGAAGTTTTGGAAGTGATGCGACAACCGTTGGAAGACCGAGAAGTGACGATTTCTAGAGCCAAATTCACCATTACTTATCCGTCATCATTTATGTTGGTTGCGAGTATGAATCCTAGTCCGGGAGGTTATTTCAACGATCCTGATGCGCCGGTTAGTTCATCACCAGCTGAAATGCAACGCTATTTAAGCAAGATTTCCGGACCATTATTAGACCGAATTGATATACATATTGAAGTCACGCCGGTTCCATTTGAAAAACTTACTGAAACTCGTCCCGCAGAAAGTAGTGTGTTAATTCGGGAACGCGTGACCAAAGCCAGAGAAATTCAATCACAACGGTTTGAAGCATTGGATAACATTCATTACAATGCACAAATGAGTACCAAACAAATCAGAACTTATTGTGCTTTAGACGACACTTCCTTACAGCTTTTGAAAGTGGCCATGGAACGACTGAATTTATCTGCTAGGGCTTATGACAGAATATTGAAAGTCTCAAGAACTATCGCCGATTTAGAACAAGCGGAAACTGTTAGTTCTAATCATATTGCAGAAGCGATTCAATATCGGAGTTTAGATAGAGAGGGTTGGTTGGGATAATTTTGAAAAAATTATACTGCCTTGCCTCCAGCT
Organism: Flavobacterium sp.; assembly: GCF_046293665.1. GTDB lineage: Bacteria > Bacteroidota > Bacteroidia > Flavobacteriales > Flavobacteriaceae > Flavobacterium. The sequence goes on from NZ_JBKBOL010000005.1 coordinate 42,838, forward strand.
TCAGCTGGAGGATTTTAAATGAAGATTAATTATAAAATAAGATTTATGCCCTATTTAAAAATATACATCCATTTTGTTTGGAGTACAAAAAACAGAACTCCTTTTTTAAACACAAAGGAATCTCGTGAATTGATTTGGAAGCACATCAAAGAAAATGCCATTTCAAAAGAAATTTATATTGATTTTATTAATGGCTTTGAAGACCATTGTCATTGTTTAATTGCACTGAATATTAATCAGAGTGTTGATAAAATAATGCAACTTATCAAAGGTGAATCTTCATTTTGGATTAACAAAAACAATCATTTGTTTCCGAATTTAAGCGGTAGAAAATTTGAATGGCAAGAAGGATTTTATGCTTCTTCGGTTTCAGAATCAGTTTTGAATAAGGTTAGGAATTATATCAAAAATCAAGAAAAACACCATGGAAAAAAATCTTTTGAGGACGAGATTGAGGAGATGTTTACTGACAAAGAGTGTTCCGACTGAAGTCGGAACCAAGTCAAAATCATTTCATGATTTGAATTTATAATACCTCGCGCCAACCAATACCGGATTTTCTTTTTCAATCGAATCCAAATAAAACTCATTTTTCGGAGCAATAACAGATTGTTTTACTTCTTTTTTATGGAGTTTTTCATAAATTAGGAAATCAATAGCTTTGCATTGTTCCAAAGCCTCAAAAAGTTTTACTTTTTCTATGGCTGATTGCCATTCAGTATTAACTTCGGCTTCGAAGACTTTTGACTTGGAACCGCTTCCGTAGGCGATGAATCCCAATTTTTTATTGGTCAAATCTGAATTTTGTTTGAAATGATAACAAAGCGTGGACAATAATCCTAAGAAAATAGAACCGGTGTAAATATTCCCAATTTGTCCTGAAGCGATTTCAGAAGGCAAAATCTTGTCATTTACTAAAGCTAAATATTCCGGACTTTTGGCTAAGGCTTTGATTTTGTCTTTGGTGGTTTCTCCGACTTGAGCATCTAATAATTCCGGATTTTCTTTGGCAAAAATTTTGATAAAAGTTCTTCTGCCTTGAAAGCAATAGGGAAGATGCATTAAAATATTTGCCCAGTTTTCATAGATTTTTCCGCTTTGGTTGCTTTCGGATTTGTAATGTTCATAGGCTTCAGAAATTCGGTTGATGTAACACTGATTCGAATATTGTCCGTCGAATACCGGTTGTTCTTTGTAGATTGAAATTTCATTTTCTAAAACACCATGCCATTCGGGATTATGGTTTAAAGGTAAATCTTCTTTACTGACAGAACGACGAGGCTTAAAGAAGTCAAAAACGCCTTCTGTTGAAACACCTACTTCATTTGAAAAGCTCAAAATTCTTGGTTCAGCAGTGATTAGCATCGCAATAGCACCGGCGCCTTGAGTGTATTCTCCCGTCGAATTTAAATCGTATTTGGCATTGTCAGAAGCAATTACCATCGCTTTTTTGTTTGGATTTAACCGAATGTAATCGAGGCAATTTTGCAATGCATCAATCGCTCCAATGCAGGCAAAAGTCAAATCGACTACATCACAATTTCGGAAACTGCCTTCGCCTAAAACATTTTCCAAATTCGATACAACATATGAAGCCACAGGTTTTGAACTATCGACTCCGCTTTCGGTTCCCACATAAATTCGGTTAATTTCTTTTGGGTTTAAATTTTCTTGTCGGATGAGTTTTAAAGCCGCATTCGAAGCCATGGTGACTACATCTTGATGAACATCCAAAAAGCTCATTTTGTGTAAACCCAAGCCTTTGATAAGCTTGTCGGCTTCAATGTTTCTATTTTCCGCTAAAGTAGTTATTGGTAGGTATAATTGCGGAATATCAAATGCGATACTGTCGATGCCTGCTTTCATTTATTTTCGTTTTTTGCATTACAAAATTAAAAAAGACAACCTCAAAATGAATTGAAATTGTCTTTAAAATTAGCTTGTTAGACACGATTTATGATATATGCAAAAAAGGCGACATTTAATTTTTAAATTGTGAGTTTTGTTAAAAATAACTGATTTTTTTAATCGATTAGTGCTGAGAAAGTATCGCCTTGTTTAATATCGCCTGAGCTGTAACCTTTTTTGAACCAATACATTCTTTGCTCCGAAGTTCCATGGGTGAAACTATCGGGTTGAACATGACCTTGCATTTTGCTTTGAATGGCATCGTCACCTACAGCATGAGCCGCACTCAAAGCTTCTTCTATGTCGCCTTCTTCCAAAAGGTTTTTGTTGTAATGTGCCCAAACACCGGCGTAAAAATCAGCTTGTAATTCTAAGGCAACCGAAAGTTTATTTGCTTCGGTCTTGCTTTTGTTTTGTTGTAACTGACGAACTTTTCCGGAAGTTCCCAAGATAGTTTGCAAATGATGTCCCATCTCATGTGCGATTACATAAGCAATGGCAAAATCACCACCTTGGGCTCCAAATCGGGTTTTTAATTCTTCAAAAAAGCGTAAATCCATGTATATTTTTTTGTCAGCCGGACAATAGAAAGGGCCTGAAGCCGAGGTTGCACTCCCACAACCTGTGTTGACACCGTCGTCAAAAATGACCATGCCGGGCTCTTCAAAATCCATATTGTTTTCTTGGAAAATTGTAGCCCAAGTTTCGTTGTTGTACACAAAACAAGATTTAGAGAATTCTCCCAATTCTTTTTCTTCAGCTGATAATTCTCGGGTTTTTGTGCCTTCAACTTGTGTTTCGGTTCCTTGCGTTTGTTGGATTATATTGCCTATGGTTTGTCCGGTTTCGCCACCGAACATTTGGAGTAACAAAACTATAATTCCTATAACTCCGCCACCTAAAAGTGCTTTGCCACCGCCAGACATGCCTCTACGGTCTTCAAAATTCTCACTTTCTTTTTTTTGCCATTTCATGAGTTTGTAATTTTTAATTCAACTTCATTAAATCTTTAATGATTTTTTCTAATAGTTCTTTATCTATTGGTTTCGGAATATAATCGTTCATTCCGTTTTCTATACATTTTTCTTTTTCACCAACCACTGTTCCGGCGGTTAATGCTATGATTGGAATGTCTGAAGCATTTGGCAATTGTCTGATGGCTACGGTTGATTCATAACCGTTCATAATGGGCATTTGAATGTCCATCAAAATTAAATCAGGCGTTACAGTTTGTACTTTTTCAAAAGCTTCTTTACCGTTTTCGAGTTCTATAATTTGTGCATTTGGTAAAATTTGTTTGACCAATGTTTTGGCTAAAAGCATGTTAATTTTATTGTCTTCTACGATAAAAATAACTTTGTCTGCTGTGGTGATAACATTTGAAGCATGGTTTGATTTTTCTGAATAATCAATCGATTTATTGTTTTCTGTAGATAAATTAGAATAAGTTACATCTAAAATAAAACTAAACTCACTTCCTTTATTAGGTTCGCTGGTTAGCTCTAATTTGCTATTCATTAAACTCAAAAGTTGGTTTGAAATAGTAAGCCCTAGACCGGTTCCGCCAAACCTTTTAGATGTTGAATTGTCTTCTTGAGAGAATGCTTCAAATATTTTTAGTTGGTTACTTTTTTTAATGCCGATTCCCGTGTCTTTAACTGCAAATTGTAATTGAATACTGTCTTCGTCGATTACTTTGAAGGTAGTAACAGATAAATCTATGCTGCCTTTTTCCGTAAATTTAACAGCATTACTTAGCAAGTTGATTAAGATTTGTTTTAGGCGAATGTAATCTACCCAAATGTATTTTGGAACCTCTTTTTCAATATTTAGATTGAGTTTTAGGTTTTTGAGATTGGCTTCATATTGAATCAAATCTACTACTTGATTCAGTAATTCGGTGATATTGATTTTGTCAACATCGAGTTCCAATTTGCCTGATTCTATTTTAGAGAAGTCGAGAATGTTATTGATAACTTCCATCAAAGAGTTAGCTGATTGGTTGATGGTATTCATGTATTTTTTTTGGATATTTTCCAAATTGGTATTCATCAACAGTTCAGTGAAACCTATGATTCCGTTCAAAGGCGTTCTGATTTCGTGACTCATATTGGCTAAGAATTCTGATTTGGCTCTATTAGCCGCTTCTGCATAATTTTTCGCTTTGATGGCTTCTTCGGCTTCTATTCTTGTGGTGATGTCAATGAAAATCCCAACTATATATACAATATCATTGTTCTTGAAAATAGGTTCGCCAAATTCTTCTACCCAAATTGATTGTCCTGATTTATTGACTATTCTATAGATTAAATGAACTTTTTGCTTGTTTTTAAATAATTCATCTGCTTTGTCCTTAACGATATTTATATCATCAGGATGTACCAAATCGATGTAAAATATTTTATTGTTCAAGAAATCTTCTTTAGGATGGCCTGTGAGTTTTTCTATTTCGTCATTAAGGTAAATTTTTGACCATTTTTCATCATATTTTGAAAGATGAACCGTTCCGGGAATGTTATTGGCTAAAAGTCTAAACTTTTCTTCACTTTCTTTGATGATACCTTCATTGATGTTTCTCTCAAACGCAGAAGAAATGTTATTAGCCAATGATTGTAATATCGTAATTTCATCAATAGACCAAGCTCTTTCAAGAGTAGAATCATCAAAAACTAAAAAGCCGTGCAAGTCATTTTTGACAAAAATAGGAAGAAACAAAACAGATTTAATTTCAAAAGCTTCTAAGAATTTTCGTGTGGTTTCATCTTTTATTTTTCTGACTATAGCAGCGTAATAATAATTTTCCTCCATGAATTTCATCACATAGGAAAGCATATTTGGCGTTATGTTCTGCAATGTTTCTCTTGGTTGTGCAAATCCATTTTCAGTGGCTAACCAACGGTGTTTTTGATAGTAAAGAATGTCTTTTTCATTCTTAGCAAAAAAAGAAATCCTATCGACTTTCAATACTTTCCCAATTTCATTTACAATGCCTTTAAGGGTTTCATCAGTGTTTTTGTTGAGTAAGAATTTGTCAATATTTTTACTGATTACGGTCAAAATTTCACTCTTGTAAGACAGCTTTTTGTCTGATTCGAGTAGCAATTGTGATTCGATGGCAATCGCTATTAAATCGGCTATAGAACGCGCAAAGTTGATGTCTTCATTGTCCCATTCAAAAGCATTTTCGGTTTTCTCAAAACACAGTATTCCAATTATTTTTCCATTGATAAATATTGGCGTGTCAAGCAATGACATAATACCGTTTTTGGGAATATAATCATAGCAAAGTTCTTGGGTAATTGAGTTGTTGTAAACATTCGAAGCTACGATTTGCATACCGGTTTCAATGTTTTCAAAATAGTTGGGATATGCTTCTTTTCCTAAGAAAAAGTTTTTCTCAAAACGGTCACTTTTTAAATAATACAAGCTTTCACATTTTAATCCTTCCGGAATGTATGACCAATAACCAACGCGATCAATTGAACAATTTGTTGATGCTACTTTGAGTATGTTCTTGAGAATTCCGTTAAACGTATCTTTGTTGGAATAACTTTGAGAAGTTAAAACTTTTAATGTTTCATTGTGAATTCTAACTTTTTTACTTCGATTGTAATGTTCGATCTCTAGATTTTTAACCAAAGTAATATCTCTGGCAATGGCCGAATAGCCAATAACTTCGCCAAAATCATTTCTTTTTAAAGTCACTTTTTGAGAAACCCAAATGGTCTCTCCGTCTTTTTTTAGCAACGGAAACACTAAATCATTGTATTCTTGGCTTTCGGGTATTTCTTTGTAAAAATCAGTTACATAGTCAAGATAATCTGCACGGACAAAATTGGAAAAATGCTTGCTTAAGATGTCTTCTTTTTCGTAATTGAGCATTTTTACGGCGAATTGATTTACATAGGTAACCATTGCGTTCAAATCAATTTCGTAGATTAAATCGGCAGCCGATTCTATCAAACTACGGTATTGGTCTTTGATTTTTATTTGCTCTGTTACATCTTGTCCAATGCCTATGATTACATCATCTGAGTACTTTTTGTCTTTCCATTGGATGAATTTATAGTCGCCGTTTTTACATTTTAATTTTCGGATGTAAGTTCGGTCATTGATGAAATTTTCGTGATAGGCTTCGCCAATAAATTCGGGATCTTCGGTTAGTTTCCAGAAGCCCATTCCTAATACGTCTTTAACTTTATATCCTAAAATAGTTTCTATTGATTCGCTACAAAATGAAATTTCACCTTTGGTATTGGCTGTCATAATCAGCGAATTTCCATTGTTGACAATAATGTCGGAAAAAAGAAATTTGTTTTTGGTCTCCAATAGCGCTAAGTGTCTTGAAATATGAATGGCTACAGTAGAAAGAAAGGTACAAACCAATAAAACAGTCAATTTGGTTTCAATCAACTCTGTTTGATAGCTAAAGATTAAAAATGTAAAAATGCTTAAGACAAAAATCCAATATTGAAGTACATTTTTAGCCACAAAATAGGAAAGAAAAAAAGCAACAATAAAACTCGCGTAAGAGATGATTTCAAAAGGCTTAAAGAATAAGTTGTAGCCAATAAAGAAGAAATAACCAAGATAAAACAAAGGGAAAATGATGGTTATTCGTTTGTGGAAATAATCATATTGACTACATAAAAAATAAAACAGCAACATCAGTGCTCCAACGGTAAAATTAATTCCAACGTGCTGCGTAGCCCGCAATTGAAAAACATCAACTATAGTTTCTATCAATGGAATCGTAATTCCAAAAAAGAGAAAATAAATTCGAAATTGTTCTTCTTTGGGTTCAAATTCTGAGTAGCTTTTACTGAGGTTTAGTTTTTTGTGTAAAGTTTTGTGGATGGCTGTATAAAATAGCAATGAGATAATCAATAATAAACCGATTATTATATAACTATTGATATTGGCAAATGAAAAAAGATAACTCAATGTATGGCAGATGTTTAATCAATTAAACAATATGAATTTAAAATATTAACTTTCGCACTAAATATACACAAAAATAAAAACTCTGTTCGCTTTTTAAAATCTTAATTTAAGAAAACCAATTTAATAACTTTTTCATAGTCTTTAATTTGCCTTTGTAAGGTGCGTATCTAGACGGAATGTCAAGCCAATTCCCTTTTTTCACCACTGCTTTTTGATGGGAAAAAAGATCAAAACTAAGTTTTCCGTGATAAGCGCCTATGCCGCTGTGACCAACACCGCCAAAGGGTAATCTTTTATTGGCAAAATGAATTACGGTATCGTTAATACAACCACCGCCAAAGGAATAGTTAGCCATTATTTTTTGAGCAAAAGCTTTGTTTTCGGTGAAAACATATAGTGAAAGCGGTTTTTCATATTGCATAATTATTGCTTCCAAATCGGCTTCAGTTTCATAACTTAAAATAGGTAATATCGGGCCAAAAATTTCCTCTTGCATCACCAAACTTTCTAAGTTGGGATTGTCTAACAAAGTAGGAGCAATGTAAAAATCTTCAGCTGTTGTTTTTCCGCCCAAAAGAACGGTTTGGTTTTCTAAAAAGGACACTTGTCGTTTCCAGTTTTTTTTATTGATGATACGAGGAAAATCAGGTGATTTTTCCGGATTTTCTCCGTAAGCTGTAATGATTTCTTCTTTAAGAAAATCAATCAATTTTGGTTTAATACTATGGTGAACCAAAAGATAATCGGGCGCAATACACGTTTGTCCCGCATTTAGGAATTTGCCCCAAACGATTCGCTTGGCAGTCAATCTTAAATGGGCACTTTGTTCAATAATACATGGATTTTTACCGCCCAATTCCAAAGTAACCGGCGTCAGATGTTCCGCAGCAGCTTTGGCTATAATTTTTCCAACAGCAACACTTCCGGTGAAGAAAATATAATCCCAACGTTGTGCCAATAATTCTTGAGCCACTTCAGTGCCGCCTTCTATACATTCGACATGATTTTTATCAAAGGTTTCGCTGATTATTTTGGCAATAATTTTAGAAGTATTCGGTGTCAACTCCGATGGCTTTACTATGACTTGATTTCCGGCTGCAACGGCTGCAATTAATGGCGCCAAAGCCAATTGGTACGGATAATTCCAAGGTGCGATAATCAGTACTTTACCATAAGGTTCTTTATACAGATAATCGGTAGATGGAAAATTTAAAAAAGAAGGCAAAACCCATTTAGGTTTTGCCCATTTATTGATGTTTTTGATCGTATGTTTTAATTCAGCTACTACATAACTGGTTTCAGTTACAACCGCTTCAAAAGCCGGTTTTTTGAAATCATCATACAAAGCCTGAATGATTTCGACTTCCTGTTCCTGAACGGCATTTAGTAATTTCAGTAACGATTGTTTTCTGTAATTGAGGTCCGTTTTAAAAATCATAGTAGGTTCTGTTAGCTAGGCTAATATAGGATTTTTTAACAGACAATTTTATTTTTTGTTACAGAAATGCCCAACGGAATCCGGTGTAAATATCACCTTGTTTGCTATCGCTAATTAAAGCCGATACTAAAGAACTTGTACCAAGATAAAAACCGCCTAATCTAAATCCAAGGCCAACATTCGTCCCTGATATTTCATTAAAAGTAACCGGAACATAAGTTTCAAAGAAGCCTAAATTTACTCTTGGCGTAATACTGAAAATATTAGGAACGGTAATCTGCTCGTTGCCAGCATCTTCGTTTAGCTTTTGTTGCAAATAAGCCGTTACATAAATTTTGGGAATAATTCTAAAATCAGCATAAGTGGAAAGTACGGTTGGTAATTTTACTTTGAAATTAGTCTCACCGCTAGTTTGTGTTAAATAACCACTATCAGTAAGTATCTGCTCAACATCTCTAAGACTGTCAACATCTTCAAAGCTGCTCAAATCTAAACCTTGTGGGTTTTGAACAGTTGGTTGGATGTCTAAAACATAATTGGTTGACGAATTATTATCGTCTTTAAAAGTCATACTGCCAATATTTCTAATGGCTAAACCGGCATTTACTTTGTAATCTTTTCCTTTTTTCCATTGGTAATTAAAACCGATATCTCCGGCAAAACCGTTTAATCCGCCAAAAATAGATTTACTGTAATCATCAAAATTGGTAAAACTTTCCGCCAGATTTCCGGAGTAAGCAATGTTTAAACTAGCAGGTGAATTGGTTGTCAAATAAGCCCCTGAGGCATTTTCGTTAACGGTTCCGTTAAGGTTGCTCAAACCAAAGTTAGAGTAAGAACCCGGAAATAGTATTTTCAAAGTAACACCCGCGCTGAAACGATGTTTTTCAGTTTCAAAAACAGTACGAGCCGCAGACAAACCAACTTCACCGTAGGAAGTTCCGCTTAGTCTTTGATTGCCTGGATTGTTTAAAAGGGTTGTGTTTAATATGATATTGTTATTGGTAATTGCATTTCCGATGGTAGGATCAATATCTACCATGTCAAATTTGGCATAGGCTTTTGTTGTAATAGCAAATCCCCATTTTTGCCAACGCATTGCAAATCCCGGACCTAGAATTTCAGTATCAATTCGGGCGTTTACCGGACTTGAACCTTGAAACAATAATTGCTCAAAATCGGTATCCGAATTGAAATCACTAAAAGCGATTTTGTTATTCGACACATTAAAACTTAAGCCATAAATATTGACTTCAAATTTTTTGGACAAATTGGCCAATTCAGCCGGATTAATATTGGCATTCAAAATACCAATACGACTCGAGGTGCTAATCCCTGAATAATGGTCTTGTGCAAAAGTGTTTAGACCAATAAGCAAACATACGGTTAAAATGATTTTTTTCATACTTGGTTTGATTTAGGTTATAACAGTTGGGTTTTCAAAAATCCTAACGTATTTATAAACGTAAAAGTAGTCTTTTTAGTTTATACAGCGTTCCAAATTACCTCATTTGGTGTTGGAGCGATGATTTCTATAGTTTCCTTCGTTACCGGATGGATGAAAACCAATTTTCGGGCGTGAAGATGGATGCCGCCGTCAGGATTGCTTCGGTCAAAGCCATATTTTAAATCGCCTTTAATAGGACAACCTATAGCCGACAATTGTGCTCTGATTTGGTGGTGTCTTCCGGTATGCAGATTGATTTCTAAAGCAAAATAATTGTTGAGTTCTTTGATGATTTTGTAATCTAAACTCGCTTTTTTGCTTTCCGGAACTTCTTTAAAATGGGCTTTAGAAGTGTTGTTTTTTTCGTTTCGTTTCAGAAAATGAACCAAATTGTCTTCTGTCTTTGGTGGTTTGTTTTTCACCACAGCCCAATACGTTTTTTGTGTTTCTCTTTTGCTGAACAATTCATTCAAACGAGTCAAAGCTTTACTCGTTCGTGCAAAAACAACAATGCCTGTAGTTGGTCGGTCTAATCGATGGACTACGCCAAGAAAAACTTCTCCTGGCTTGTTGTATTTTTCTTTTATGTATTCTTTAACGACTTCAGAAAGCGGTTTGTCTCCGGTTTTATCACCTTGCACTATATCGCCTACACGTTTGTTAACCACAATGATGTGATTGTCTTCGTGAAGAATTTGCAGATTGTCTTTGTTGGAAACTATTTTCAAAATCGATTGTTAGATTGTTAGATTTTTGGATTTTTAGATTGTCAAGGTAGAACGAAATTTAGATGTCATTTTTATGATAGTGTCTAAATTATTAACTAATTTATCCAACTCTAATTGATTGATGTACCCTAAATCATAAGCAATCAATAATTGTGTTTCGATTTCATAAATTGAACCAATAGCAATTTCAAGAAATCTAGAAAAATCTTTGTTGCTGTTTCTTGAACAACCTTCTGCAATATTTGAAGGAACTGAAACGGAAGCTCTTCTTAACTGATTTGTTAATCCAAATTTTTCGTTATCAGGAAAATTTGCAGTTGTAGCATAAATATGTGAACAAAATTCTCGACTTAATTTCCAAATTTCCAAATCTTTAAATCTGTGCATATCTCTAAATAATCTAAAAATCCAACAATCTAAAAATCTAAAAATCTGAATTAATATTGCTCATTCTTATTAGGAAAATCACTCGACTTCACATCCGCCACATAATTCCCAATTGCGGAAGTCATTTGTTCGTATAAATTTAAATAACGTCTAAGGAATCTCGGACTGAATTCATTGTTCATGCCCAGCATATCGTGAATAACTAAAACTTGTCCGTCAACACCGCCGCCGGCTCCGATACCAATTACCGGAATCGAAATCGTTTTGGCCACTTTTTCCGCCAAAGCCGCCGGAATTTTTTCTAAAACCAAGGCAAAACAGCCTATTCTTTCCAATAATTTAGCATCTTCAATTAGCTTTTCTGCTTCGGCTTCTTCTTTAGCGCGAACGGTGTAAGTTCCGAATTTGTATATCGATTGTGGCGTCAAACCCAAATGTCCCATGACCGGAATTCCCGCATTCAAAATGCGTTTAATACTTTCTTTGATTTCGCTTCCGCCTTCTAATTTTACCGCATGTCCACCACTTTCCTTCATGATTCTAATCGCCGAACGCAACGCTTCTTTCGGGTCACTTTGGTAACTTCCGAAAGGCAAATCCACCACAACCAAAGCTCTTTCAATAGCTCTAACAACAGAAGAAGCATGATAAATCATTTGGTCTAAAGTAATCGGCAAAGTCGTTTCGTGACCGGCCATTACGTTACTCGCAGAATCGCCCACCAAGATTACATCAACACCGGCAGTATCTACAATCTTTGCCATGGTGAAATCATAAGCGGTAAGCATCGATATTTTTTCGCCATTGGCTTTCATGTCAAAAAGTGACTTGGTAGTGATTCTCTTGTAATCTTTTTTTGCTGTCGACATTGCTATATTTTTATAAAGTAAAGTTAATAAAAAGGAATTGTAAAATTTCACAAAATCTCTTTCTTACAGTTAGCAAAGGTGTAACTATTTTTTTAAGTGATGTACTAATTTGAAAAAAAAAGTAACCATGGAACCGAATCGAAATTGGAAAAAGATAACCGAAGAAAAATACCTTTTTTTGGTTGGAGAAAAGAAGATAGGCGAATTAGAACTGCAGTATTCCAAATGGAAGCGTGGAGCGATTTTCAACATTGAAGGACAAATGTATACCATTCAACATTTTGGTTTTTGGAAAGACAAATTCCAAATCTCAGACTATAAAGGTAATATAGTCTTAAAAGGCTATTCCGAAAAATGGTTTTCCAGTCAAACTACCTTGGAATACCAAAACACCAAATTACAGCTTAAAATTAGAAACAATCCTCTGGCAGAATTTGTCATTACCAATGAGGTGTCAGATTGGCTTTCTTATAGTTTAGAGGCTGATGGTGCGAAGATTGTCACTAAAATAATTTCTTTGCCCGAGAACAATGATTATTTGCTTGATTTCCTACTTTGGTATCTCTTCCAACCGATTGCTCAAGAAAATACAGGCGATGAGATGGTTTTTCAAAGTTTATTGATGTCTTTATAGTTCCATAAAATTTCTAAGCGTCTTTTTAAATTCACAGAAATTGTTTTTGATACCATAAAAGTAAGTCGCTTAATGCGATTTTATACTACTTTTGTCAAAACTGATGGGAGCGAAAGGCTTGGGCAAAGAATAAACCATTTTCCTGCTTTCCGATACAATCTTTTATGTCTCGCCTCGGGTTAAAACCCAAGTCAAGACACAAAAGGATTTCCACTCCAATCAGGGCTAAAGCGCCATTCATAAATAAAAAAAACAGTTGTGTATTCGTGGTAAACCAACCCGAAGCTTGACACTTGAAACTCGAAACAAAAAATTTATGCCCAAAATATTAATCATCGAAGACGAAGCTTCCATCCGAAGAGTATTAATCAAAATACTCTCTGAAGAAAGTGATACTTACCTAGTAGAAGAAGCCGAAGACGGTAAACAAGGTTTTGAAAAAATCAAAAACGAAGACTATGATTTGGTGTTATGCGACATCAAAATGCCTAAAATGAGCGGTGAAGAACTATTAGAAGCCGTTAAAAAAATCAAACCAGAAATTCCAATGGTGATGATTTCCGGTCATGGCGATTTGGAAACTGCGGTGAATACAATGCGTTTAGGTGCATTTGACTACATTTCAAAACCACCCGATTTAAACCGATTACTAAATACCGTCCGAAATGCTTTAGACAAAAAGCAATTGGTTGTAGAAAATAAAATTCTGAAGAAAAAAGTTTCTAAAAACTACGAAATCATTGGTGAAAGCGAACCAATCAACCAAATCAAACAAATGGTGGATAAAGTAGCTCAAACTGATGCCAGAGTTTTAATTACCGGACCAAACGGAACCGGAAAAGAGTTAGTCGCTCATCAATTACACGAAAAAAGCGAAAGAGCGAATGCGCCAATGATTGAGGTCAATTGTGCCGCGATTCCATCAGAATTAATTGAAAGCGAATTGTTTGGTCACGTAAAAGGGGCATTTACTTCTGCCGTAAAAGACCGTGCCGGAAAATTCGAAGCTGCCGATGGCGGAACGATTTTTTTGGACGAAATTGGCGATATGAGTTTGTCCGCTCAAGCCAAAGTATTGCGTGCTTTACAAGAAAGCCTGATTCAAAGAGTTGGTGCCGATAAAGACATTAAAATCAATGTGCGTGTTGTAGCCGCAACGAATAAAGATTTGAAAAAAGAAATAGCTGAAGGTCGTTTCAGAGAAGATTTATACCATCGTTTGGCGGTTATCTTAATCAAAGTACCTTCTTTAAACGAAAGACGCGATGACATTCCGTTATTGATAGAACATTTCGCCGTGAAAATTGCTGAAGAACAAGGAAATGCACCAAAATCTTTTTCCAAAGACGCCATCAAATTATTGCAAGAATACGATTGGACCGGGAATATTCGTGAACTAAGAAACGTTGTAGAGCGATTGATTATACTTGGTGGAACTGAAATTTCGGAAACTGATGTAAAGCTATTTGCCAGTAAATAAAAGTTGTCTGTTCTCTGTTCTCGGGATTTAACCGATAACAGACAACCGACAACCGACAACTAAAAATATGAACTTAAAAAAAATAAACCCACAACTCCAACAAGCACTCATCGAACACGGTTTAACTGAAGCCAATGAGATGCAACAAGAGACTTTTTCAACCATTAAAAGTGGCGCCGATGCCGTAATTCAATCACCCGGCGGAACTGGAAAAACAACGACAATTGTCCTGAATGTCATTCAACGCATGGAGAAATCTATAGGGGAAAGTACCAGAACTTTAATTATTGTAGAAAATAAAGAACGTGTTCTGGAAATGGAAGAGTTGTTTTTGAAATATGGTACTTATACAGATTTAAGTATACTTGGTGTACATGACAAAGGCGATATTGATTATGATAAAAACGTTATTTCTATGGGTTTAGACATCCTGATCGGAACGCCAAATCGGATTAATGCTATGTTTGCTTCGGCCGGATTTAACATCAATACTGTAAAAATGTTTGTGGTAGATGATGCCGATATTCTTTTCCGCTTGCGTCATGATGCAATTATTCAACGATTAATGATGAGTGTTGAAAAAACGCAAAGAATTTTCTTTTGTTCTCAAATCACAGAAAGGGTAGAAACACTCGCCGAAAAAGTAATGATAGAACCGCTTTTCTTCGAAATGGAAGAAGAATAGCGTTTTAATTCGTAATTCATAATTTTTAATTCGTAATCAATACAATGGGACTTATCAAAATATTTTCAGGAGAAGAAATTCTCGCCCTTACTCTAAAAGATAAATTAGAAGAAGCCAACATTACGGTGGTCATTAGAAATAATAACCAAGCCAATGTGATACCAAGTATTCAAACCAATAAACCGGTAGAATTATTCATTCAAGAAATAGATTATGGCAAGGCCAATCCGGTAATTGAAGAATTTCGATTGAGTATTTAAATGAAAAAAAGAATTGATATAATACCATTTTTTCTTATTGTATTATTCATTTTGATGATTGATCGGTTTTTCTTTTTGCCCGCAAGAATGGAAGGTACTTGGGATTACGAATATGGAACTTATATAGGCGATTCAATTTCTTTTACCCAAAACATAGATATCATCAATAATTTTGAAATCAAAATACAAGAAGATAAAAAATTGGATTCGTTTTATCTGGTAGGTTGTTATTTTGGATATTTGTATTTGCTAAATAAAGAGACATTAGAGTTTACCAAGTATGAAAGAAAGGCTGCTTGGTTTTAATCTCGTTAAAAATCTTCAGTCGAATCCACCAACAATAAATAAAGATCCCGAAAACACCAATTATGGCAAACGAATATTTCAGATTCGTATTCAGAGCTATAAAAGCCGAAGTCAATGTCTTAGTGATAGTATTTCATTAAGAGACCATCTTCAAGCGGGATAAATGATGATCAATTGCGTCAGGAAAAGTTGAATGAGATTTTGGGGTAAATTAATCACAAAATTTATTTACGGAATCTGCAGCTTCAGGATGTTTTAGTTCTTTTGCTTTGTGAAAATCTTCACAAGCTGATTCTTTTTCGTGGATTAAAAGCTTTACCATGCCTCTTAAATAGTATAATGATGGTTGATTTTTTTTTAATTCTATCGATTTTGATATATCATTCAGAGCACCGTTATAATCTTTTAGCTTTAATTTACAAGTACCTCTGATTGAAAAAAAGTTAGGATTATCCTTTTCAGATTCACTAGCTTTTGATAAATCATCTAATGCACCTTTATAATCAGAAACTTTTTGTCTTATCATTGCCCGGCTGTAATATAGATCTGTGTAATTCTTTAACTTCAGGGCTTCGGAAAAATCTCTAATTGCACCACTATAATCCTTTAACTCATGTTTGCTCATTGCACGTTTGATGTAAAATCGAACATCATTGGGATTTATTCTTACGGCTTCGTCATACTCAACAATTGCTCCTTTGTGGTCATTCTTTTCTGCCCTTTTTAATCCATTATTATAATAATCATCAGAAGTTTTTTTGCAGGAAAGGAATAAAATAGTCAAAGAAAAAAGTATAACTTTTGCGTAAAATAATGAAAGCTTTTTTTGCATATCGAATAGGATTAATGGATAGCTAAACTATTTAAAAATCTTCAATCGAACCACCAACAACGAAATAAACACACCAAAAACCCCAATTATCGCAAACGAATATCTCAAGCTCGTCAATTCTGCGATAAAGCCAATCAACGGCGGACCAATTAAAAAACCCAAGAAACTTATGCTGGAAACTATGGTTAGGGCAATACCTGTCGGAACATTTTTATTGTTTCCGGCTACGTTGAAAATGATGGGAACGACATTGGAAACGCCAAAACCAACCAACATAAAAGCAATCATACACGGAATCATATAAGGTAATAAAACCGCCATGTACAAGCCACT
The DNA here is from genome assembly GCF_046293665.1 of Flavobacterium sp. Lineage (GTDB taxonomy): Bacteria > Bacteroidota > Bacteroidia > Flavobacteriales > Flavobacteriaceae > Flavobacterium. The sequence goes on from NZ_JBKBOL010000005.1 coordinate 59,089, forward strand.
CGAAATGACCAAACCACTAATAATAAGGATTTTTTTGGCACCATATTTCCCTACTAAAATATCGCTCAAAAATCTTCCCGAAGCCATGCTAATCATAAAAGTGGTGTATCCCAAAACCACCAAAGCGCCCGGAGCTTTTATAATTTCTTTGAAGTAAACGCCGCTCCAATCAAACATTATGCCTTCACTCGCCATGCCGCAAAAACAAATTACGCCCAGCCATAACAAAGTTTTGTCCGGATTTTTCCAAAATGAATAGTTTGACTTTTCTTCTTCTTGCCTTGATTTGGCTTTGATAATGTATTTATAATTAGTCAACAAGATTATCACAACAAAACCAAAAGCCACCAAAAAATGTTGGAATGGATTTAATTTAAAAGCCAGCATCAATAAACCAACCAAAGCACCAAAAAATCCGGCCAAGCTCCACGAACCGTGAAATGAACCAATAATAGGTTTGTCAAACAATTGTTGGGTATAAACACCTTGAGTATTAACAGCAATATTGCAGAAATTGCCAAAGAAACCAAACAAAAACAATCCCGCGGCTAAATGATAACTCTCCGTTGCTAGTCCTAATAAAGTCAGGCAAAATCCATACAGCAATAATCCCAAAATAGCAATAGTTCGGCTACCATATTTAGTGACAATTCTACCCGAAAACGGCATCGCAATTAATTGTCCAATTGGCAAAGCAAAAAGCATCGTTCCCAATTCAGCTTCACTCAATTGCAACATCGATTTCATATCAGGAATTCGGCTTGCCCAAGTAGAAAAACAAAATCCCATCCCAAAGAAAAACAACGATGTAGCCAATCGAACCCTATTGAGATAAGACTTTTTGGCTTTTCTAAAACCTTTTTTAATCTTGGCTTTGGGTAAAATTTTGGCCAAAAAACTATAGTCAAATAACGGCATAGCTGAAATCATTGGTTATAATAAGCAAAAATAGTTTTTTTAATTTATTAGCTCTCAAGACATCAGTATTACAACGTTATTGTTATTAATTTTTTTTGAGGTAGTCTGTCATTGTAACATTGGTACATTTTCAAATTGATACATTTCCAAATTAAACTATCTTTGCACCTTCAAAAAATCAGCAGATTGAAGTTTACCAACTTCCAACTTCTGACTTCCAACTCAATAAAAATGATTACAGTTAACGATATAGCCGTTGAATTTGGCGGTACCACACTTTTCAGCGAAGTCACTTTCGCCATCAACGAGACCGATAAAATTGCCTTAATGGGTAAAAACGGCGCCGGAAAATCAACACTTTTAAAAATTGTAGCCGGAGAAAACAAACCAACTCGCGGAAATATTTCGGCTCCAAAAGAAGCAGTGATTGCTTATTTGCCTCAGCATTTATTAGCCGCCGATAATTGCACAGTAATGGAAGAAGCCTCGAAAGCGTTTGCCGAAGTGTTTCAAATGAAAGCCGAGATTGATGAAATCAACGAGCAATTAACTATTCGTACCGATTACGAAAGCGATGACTACATGAAATTGATTGAACGCGTTTCAGAGTTAAGCGAAAAATACTATTCGATTGAAGAAGTGAATTACGAAGCCGAAGTAGAAAAAGTGCTCAAAGGATTAGGGTTCGAAAGAGAAGATTTTAATCGTCCGACATCAGAGTTTTCCGGAGGTTGGAGAATGCGTATTGAGTTGGCCAAAATTCTTTTGAAACAACCCGATTTAATTTTGCTAGATGAGCCAACCAATCACTTGGACATGGACAGTATTCAATGGCTCGAAGATTTTTTAATCAATCAAGCGAAAGCGGTGATGGTGATTTCTCACGATAGGGCTTTTGTTGACAATATTACCAATCGTACTATTGAAGTGACGATGGGTAGAATTTACGATTACAAAGCCAAATATTCGCATTATTTGGAGTTGAGAAAAGACAGAAGAATACACCAACAAAAAGCCTACGACGAGCAGCAGAAATTCATTGCCGACAATCAAGCTTTTATTGAACGTTTTCGTGGTACTTTTTCCAAAACGGATGCGGTTCAATCGCGCGTTAGAATGTTAGAAAAAATTGTTCCCATTGAAGTCGATGAAATCGATACTTCAGCCTTGAAATTAAAGTTTCCTCCTTCGCAACGTTCCGGACAATATCCTATAATTGTGCGTGATTTGGAGAAATCTTATGGTGATCATTTGATTTTTAAAGACGCTAATTTAGTCATTGAACGAGGACAAAAAGTAGCTTTTGTGGGGAAAAACGGCGAAGGAAAATCGACCATGATCAAAGCCATCATGAAAGAAATTGAAATCAATGGTGGTAGTGTTGAGGTTGGACATAATGCACAAATTGGTTATTTCGCCCAAAATCAGGCAGCATTGTTAGACGAAAACGCTACTATTTTTGAAACGATTGACAATATTGCCGTAGGCGAAGTTCGGACGCAAATCAAAAATATTTTAGGAGCCTTTATGTTCCATGGCGATGACATTCAGAAGAAAGTCAAAGTGCTTTCCGGTGGAGAAAAAACGCGTTTGGCCATGATCAAATTGTTATTGGAACCAGTCAATTTGTTAATTCTTGATGAGCCTTCAAATCATTTAGATATGAAAACCAAAGACATCATCAAAGAAGCATTAAAGGATTTTGACGGAACACTAATTTTAGTATCACACGATCGTGATTTCTTAGATGGTTTGGCCGAAAAAGTGTTCGAATTTGGAAACAAAAGAGTGAAAGAACATTTTGAAGATATTAAAGGTTTCTTAGCCTATAAAAAAATGGAGAGTTTGAAAGAGATAGAAAAATAGTGTTCAGTCACAGTCACAGTTTTCAGTTATGATAAAACCCGTCAAATTCTAGGAACTTGGCGGGTTTTGTACACTTAACAAATCTCAATTTAACTATTTTTTGCTCTTTTCCATCATATCAAGAATGCTTTTGTTTCCTTTTTTTTCCTTTGGTTTACCATTTTTAGTAGAGATAATCACCACGCCTTTTTTGCCTTTTTCACCATAAATAGAAGTCGCTTTTTCCTCCTGCAGTATGGAAATAGAGTCGATTTCTTGTTCACTTAACGGTGTGTAAGGACTGGTTGGGTTTGGACCGAATAATTCTTTTTCGGTGTATTCCACACCATTGATAATATAGAGAGGATCAGGAAGTACGATGATGGATTCAATTTCGTCCATTTCAACTTCTTTCACCGTTTGTTTATTGTTTACCTTGTCATCAAAAACTAGTAAAGGTTTTTCTTTTTTGGCATTTGAGACTCTATTTTCTTTATTGATGAAAAGTTCTACATCCTGTGATTTTGCTTTTCTGTCTTCTCGTTTTTCTGAACTGATATACCCTTGGCTGGCTTGCGGTAGAGGATTAAGATAGGCTTTGTTGAGTTCTTTGTCAGCTACAGGAGTTACATTTTTATCTTCTTCAATCTGAATGTTTTCTTGAACAGCTACCTGACTTTCTGTTGCAATTTGTTCTTTCAAAATAACCGCAGCATCTTTTTTAATATCCGGATGAACCGTTTCAGTCGTTACAACAGCCTCATTATTTGGTGTTTTTAGTTTTGGAATACTGTCTTTTTGGACAATAACCTCATTAGTATTACTTGTTGGCTGGTCATTTTTAAAAAAATGGTAACCTAATGTCGTAACCAATAGAAGTGAAGCTGCAACAGCAATTTTTTTCCAAAGGTTACTTTCTTTTTTCAGTTCTTTTTGGTCCAGTTTTTCTTCGACACGGTTCCAGACTTTCTCCATTGATGCAAAATCGGGCGATTCAGCGTTGTCGGCTGCCTTTTTAAATTGATTAAAAATATCTTGATTTTCCATGATTATTTTGCTTTTTGATAATAAAGATTGTTCACTAAATCTTTCAGTTTGGTTTTAGCGACATTCAATTGTGATTTCGAAGTACCTTCAGAAATATGGAGCATAGCAGCAATTTCTTTGTGTCCGTAGCCTTCAATAACAAAAAGGTTAAAGATGGTTTTACAACCTTCGGGAATTAAATTGAGTAAGTTGAGCAAATCTTCTTCTTCTAATGGTGTTTCTTGTGGGCTTTGTGGCTGAATGCTAAACGAGGTTTCCTCTAAATACAAATTGAAATTCACATTGCGTTTCAATTGTAACAAACATTGGTTTACGGTTATTTTTCGAGCCCAAGCTTCGAAGGCACCGACTTCTTTTAATTGGTCTAGCTTGGTAAAAATCGTGAAAAACGCATCGGCTAATACTTCTTCTATTTCTTCTTCCTTTTTTAAATACCGTTTGCACGTTCGATACAGCTTAGGAGACAAGTAGTCATATACTTGCCGCTGTGTCTCTCGGTGCATTTTTTTACAGGCTGCTATTTGCGTTTCGTTGATCACTATGAATGTCTTTATAGGTAAAGAGTGCTATTTGTTTAAAAAGGTTGGGAAGAGGTTGAAAAAAAGTTGGGAGTTTGGAGTTATCAGTTAGGAGTGTTTAGTTTTAGGAGGTAAATGTCAGACTCCAAAACTTCCGAATCCGTGTCTTCACAGAGTAAAAATTCGAGTTCCTTTTCGGATTGTTTGTATAATGTCATGCCTTCGAATTTATGGGTGTTTGAAATTTGTTGGGTGAATTCGACTTTGAATGTTTTAGCATCCATGCGTCCGATGATACTTCCTAATACTTCGCCGTCTAGGTAAGTGGAATTAGTGTCTTCTGCGGAAGCCAGAAAATAGATTTTATCTTCTACTAAAATGGCGTCAGTGAAAGTGGCTGCTACATTTTTGATTTTGGGTAAATCAATTGGCACATATTCGAATTGTTGATTTTGTGGAGTGTCTTTGCTGTAAATAACCGCATTTTTGCCTTTAGCGCCATTGCCTCTTTGGAAGAAATAAATATGGTCATGGTTCATGAGTAAGCCTTCGATATTTAACTCATCATCGGAAATGGCGAACGCTTGTTTGATTTTTTGGTAAATGACGCCTATGTTATTTTTTTGAATTTTTCCGGTTGGAATGGCATAATTGAAAATCATGTTTCGGTTTTCGGTTGAGCCTGAACCCAAAAGCACTAAGTCGGTTCCTTTTAACGCTATGGCTTCAAAATCGGGTTTGTCTTTTTTGGCGATGTTGTCTTGGGCGTTTTCGACTAAAGCGATTTTGTTCAGTTTTTCGGTCGGAATCGAATATTCGTAAAGAAAAGTACTGTTGTCCGAAATCAGATAAAGTTTGTCCTCGTAGTAAACCAATCCGGATGCCGAACCAATGCCAATGATTTTGAATAGTAGTGAAAGTTGAAATTTTTCCATAAGTTAGCAGTAAGTAATTAGCCCCGATTGCAGCGGCATCCTTTTTATTGCTTTTATTGAAAGACCTTCAACAGTGATTAAGGTGAGTAAACAATAAAAAGATATAGCGGAAAGCGGGAAACAGCTCCTACAAATATAAACATTGAACGTATGAAAAACATCAATCCTGAAGATTTTAGAGTGAAAGGCAAAATTGAGTTGTCAAAATTACCAACTCGATTAGACATTGATACCAGTAAAGAAGAAGAAACTTTGGCTTTGGATAAGGTGCAACTCAAGCTCAGTAAGAAGCAAGATGCGATGTATGCGCACAACCGACATGCGTTTCTGATTTGCTTGCAAGGTATGGATACCAGTGGGAAAGACAGTTTGATTCGCGAGGTTTTTAAGGAATTCAATCCGCGTGGCGTTGTGATTCACAGTTTTAAAACGCCGAATTCAGCCGAATTAGAGCACGATTATTTGTGGCGTCATTATTTGGCTTTGCCCGAAAAAGGGAAGTTTGCCGTTTTCAATCGAACGCATTATGAAAACGTTTTGGTGACGCGAGTGCATCCGGAATATATTTTGTTTGAAAATTTGCCCGGCATAGAAAAAGTAGAAGACATAACACCGCAATTTTGGGACAATCGCATGGAACAAATCAATAATTTCGAAAAGCATATAGCCCAAAACGGGACTACAATTTTGAAGTTTTATTTTCACATGAGCAAGGACGAGCAGAGAAAACGATTGTTGAAACGTTTGGAAAACCCGGAAGACAATTGGAAATTTTCTACAGGTGATTTGAAAGAACGCGATCGTTGGGATGATTACATGAAATACTATGAAGAAGCCATCAGCAAAACCGCCAAAGACCATGCACCTTGGTATGTGATTCCGGCCGATGATAAAGGCGTGGCACGTTATATAGTAGCGCAAACGATTTGGGAAAAACTGGAATCGCTCACGGATATTACGGAACCTGAATTGGATCCGAAAGTAAAAGCTAACATTGAGGTTTACCGAGAGCAATTGAAAGGATAAAAAAAAGCGCTGAAATTTTCAGCGCTTTTTTTGTTGAACAGAATGTATGGTTTACAGTTCAAAACCATAAGCCAAACGAACACCTAATTGACCAATACCTTTTCCAACGGTTCCGTTGTTATTCAGTTTTGGGAAATCTGTGTAATGTTCGTAACGCAAACTTATATCAATATATTTGGTTGCATAACCTATACTTGGTGCTACTAAAAAGGAGGTCTTGTCATAATCATTAGTTACGGCAATAGCGGCTCCGGCTTCTCCCATGATGTAGAATTGATCATCCCAAATAAAGGCTTTAAAACCTGCTTTTACCGGAATAAATCCTAAATCGTTGTCATCACCGCTAACAAAAAGGTTAGAAAAACCGGTGGTTAATGTCAATGAGTTTCTTTTAGATAAATCATATTGTAATCTGGCATCTACTCCAAGCGCTAATTTATAAGGTTCTTGAAAAACATAGCCACCGCTGATACCAATCCCTAATTTAAATTTTTGGTCATAGTTTTCCGTTGGTGTAGTTTCTTGTGCTGTAATTTTAGTGATTGAACCTAAAGTCATTGCTAAAACCAATAGCATTTTAATCGTTGTTGTAATTCTCATAAATATTTTAATTTTTGTTTTGTCTTACTTTGAAAACCATAGGCGGTAACAATTTTGACGGTGCAAAAGTATTGGTATTATTAACCGACTTTGTTACACATTTATGGTTGTTTGTTGTATAATTCTTTGCTTGTAATACATGGTTATCATTATTAATTAAAAGTTTGTTGCTTTATTTCAGTTAACCTAAGTACTTTTGCAGTCAAATTTTTGCAAAGTGAATTTAGCGCAATACACCAAAGAGTTTCGATACAATCTTCAATTGGCTTATCCTGTAATTTTGGGTATGATTGGTCATACCTTAGTGGGAATTGTTGACAATATTATGGTGGGAAAAATTGGCCCAACCGAATTGGCAGCTGTTTCATTGGGCAATAGTTTTGTTTTTATCGCGATGTCACTTGGCATCGGTTTTTCAACTGCCATTACACCATTGGTAGCCGAAGCACACGGAAAATCAAATCGTGAAGAAGGCCGATTGGCTTTTCACCATGGGTTGTATTTGTGTACCATTTTAGGGTTGTTTCTTTTTGGGGTTATCTTTTTTTCAAAGCCGCTTTTGTCTTATATGGGACAACCGGAAGCGGTGGTTCAATTGGCGAAGCCTTATTTGGATATCGTTGGGTTTTCGTTGGTTCCGTTGATAGTTTTTCAGGCTTACAAGCAGTTTGCTGACGGAATGAGCCAAACCAAGTATTCGATGTGGGCAACCATTGTTGGCAATGTAGCCAATGTAATCATCAATTATTTATTGATCTACGGAATTTGGTTTTTTCCAAAATTAGGCATTATCGGTGCGGCCATTGGTACGATAGCTTCCCGAATTATCATGTTGCTTTTTATGCATTATATCATGAAAAGTAAGACCAAGTTTCATTATTATTTTGAAGGTTTTACTTTGAAAGAAATCAAACGAGAAATCAATGTTAAAATCATCCGATTAGGTTTTCCTTCTTCGATGCAGATGTTTTTTGAAGTCGCTTTGTTCACCGGAGCCATTTGGCTTTGCGGCATGATTGGAACGACCAGTCAAGCAGCGAATCAAATTGCGTTGAGTTTGGCTTCATTAACTTTTATGTTTGCTATGGGATTAAGTGTTACCGGAATGATTAGAGTCGGAAACCAAAAAGGCAAGCAAGATTACGCAATGTTGCGTAGGGTTGGGTTGTCGATTTTTCTTTTAACCGTTTTATTAGAAATTGTTTTTGCCTTACTTTTCATCATGTTGCACAATGTGTTGCCTTATATTTTTGTCAATATGAATGAGACAAAAACTTTGCTAGAAAACCAAGAAGTAATTGCGATTTCAGCACAATTGTTGATTGTCGCTGCTTTTTTTCAAATATCTGACGGAATTCAAGTCGTTGTACTCGGTGCTTTACGCGGTTTGCAAGACGTTAAGATTCCTATGTATATCACTTTTGTAGCCTATTGGATTATCGGTTTTCCGGTGTCTATTTATTTAGGATTGTACACTAATTTGAAAGCCGTTGGCGTTTGGATAGGATTATTAGCAGGTTTAACAGCCGCCGCAATATTTTTGTATATTCGTTTTAATTTTTTAACCAAGAAGCTATTGAAACAAAACTCATAACTTGAAGAAAAAAGAGGATAGAATATAGAAAATAGACTTTGTTGTTGTGTATTTTTGTCTTTATTCTTTTCTCTATTTTCTATAATCTAAAATAATATGGAATTACCAAAATTCGTACTAGCAGATAACTCCAATTACCCGGATGATATTTTTGTCATTCACCTTGATTTTCCTCGCTTTATCATCAATTTAAAAGACGATGAAGTGGAATTTATGGAAGACCTGGAAGGAGAAGACGAAACCGAACTAGAAGCCGAAATGGAGCATTTAATTACCTTGGCCGGAGAGTTTTATGACAAGGAAATGGAAGCTTACGAGGAGTAGTATTCAGTTCCCAATCAAGTTGGGAATGACAGTTGGCAGTCTTCAGTATAAGCTGCGACTGCGACTGAAGACTACTTAAAATACTTTTCCAACAAAATCATAGCTGCTGCAAATGGTGACAATTCATCATTTTGCACGGCTTTTTTGTTTTGTTCCAATAAAGCCATGATTTCCGGATGATGGTAGAAGTGGTTTTTCAACTGCTCGTTGATGGTTTCCATCATCCAATATTGGTTCTGGTCTTTGCGTTTTTCTTGGAAGTAGTTATTGCTTTTAACCAATTCCAAATAATTAGAAATCGTTTGCCAAACATCATCAATTCCGGTTTTTTCATAAGCACTACAAGTTGACACTGTTGGAATCCAACCCGAATTTTTTGCCGGAAATAAATGTAAAGCACGATTAAATTCGGTTTTAGCCAATTTGGCTTTGGCTACATTATCGCCATCGGCTTTATTAATCACAATCGCATCGGCCATTTCCATAATCCCGCGTTTGATACCTTGTAATTCATCGCCTGCACCGGAAATTTTTAACAGCAAAAAGAAATCAACCATACTGTGAACGGCAGTTTCACTTTGTCCTACGCCAACGGTTTCAATCACTATCGTATCAAATCCGGCCGCTTCGCAAAGGATAATCGTTTCACGTGTTTTTCGAGCCACGCCACCAAGTGTTTCACCCGAAGCACTCGGTCGGATATAAGCGTTTTTGTCTTTGACCAATTCTTCCATGCGGGTTTTGTCGCCCAAAATACTGCCATGCGAAATCGTACTGCTCGGATCAACCGCCAAGACAGCAACTTTTTTGCCTAAAGACGTCAAGTGTTTGCCAAAAGCTTCGATAAACGTACTTTTTCCAACACCGGGAACGCCTGTAATTCCTATCCTAACAGATTTATTGGCATGAGGCAAACAAGCCTTAATGATGTCATTGGCTTTCGCCAAATGGGTAATATTGGTACTTTCCACCAAAGTAATCGCCCGACTCAGCGCCGAAATATCTCCTGCCAAAATTCCTTTCACTAGTTCTTCCGAACTTGGCTGGATTTTGCGACTGCGAACCACTTTGTCTAAAGAAGATTTACTGAAACTCTCCGGTTGTGAGATTCCGTCTTTTTCGGTCAAAGCACTTTTTTTATGGGATTGGTCTTTCAAAGGAAAATCGTTTGGGTAAATTTAGTGAAATATTATTTGCGCAAAAATGGAAAGACACCATTTTTTAGGAAACCTTTTGCGCTCAATTTTCGGCTGTTTGTTTTTTTTGCCGTTCCTTTGCAAAATAATTTCACACTTCGAATGGATAACATTCTACTAGTTTTTCTTTGTTTGATTATGGGATTGGGCATGCAAAGAATCGCAGCTTTCCCGAAGAACGGACACTTAGCCCTAAACCAATTCGTAATCTATATCGCTTTGCCGGCTTTGGCCTTGTATTATATTCCTAAAGTGCGCATTTCAACCGATTTGCTTTATCCGTTAGGCGTAGCTTGGATTGGTTTTTTATTGTCGTTTGTTTTTTTCTATTTCCTCGGAAAAAAAATGGGTTGGCCTAACAGGTTGATCGGTTGTTTGATTATTACTGCCGGTTTGGGAAATACTTCTTTCATAGGCTTTCCAATTATTCAGGCACTTTACGGAGACGAAGGTTTAAAAACTGCGATTATTGTTGACCAAACCGGTTCGTTTGTAGTCATGACCACACTCGGAATTATTACGGCAGGAATTTTTGCCAAAGGCGATCCAAACAGAAGCGAAATCATCAAGAAAATATTGCTTTTCCCACCATTTATAGCTTTTATTTTGGCTTGTATAATGAATTCGCTCCGACTTGATTTTACAGACCAATTTCAAACCGTATTTCTAAAACTTGGCGCTACAGTTACGCCAGTGGCTTTGGTTGCCGTAGGTTTGCAATTGAAGATTGAAAGAGAAAGCCAGCATTGGAAATTCCTAAGGTTAGGATTGTTATTCAAATTAATCATCACACCGGCGGTTTTTGTTTTGCTGTACAAAGTTATTTTAGGCGGAAAAGGATTAGCCGTTGATGTTTCCATCATGGAATCAGCGATGGCGCCAATGATTACCGGAGCAATTTTGGCTTCCAATTACGGATTAAAACCCAAATTAAGTAGTATGATGGTCGGCATCGGGATTCCGTTATCGTTTATATCTTTGGCTTTTTGGTATTTTATTTTAAGCACATTTTAAATGGACACAATTGTAAATGTATCGGCAAAGAATAAAGATTTAGCCCAAAAAACGGTCTATTCTATTCTTTTTTCTATCAGTTTCGCGCATTTGCTCAACGATTTAATCCAAGCGATTATTCCTTCGGTTTATCCCATTTTAAAACAGAATTACAATTTATCATTTTCCCAAATCGGTTTGATTACGTTTGCGTTTCAATTGACGGCTTCTATATTCCAACCTTTCGTAGGCTATTATACCGACAAACATCCAAAACCTTTTTCTCAAATTTACGGCATGCTGTTTTCCTTGGCCGGAATCATTTCAATTTCGTTCGCCGATAATTTTTATTGGATTTTACTGTCCGTAATGCTTATCGGTACCGGTTCGTCTATATTTCATCCCGAATCGGCACGAATTTCTAACTTAGCTTCCGGTGGCAGACGCGGTTTGGCACAATCGATTTTCCAAGTTGGCGGAAATTTCGGAACCGCACTCGGTCCGTTATTGGTTGCCTTAATTGTAGTGCCCAATTCTCAAGTGTACATTCTTTGGTTTATCATTGCCGCTACAATCGGTTTGGGCATTCTGAGTAAGATTGCTTTTTGGTACCGAGATCATTTGATCAATCGCCAACCTAAAAAAGTGGTTTTCGCCGACTTCCAACGGTTGTCCAAAAGCAAAGTAAAATGGGCGATTGCTATTTTGCTAATCGTTATTTTCTCTAAATTTTTCTATTCAGCCAGTTTGTCAACCTACTATACTTTTTATGTGATGGACAAGTTCAACCTTTCCATCAAAGAAGCACAATTCCACATGTTTATTTACTTGTTTGCTTATGCGGCCGGAACCATCATGGGCGGACCTTTGGGCGATAAAATTGGAAGAAAATATGTGATTTGGTTGTCGGTTTTCGGTGCGGCGCCATTTGCGTTATTATTGCCTTACGTGAATTTGTTTTGGACCGATGTGTTAATGATCATCATCGGTATTATCATTTCATCAGCGTTCCCAGCGATATTGGTTTATGCCCAAGAATTATTGCCTAGAAAACTCGGCATGATTTCGGGCTTGTTCTATGGTTTTGCGTTTGGAATGGGCGCTTTGGGTTCGGCGTTGCTCGGCACTTTAGCCGATTACACGTCGATTCAATATGTATATCACGTATGTTCATTTTTGCCATTGATAGGTATTATTTGTTATTATCTTCCCAATTTGAAAAAACGGTAGGAGCGAAAGGTTCGGGCATTTTTGGAAACCCTATTCCTGCTGTCCATTCTGCAAGGCGCCATTCCCATCAGGGCTAATTAGGATTTGTCTTTTTCTTTTGGAATGGTTACATTTACTTCTCAATTTTTTACACCATGTCACTCAATCCAGAAATCATTCAAAAACTCACGGCTATAGTAGGAGAAACTTTTATTTTCACCGACCAAGAAACCCGAAATCATTACGGTCACGACGAAACTGAAGATTATGTTTTTCCGCCAAGCGTAGTCGTAAAACCGGCCAATGCTCAAGAAATTGCAGCCATCTTAAAAGTGGCCAACGATTATAAAATTCCCACAACGCCCATCGGAGCGCGAACCGGTTTAAGCGGCGGTGCCTTGAGTATTTATGAAGGTATAGGTTTGTCGATGGAGCGTTTAAATAAAATCATTGAAATTGATGAACAAAATTTACAAGTAACGGTTGAACCGGCCGTAATAACACAAGTGTTGCGCGAAGCTGTTGCCGAAAAAGGATTGTTTTATCCCGTTGATCCAAGTAGTATGGGCAGTTGTTGGATTGGCGGTAATATTGCCGAAAATTCCGGTGGCGCACGAGCGGTGAAATATGGCGTAACCAAAGATTATGTGCTGAATTTAGAAGTGGTTTTACCGAATGGAGAAATCATCTGGACCGGAGCGAATACTTTAAAAAATTCTACCGGTTATAATTTAACCCAATTGATGGTCGGAAGCGAAGGCACTTTGGGTGTAATTACTAAAGCAGTTTTAAAATTATTGCCTAAGAACAATCACAACGTTTTAATGTTAGTGCCTTTTTACAAAGCCAATGAAGCTTGTGAAGCCGTTTCAGCAATTTTCCGTGCCGGAATTGTGCCAAGCGCTTTAGAGTTTATGGAACGAGATGCGATTGATTGGACGTTGCAATTTGTAGAAGGCATCAGCATACCAATCAAACCCGAGCATCAAGCGCATTTGTTGATTGAAGTCGATGGCAATTACCCCGAGGTTTTGATGCAAGAAGCAGAGAAGATTTTGTCAGTAGTGGAACAATTTGAAATCGATGAGGTTTTATTCGCCGATACGGAAGACGAAAAAAATGCCTTGTGGAAAATGCGTCGTTCGGTAGCGGAAGCCGTAAAATCGAATTCGGTTTACAAAGAAGAAGATACGGTTGTACCAAGATATATGTTGCCGGAACTATTATCAGGGATTAAAAAAATAGGCGAGAAGCATGGTTTTAAATCGGTTTGTTACGGTCATGCCGGCGATGGGAATTTGCACGTGAACATCATCAAAGGCGATATGACTGATGACAATTGGCAAACGCAAGTACCGCTTGGTATTAGAGAAATTTTTGAGTTGACGGTTTCGCTAAAAGGAACATTATCAGGTGAACACGGCATCGGTTTTGTACAAAAGAATTTTATGGATATTGCATTTTCGCGAACGCATTTAGAATTAATGGAAAGTATCAAACGCGTTTTTGACCCGAATAACATCTTGAATCCCGGGAAGATTTTTCCTGATGAGGTTTAACCACGAAGGATACAAAGAATGCACAAAGAGCACAAGGTTTAGATAACTTTGTGCTCTTTTTGGTTTAAAAACTAATCTCTTTTCGGAGTTTGTTTTTTTATTCTTTTCTCCTCTTTTTTTTCCTTTGCGGTCTTCAGAGGTTCTTTTTTGGCTGCTTTTTGCACGTCTTTTCCTTTTGCCATGGTTGTATAGTTTTTAGATTGGTATCAATTGATATCAGTAAAGGTAAAATTATTTATCTAATCCCAAAGTCCTTTTTACATTTTCATCAAAGAGTTCTTTAAAAGCAACTAATTGCTCCGGATGGTCAAAGTTGAAAAATTTCCATTCGCCACTAGTAGTTTCATCAAAAACGGCTACGAATGTTGCTATCATTTTAACGTTAAAACTGTTTCGGTTGGGCTCAAAAACAACATCTTTTGTGCGGTTAATTTCTTGTAGCCAAGTTCTCTTTTCAGCTACTTGTTCGGACGTTAATTTGCTTTCAAAAAAGTAGCGTTTCGGAATGCGTATAGTAATGACAGAAAATGATTTTTGGTTAATTTTAGTGATTGGTCCATATTGAAGTGGAACAGTTTGCAATTGGTAACGCAAACGAAATACTTCATTCTCGTAGTGAAGCTCTGTTTTCTCTAGGAAACTAGTTTTGCTCATACTTTCCAACATTTTGGGATAAGACAATTGGGCAATAGTTTCAAAATCCATCAAAAAATGGGCTTCGTAGTGTTTTTGTGCCGATGCTTTTAAGGCTGCTGTGCTTTGTGAAAAGCCATTGGCAACAATAAAAAAAAGAAGAATTGAAAGGTGTTTTGGTTTCATATTTATGAATCTATAATCAAATATAAAAAATCCACAACAGTTTGAACCATTGAGGATTAAATTATTTAAACGGATAAATTTTACTTGAATTATAAGCCAAGCGCAGTCACTACTTTATTACTGAATAGTTTGTTTACCAGTACATTTTCTTTGTCTTTATTGATAAACTTCCATTGGTTTTTAGTAGCGGCATCTGAAATGCCAATCATAGTGGATTTTTTCTTTACAGTAAAACTATTGGCTTCTTTACTAAAGGTTACTCTTTCAGTTTCCATAGCTGCTTTAAGGAGATCGACCATCATTTCAATTTCTTCGCCTTCAATTTTTTCGGTTAGGGTTAATTCCATTTCTAAATTGTGGTCAATTAAACAAAAGTTTTGGTCGCCAATTTTTATTATTTCTCCATATTCAAAGTTAGGGGCAATATTTAGAAGTTTAATTTTCATTTGCTCATTGCCATTGAATGTTTCTATCAGTATTTCTTTCATTTGTGCTTTAGGAAGGATTTCAAAAACTTTCGGATAAGTTGAATCCAAGATAGCATCATAGTCCAAAGTCGTGGTCGCCAAATAGATTTTTTGCGTACTTTCTTTTAAAGAAGCCAAATCTTGCGCCAATGTGAATTGTGCCAATAGTA
Source organism: Flavobacterium sp. (assembly GCF_046293665.1). Classification (GTDB taxonomy): domain Bacteria; phylum Bacteroidota; class Bacteroidia; order Flavobacteriales; family Flavobacteriaceae; genus Flavobacterium. The sequence goes on from NZ_JBKBOL010000005.1 coordinate 74,309, forward strand.
AAGCAACGATTAGTGTTAGTTTCAATTTCATAGTTTATGTTTTACCAAATATAAAAAATCCCCAACAGTTTGTACCATTGAGGATTGTATTTTTAGCCGATAGACTTTGCTTTATAACTCTTCCAATTGAATGCGTTTTTTGTACTGTTTCATTTTTTTAAAGTAGGTTGGTGTCAGTCCGGTTATCTTTTTAAATTGGTTTGACAAATGGGAAACACTGCTGTAGTCCATCAAGAAGCTTATTTCAGTCAGTGATAATTCATCATACAAGAGCAATTCTTTAACACGCTCTATTTTATTCAAAATGATGTAATTGACTATTGTTGTTCCGGTAACTTCTGAAAAAAGGTTAGCCAAGTGCGTATAATTATAATCTAATTCTTTACTTAAATACTCTGAAAAATTGACCTTTGGATGTTCTTCAGCATAATGAACGAGTTCTATAATGACATTTTTGGTTTTTTCTATCAGCAATGATTTCTTGTCATCAATTAATTCCAAGCCTTTTTTTAGTAAGGCTTTGCGAAGTGCTTCTCTTTCTTCGGCATGGATGTCTTTTTTGAGGGTTACTTCACCTAAATCAATTGCGGTGTGCTTTAATTTCAGCTTGTCTAATTCTTCTTTCACCGCTATTTTACAGCGAAGCGAAACCATATATTTAATGTGTATTTTCAAGATAGATGAGTATTGGTTTATAAAAGAAGAACAATTTTTCCTTCAATTCTTGTAAAGGTACTCTATTTAAGCGCGCAAAGGTAATTTATTTGATTGCAGTACTTTTGTAAAATTCTACTTCATGTTTGTACATTTCACAGAATTTCAGCGTAATAAAAAAATCCCCAATAGTTAATATTGAGGATTTATATTGTTACAATCTGCTGACTGCGACTGCCACTGAAAACTATTCGTTAACCAAAACCCATTCGCCTGTGGCCAACATGCCTTCGGCTTTTTTGTATTTGGTAGTTTCTGTTTTGCCGCTCATCACGTGTTTAATCGTTACAGTATCATTACGATTGATTTTTGGAGTTTCTCTCACAATCGTTTCTGTTACTTGAGGACGTTGTTGTGCCGCTTGACTAGCTTCACGATTACCGTTTTCGCTGCTTTGAATTTCGTCTTTGCTTTCGGTATAATTTTGTTTTTCACGTACTTGTCGTGCTTCTTGAATGTTTTGGTTTTGCTGAGGCAAATCACCTTTGAACAAGAACGAAATTACTTCTTTATTCACACCGTCTAACATTGAGCTGAACAATTTAAACGCTTCTAATTTGTAAATCAGTAACGGATCTTTTTGTTCGTGAACCGCTAATTGTACTGATTGTTTTAATTCGTCCATTTTGCGTAAGTGCTTTTTCCATGCTTCATCTACAATGGCTAAAGTGATGTTTTTTTCAAAATCGGCAATCAATTGAGCTCCATTTGAATCGTAGGCTTTTTTCAAATCCGTTACCACATTCAGGGTTTTAATTCCGTCTGAAAACGGCACGATGATACGTTCAAATTTATTGCCTTCCTTTTGGTAAACATCCGCTACAATTGGGAAAGCTTCGCGAGCGCTTCTTTCGGTTTTTTCGGTGTAATAGGCTAAAGCGGCTTTGTAAACTTTACCCGTAATTTCCATTTCAGATAATTTATCAAATTCGGTAGCTGAAATAGGAGACGTAATCGAGAAGTAACGAATCAATTCAAATTCGAAGTTTTTGAAATCGTTTCTGTTTTTGTTTTCACCTACGATAAGTTCGCAAGTGTCATACATCATATTAGCAATATCCAATTTCAAACGTTCGCCGTGCAAAGCGTGACGACGACGTTTGTAAACCACTTCTCTTTGAGCATTCATCACGTCATCATATTCTAACAAACGTTTACGAGTACCGAAGTTGTTTTCCTCTACTTTTTTCTGAGCGCGTTCAATTGATTTGGTCATCATAGAGTGCTGAATTACTTCGCCTTCTTTCAATCCCATTCTGTCCATAATTTTGGCTACTCTATCGGAACCGAATAAACGCATTAAGTTATCCTCCAAAGACACATAGAACTGTGAACTTCCAGGATCTCCTTGACGACCAGCACGACCACGCAACTGACGGTCAACACGACGCGAATCGTGGCGTTCCGTACCAATGATGGCTAAACCTCCGGCAGCTTTTACTTCCGGTGTCAACTTGATGTCGGTTCCACGACCGGCCATATTGGTTGCAATAGTTACAACGCCCGGTTTACCGGCTTCGGCCACGATATCGGCTTCTTTTTTGTGCATTTTCGCATTCAACACATTGTGTTCAACACCGCGCATTTTTAACATTCGGCTCAATAATTCTGAAATCTCTACCGATGTGGTACCAATCAATACAGGACGACCTGATTTTGATAATTGGGTTACATCTTCGATAACGGCATTGAATTTTTCGCGAACCGAACGGTAAATCAAATCTTCTTTGTCTTGACGCGCCATTCCTCTGTTGGTTGGAATTTCGACTACGTCTAATTTGTAAATCTGCCACAACTCACCGGCTTCGGTAACGGCAGTTCCCGTCATACCGGCTAATTTGCTGTACATACGGAAGTAATTTTGTAATGTAATAGTAGCAAAGGTTTGGGTTGCCGCTTCAATCGTTACATTTTCTTTGGCTTCAATAGCTTGGTGCAATCCATCAGAATAACGACGACCATCCATGATACGACCGGTTTGCTCATCAACGATAAGGATTTTGTTATCCATGATCACGTATTCTGTGTCTTTTTCGAACAAAGTGTAAGCCTTTAATAACTGAGTCAGTGTGTGAATTCTTTCTGATTTTACACCAAAGTCTTGAAATAATTTCTCTTTAGCTTCCGCTTCTTGGTCTTTTTCTAAGTTTTGTTTTTCGATGTTGGCAATTTCAGTTCCAATATCCGGTAAAACGAAGAAATCATCTGAAGTATCTTTGGATAAGAATTTGATTCCGTTATCAGTCAATTCTACCTGATTGTTTTTCTCTTCGATTACAAAATACATCGCTTCGTCAACTTCCGGCATTCTGCGGTTGTTGTCTTGCATGTATTCGTTTTCGGTTTTTTGAAGCAATTGTTTGATGCCTTCTTCACTTAAGAATTTGATTAAGGCTTTATTTTTGGGTAACGAACGGTAAGCTCTTAACAATTGGAAACCACCGTCTTTGGTATTGCCTTCTTTGATTAAACGTTTGGCTTCTGTTAAGAATCCGTTAGCCAATTGGCGTTGTAAGTTGTAAAGGTTTTCGATTTTTGGTTTCAATTCGTTGAATTCGTGGCGATCACCATCAGGCACCGGACCAGAAATAATCAAAGGTGTTCTTGCATCGTCAATCAATACCGAATCGACCTCGTCGACAATGGCATAGTTGTGTTTTCTTTGTACCAAATCTTCCGGCGAATGCGCCATGTTATCACGCAAATAGTCGAAGCCGAACTCATTATTGGTTCCGTAAGTGATATCCGCTTCGTAAGCTTTTCTACGAGGATCAGAGTTAGGTGAGTGATTGTCGATACAATCTACGGTCAATCCATGGAATTCGAATAAAGGTGCTTTCCACGTACTGTCACGTTTGGCCAAATAGTCATTCACGGTTACTAAGTGAACACCGTTTCCGGTCAAAGCATTTAGGTATAATGGCAATGTGGCTACTAATGTTTTTCCTTCACCGGTTTGCATCTCGGCAATTTTACCTTCGTGTAATACGATACCACCAATCAACTGAACGTCATAATGAACCATATCCCAAGTAATTTCTTTTCCGGCAGCATTCCAAGAGTTGGCCCAAATGGCTTGGTCACCATCGAGTGTAATGTATGATTTTGTAGCCGAAAGCTCTCTGTCTTTTGGCGTAGCGGTTACAGTAATAGTTGTGTTTTCTTTAAAGCGACGAGCGGTTTCTTTAATTACAGCAAAAGCATCCGGGAGGATTTCGCTCAATACTTTTTCTGAGATTTCATAAGCTTCTTTTTCCAGAGCATCAATAGCAATGTAGATGTCTTCTCTTTGGTCGATGTCTACCGTATTTTCTGCTAGTGTTTTTTTGGCTTCAATCTCGGCATCTTGTTTGGCACGAGCTTGTTTTATTTTTTCTTTGAACTCGGCCGTTTTGGCTCTTAATTCATCGTGAGACAAAGCCGCTAAAACGGGTTCTAAAGCTTTGATTTTATTGATGTAAGGTTGGGTTGCTTTGACGTCTTTTTGGGATTTGTCGCCTACAAAAGCCTTAATAATGCTATTAATGAAACTCATAATGGGTTTGTATTTTTATGTTTTAGTTTTCCTGGTTAAGGAGTGCAAATTTAAACAAAAAAAAAGCCCTGAATGGACTTTCTTCTGTTGTGATTGTATATTTTTTTAATATTCATCCTCGTTCCAAAGGTAATCTTCGTCGGTTGGATAATCCGGCCAAATCTCTTCCATAGATTCGTAAATTTCACCTTCGTCTTCTATCGATTGTAAATTCTCTACTACTTCTAGTGGAGCACCTGTTCGTATAGCATAGTCGATAAGTTCATCTTTGGTAGCTGGCCAAGGCGCATCGCTTAAATAGGATGCCAATTCTAATGTCCAATACATCTTCTGTCGATTTTTAGTTTATGCAAAAATAAATTTTATACTGAAAAAGTCAAGTTTTTTTTGATTTATTTTTAAGTAAGTTTAAGAACGTCCTATTTCAGTGATTAGTCTCAGTCTCAGTTTGCAGAAACTGGATACTGAACAGTGTGACTGTTTACTTTCGCGGAATCCATTTCACTTCCTCCGCTTGAAGGTCAAAGGACAACTTCCGTGCCAAGACAAAAAGGTAGTCAGAAAGTCGGTTTAGGTACTTGATTACTTGCTCATCAGTAGGTTCTAATTCATGTAAATGGGTTGCCAAACGTTCGGCTCTACGGCAGACACAGCGGGCAATGTGACAATATGACACGGTAGTATGACCACCAGGCAAGACAAAGTGTGTCATTTGTGGTAAAGTGGTATCCATGACGTCAATTTCGTTTTCTAAAAAGGCTATGTCTTCTTCAGAAATTCGGTTAATGTTTAATCGCGGTTGGCCGTTTTTTAAGACTTCTTTTTCGGGCGGTGTGGCCAAAATGGCGCCGACGGTGAAGAGTCTGTCTTGTACTTCAATTAAAACATTTTTGTATAAAACATTGATTTCTTGGTCGCGGATTAAACCGATGTGAGAGTTGAGTTCGTCAACGGTGCCGTAACTTTCGATGCGGATATGGTGTTTTGGGACACGGGTGCCGCCAAATAGAGCGGTAGTTCCGGTGTCGCCGGTTTTGGTGTAGACTTTCATGTTGAATTATGAATTATGAATTATGAATTATGAATTCACCAATTCTGTTATTTGATTTCAAAGGTAGCAAAAATACAAATGAATTGCTGATTAGCCCTGATGGGAGTAGTTACCGTGTAACTCGGACAGCAGGAAAATGGATGGCTGATAAAGCCCGAGCCATTCGCTTCTATCTTATTACAAATGATTGACGTTTTGGGTATCGCTTTCGATTACACCATCGCGCAGGCGGATGATTCTGTGGGCGTATTGGGCGATGTCTTCTTCGTGGGTTACCAAGATTACCGTGTTGCCGTTTTTGTGAATGTCGTTGAAGAGATTCATGATTTCGACCGAAGTTTTACTGTCGAGATTTCCTGTTGGCTCATCGGCTAAAATGATGGAAGGTTTGTTGACTAAAGCACGGGCGATGGCTACACGCTGGCGTTGACCACCGGAAAGTTGGTTGGGTTGGTGGTCCATTCTGTCGGCCAAATTGACTTGCTTCAAGACTTCGGTAGCTCGAATATTTCTCTCAGATTTTGAATAACCGGCATAAATCATAGGTAAGGCTACATTATCTAAAGCAGTTGTTCTTGGCAAAAGATTGAAAGTTTGGAAGACGAAGCCTATTTCTTTGTTTCTGATTTCGGCTAAATCATCGTCGTGCATTTGGCTGACATCTTTTCCGTTCAATATATAAGTTCCTGAAGTTGGCGTATCCAAACAACCTAAAAGGTTCATCAACGTCGATTTTCCGGAACCCGATGGTCCCATCAAAGCTACATATTCGCCTTTGTTGATTTGTAAGTCGATGCCTTTTAAAACGTAAATGGTTTCGCTTCCGAGTTGGAAATCGCGTTTAAGATTTTTTATATTGATTAAGGAATTTGCCATTGCTTACTAAAAATTGAATTTGCCAAATAAGTAGTAAATATACCGATAATGTTACAAACTGAAGCACAAATTTGAAACAAGGAATTATACAACTATTGTAGAAAATTGTGTAATGGGTTTGAAGGTTATCCTGACTAATTTTACAAGAACATTAAAACTTAAACATTATGAAAAACAGAATAATTAGATATGGAGTATTTTTTACTGCATTGGTGAGCTTTGTCTCTTGTAAAAACAACGAGGCAGAAAAAGCAGCAGATGAAAGAATAGCCGCTTTAGAAAGCTATGTAGATTCGCTAGAAAATGTAAAAACTGAAGATGCCGAAGCCAATTGGGAGCAAATCGCCGCTGATTATGACAGAAGAACGGCAGAGTCAAATGAGGCTATTGCTACTTTAGGAGATGATCTTAAGCCACGAAATCAAGCACGATTAGATTCGATTAATGCTAGATATTTTGTAATTAAAACTACGGTTGAAGAAGCCAAAGTTCCGGTTAAAGTGAATCCGAATCAAGCACTTAGGGATAAATTTTTTGGTGCCGGAAAATTGGGTGAAGACATGAATTTCAGTTGGGTAAATAAAGACAACATTTTAGAAACGTATCAAACTTTTTTTGATGCTTATAAAGCCAACAAAAGTAATTTTTCGAGAGAAGATTATGATGAGGTAAAAATGATTTATGAAGCATTAGACAGTAGAAAAAATACAGTTGAAAAAGAAGGTTTGTCTTCTGAAGACAATACTAAAATTGCCTCAATCAAATTTAAATTTGCGCCTATGTTCAAGATGAACCGAATAGGAGCAAAGGCAAGAGAAAATGAGGAAGCAAAAGAATAATTTTTTTGAATTGGTTTGTTAATTCGAGAAAATGGCAATCAGGGATGGTTGCCATTTTTTTATGCCCTAATGATAAAATGTTCTTTCTCTTGTTCGGTGCGGAAGAAAACAATTCCCCATTGAAAGGTGTCGATTGTAACGGTGACTTTGGAATGTTTTTTAATGATTTCCCAAGCAGTTTCCATGTCTTTTGACCAATGAATATCGTCGAAAATCCAGACGGTTTCGTTGGTTACGGTTGGCAGTAAAAGTTCGAAATAATTCAGTGTTGCTTCTTTCGAATGGTTGCCGTCGAAGTAAATCAAATCGAAGATTTGGGGTTTCAAGTTTATGGTTTCAGGTTTCAGGTTGTTTAAATAGGTTGTAAATTCTGTAGTAACAAACTCAATTTGATTAGCGGCCAACTTGAAACTTGAAACTTGAAACATTTCTTTTGTCAAACTAATCGTATTTCCACAGCCTTCCAAAGTGGTGATTTTTGCTTTTGGATTGCCAAGTGCTAAAGCTGAAGTCGCTAAACCTAATGATGTTCCGATTTCTAAAATGTTTTCGGGTTGGAAATACTTTGTGATTCGGAAGAGCAATTCCGCTCTTTTTGGAGTAATTCCGGCAGTTTTGGCAATTTGATTGATGGCTCGGGTGTTGCTTTTAAAAACTCGAGAACCGGCGCCAAAATCGGTTACTTCGATGGTGTTTTTATTTTCTAAAAGCGATTTTCGGTACTTTTTAAGAATGGCATATTCAGGATATTGCTTTTTATCATAAAAACATTTGGTCACCAAATTAAATACAAACGGCGAATGCACTCCGTGTTCGTTTTTGGAGTTCCAGAGGAAGTTTAGGTATGACTTTATTTGCTGCGACATTTATTTTTTGTTACACAGAGATTCACGGAGTTTTATTAAGATTCACAGAGTTTTTCTCCGTGTGTCTCATTTTTTCTCTGTGAATCTCTGTGAAATAATTTACTCCATTTTACTCGAAAGCTCAAACCAGCGCTCTTCTTTGGCTTCCAGTTTTTTGATGATGACTTCTAATTCTTGGGCTTTTTTGGTGATGTCAGCGTCGGCTACTTTGCCTTCGGCGAATTGGTTTTCGATTTGCTTTTTCTCGTATTCTAGGTCTTTGATTTCGCGTTCGATTTTGCTGAATTCCTTTTGTTCGTTGAAATTCAAACCCGAAGTTGTTGGATTGTTTTGTTTCCAATTTGTTTTTTCAGTAGAAACGCTCGATAAAACTTTTGGCTCTGCCGAATCTTCATACGCTCTGAAATCAGAATAATTACCCGGGAAATCCTCTATTTGTCCTTCACCTCTGAAAATGAACAAATGGTCTACAATTTTATCCATAAAATAACGGTCGTGGGAAACTACCAATAAACATCCCGGATAATCCAAAAGGAAACTTTCCAACACGTTCAAAGTCACAATATCCAAGTCATTCGTAGGTTCATCGAGAATCAAGAAGTTCGGATTTTGGATTAAAACCGTACACAAATACAGTCGTTTCAATTCGCCTCCGCTTAATTTTTCTACAAAGTCATATTGTTTTTTGGCATCAAATAAAAAGCGCTCCAACAATTGCGAAGCCGAAATGATTTTACCTTTCGTTAGCGGAATGTATTCGCCATACTCTTTAATGATATCTATAACTTTTTGTCCGGGTTTTGGGTTAATACCGCTTTGCGTGTAATAGCCAACTTTGATTGTTTCTCCAATGACTACTTTACCGGCATCGGGCACCATGGTTTTGGTTAGGATGTTTAGGAAAGTCGATTTTCCTGTACCGTTTTTACCAATGATACCAATGCGTTCGCCACGTTGGAAGTCATAAGTAAAATTATCTAATATGGTTTTCTCCTTGAATTTTTTGTTCAGTTTGTACAGCTCAATAATCTTGCTGCCCATGCGTTCCATGTTGATTTCGAGCTCAACTACATTTTCTTTACGGCGACTTTCCGCTTTTTCCTTGATTATGTAAAAATCATCTTGGCGCGATTTTGATTTGGTCGTTCTCGCTTTCGGTTGGCGACGCATCCATGCCAATTCTTTGACGAAAAGGTTTTGTGCTTTGTCGATAGAAGAATTTTCCATAGCAATTCGCTCTTCTTTTTTCTGCAAATAATAAGAGTAATTGCCTTTGTATTGGAAGAGTTTTCCGTTGTCGAGTTCGATGATTTCGTTACAAACTCGCTCCAAAAAGAAACGGTCGTGCGTTACCATAAACAGCGTGATGTTTTCTTTGGCAAAATAACTTTCCAACCATTCAATCATCTCTAAATCCAAGTGATTCGTTGGTTCATCTAAGATCAACAAATCCGGACGATTGATTAGAATAATAGCTAAGGACAAACGTTTCTTTTGTCCACCGGAAAGACTTTTCACTTTCAGTTTTAAATCGTCTAACTTTAATTTGGATAAAATTTGCTTGAATTGCGTTTCAAAATCCCAAGCGTTGTGGCGGTCCATTTCGTCGAAAGCCAATTGGTATTTTTCCTCATCTTCCGGGTTTTCCAGCGCTTTTTCGTAGCGTTCAATTACATGTAGAATTTCGTTGTCTGATGCAAAAACACTTTCTTCAATAGTCAATTCGTCCTGAAGCATATTGTTTTGAGAAAGAAATGCCATTTTGATTCCTTTGCGAATGATAATCTGACCGGTATCGGGTTCGTCATCGCCGTTAATCATGCGCATAATTTGGGTTTTCCCTGAACCGTTTTTGGCAATAAAGGCGATTTTTTGGTCTTTGTTGATACCAAAAGAAATGTCCTTAAATAAGGTTCTTTCGCCAAAGGACTTAGATATATTTTCTACTGAAAGGTAATTCATGGATTGATTTGAAAATTGATAGGTTGCAAAAGTAGTTTATTGAAAAGGATGAAGCAATATTTTAAATACAAAACCTGACAGGATACAAAATCTTGTCAGGTTTTTAATTGTTTGATCCGAGTTTGAATTAAACTTCAAATTTTAGCCAAACACTTCCACGCCTTTTCCTGTGGTAATCAGGTTTTTCAAACTTTCCTGAATAAGCATCGTCCAGCCGTTGGAGCAATCACCAAAGCATTCAAATTTTGGAGTTAATCCTTCATGAGTGAAATTTACTTGTGTCTTGCCATCGGTTTCAGTGATTTCGAAAATGATTTTTGTTCCTGTCCATTCGTTCTTTTTTTGAGTAAAAGTCAAATCGCTGTCGGTAACCAACCAAACTACTTTTTTATTAGGGATAAGTTCCGCTACTTTTTGTTTAGAATAGTGAAAGTGTTTAAAGCGATAATCGAAATCATCGTTTATTTTGTCTGTACTACCTTCAATTTCGCCATGCCACCATCCTCGAACATTGTTGATGGCATCGAAAACTTCTTTTGGAGATTGGTCAACTATAATCGTTGTTGTAAAATCGGATGTTATCATTTTTTTAGTTTATTTAAGTAATCGCAATTGCCCTAAATGGTATTGTAAGTGCGAAGTACGGGTTATTATTATGTTTAATTTGTTTCGATGCGGTTCATTGACAAAGTCTTCAGCAGAAACAGCTGTATGTTTTTTGAACCAGTCATCTGTTGTAAATGCCTCAAATTTTTGCTTCATGATTTCATTTTGCTTCGTCAGGTATAGTCTTAATTCACTAACAGTTGGGATTTCGGTACTTGCCTTGTCAGCATACTTGATAAAAGGTTCATTCAGTTCCGGATACAGTTTTTCACCCATATCCAAAAGAATCAGCATATCATCGTGAACCGCGATGAGATGTCCCAATAAGTAAATACCTCGGTTTTTGCCTGGTGCAATTTCTTTCATCAATGTTTCATCGCTCAATGAGTCCAGTAAGGTGTTGGCATTCAGTGCAGAAGCGTTCCATCGGTCAAGAACCATTTTTACACTAATGTCTGCCTGTGTGATAGTTTCTGATTGTTTCATAAATTCATTTTTAGTTAATACTACAAATTTACTTTCTGATTATTAGACTGAAGAGGTGTAAAATAGACTTTGTAGCGGGTTGATTTGGACAAAAGAAATTTATAGCTTTGACAAAACGTAAATTATGAAACACCTAACGTTACTTTTGCCAAGTAAGCAACACAATTTAAGTACGGTAACCTGTATAATTGGCGCTTATGAAATTTTTGAATTTGCTAATGCTTATTACAGAAGGATCGGTCGAGAACCCTTGTTTAGCATTCAACTGGCAGGTATTTCAGAACAGGTCGAACTTAAAAATGGTATGTTTACAGTAAAACCAGAAATCCATATATCGAGAGTTGATAAGACCAATCTGATTATCATCCCTTCTTATAATCCGGTACTTTATTTTGATGATGCAGAAACGCAGCAATTGTTGGATTGGATTAAACTTCAATACAGAAAAGGAGCTGAAGTAGCGAGCCTTTGTTCTGGGGCTTTTCTTTTAGCGGCTTCAGGTTTACTTGATGGAAAGAGTTGCTCTACACATTGGAAACATACGGAAACTTTCAGGAAAGTTTTTCCAAAAATAAATTTGCGAACGGACAATCTGATTACCGACGAGTCAGGCATCTACACCAATGGCGGTGCTTATTCTTTTCTAAACCTGATGGTGTATTTGGTGGAAAAATATTATGACAGGCAGACTGCCATTTTGTGTGCGAAAGTTTTCCAGATAGAAATGGATCGTAATGTTCAATCCGAATTTGTAATTTTTACCGGTCAGAAACAGCACGATGACGAGATCATTCAAAAAGCACAAACCTATATTGAGCAACATCTGGAAGAAAAAATAAGCATTACCGATTTAGCATCAAAATTCAATGTCGGCAGACGCAATTTTGACCGCAGATTTATAAAAGCCACCGGAAATACACCCATAGAATATTCCCAAAGAGTAAAAATAGAAGCGGCCAAAAAAGCATTTGAAACCAATAGAAAAACCATCAATGAAGTTATGTATGAAGTGGGTTATTCAGATACCAAAGCTTTTAGAGAAGTATTCAGAAAAGTAACGGGAATGTCACCACTAGAATATAAAGGAAAATATTATAAAGCGGTAATTTAATAATTTGAAGATTTGAAAATATCGTTAATTTTAAAATTAAAGTCGTGCAAGTATTAGGCTTTTCCGAACGCAATCAGAATTTTCAATCTTTAAATTAAATTTAAAGTAACCATCATTTTCAAATTTTCAAATTGATGCATTTTCAAATTAGATTATATTTGCCTAATGCAACTATCCGTCATCATCCTTAATTATAATGTGCGCTACTTTTTAGAGCAATGTGTCTTAAGTGTGCAAAAAGCACTCGAAAACATTGATGGTGAAATCATTGTCATCGACAATAACTCTTCCGATGACAGTTGCGCTATGATGAAACAGCGTTTCCCGAATGTCAAACTCATCGAAAACAAAGAAAATTCAGGTTTTCCGAAGGGCAACAACATTGCAGTTCGAGAAGCCAAAGGCGAATACTTGTGCATATTAAATCCCGACACAGTCGTAGCAGAAGACACTTTCGAAAAGATACTGAACTCCCAACTCCTAACTTCTAACTCCGAACTCGGAATAATAGGTTGCAAACTCATCGATGGCACCGGAAACTTTCTACCCGAAAGCAAACGCGGTATTCCAACACCTTGGGTGGCTTTTACTAAGATATTCGGTTTGTATAAAATCTTTCCGAAATCAAGGATGTTTAATCAATATTATGCCCAACATTTAGCCGAAAACCAAACCGGAAAAGTCGATATACTCGTTGGTGCTTTTATGGTGATGAAGCGTGAATTGTACAACGAATTAGAAGGTTTTGACGAAAATTGTTTTATGTATGCCGATGATATTGATTTGTCTTATCGGGCTTTGTTATTGCAAAAACAGAACTATTACTTTCATGAAACGACTGTTATTCATTACAAAGGAGAAAGTACAGTTAAAGATGCTACTTATATGAAGCATTTTCGGGAGTTTATGAATTTCTTTTACCAAAAGCATTTTAAGCGATCGGTGTTTTTCAATCTGATGGCGCGTTTTGGCGCGTTTTATTTTTCGATAGTGAAAGTTTTTAAAGGAAAAGCAAAGCCTAAAGTCAAACCTAATCAGTATATTTTAGTTTCTGATAATGAAGTGTTAAGAGAAAAATTAGAAGCCAAACTGCAAAAAAACATCGAAAGAATGCCATTAGAAAACGGGAAAATAGTAATTTCGCAAACGATTTCGAAGGAGAAAAATACAGAGGTAATTTTAGATGCCAATTATACAGGTTTTAAAAACGCCATCGCTTTTTTGGAAGAAAACAAAAACAAGTCGCTTACTTTTAAATTGTTACCGGTCGAAAGTGATTTTATCATTGGAAGTAACAGCAGTAACGATAGAGGAGAAGTGATTAATTTGTAGAAAAGTATGAAAATCGGCTTTTCTTTTATTAATTTTGCAAACGAAACAACAAAATACAACTTTAGATTATCAATATGGCAAAGTTTGAATTGAAATTACCCAAAATGGGAGAAAGTGTTGCTGAAGCAACTATTACCAATTGGTTGAAAAGCGTAGGTGAAAAAATAGATGCCGATGAAGCCGTTTTGGAAATTGCTACTGACAAAGTAGATAGCGAAGTGCCAAGCGAAGTTTCGGGTGTTTTGACCGAGATTTTATTCCAAGTGAATGATGTGGTAAAAGTAGGGCAAACCATCGCCATTATAGAAACAGAAGGCGGAAGTGTTGCGGCTGCTCCAATTGCGGAATCAGTTGCTGCACCGGTTGCTGAAGTAGTCAAAACAATTGAAGTAGCACAAACAGTAGCAGCTCCGGCCGATTTCAAATCGTCTGATAAATTCTTCTCACCATTGGTGAAAAACATTGCCACAGCAGAAGGTATTTCAATAGCAGAATTAGAGAGTATCGCCGGTTCAGGAAAAGATGGACGCGTGACTAAAGAAGACATCCTAAATTATATCAAGAATAGAGGAACCCAACCTGTTGCTGTTCAACAGCCAGTGACGCAACCGACAACCAACAACCAACAACCAACAACCCCAATCGCAACACCTGTTTCGGTAAACGGTGGCGACGAGATTGTGGAAATGGACAGAATGCGTAAGCTAATTTCAGGTTACATGGTCGCTTCGGTGCAAACTTCGGCGCACGTACAATCGTTTATTGAAGTCGATGTGACCAATATCGTAAAATGGAGAGACAGAGTTAAAAATGCTTTTGAAAAACGCGAAGGTGAAAAATTAACGTTCACCCCAATCTTTATGGAAGCGGTAGCGAAAGCTTTAAAAGATTTTCCGGGAATGAACATTTCCGTTGATGGAGATTTTATCATCAAAAGAAAAAATATCAACCTTGGAATGGCCGCTGCTTTACCAAACGGCAACTTAATTGTTCCGGTTATTAAAAATGCAGACCAATTGAATTTGGTTGGTATGGCCAAAGCCGTAAACGATTTAGGCAACCGTGCGAAAGCCGGAAAACTAAAACCGGACGATACGCAAGGCGGAACTTATACGGTAACGAATGTCGGAACTTTTGGTTCTGTTTTCGGAACACCGATTATCAACCAACCACAAGTAGGAATCTTAGCCTTGGGCGCGATTAGAAAAGTACCTGCTGTTATCGAAACTCCGGAAGGTGATTTTATCGGCATCAGACAAAAAATGTTCCTGTCACACAGTTACGACCACAGAGTTGTTGATGGCGCATTAGGCGGAAGTTTTGTGAAACGAGTAGCAGAATATTTGGAAGCTTTTGATGCGAATAGAGAGTATTAGAAAATTTATATGGTAATGTAAAAACCTTTCAAGTATTTATTTGAAAGGTTTTTTTAGTTTAAATATTCCTTGAATTGATCACCTTTTGTCTCGTTTTTAAAAGTTGTTAAAGACCGTAAAGATGTAAATTTTAAGATAAGTTATGTAATAGTTTTAGATTAAATCAAGTGTAAATTTGTTGATAAAAATTAATTTAAAATTATTATGAAAAAAATAACACACTTGGTTCTTTGTTTATTTACAGTATGTATTTCAATAGCGCAAGAAGTAAAGACTACAATTGTGGTTGATTCTGCTCAAGTAAAAATCGAATCGAGTAAAGCCAACATCAACGAAAAAAAATCCCAACTTAAATCGGATCTTCAAGATCAAAAGAAAATCAGTAAAGAACAAAAGAGAACAGACAATAAAGCAACTGACGAGCGAAGAGAATTAGCAAAAGAGCAAAGAAAGCTAAAAAAGGAGCAAAAGCAAACTCAAAAAGAAAATAGAGCGATTTCCAATAATAATGATAAACAAAACGATGTAAAGAAAAAGGAAATCAAGTTAAATCAAAGATTAATGAATGCCAATAAAGATTTAATTAAACTTCAAGAAAAATTTGAAAAGAAAAAAAATAAAGGAAATTTAACTGCTGTTGAAAAAAGCAAGTTTGAGGTAAAAATCACCAAAAAACAACTTGAAGTCAGAAAGATAGAAGAAGATATTTCAAGTTTAAAAAGATAATTGATTATTTAGATCTTTATCCGGCGCAAAAAAATATAACAGAATAATAAAATTGTAAAACCCCGACTAGCCTGTCGGGGTTTTTGTTTCCTCTTCTTTGGTTTCTTCAACAGGTTTTTCTTTTACTTCTTCTTTTACTTCTTCTTTCAAAGTGATGACAGTTTTATCTTTAAATAGGTATTCTCCTTTTTTATAGACTTCATTATTGGCTAAAATGACTTCGTAACTGTAAACGCCTTTTGGTAATTCAAATAAACATTCTTTGCTGTCTTTTTGGATAATGAGTTCTTTTTTGAATTCTTCTCCATCTTCGGTTTGACGGGTAAGGACTAAAGTGATTTTATCGGTCATTTTGTTTTTGATACAAACACTTTCCACAGTAGTACTCGCCGGATTCTTTTTAGAAGAAGAAAAAATGGTAATCAAACCACCAACTAAAATTTCCCCGCCTTTAACTAAAGCTGTAACGTCAGATTGGGCGCCGGATGCCATTGGCCACGCCAATAAAATAGCGATTAAAGTTTTGAGTTTTCTGGATGCTTTACGCTTAACAATTGCATTCATAATAAAGTTGTTTTAGAGATTACGTAAAGCTTTTCATAGTATTTTTAGGTTTAAAATTAGTGAAGTAAAGTTGCAGATACTCTCCGTTAATTCCTAAAAGAAAACTGATAATTTCCAAAAGAGTAACAATAATTGCTAAAACTTTTATTATTAATAAAGCAAAAGTAATTATACAATAAATCTGTAAATATCTCGTTATTAGTATAGTTGTCTAACAACGCTAATCATCTCAACCACTTATAACCACTAACTATTTCACTATGACTACCGGAACGAAAATCAGATACCTTAGAGAGAAAAAAAAGATATCCCAAGAGGCATTGGCTTATGCTGTTGGTGTTAGCCAAGTAACCATTGGCAATTGGGAACAAGGCAAAAGTATCAAACACGAGTACATCAAAAGATTGGCTGAAGCACTTGAGATTTCTATCGATTATTTGTTTGAAGAAAGTCAGAATAAAAATGTCGAAACGACTTCTAAAATAGACGTTCACAGCGATAGTTTTGAAATCATCATTAAAGCACCCAATCATTTCTTTGAAGACCTTCATAAAAAGATGGATTTACTGATTAATAAATTTGAGGCGCCGAAATAGTTGCAAATTCAATTAATTATAAATCAACCCTTTCCTTTTTCGAAAGGGTTTTTTTATGGCCAAATCATAAATCTTTATTAAAATATCGATAAACGGTAACTTCAATATTTTATATTTGTGAGCATAAATTTTTACAATGGAATTAAAACTCAACAGACCTATTTGCTTTTTCGACCTTGAAACCACCGGAATTGACGTAGCCAAAGACAGAATCGTCGAAATTTCAATTTTCAAAGTCTATCCTAACGGAAACAAAGAAAGCAAAACTTGGTTGGTGAATCCAACGATTCCAATTCCACCACAATCGACCGCCATTCATGGTATTTCCAATGAAAAAGTAGCCAATGAGCCTACGTTCAAAGAATTAGCCAATCAAATTCACAATATGATTAAAGATGCCGATTTGGCCGGATTCAATTCCGACCGATTCGATATTCCATTATTGGCAGAAGAACTATTACGTGCCGAAGTTGATTTTGACATGAAAAACCGAGTTTCTGTTGACGTGCAAACCATCTTCCACAAAAAAGAAGAAAGAACCTTGAGTGCAGCCTATAAGTTTTATTGCAACGGAAGCCTTGAAAACGCCCACAGTGCCGAAGCCGATACCATGGCAACTTACGAAATTCTAAAAGCACAATTAGACCGTTACGAGGATTTAGAAAACGATATGAAAACGCTTTCGGAATACACCACCCGTAAAAAATCAGTTGATTTTGCCGGATTTATTGCCTTGAATGCCGAAGGAAAAGAAATTTTTACTTTCGGTAAGCACAAAGGTGCTTTGGTTGATGAAGTTTTAGACAAAGAACCGGGTTATTTCGGTTGGATACAAAATGCCGAGTTTCCATTATATACTAAAAAGGTATTGACGGGAATCAAATTAAGAAAGTTGAATACTAAATAGTTGTCCGTTGTCAGTTCTCGGTTAAAAAAATGACAGACAACAGACAACAGACAACAGACAACAAAAAATGAAAATAATCTGTATCGGAAGAAATTATGCCAACCACATCACGGAGCTCAACAACGAGCGTCCCGACGAACCAGTAATTTTTTTAAAACCGGATACAGCGGTTATTCCCAATAAATCGCCTTTCGTTATACCCGATTTTAGCAATGATGTGCACCATGAAGTCGAAATTTTGGTTAAAATCAATAAAGTAGGCAAATATATTGACGCTAAGTTTGCTCACAAGTATTATGATGAAATAGGATTAGGTATTGATTTTACAGCTCGAGATGTTCAGAACAGACTGAAAGAGAAGGGTTTGCCTTGGGAAAAAGCAAAAGGATTTGACGGTTCGGCGATGATTGGTGCGTTTCTTCCGAAAAATAATTTTAATTCGGTGGAAAATATTACTTTTGAATTAACCAATAATGGAAAAACCGTTCAAAAAGGAAATACAAGCCACATGTTGTGGAAAATCGATGAAATTATTGCGCACATTTCACAGTACTTTACCCTTAAAAAAGGAGATATTATATTTACAGGAACTCCTGAAGGAGTAGCCAAAGTAACACCAAATGACATCCTCGAAGGATTTATAGAAGATAAAAAACTACTAAGATTACACATAAAATAATGGCTATAAACTACAACCTAGCGAAAGTTTACGCACTTTCAGACAATGATCCCGAATTCGTAATGCAAATCATAACTTTGTTCGTTACCGAAGTACCGGAAGACATGAAACAAATAGAATTAGGCATCAAAGAAAAAGACCATAAATTGGCCTACGCCTACGCACACAAGATCAAACCAACGCTTGATTTATTGGGAATGTCTGTGGCCTTTGAAGAAATTCTTCAGGTAGAAGCTTGGACCAAAAGAGAAGGCAAACGCAAAGAAATCAATGATACTTTCGCCAGCATTCAAAGCCAAGTGGAAAAGGCAATCAAAGAAATAAAAAAAGATTTCGAAGTTTAAAAAAAATTAGAAGCGAATGGCTCGGGAATTATCAGTTATGGCAGTTCCCGCTTTTCGTTACAATCCTTTTAAAGATTTGCCTTCGCTTTGCTTCGACGAATCCTTTTAAAATGGATTTTCTCTACAAATGCGTAGCATTCACTGAACACCTATAACAAATATAAACTCAGTGAAGTAATCGGGGCTAATTAGCAATCTATTTGTCTACTTTTCAGCAAAATTAACTCAGCAACTCAGTCACTTAGTAACTCAGCTACTTATGAAAGCAACGATAGTCACCATCGGCGACGAAATACTCATCGGACAAATTGTCGATACCAATTCGAGTTACATCGCCAAAGCGTTAGATAAAATTGGCGTGCAAACCCAAGAAATGCTTTCCATTTCCGATGACAAGCAACACATTTTGGACACTTTCGCAACTTTACAAGATAAAGTCGACTTAGTCATCATAACCGGCGGATTAGGACCAACCAAAGACGACATCACCAAACATACTTTTTGCGAATATTTTGAAGACACATTAGTCGAAAATCAAGCTGTTTTAGCACATGTTACAGAAATTATTGAAGGCTTTTACAAACGTCCGATTACGCAGTTGAACCGAGACCAAGCCTTAGTGCCTTCCAAGTGTGAAGTCCTTTTCAACAAGATGGGAACTGCATCCGGCATGTGGATGAAAAAGCGAAACACAGTATTTGTTTCATTACCCGGAGTGCCTTATGAAATGAAGTATTTAGTCGATTTTGAAGTTGTTCCGAAAGTCGTTAAAGAATATGAGCGACCTTACATTATTCACAAAACCATCATGACTTACGGTGAAGGCGAAAGTAGAATCGCTGAAAAAATCGAAAGTTGGGAAAACAATTTACCCGAATTCATCAAATTGGCCTATTTGCCAAGTCCGGGGAAAGTCAGATTGCGACTTACAGCACGTGGTTCAGACAAAGAATTGTTAGAAAAAAGGATTGCTGAAAATGTAACGTCGTTGACCAAAATCATCAGTGATATAATCGTTGGATTTGATGAAGACGAAACCATTGAAGTAATCATCGGCAGATTGCTCACTCAGCAAGGCAAAACCATTGCTACAGCCGAAAGTTGTACCGGTGGAAAAATTGCCCAAATGCTGTCTTCTGTAGCCGGAGCTTCGCAATATTTCAAAGGTAGTGTTGTGTCATATTCAAAAGAAACCAAAATAAATGTACTTGGTATTGACGCTCAACTAATTGAAGAAAAAGACGTGGTTAGTGCCGAAGTCGCTTCAGCGATGGCGATTAGTATTCAAAAAATGATGAAAACCGACTATGCTTTGGCCACAACAGGCAACGCCGGACCAACATCCGAACCCGGAAAAGCTGAAGTTGGAGTTGTTTTTATTGCTTTGGCGACACCGAATGAAGTGTTGGTTTCCGAATTTAATTTTGGCCAACCCCGTGAAAAAGTGATAGATAGAACGGCAAATAAAGCACTTGAAATAGTGCAGAAAGAAATTTTAAAATTTCTGCCATAAATTTTTTGTTACTACAATATATTTTGCGTAAGTTTGCACCCTGATTTTGAATAACGATAAAAGAAAAGCATAATGTCAAGAGTTTGTGACCTTACAGGTAAAAGAGCGATGGTAGGAAATAACGTTTCTCACGCTATGAACAAAACTAAGAGAAAATTTTCTGTTAACTTAGTTAAAAAACGTTTCTATCTTGCTGAAGAAGACAGATGGATTACGTTGAGAGTAGCTGCGTCTACAATTAAAACAATCAATAAAAATGGATTGGCTGCTGTTTTGAAAAAAGCAAAAGTTGAAGGATTTATCAAATAATTCTAATCCAATAAAAATAAAGTAAGATGGCAAAGAAAGGTAATAGAATACAAGTTATTTTAGAGTGTACTGAGCATAAAGGAACTGGTTTACCGGGAACTTCTCGTTACATTACAAACAAAAACAAAAAAAATACTCCGGACAGATTAGAGATTAAAAAATTTAATCCAATCTTAAAGAGAATGACTGTTCACAAAGAAATTAAATAATTAGAGATTTAAAAATCTCAAATGGTCACATTGGAGATATTTTAAATTTAAATAAACAATATAAGTCATGGCAAAGAAAACCGTTGCAACATTACAAACAGCTTCTAAAAGATTAACCAAAGCAATCAAAATGGTTAAATCTCCTAAAACAGGTGCATATACTTTCCAAGAAAGCATCATGACACCAGAAGAAGTAGATAGTTTCCTTAACAAGAAATAATCTAACAAACTCAATATATCAGAGCTACTTTCATTCGGAAGTAGCTTTTTTATTTTTATATTTGCTCCGCCAGTTCGTCTTGTTTGTAAATGAGGCACAGGTGTCGAACATTTTTGAAGCAAAACAGTCAGGCTTTTTTAAACGTAGTTCCTGCTTTTCGTTACAATCTTTTTTCACATTTCCCTTTCAGGGCAATCTAAAAAAAGGATTTTCACTACAATCAGGGCTATAATCAAACGCTTGGGCTTCTTTTAAACCATAAACACTAAACCATAAACTAAATTATGAGTTTTTTCAAAAGAATATTTTCCTCCGAAAAAAAAGAGACTTTAGACAAAGGTCTTGAGCAGACCAAAACATCATTTTTTTCTAAGTTAACCAAAGCCGTTGCCGGAAAATCAAAGGTTGATGACGAGGTTCTTGATAATTTAGAAGAAGTGCTTGTTTCTTCAGATGTTGGAGTGAACACTACATTAAAAATCATCGAAAGAATTGAAGCGCGTGTCGCCCAAGACAAATACATGGGAACCGACGAACTCAACAAAATCCTTCGTGAAGAAATAGCCGCACTTTTATCCGAAACGAAATCGGGTGAAGAAACCGAATTCACGATTCCGGCCAATAAAAAACCTTATGTTTTAATGGTTGTAGGAGTAAACGGTGTTGGAAAAACTACGACCATCGGGAAACTAGCCCACCAATTCAATAAAGCCGGTTATAAAGTAGTTCTTGGAGCAGCCGATACTTTTCGCGCCGCGGCGATTGACCAATTACAAATTTGGGCCGATAGAGTAGGTGTTCCTTTAGTAAAACAACAAATGGGAAGTGATCCGGCATCTGTAGCTTTTGATACCTTGCAAAGTGCCGTTACCCAAAATGCCGATGTTGTAATCATAGATACCGCCGGTCGTTTACACAATAAAGTAAATTTGATGGCCGAATTGACCAAAGTAAAACGCGTCATGCAAAAAGTCGTTGACGATGCACCTCACGATGTTTTATTAGTATTAGATGGTTCAACCGGTCAAAATGCTTTTGAGCAAGCCAAACAGTTCACAGCAGCTACTGAAGTATCCTGTTTAGCCGTAACCAAATTAGACGGAACAGCCAAAGGCGGTGTTGTAATAGGAATCTCAGACCAATTTCAAATTCCGGTAAAATACATCGGAGTAGGTGAAGGTATCGAAGATTTGCAGGTTTTTAATAAATTTGAATTCGTAGATTCGTTTTTTAAATAAAAAGTATGAGTAGAGTTTTATCTTTCTTTACAGAAACAGCCCCAATAAAATTAATAGCCATCGCTATTGGAATCGCAGCACTAAGTTATTTTATAGAAAAGCCATTACCCAATGTTTTTATGGGATTGCGTTTAGTTGCTTTTCTTTTATTTGTGTATGGTACTATTCGACTGCTGAACAGAAAATAGTTACTGGTATAAAGCATTGATTTTACTCCACAATTCATTATCAAATCCCGAAAAAGCAAAAGTAGGATTGTCAGGATTGGCTACTTCACCCATTCTGATAATGACCATTTTTTTACTTGGGATGACGTAAATTTTTTGATCATTTTTTCCTAAAGCAGCATACATATCATTTGGAGCGTTTGGTATCAAAGTGCCGTTGAATTCCAGTTGGGTTTGTGGTAAATGAAAACTCGATTTCCCGTTCAGCCACCACATATAGCCATATGCTTGATTAATCGATTGTGAGGTTGTTGTGGCTTGAGTAAAATAATTTTCATTTACTATGGTGGTTCCGTTCCATTTTCCTTTATTTAAAGATAATAACCCAAAACGAGCCATGCTTCTTGTAGTGCTCCAATAAACACTCAGACCATCAAGATTAATCCAAGCACCTCCGGTCATTCCGATTCTGTCTCTCAATTTGGTGTTGAAATAATTTGCCCAAGTTTGTCCGCTACTTTGTGCTACAACATCTTGTAATTTTACATAAACATTATGGTAAGCCCATCGCGTTCCTGCATCGGCGACATATTGTAAATTGGCCGGAGAAACATCATCACCTAAAGCATCGTTTAACCCCGAGTTCATTGATAATAAGTTTTTACACGTAATTAAATTTTCTTTCGCTAATGGTGCACTTGTCCAACCAATTCCTAAATAATCGGAAACTTTATTGTTAATATTGAGCAGACCTTCATCTTGTGCAATTCCGGTTACTGTAGTCGTTAGTGTTTTTCCGGCACTTGCCCAATACCATGGAGAAGTCGCGGTATGACCGTTGAAATAGTTTTCCATCACAATTCTACCGTTGACTAAAATGATAAAAGATTTGGTGTTTTTTTCTTCCAAAAAATCTAATAAGGGTTGTACTGCGTTTTGATTCCATCCCATAGCTGATATCGATTTGGTTTCCCAAGTATTGCTACCATCACTTGGTGGAAAGTACATTTGTTCCTCAGGAGTTCCGCCATCAGTCGAATCTGAACTGCAATTCACCATAAAAAGGGACACAAAAGCGAATAGGTATATCTTTTTCATATTTTTGGAATTTGTTTTTGGACTTTAAATGTAGCAAATAGTTTAATGTTGATAATATTAATTTTTATTTCACTCGCTTTCTAAAGTAAAAAATTAAATTTGTGATGCAAAATCCATTGATGTAAAATGAAAAAAGTGGCCTCCATACTAATCACTTTCTTGTTACTTTCATGTCAAGCTGATGTCAAAAAAGAAGATTTGTCTAAACTCAATGGCTATTGGGAAATTAAGCAAGTTACCTTAGCTGACGGCGAGACTAAAGATTATAAAGTGAACGAAACCATAGACTTTTTTGAAGTAAAAGAGAATGTTGGCTATCGCCAAAAGGTAATGCCACAGTTCGACGGTACATTTAAAACAAATGGCATCAAAGAAAATCTTAAAATTTTGGAAATTGACAATGTCTATTTTGTCGAATACAAAACCGATTACGGCAAATGGAATGAAGAAATCATTCAAATTGAAGATTCAACGTTGGTTTTAAAAAACAAGCAAAACCTAATTTATACCTATAAAAAGTTCAAACCTTTTTCTCTAAAATAATGGCTAAAAGACTTAGTAACGAAAGCTCGATAGGCGACGTTTTAAAAGCGTTTATTGAAACCAACAAACTTCAAAACGGTATGGACAAAATCGATGTTCAAGAAGCTTGGAAATCTTTGATGGGTAATGGTGTCAACAGTTATACTAAAGAAGTAGTTTTGAAGGGTTCGACCTTATATGTTTCTTTAACTTCAGCTGTTTTGCGCGATGAGTTGAGTTACGGTAAACAAAAAATTATAACCATGATTAATGAAGAACTTCGAAAAGAAGTAGTTACAGCTATAATCCTTCGTTAAGTATTGGTTTCCAAATCTTTAATGTAGTCTTCGTATTCGTAGAAAAAGACTTCAAACTGTGTCATTGTTTCGCTGAAGAAATCAAAAATTTCAGGCCAATAACTTCTATTGTTTAGACTTACACCTAATTTTTCGACCCAAATTCTACTAATTACTTTACCGCTTTCTAAATAAAATTGGCGCTCCAAAA
Organism: Flavobacterium sp.; assembly: GCF_046293665.1. Lineage (GTDB taxonomy): Bacteria > Bacteroidota > Bacteroidia > Flavobacteriales > Flavobacteriaceae > Flavobacterium. The sequence continues at coordinate 98,662 of NZ_JBKBOL010000005.1, forward strand.
TCGCTTCCGGAAGGTATTCTTCCAGTAAAATGGTTTTGAGTGATTCTATCTTTTCGAAATATATTTTACGCTTTTCTTCATCTTTCGGCTCAATATCTAAAAGCACTTGTGCCTTTTTGTTATCGATGAAGAATTTGAAAGTAACATCTTTAATCTTAGTATCATACAACAACCACTTTCGAGGATATGCTTCAGCAAATGCGGTCCAAAATTCCTTTTTAATGCGTTGGGCTTCTTCTTTGCTGTACATTTTTGGCTATAAATTTGGTATGCGTTGTTTTTTTGAGGTAACTTTATATTTCTAAAACCAGGCATAATGCACTTTGAAAAGTTTTTAAAATATACGCCAAAAATACAAAATGTCGAGTTACCGGCAACCAATGCGCATGTAAAAATGGCTCCGGCCAACCGATTAGATTTAATCAAAGCTATAGATTTTACAAAGGTTACTCCAAAGCAAGCCGCAGTATTGATGCTTTTTTATCCTAAAGCTTCGCAAACTCATTTGGCCCTAATTCTAAGAACCAGTTACAACGGCGTTCATTCGTCTCAAATTGCTTTTCCCGGGGGAAAGGTGGAAGATTTTGATGCCGATTTAAAGGAAACTGCTCTACGGGAAACCCATGAGGAAATAGGCGTTCATCCCAATCATATCAAAGTAGTTCGAGCTTTTACTGAAGTTTATATTCCTCCGAGTAATTTTATGGTTTATCCTTATTTGGGTTATAGTGAAAGCGAATTAGAATTCAATCTCCAAGAAGAGGAAGTAGCCGGTTTGGTTGAGTTTCCGTTTGCCGATTTTATGAATGACCAGATTATTGTCAATACCGTCATGAAAACTTCTTATGCAGGTAGTATAAATGTTCCGGGATTCCAGGTCAAAGAGCATTTTGTTTGGGGTGCCACGGCGATGATGTTGAGCGAATTGAAAGATACTTTGAAATTGGTTTTATAAGTTTTAGTTTTTGTAGATTTGCAACCCTAAAAGTCGGTACTAAAAATTAAATTATGGGATTATTTAAAAGAAATCCTTTTGGTCATATACTCTTTATCAAAAAATGGTTAATCCGCATCTTTGGTGTGTTGACTCACCGCCGCTATCGTGGTTTTAATGAATTGCATATAGAAGGTTCAGAAATTATCAAAGGTTTACCCGATAAAAACGTACTCTTTATTTCGAATCACCAAACCTATTTTGCCGATGTTGTAGCCATGTTTCACGTGTTCAATGCCAGTCTTTCCGGGCGTGTTGACAGTATTAAAAATGTGGGCTATTTATGGCAACCCAAAATGAATATCTATTATGTGGCCGCTAGTGAAACGATGAAAGCCGGATTGTTGCCAAGGATTTTGGCTTATGTTGGTGCAATCACAGTAGAACGAACTTGGCGATCAGGCGGAAAAGACGTAACAGAAAAACGCGAAATCAACCCAAATGACACTGAAAATATCAGAATAGCATTGGAAGATGGTTGGGTAATTACTTTTCCGCAAGGAACGACTAAGTCTTTTAAACCAGTTAGAAAAGGAACGGCGCATATTATCAAACAACACAAACCTATTGTAGTGCCGATTGTGATTGATGGTTTCCGTCGTGCGTTTGACAAAAAAGGGTTACGAGTAAAAAAGAAAAATATTCTACAGTCATTTATCATCAAAGAACCTCTGGAGATTGATTATGACAACGAAACGATAGAACAAATTGTAGAAAAAGTAGAATATGCTATAGAACAACATGCTTCTTTCTTAAAAGTTATCCCTGCCGAAGAAATTGCAGAACAAGAGCGCTTGAATAAATTGCGAAAATGGCAAGTCGATAAAGAGGATAACAGTAAATTTAATTAAGAAACCCTATCTTAAAGTGTTTTTTAGAGCAACCCCAATTTTTTAGCAATATCAATCATTTCCTTATCAGATCCCGAATTGAGCATTAACTGTTTCTTGATGTTGGCTTTTCTTTTTTCAATTGAGCTTAAAGAAAGTGGAACGAAATCAGGAAGTTGAATAGTTTTTATACCTTCTGATAGGAATTGTAATATCTTGCTATCGTTGTCATCCCAATTGATGTTTTTTTGAATCATTACTCTCTGGGATTCTTTAATTGAACTACTATAATAGGTTTCGCTTTTTTCTATGCTTTCAAATATCAGAGGAAAACTTTTGTAATTAATGTCACTTTTGGCAATAAATCCATGAGGGTTGATACTTTTATAAATTTGGTTTACCCACAAAGGTTCTTTGTGCATCGAAATGATGATTATTTTACATTTCGGAAAGAAATCTTTAATTATCAAAGCCAAATCACTACCTGAAAATATTTTTTTGTCTTCATAAGGCGGAAGATTAATGTCTATAAAGGCAAAGTCTATAAGCAGTTGGTTATTTTTCATTCCATTGATTATATGATAAGCTTCTTTGCAATCAAAGGCAAGTTGAAAATCAGCATTACTATTTGAATCAATATTAGATAATAGTGTTTTATAGCTGTCCACATTAATGGGATGGTCATCAACAATTAGAATGTTTCTTTTTGTGGCTGGTTTTTCAATCATAGTTTTTCATCCTAAAGGTTACGATTAATCAAATTTAATTAATAAGATTTGAAGATTTACGGTTTTACCGTAAAATAGCCTTTTTCTTGTACACTAAATTGCCAAAAAAAAATGCAGTTTTCCTTTATTCTTGTAGACGATTCGGATTATTATGAAACGACTTTAGAACATATAAAACAATTTGATAATTTTTTATGCGTAGCAGTTTGCCACAATAAAAAAGAAGGAATTGATAAAATATTGGAACTGAAACCTAATGTTGTTTTTTTATCCATCAATAGTGAGCTAAGTCAAGACTCTATTTCGTTTTCATTGCTCAGTGAGTTGCACGAATATTTAGAGGAATTGCCTACGATCATAGTTTTAAGTGATGTTAAAGAAACAGCTTATGAAGCTTACCAAAGAGGCGTAACAGGTTTTTTACTCAAACCGATTGACCCAAACGAATTGCGCAGGTGTTTGTTCCGATTTCAAAAGACTCACAAGGGTTTATTTGCCGATAAAATTTCAATAAAGTCTAATGGCGATTATAATTTTATCAAGTTTCAAGAAATTATATACCTGAAAGCAGACAGTAATACCACAGATTTTTATTTAAAGTCCGGTAAAGTAGTTACTGCTTTTAAAACTTTAAAGCATTTTGAAAAATTATTGCCTTTCTATTTCTTCAGAATTCACCACGGTTATATCATTAATATTGATTTTGTCAATAGAATCAATTTAGGCAAAAGCAGCTGTTACTTAGATAATAACGAGATTATTCTTCCTTTTTCCCGAACTTATAAGGAAAATATTGACACGATCATTCACCGTATTTCTTAGCAGAAATTGTGAGTTACAGTTAAAAACCAACTAGTTACTTTCCTTGCCTGCCGACTTACTAAACAGGCCTTGTGTTTTACTTTTAAGCTAATCCAACAGCTTACATTTGGATGTTTTTAATACCAAACAATAGCGCTATGTAAATTGTTTTAACCTAGGGAATAAAGGTTAGAATAAAACAGTAAAGAAATTCCCTTCTTTCTGAAACCCAAATGAATTGTTGAGCCTCAAAAGCTCGACCTCACAATTATTTATAATTTAAAACCACTAATTTTTATGAAAACAAATTTTTTCCCTAAACTACTTTTGATAATGCTATTCAGCTTATCGCTTTATTCTTGTACAACTGATGAAATGCCGGCCACTCAGAATGAGACTGTAGCTAATGATAACGGTATGGATGGCGGACCAGTTATTCCACCAGGACCGAGACCTTAAATTTTTTTATAAGAGACTATGAAATATAGTCTCTTTTTTTTTGCTTATTTTTGTCAAAAAAGCAATGCGCCCCAACTATGCTATTTTATTAATACCACTCAGTCTTTTACTCTTTAGCTGTCATCCTAAAAAAACAGCTAATGTTGATTCATTAGTCTTTAATACTACTGAATTTAAAAATCTTTCAAAAAACGATAAACTCAAACTTCTGGATTCCATAAGTGTAATGGAAAGAACCATTAGTGACGATTCTGTTTATTTGGCTTATCTGTTTAACTTGTCTTCAGAATACTATTATTTGAATCAGCTTGATTCATCTTTAAAGATTAGCGAAAAAGCATTACAACTTTCGAAAAAGCGAAATGATACTATTTCCATTGCGAGAGCCTATTTTTATAAAGGCGATTGCTATGAGTATACACAACGGGATAGTGCTTATTATTTTTACCATCAGGCTGAAAAATTATACAGCCTCAAAGGTGATAAAGAGAAGGAAGGACAAACTTTATTTAAAAAAGGGTATCTTTTATTTTATGAAGGGAATTATTTAGAGAGTGAAATTCAGGTTTCTAATGCTTTAAAGCTATTGCAGGATAGTAAAAATAATCAGTTGCTATATTCCTGTTATGTTGTAATGGGCTATAATTTTGAAAAATTAGAGGAGTACAATAACGCTTTAAAATATTTTCATTTATCCAAAACAATTTTAGAGGAATTAAAGAAATCTAATGTTGATTTTGAAAAAACCAATAACTACACGGTCAATTATTCTATCAATATTGCTAATATTTATGATAAGAAAGGCGAGTACCTAAAGTCGATAAAAGAGTTGAGTTCGGTTGTTAGCCCTGATTTGAAAAACAAATGGCCAAAAGATTATGCTTCTGTAATTGGTAATTTGGGATACTCTAAGATGAAATATGGCATTTTAAATGGAGTAGAAAATGCTTTTAGAGAAAGCTTACAGTTGTCTAAACAAAATAATCATCAAAACAACATCATGTACCAGTTGATTAATTTGGGAGAATATTACAGTATAACAAAAGACACTGCTTCCTCCATTCATTATCTGAAAGAAGCAAATGCAATGGCGGTAAAGCTTAAAGCGGTAGGTGAAATAAAATTAACTTTAAAATTATTAAGCGAAATAGATGTTGCCAATAACCGATTATACAACCAAAAGTATATTTCGATTACTGATAGTCTTACCAAAGCCCAGCGCATCAATCGAAACCGATATGCGCGTATTGAGTATGAAACATCTGTAGTAGAAAATGAAAATAAGGATTTAATAGCCGAAAATTTGTATCTCATAACAGGTTCTTTTGCTATAGTGTTGCTATTGGTGCTCTTAATCATATACCGTTACTTGCAACATCAAAAAAAGGAAATAGCCAATAAAAGACAACAACAAAAAGCAGAAGAGGAAATTTTTGAATTACTAAAAGAGTACCAAATCAAATTGGCTCAAGCCAAAGAAATTGAGCAAAACCGAATCTCGAAGGAACTTCACGACAGTGTGATGAATAAGCTTTATGGTGTTCGATTACAGTTGGGTATGCTCAATGCAAGTGATGCAAAAGAGGTAAAACAAAAACGGTCAGAGTATATTGATTTTCTGCAAGAAATTGAAAAAGAAATCAGAAGCATATCACATGACTTGCACAATGAAACTTTTGAAGCCCATTTTGATTATAAAAATTTATTGCTCGACATCATTTTGCAGCACAATCAAATAAGCAACACTCATTTTTCTTTTGAATGCGATGACAACTTCAGATGGGATGATATAGACAGTTTGGTAAAAATAGCCATCTACCGAATTATCCAGGAAGCTTTGCGAAATGTGATTAAATATGCCAAAGCTGAAAACTGCCGAGTGAGCATATCTGAATATGATAACAAACTAAGATTATGGATTGAAGATGACGGAAAAGGATTTGACACTACTTTATCAGAAAATAGCGGTATCGGACTTAAAAATATGGAAGAGCGCGCCACTCAACTGAATGCTTCTTTCAGAGTAATCAGTCAAGCAAATCAAGGAACAAGAGTTGAAGTTGTTTTTGTACTTAAATAAAAGTGATATGACAGTTGATTTAAAAAGCATTAATCAAACCAACATGAAAAATAATTATACAACTTAAATCTATAATTCTACAACTGCTTAGCAGAGTAATACACCTAATTTCGCCTCTAACATTATAAATAAAATAATATGAAAAATCGAAGTGTATTACTCGCCCTAGTATTAGGCATCGGATTATTTGTCACTTCTTGTAGTGATGATAATGAAGGAGAAACCCTTGCGCCTCTATCAGGAAAATGGAACATCAGTAAAATAGGCGGAACAGTAGGCGGACAAGAAACTTTAGTTGATGCACCACAAAACGAACCGGGATGCAATAAAGATTATCTTGATTTGAATATTGACAACACGCTTACTGAAGGTAATTATGATTCTACCATAGATCCGTGTGCTTTATCAACTACTCCCGGCATTTACTCAAGGTCGCACAATAATTTAACCACAGTGGTTAACGGAGTAACTCAGGTGCAAGATATTGTAAATCTGACCCTTACGGAGTTAAAGTTAAAAGATGCCAATGGTATGATTGAAGTGTATGTAAAAAACTAAATCATTTATTGTTTAAAAGAAAATCCCTTCGTAATGAGGGGATTTTTGTTTTAGTATAAGTCTTGTAGTTCTTGTAAACAGCTATTATGCGTTAGTATTTTTATTATTTTTTCATGCTTTTTCGGAACTTTATGATTGCTTTTCGAACTTTATTGATGTCTTTTTTGGAACTTCTTGATACCTTTTCGGAGATTATAGGTGACTTTTTTTTGAATTTTTTGCTTATTGTTTAAAGAAGAGGAATGAGCATAGCATTGTTTATAAGGAGCAATTTGACATTGAAGCACTAGTTTAATAATGGTTATGCTTTAAAAATGATGTATTTATTTTTGATTAGGAAATTCAATTGCATGCATAATGTCAGTCTGAGCCTTTCGAAGACCATTTTATAAAAGAACTTTATTGTTTTTAGAAAAATTAAATTAACATACTAACACATAAAAAAACCTTCTTACTTAAAACAGTAAGAAGGTTTGTATTTTGATGATACATCGAGAAATTAGCTCTCGGTATTATTTATTCACAATGATTAGCATCAACATAAGTTCCTATTCTACCTCCGGCAGCAATCACCTGAGCTTTAGTAACTCCGTTTGAAGTTGCAGGTAAGTTGAAATAGCTGTAAGCATTATTACCTGTAGTAGTTACAAGAGTTGAAAACACATTCAATCCGGTGAAATAAGCATCAATAATAGCTGCATCTGCTGCCACTTCGCTTTCAACACCACTTAAACGTACCGCACCCAATTGGAAAAAGCCATTCATGGTTTGATCTCCACCACGACCACGGTCAGTGTTCCAAGCTATGTTACCTTGTGTTTGTGTATAAGTAATTCCACCAATGGTAAGTCCGTTTGTCCAGAATGTTCCGGCACCGTTGTTCACATTTCCATTAGCAAAGAAAAATCCTTGTGAGAAAGAGCAATACTCTTCAATTGGACAACCAGGGGCTACCATAGTAACTTGGCTACATGATGAACCAGCTTTAATCCAACCTGTTGCAGTAGCAAATGTCTCATAGCCACGGTCAAATTTCAATACTAATACCCATGAATTTGCTGCTTGAAGATTGTCAAACTTTACAAAGTTATTGGTAGAAGCTTGTGGATTACAGCCTGTTCCAGCACCTTCTGAAGGTGATAAATCAGCTGGACTTCCGTTTACAGTGGCCCAAACAATATTAGCAAAAGTAGCGCTGTTGTCTCCACAATTATTTAAGTCAATAATAAAGTGACTAAGATTTTTTGCTTTTGCAATCGCACGAGTAATGGTATAAGTCCACTGTGAACCATCAGGACTTACAGATACTGCAATGTTGTAATCTCCTGCGTTACTAGTTGACGCTCCTGCTTTTGATTCAACACTTTGATTTTCATTGCTACAACTTAATGAGGCAATAGCCATAACGAATAATACAATAATTTTTTTCATTTTTTTCATTTTTAATGTTAAGTGATAGTAGTACTATGATAGATTTTTGAGTTAATAAATTGGGGCGCACTACTATTCTGGTGCAAACGTATGGCGGCAGTTAAGAGATAAAAAATAAATCCGTTAAAAACAGTAAATATTCGTCAAAATACTCTTATGTCTTATTTTGCGGATTTAGAGTTGAAGTTTTTTGAAATTATGGGAAGTTACTGATGAGTATCTATAATAAAAATAAAGCCCTGATTTCTCGGGGCTTAACTTTTATAGGGATTAAAATCTTCTTAACCCTCGAAATAAATAAGAGAGGATGGGTTTTTATTTCACCGCTTCTACTTTAAAACCGGCTTTTCTTAACAAGACAATTACGCCTTGTTCACCACCTAAATGAGCAGCGCCAACACCAAAGAAAGTCGATTTGGCTTTAGCAATTTTATCCATTCGGCTAATCCAGTTTTGGTTTCTGTTGTTCAACATTACATCTGTATATTTAGAGGTCATCACATTTTCAGACTTTTTAGTAAATTCAAACATGGCTTCAATGTTTTCAGTTTTGTATAACGCTAACATATCGTTCATTTCCTCGGTATCTCTTTTCAAATTGCTTTTGGCTGTTTTAACCAATTCCTCCATTTGATCCTGATAAGAAATCGCATCAAAAACATTCATTTGTTCGGCTATAGTTTCCAATCCGATCACTTCTTCGTTTTGGGCTTTGCTAATTTTCATTAGTTCACTCTCCACCGATTGGACTTCGCACCCCAACATTTTTGGGTATAACATTGCTGAAATCATAAAAGGTTTAAAGGTGTTAAGCATTTCGGCAGAATAACCCAATTGTGTTTTGAGAAAGTCATCTACCATTTTAAAATCTTCAGCAGAAACCAATGATTTCATCGTTACACCATCTTTCATCATCATTTTAGTAACCATTTCTGTTTGCATGTTGGGGTCATCCATGTCTAATTCTAAACACAATTGTTCCGTATTGTCCATAGCTTTTTTCACTTTATCAGACAAAGAAGCATCGCAAGTAATGTGAATGGTTCCAAACAAGTAAGATGGTTTAGTCAATCCGTTGCCCGAGATTTTCCACAGTAGCGAATTTTCTTTGGTTTGGGCATTGACAAAACCCGATAATAATGCCAATAGAAGTAGAATTGCTTTTTTCATGTTATAAATCAATTTTTTTAAGTTCTCTGTAATTGCCTTGTAATCTTCGGAGTAAAATTCCATACAACAAACGGTAGAATAACCAAAATACCCCGACGGTTACCACACAAGTCACCACTATAATACAAATGGTTTTTGATAGGGTTAAGTAACTGTCTTCGTGAGCAATCTTATCTTTTAGTGCATTCATCTGAGGATTGTAAATAAAGGCCATAACAAAACCTAAAATGGTACTGATGAATATCATGATTAAATTATACCAAACATAGAACTGTACCGTTTTTCGGGTTCGTAAAATATCTTGCATCAACTGTTTGGTGGAAGTAATCGTTGAGATTTTAGCATAGTTTCGATAAAAAACGTAGATAAAATAAACCACCACGGCATAATTAATATAAGTTAGTATTTTTAGGTAAATGGAGAAACTTTCTGCATGCAAACTTTTTATCGCGTCATCAGTATTAAATAAAATACTGACTGCAGCCCATACGGCAAATTCAAGTATACTAATCACCAATATCCATTTAACAATAGAAGATGATTTCCTATGCAGCATTTTGTAAATTTCAGTTTCAGTAACTTGTTCAAAAGAATGCGTATCCTTTTTCCAAGCTTTTTTTAATAAATCCAACTCATCCATAATCCTTAGGGATTTAATATTTTTTTTAATTTTCCTTTTATTCTATTCATTTTCACACGAGCATTGACTTCACTAATTCCCAATGTTTCCGATATTTCGGTGTAATCTTTGTCTTCGAGGTATAAAAACACCAAAGCCTTTTCAATATCATTCAACTGTTGCACCGCTTGGTACATTAATTTGATTTGTTCTTCTTCTTCTAAATTGTAATCTTCTTGGCTTAAGAAATGTTTTTGTCCTTCGTAAGTGACAGTTGAAACCGTTCGTGTATTTTTCCGGTAAAGTGTAATGGCGGTATTCAGTGCTACGCGATAAGCCCAAGTAGAAAATTTAGATTCACCTCTAAATTTCGGAAAGGCTTTCCATAGCTGAATGGTAATTTCTTGAAACAAATCGTTGTGCGCATCTTCGCCATTGGTATATAACCGACATATCTTGTGGATAATGTTCTGGTTTTCCTTTAGCTGCTTTACAAATGATTGTTCTAAGTGGTCACTCATAGTCCGTTAGTAGTGCAAGCGATTATTTTGTTACACTTAGTAAAACTACATTTTTTATTATACAAATTCAAGTTTCTAATTTCCTTATCTTTGTAACCAAAATTACAAGCAGTTAAAATGAAAATAGGGCATTACAATACGCTAACCATAGCACGTGAAACCAAAGTTGGACTTTTTTTAACCGATGGCACAGCCGATGTGCTGCTTCCGGTGAAATATGTACCGAAAGACTATACTATTGGTGACGAAATTATAGTATTTGTGTACCTTGACCATGAAGAAAGGCCTGTTGCTACAACCTTGGAGCCATATATTTTGATGGATGAGTTTGGTTTGTTAAGGGTGAATTATGTTAACCAATTTGGAGCTTTTTTAGATTGGGGTTTAGAGAAAGATTTGTTCGTTCCGTTCAAAGAGCAAGCCCGCCCGATGGAGAAAGGAAAACGTTATTTGGTATTTGCCTTCATTGATGAAAAGACCAACAGAATAATGGCTTCCAGCAAAACCAATCAGTTTTTGAGCAATGAAAATCTGACGGTTGCAGTAGGTGATGAGGTAGACTTAATCATTTCGCACATAACAGAATTAGGCATTAATGTTATCATCAATGATATTCACAAAGGTTTGTTGTACAAAGACCAAGTTTACGAAGACATCCGTCTTGGCGACAGAATGACCGGTTATATCAAAAACATTCGTCCGGATAACAAGATTGATGTAACTTTAAATAAATTCGGTTATAGTAATGTAGAACCTAATGCTGAGAAAATTCTCTTCGAATTAAAAGCCAGTCGTGGTTTTTTAAGGTTAACAGATAACAGTCATCCAGAAGACATTAAAACCGTGTTGAAGATGAGTAAAAAGACCTTCAAAAAAGCCATTGGTGCACTTTACAAAGAAAAGCGCATCGAGATTAAAGAAGACGGAATTTATTTGGTTAACGAAATAAAAATCTAATTCTTATTCTTTAATTTCCAATTCACTCGGCATAGGGATTTCCTCAGTTTTCTTTGCAAATAGGCTACTAGCCATATTCAAAGTAGCATAAGGTCTGTTAGAATATTTATTGCCTAAACAGATGATGGTCATTGTATCTTTTTTGATAGGAACAAAAGAAGTATTATTGCCATGCCACCAACCGTTATGGTAAACTAATTTTTCTCCGTTAGCCAAATAACGCATACGCATTCCCAAGCCATAGTCTTTTATGGGTTTGGCCACATTTATAGCGCTGTAACCAAAATAGGCTTCTTGCAAGAGTTCGGGTTTGATAAAATCGGGAGAATATGTGGCTAAATCAAACTTTACCAAATCTCGTGGTGTAGAATAAATGTTTTTGTCACCGTACAAATTGTCGTATTGATCCCAAGGAAAAATGGTACTTGCTCTATAGGATTTACAAACCGTATCTCTATCCGTATCATAATTGAAAACAAAAGTGTTTTTCATGCCAAGCGGTTTGAAAATTAACGTTTGCATAGCATCGCGATAATTTTGACCGGTTGCTCTTTCGATGATTAAGGCCAAAATTACATAGTTGGTATTACAATAATCAAAACGGGCATTGTGGGCAAAAATAGGTTTGAATTTTTGTTTCACCATTAAATCCAAAACATCTTTGTTGGTCAATATCTTTTTTCGGTTCCAAGCTTTTTTCATGATACCCGGAAAGTTGGAATAGTGTGGTAATCCGCTGCGGTGATTCAACAAAGTTCTAATGGTGACGCTTTTATATGGGAATTTCGGAATCCAATCGGTGACTTTTTGGTCAAGCATTAAATTGTTTTCTTGTACCAATTTTAAAATCGCTGTGGCAGTCAATACTTTACTCACGGAAGCCAAGTGTATTGCAGTATTGGCATCGATTTTCTTACCGGTTTTGGCATTAGAAAATCCGGTATAATCTTCGTAAAGGATGCGACCATTTTTAGCTACTATAAAACTTCCACTGTAATAGGGTGAATTAATAAATTTATTGTAAAACGAATCTATCTTTGGCTTTTTTTCATTGATGTATTCTTCTGAAACTGCATTGAATTTAATGTTTAATGGAACAGTTATCAAGATGCTGTCTTCAACGTGGTTTCCTTTTGAAGCATCGTGATTTATTCCGGTCTTAGGACCTGAAAAATAAAATAAACTGGTTAGAAAAACGGATATTAAAGTAATCTTCATAATTGCAATAATACCAATATTTAATCGAAATTAAAACCCAAAAAGTCTAAATCGTTGTTAATCTTTCCAACTTTTGTTAACAAAAAACCGCCTCGTATTGGAGGCGGTTTTAAGGAATTAAAGTTTAACTTTTATAGGCAACATGAATAAGGTTCTAACGGGTTTTCCGTCTTTTATTCCCGGAGACCATTTTACTTTTGAGGATTTTAAAAGTCGAATGGCTTCTTTTTCTAGTTTATAATCGGTGCTTCTAACGGCTTTGATATCGGTTAGTGAACCGTCTTTTTCAATGACAAACGACATAATAACACTCAACGTCACTTCTCCGTCTTCTTCAATTTCTGGTCGGCTAAAATTATTGACTACATATTCATAGAATCTTTTCATTCCGCCCGGATAGAGAGGAAGTTTGTCTAACTCATTAGTGGTATTAATATCGTTACCTTTTTTCTCACCAGTATCATCCTTTCCTGTTCCGGTTGTGGTGCCACCGGTATTGGCCATTGTAACTGTTCCTTTATGATCACCTCCATCAGGATTTTTATCCTCATTTTTTTTACCTAAATCTTCATTTTTAGTAATATCATCAGGATTCTCAGTGTGTTTTACAATGATTGGGTCAACCAAATCTTTAGTTTCCACTTTTTCTGTTGGTTCATCTTTTTTAGGTGGTGCTATGATATCTTTTTTAGGTTCATCGTTTTTCTTTGGCGGATAAACGAAATCATCTACTTTAATTACTCTATCGAGATCGGTTGGTACAGGTGTCGGAATATCATTAAATGAAGTTAAGAAGAGACCCAATCCGATAGCGCCACAAAAAAAGGTGATACCACTTAAAAAAGCAATTAAAGAAGTTTTGGAATTTTCTTGACGCAATTGGTAAGCGCCATAGGCTTTGTTTTTGCCTTCAAAAACCAGATCAATCCAGTTTTTTTCATAAATACTAACGTTTGACATAATTATATGGTTTTAGAGTTAAGTATTTATACTACATAAGCGAGGTGTTTAATGGTATAACGCAGGAAATGTCATAATAGTATAAATAATGTTAAATATTTATAATATAGAGGTTGTGTTTTCCTAAAAGGTTGGGAAGACTTAAGTAAAATTGATAAAAAAAAACAAGATTATCTTTTGCTCTCGATGATTTCTGCCAATAGTTTTTTGGCGCGAAGCAATTTGATTTTAACGTTACTCAACGGTTCGTTCAACTGTTCCGCAATTTCCTGATAACTCATTTCCTGAAAATAGCGCAACTGAATTACTTCTTGATAATGTGGTTTCAATTCTTTGATGAATTGGAGTAGGCGAGACAGGTTTTGTTCGGTAATCAACTCGTCTTCTGCTGAAGGTGAGCTGTCGGCGACGTTGTATGCTTGTTGGTCTTCTTCATCAGTGATTTCAACGAATACGGTCGATTTCTTTTTGCGAAGCATGTCGATGTGCACATTTTTGGCAATAGCGATTAACCACGTATTGAATTGAAATTCGGGATTGTAAGTCGCAATTTTGTCAAAAGCCTTAGAGAAAGTTTCTATGGTAATGTCTTCCGAATCGGTTTCGTTTTCGGTTCTTTTTAGCATAAAGCCATACACTTCGTTCCAGTAGTGGTCGAGCAAAAAGGTAAACGCGACTTGGTCACCTTTCTTAGCTTTTTCTATATATTTATTTATTTCCAATGAACCGGTTTTGAGAATGTATTCGTGATAAACACATTCAATTGGGTGAAAATTAGAACAATTTCTATGATTGGGAACCAGTACATTACATCTTTTTCTTTTAATTTACCGGCGGCAAATCCCATTGTTAGCCAAGCAAATAAATATCGGAAACCGATAATGCTAACTACAGCGATCCATTGAAATTGAAAAGTAAGTAATATTATTGGCAACAAAAGAAAGAGCAATTGTGACGCGTAAAAAACACTTAATTGGTTTCGATCAAACATTTTATAGTGTTTGGCAGTCGATACGTGACGGCGTTTTTGGGTAAACCATTCTTTAAAAGAAGTTTTTGGCTCCGAATAAGTAAAGCTGTCAGGTGTGTAACAAACGGCAGTATTCTCTTTAGTAGCGGCTTGATTGATAAACAAATCGTCATCACCGGAACGAATTTTCATGTGATCCATAAAACCTCTCACTTTGAAAAACTCTTCACGTTTATAAGCCATATTGCGTCCTACTCCCATATAAGGTTTGCCAATTTTAGCCCAAGCAAAATATTGAGTAGCCGTTAGTAAAGTTTCAAAACGGATGATTTTATTTAAAAACGAATTGGCTATTTTTTCATACGCACCATAACCCAAAACGATATTCTTTTGAGCCGTAAATTGTGAACTCATACTCGTAATCCAATCTTTCGAAGTTGGATAACAATCGGCGTCAGTAAACAATAAGTATTCGTATTTAGCAGCTTTGATACCCAAAGTTAAAGCGAATTTTTTATTGCCCCAAAAAGCTTCGTTGTTTTCTACTTTCACCAATTTAACATTGTTATATTGTTTTTCGAACTCTTCAAAAATCTCTAAGGTATTGTCGCTGGAAGCATCGTCAATCAAAACAATTTCGAAAGTATGGTAATTTTGTTCGGCTAAAAGCGGGACAAACTTCTTAACGTTTTCTTCTTCATTTTTGGCACAAACAATTACAGAAATTGGCACTCTTTTCGGGGTAATAGTTTGCGGTTTTGCAAAAGAAAATTTGCCAAAAACTACAATATAATAGATGAATTGAATGAGAACAACGGCAATGAATAGACAGAATAGAGTTAGTAACATAGGCTTTTTTTGACTTTAAAAAGGGTTGCAAATGTAGTTATTCTAACCGCAATAATCAAAGGAATTTTAACAAATTCCTACCGGTTCTTTTTCATTTCTTTGGCAATGTCAATGGCTTGATTGTCATTGGTTTTTTCGAGTTCGTTAATGATGTTTTGGTAGTTTTTATCATCACGGTTTTGAGATAATTTCTTTTGGGCTTCGATACTAGTAATTTCGATTTCGAAAGCTATAATGCCACGAGCTTCACGCATGGTTTTTTCGGATAGATTTTCGACACGAACGGGGTTTTCTGATTTGGTTTCGTATTTATCGACTAATTTTTTAAGAAAATGAATCGCTTCCTCATGGTTGTATACTGTCACTTTTCCGTAAACATGCACGGCTAGATAATTCCATGTAGGTACATTTTCATGGTCATACCAAGAGGAAGAAATATAAGTATGTGCACCCGAAAAAATAGCTAAAACTTCGTCATTGCTTTTAAAACTTTCCGCTTGTGGATTTGCTTTAGAAATGTGTCCGACTAAAATCTGTTTTCCTTCAGTGTTCGTTTCTAAAAGCAACGGCGTATGCGTTGCCCACAATTTTCCATCGGTTTGGTTGACTAAAATTGCAAAGCCGTTTTGATGAAGAAAGTTATGGATGTCTTCTTGGTTTTCGTTTTTATATAAGTCGGGGATGTACATTTTTTAATTTGTTAAAGTTGCTAATTCAGCCCACTTAAGATTTTCAGGCAAATCTTTGCTCGAAAATTCTATATGAATTACTCTTCGTCTCTTATTGTTTTGGGTTCTGTTTGAACCATGCAAAATTAGGGGCTTCATAAGCATTATGCCCCCTGAATTTACACTGCAAATCGTTTCTTTCTCAATGTCCCAATTGATGGTTTCCGTTCTGTATATTGATTTGGTATGTGATTTATCAATCACTTTTAACGCGCCATTATTCTCATCAGTGTCATCTAAATGGATTCGAATTGTGAAAATATTTTCTAAGATATCTAAAGTTGGTTGCACTGCAAATTGATTCTGTTTAACTGTCCAAGGTCCAAATCCTTCGGTTTCTATTTTCTTATCGACAGAAATAGTTAAGTCTTGATGATAAGCAACAAACCAATTTGATTTTTCGGGTTTGTCAAAGTAAATGGACTTGACTACAAAACAATTTTCACCACCAATTTCCTGAATTATTTTTTTCAAATTGTCATTGAATAGTAGCGATTTGATTTCGGGAAATTCTTTAACGAATTGTCTAATGGCAAATAAATCATCGGTTTTTCTAAAAATAGGTTTAGAAGTATCTAAACCATTAATGAAACTAGAAATCAATTCGATTTCATATTCAGAATAGACATTGTTGACTACTGAAAATCCTAATTCGTTTAATGCTGTTTTTGTTTTATCAAGTGCAACCATCACTTTTAGATTACATTCACTTCAGCTTCAATTGCAATACCGAATTCTTTTAAAATGGTGGCTTGTATGTCTTTAGAAACTGCCAAGATTTCTTGTCCGGTTGCGTTGCCATAATTCACCAAAACTAAAGCTTGATTCTTGTGAATTCCTGCGTCACCAAAGCGTTTTCCTTTAAAACCGGCGCGTTCAATTAACCAACCTGCAGGTACTTTGACTTCGGTTTCCGAAACCACATAATGCGGCATTTCGGGGTGTAAAGCATGTGCTTTTTCGTAATCCGCTTTCGAAATAATCGGATTTTTGAAAAAACTGCCGCTATTGCCCAATTCCTTTGGGTCAGGTAATTTACTTTGACGTATGGCGATTACAGCATTGGAAACATCTTTTAGTGTTGGTACAACTACGTTTTGTTTTTCTAATTCTTTAGTAATATCGCCGTAAGACGTATTGATTTTATGATTGCGCTTGGTTAGTTTGAAAACGACTGATGTTATGACGTATTGGTCTTTCACGTCCTGCTTAAAAACACTTTCTCTATAACCAAAACGACAGTCTTCTTTATTGAAAGTTTTAAGTTCTTGTGTAGCAATATTCACGGCTTCACACGAAACAAAAGTATCTTTAATTTCGGTTCCGTAAGCACCTATATTTTGCACAGGAGTTGTGCCTACATTACCAGGAATCAAGGACATGTTTTCCAATCCGCCAAAGTTTTGGTCGATAGTCCAAAGTACGAATTCGTGCCAATTTTCTCCGGCCATACTTTCTACCCAAACAAAATCGTCATCTTCTTTCAAGATTCGTTTTCCTCTCAAATCGATGTGAATCACTAGAGCTTGAATATCCTGGGTTAATAACATATTGCTTCCGCCACCGAGAATGAATTTCTTTTGGTTTTGGTTTTCCTGTAAAACGGTTTTTAGTTCGTTTATTGAGTGAACAGCAACAAATTGTTGGGCCTTGGCTTCAATACCAAAAGTGTTGTATTTTTTTAAAGAGAAGTTATGTTGAATTTGCATTTTGTTTTGAAATTGATATGGAACTTTGCCATTGATGTTGAAATTTAGTCTTCGGTTTCTAATGCCCGATTTAAAAAATCATTCAGTGGTTTTAAAGCGATTAATTTTTGAGCCACTATTTTACTGAAATCTTTATCGGTAAAAAGCGCATCGTCAATTTTAGCAGAAGCAGTATAACTTTTCAATTTTAAAAATTCGATAGCCGGATGATTTGGGTCGAAATCTTTGGGCGCTTTTTTTAACGTGTTGGTTTCGTCACGTGTCATTTCTTTGAACTCTTTCTTAAAGTTTTTGTCATTGACAATGGCTTCCAAATCTTCATTAAAAAAGGCAATTTCTTTGCGAATTTTTTTTAATTCATTGGGTTCCGGACACCAAACACCGCCTGCGATGAAGGATTTTCCTTTTTCGAAGTGAACATAATAACCCGGGCTGTTTTTTCGGAATTTATTTTGGGTAAACCAAACACCCATATTGGTTTTATAAGGCGATTTGTCTTTAGAAAAACGAATATCGCGATTGATGCGGAACGTACAGTTTTTAACCTCTAATGGTTCCAATGATTTGTCTAAAGGTTTCATTTCGGCCAAAAGTGAAGCAATAAAACTGTGGTAGTCTTTTTTATAGTTTTCATACCTTTTTTTATTGGCATGCATCCAATCGGTATTGTTGTTGGCAATTAAATCTTCTAAAAAATCAAGAGCTTCTTTAGTTATCATGTTACAATTTTTTTCTAAGTTCTTCTTCCGAAATATAGCCAGCGCTTCGCCATACTTCTTTACCGTTTTCATAGGCAATAATCAGTGGTAAACCGCTGATTTTCATCTCCTCGGTTAAGGTTTTGTTTTCATCGGCATCTACTCTTACAATTTTAATTTGGTCTTTTAATTCTTCTTGTAATTTCAAGACATAAGGTTTCATTTTTTGGCATGGCGCGCACCAAACTGCAGTAAAATTAATCAACACTTTTTTATCGGAAGTAATGAGTTTTTGATAGTCATCAGCAGACATTCCAATTTTGGTTTTTGAAGTATTTTGAGAGGATTTTGGTAGGTCGTTAGCTGTCCATTTCATGATGCCGCCTTCTAAATTATAGATTTCTTTGAAACCTAATTCGGCTAATTTATCGGCTGCTTGTGCGCTTCTTCCGCCTACTTTGCAATACACAAAAATAGGTCTGGTTTTGTCGTATTCCGCAACTTTTGAAGCAAAATCACTATTATTGATATTAATGTTGGTGGCATTTTCAAGGTGATCAATGCTGAATTCTTGTGGTGTTCTAACGTCAATTAATTGTGGGTTTTCTGTGGTTTTCAACTTTTCATTGTAAGCTTTCGCCTCTAATGTTTGAATGTTTTTAGCGGTCTGACCTTGGCAACTTAGGAATAGGAAAGTTAATAATAACAGCGAAAATAATTTGGATTTCATCTTTTGCAATTTTCCGCTAAATTACAAAATACTCTAACATTATAAGTTAAATATTTTGTAACTCTGATGGGTTGTTTTTACTATGTTTTCGGTTCGTTCCGGATGCGTGTCTGAGATGAACAATTGCCCGAATTCCTCGTTGTTGACCATTTCTATAATCTTGCTGACACGAAATTCATCCAGTTTATCAAAAATATCATCAAAAAGTAGAATCGGTTTCTCACCACTTTGTTTTTTGACAAAATCAAATTGGGCCAATTTCAAAGCGATTAGAAATGATTTCTGCTGGCCTTGAGAACCAAACTTTTTGATTGGATATTGATCAATTTCGAAAGATAAATCGTCTTTGTGAACCCCAACTGAAGTGTATTGTAAAGCCCTGTCTTTATTGAGGTTTTCTTCTAATAAGGTCAAAGTATTTTTCTCGAATAAATCACTTTGATAAACCAATTGCACTGTTTCGGCAGAGTTAGTAATGTCTTGATGGTATTGATTGAAAATCGGAATGAACTCTTCCAAAAAATGTTGTCTTTTCTCAAAAATGGCTTTGCCTAAATTATCCAATTGCTCATTATAGATACTTAAGGTATCTTTTTCGAATACATGATTCAACGCGAAATACTTCAACAAAGCATTGCGCTGGCTGATGATTTTTTGGTATTGGATGAGTTGTTGTAAATAAGTATTGTCCAATTGCGAAATCACACTGTCCATAAATTTACGTCGTGTTTCGCTACCTTCTATAATTAAATCTCGGTCAGCGGGCGAAATAATTACTAGCGGAATAAATCCGATATGGTCGGAGAATTTTTCGTAGGGTTTGCTATTGCGCTTTAGGATTTTCTTTTGGCCTTTTTTTAAACTGCAGAGAATTTGTTCGGAACGGTTATTTTTTTCGAATTCACCATCTACTACAAAAAACTCTTCGCCGTGTTTGATGTTTTGTACTGCTAACGGATTGAAATAACTTTTTCCATTGGCCAAATGATAAATAGCGTCGAGGATATTGGTTTTTCCAATGCCGTTTTTGCCTACGAAACAATTGATTTTGGCATCAAATTCGAAGGTAGCTTCCGAAAAATTCTTGTAATTGAGTACTGAAATTCGCTTTAAAAACAATTTGGTTTTGTTTGAAATTAGTGTTTAAACTCCTTATTTATATGGGAAAATAGTTGATTTATCGCAGTCAATCCAAATCCTTAAAGTAAAGAGGTGTAAATTATTCAAAAATATCGACAAAAATAGCTTTTAAATATGAATAAAAATTTTATTTTTGCGCACACTAAATTAAAAATAGATGGCAACTTTTAACAAAAGAGGATATAGATCACCAAAAGAAAAAGAAGAGAAATTAGATAATAATTTTATCGAAGATGTGAATGTTGATGCTAAAGACAGTACAACTGCAAAAGCTTTCGATACTTTAGATGAATCAGCTTCAAGAGCGGAGGATTTTATTGCAAAAAATCAAAAAGTGATTTTAGGTTTTCTTGTAGCCTTGGTATTGGCTGTTGTTGGGTATTTTGCTTACGACAAGTTTATTGCTGAGCCAAACCAACAAGACGCGGCTGATCAGTTATTTGTAGCGCAACAAAATTTCCAAAAAGCTGTTGATGGTGATGTGAAAGCAGATTCATTATTCAATTTAGTATTAAATGGTTCTGAAGGTAAATTTGGTGCAGTTAAAATCGCTGAAGAATATTCAGGAACAGCAGCCGGAAATTTAGCCAACTATTACGCAGGAATTGCTTACTTAAACACCGGAAAATATGCAGAAGCGATTGCTAGTTTAGAGAAATTTTCCTCAAAAGATGTTACTATAAGTGCTTTGGCAAAAGGAGCTATTGGGGATGCTTATGCCCAACAAAATAAGCAAAAAGAGGCTTTAGAGTTTTATGTGAAAGCAGCAGATGCTAACACTACTAACGATTTCACCCGACCAAGATTTTTGTTGAAAGCAGGAAAAACAGCTTTAGCTTTAGGAAATAAAGCAGAAGCTTTAAAATATTTCACCGAAATCAAAGATAATTTCGATATGTCACCTGAAGGACAACAAATCGATGCTTTGATTGGATTAGCTCAATAAATAAATTACGAATTTCAAATTATGAATTACGAACAGTGAATCATAATTCGTAATTCATAATTCATAATTAATTATGGCTACGGCAAATAAAAACTTATCCAATTACGATAAAAACACAATCCCAAACGCGAAGGACTTTCGGTTTGGGATTGTTGTTTCAGAATGGAACGACCATATTACAAACGGCTTGTATAACGGTGCCGAAGTAGCATTATTAGATTGTGGCGCGTTACCCGAAAATATAATTCGTTGGAATGTACCCGGAAGTTTCGAACTCGTTTATGGCGCACAACGCATGATTGTCACGCAAGAAGTTGATGTGGTGATTACTATAGGTTGTGTGATAAAAGGCGAAACAATGCATTTTGAGTTTGTTTGCGAAGGTGTAACCCAAGGTATCAAAGACTTGAATGTACAAACCGATGTACCGGTAATCTTTTGTTTATTAACCGATAACAACGAGCAGCAATCCATAGACAGAAGTGGTGGTGTTCACGGTAACAAAGGAACAGAAGCAGCAATTGCAGCAATTAAAATGGCCGATTTGAGAAGAAAAACCATGTAGTTTTACTCGGTTTTAAATACAAAATAGAAGCCTATTCCGTTGTGAATAGGTTTTTTATTTTTAGCCAATTATTAACTAAAAATCCCAATAGTTTTTCGTTAAATTTGCTAACTTCGGTAGCCCAAATACTGAAACCGTAACAAAACACTGAATACAAAAAGAATGTCGAGTATCATCCAATTACTTCCTGATCACGTTGCCAATCAAATTGCTGCCGGCGAAGTGGTGCAAAGACCGGCTTCAGTAGTAAAAGAACTATTGGAAAACGCTGTTGATGCCAAAGCCACCGATATCAAACTCATCATCAAAGACGCCGGAAAATCATTGGTGCAGGTAATTGATAACGGACAAGGAATGAGTGTCACTGATTCGCGATTGTGTTTTGAACGTCATGCGACTTCTAAAATCCGTCAGGCGGAAGATTTGTTTTCTTTGCATACCAAAGGATTTCGTGGTGAAGCCTTAGCTTCGATTGCGGCAATTGCTCATGTGGAAATGAAAACCAAACAAGAACAAGAAGAGTTGGGCGTTCACATTATCATCGAAGGGAGTAAATTTGTTTCGCAAGAACCGGCGGTTTTACCCAAAGGCACTTCGTTTGCGGTTAAGAATTTGTTTTTTAATATTCCGGCACGAAGAAACTTTTTGAAGTCGGAAACCGTTGAACAACGCCATATTGTTGATGAATTCCAACGTGTAGCGATGGCGCATTCGAACATTCATTTTACGATGTACCACAACGGCAGTGAAATGTTCAATTTACCGATTTCGAATTTCAGACAAAGAATAGTCAATATATTTTCGGGTAAAACCAATGAGAAGTTGGTTCCGGTAAAAGAAGAAACAGAAATCGTAAACCTACAAGGATTTATCGGAAAGCCTGAATTTTCTAAGAAAAATAGAGGAGAACAATTCTTTTTTGTCAATAATCGTTTTATCAAAAGCGGATATTTGCATCATGCGGTAATGGCGGCTTATGAAGGTTTGTTGAAAGATGGCGCGCAACCGAGTTATTTTTTATACTTAGATGTTCCGCCGCATACGATTGATATCAATATTCATCCGACTAAAACGGAGATAAAGTTTGACGATGAGCATGCGTTGTATGCCATTTTGCGTTCTTCGATTAAACACAGTTTAGGACAATTTAATGTCGCGCCGGTATTAGATTTCGACCGCGATCCCAATTTAGATACGCCTTATCAATACCAAAATAAAGAAGCTGAATATCCTACGATTCAAGTCGATAGAAGCTATAATCCGTTTTCAGAAGACAAGCAACCGAGTAAATCATTTGCTTCAGCTTCTCATTATAAAAAACCAGAAGCGCAACCGAGTTGGGAAAGTCTTTATGTTGGTTTAAAGCAAGCCGGACAAGAGATAGCCGAAATGACTTTTGAAAATGGAGAGGCAGTAACTTCTTCTTTATTCGAAGAGAATGAGATTGAACAAGAAGTTAAACGTACGTATCAAATCCATAAAAAATACATCGTCAGCCCAATCAAATCGGGTATGGTGATAATCAACCAAAAACGAGCCCACGAACGTGTTTTATATGAAGAGTTTTTAACGAGTATGACTGTGAAACAAGCTTCTAGCCAGCAGTTGTTGTTTCCGTTGCAGTTGTTTTATTCTTCGGATGAGGTAGTATTATTGTCGGAATTAAAAACTTCTTTGGAAAATACCGGTTTTGTTTTTGAAGCGATTGAAGAAGATAACGTACTCATTTCTGGTTTACCTGTCAATGTGACCGAAAGTGAGATTTCAATTGTTTTGGAAGAGTTATTGAGTGATTTACAAGATGGCATTCCGGATAATAGTTTTTCACAAAATGACACCATTGCTAAGTCGATGGCCAGAAGTTTAGCAATTAAAACCGGAACCTATTTAACCGAAAAAGAACAAGAGAATTTGGTACACAATCTTTTTGCTTGCAAGGAGCCAAATGTGTCACCGTTTCAAAAACCAACTTTCATCACAATGAGTGTGGAAGATTTAGATAAAAAATTCAGCTTATGATGCGAATGACCGATACTGTAAAGCAGTTACTGATTATCAATATTATATTTTACATTGGTTCTAATTATGTAGGCGATGTAGCTTACCAATTGTTTTCTTTGTATTATCCTGAGAATCCGAATTTCAGATTTTGGCAACCGCTGACCAGTATGTTTATGCATGCTAAAGCACCTAATTTTATGCATATTCTTTTCAATATGTTTGCTTTATATTCTTTTGGAAGTGCGTTGGAACATTTTTGGGGTTCAAAAAAGTTCTTGTTTTTTTATATTTCCTGCGGAATTGGTGCTTCTTTATTGTATATGGGAATGAATTATTATACTTTTCACCAAGGGGTAAATTTATTAGTTGAAAATGGTCAAAATCAAGCATATATTTTAAAGACTTTAGCAGAGGGAAAATATGATACCAATTGGGAAAACATCATTCCATTAAGTGATTTTAGCAACATGATGTCAAGTTATTTAGTTCCTGCGGTTGGAGCATCCGGAGCTATTTATGGTTTACTGACTGCATTTGCTTTTATGTTTCCTAATGCTGAGTTGGGCATAATGTTTATTCCAATTCCAATTAAAGCCAAATATTTTGTACCGGGATTATTGGCTGTCGATTTATTTTTAGGATTTAAAGGCAGTTCTATTTTTGGCAGTGGCGGAACAGGAGTAGCTCACTTTGCTCACTTGGGCGGTGCGTTAACCGGATTTATCATGATGTGGTATTGGAAAAAGAATTCATTCAATAAAAATCGTTGGGATTAGGTATGAGTATCATTGAAGATTTAAAACTGCAATACAAAATAGGAGGCATTGCCAATAAAATGATTTATTGGAATGTGGGTCTTTTTTTGTTGTCGATTCCTTTCTTTTACCAATTTAAGATTGGTGTTTTTGCTTATCCGGATTGGTTGGCTGTTTCTTCAGAACCTTTGGTAATTCTATACAAACCTTGGACTTTATTAACCTATGCTTTTTTTCATTCCGGTTTTTTTCACCTGTTTTTCAACATGATGGTGTTGCATTTTGCTAGCCGATTGTTTCTCACTTTTTTTACGCAAAAACAGTATTTAGGCTTATACCTTTTAAGCGCTGTTTTTGCCGGAATAGTTTATGTACTGAGCTTTTATTTACTGGGTAATTACTCAAATATGGTTGGTGCTTCGGGAGCAATCATGGCTTTGTTGGTTGCTACAACGACCTATCAGCCTTTAATGGAGGTTAGATTATTATTGATTGGTAATGTTAAACTGTGGCACATTACAGGCGTGTTATTACTATTGGATTTACTGCAAATTCAAATGAATAATACAGGCGGTCACATTGCCCATTTAAGCGGAGCATTTTTTGGTTATATTTACATCAAGTTATTACAAAACGGAACGGATTTAAGTCGGATGGTGAGTTCAGTAATTGATTTTTTGGCCAATTTATCTAGCCCAAGGAAATCCACACCCTTTAAAAAAGTACACGTTAATCCCAAAAAACCTACTATAAAACGAGAGAGTAAAATTGTTGCCAAAGACAAAACACAACAACAAATTGATGAGATTTTGG
Source organism: Flavobacterium sp. (assembly GCF_046293665.1). Lineage (GTDB taxonomy): Bacteria > Bacteroidota > Bacteroidia > Flavobacteriales > Flavobacteriaceae > Flavobacterium. The sequence continues at coordinate 123,892 of NZ_JBKBOL010000005.1, forward strand.
ATAAAATTAGTCAATCGGGTTATGACAGCCTAACTGCTGAAGAGAAAGAGTTTCTTTTCAAGGCAGGTAAATAATTGTAAATGAAGAAACTATCGTGGTTCAACAAAGTGGTTTTCGGGTTTAATATAGTAGTGACTGTATTGACGTTTATCGCCTATGTATTGCCTTTTTTGGCGCCAAAATTATTTCCGTTACTTTCGGTATTGACTTTGATTCTGCCGATGTTTCTTATCCTAAATGCGCTGTTTTTTGTTTATTGGCTGATACAGTTAAAGCGACAAGTAATGCTTTCTGGATTGGTTTTACTTTTGGGCATTACTTTTATCAATAAATTTTATAAGTTTTCTTCTAATGATTTGCCCGAAGAAGAGAAAGATTTTACGGTAATGAGTTACAATGTACGTTTGTTTAACTTGTTTGATTGGCTTCCCAATGATCATGTTGGCGATACGATTTTGTCTTTTATCAATGAGCAAAACCCGGATATTCTTTGCATACAAGAGTATTCTGAAAATGCAAAAGTAGATTTAAGAGTGTACAAGTACAAAGCAATTTTCATGGAAGGAAAGCAAATCAAAACCGGACAAGCTATTTTTTCAAAATTCCCAATTTTTAATCAAGGCGATTTTAAAATTCCGCAAGCGGGAAATAATATTATTTATGCCGATATCAAAAAAGGAAAAGACACCATTCGCGTGTACAATATTCATTTACAATCCATAAAAATTTCACCCGATGTCAGTGAAATTCAAGAACACGTTGAGACGATTGATCAAAACAAATCGCAGCAACTTTTTGGAAGAATAAGAGACGCTTTCAAAAAACAAGAACAGCAAGCCGCCGTTTTAGTAAATCATAAAAAAGAATGTAAATATCCGGTAATCATTTGCGGAGACATGAACAATAGTGCGTTTTCATATATCTACAGAAATATAAAAGGTGACTTGAATGATTGTTTTGAAGAAGCCGGAAATGGTTTTGGACAAACGTATAAATTCAAATATTATCCGGCAAGAATCGATTATATTTTTGCCAATAAAAGTATGAAAGTAAAGAGTTTTAAAAGTTTCTCCAAATTTGAGAATTCCGATCACTTTCCGGTAATGACCAGACTTTCTTTTGTGAAGTAATTATAATTCTTGTTTCTTCAAATAATCCAAAGCATACCGACCTTCATTGAACAATAAATCCAAGATGCTTAAATTGTTCAAGTAGCCGTGTTTTTCTCCAAAAACTTGAGTGTAAGATTCAAACTTCGAGGTGTCTTTTTTACCATTAATCAAGTTTCTGAAATCCAATTTATCGGTTACTTCATGAAAAAACTCAGTAGTTTCATTATAGTCGAATTCGAGTCCGAGACATTTTGAAACAATTGACATAGTTTCAAAATTTAAATCCATTAGAAATTCATGCTTTTTTTCAAATATCGGACGGATATCATCTTCAAAATATTCAAAGAAAGGGGAAGTTCTATAAGCAGCCTCAAGCGATTTAAAGTGCTGTTTTTGCCAATCAAAAGCAGTTTCCAGCTTAACATCTTTGGTCTTTTGATGCGCTTCTTTGGAATGTTTTATAGGAATGTTTAGCAACTGAATACCATTTGGGCTATAAATGTACATTCGGTTCCGATTGGTCTGTTTTTGGAAATTGTCATCCATTTCAAAAGTCACCAAATCACTTTGGGCCATCGCCACAAAATGACTGATGGACGGGAAATAGCTTGGATGGATAAGTATGTTGTTCATTTATTGGTTCTAAGTTCTAAGTTGTAGTTGCACGTTTTTTAGCTTATAACCTACAACTTACAACCTGTAACAATTAAGCTTTAGCGTCTTTTCGCTTTTTCCAGAAATAATCGCCCAAAACATACAAAACTACTAAACCAAGGAAGTATTTTAAGTAGGATTCCGGTTGGCCTTCTCCGTTAACGGTGGTGAACATTCTGTCCCAGCGAATTTTGTTGAGTCCGCTTCCGTTGGTATCCCAACTTAACCAAATGAATACCGGTTTACCAACGACATGATCTTCGGGAACAAAACCCCAATAACGACTGTCTTCAGAGTTGTTTCGGTTGTCTCCCATCATCCAATAGTAGTTTTGTGCGAAAGTATAAGTAGTCACTTTTTGATCATCAATGTAAATATCGTCACCCACTACTTTTAAATCATGTTTTTCATAAACAGTGATTAATCTCTTGTATTGAGGAAGATTTTCTTTAGTTAAAGTAATCGATTTTCCAGCTTCAGGGATATAAATAGGCCCCATGTTATCAGAACTCCAATTTGGATTTCGGCTAAAAATATTTCCTTCTGCATTTTTATTGATAACTTTGGTCACCGATTTAATGCCACTAACTTGTTTCAAAGCAGTTGCGCCTTCGTTAGTTAGGGCTTTAATAAAAATAGTATCTTTTGTTTGATTTATAAACCCGGCACCATCGGTTGAACCTACTTCTTTTAAAATATACTCAAAATCGATAGCTACATTCGCATCATAAGTCATGTAATAAGCGTGTTGTGGCTTAGCCCTTTCAGGTAAAATCAATTCTTTTCCATTAATATGAACTACTCCATTTTTGATTTCTAAGTTATCACCGGGAGTTCCTTGGCACCGCTTAACATAATTTGATTTTTTGTCAATTGGCTTAACAATACTTCTGCCTGAAGTGTCAAAAAATTTGTAAACGGTATCCGCTGGCCAGTTGAAAACAACAATGTCGTTTTTTTCAATTTTCTCAAATCCGGGAAATCTGAAGTAAGGCAATTGTGGCCAACTCAAGTATGATTTTGTTTTTACAATGGGTAACGTATCGTGAACCATTGGTGCGGCAACAGTCGTAATTGGTGTTCTGGCACCATAATGAAACTTGCTTACAAAAAGGAAATCACCAATTAACAATGACTTTTCTAAAGATGAGGTTGGAATAGTAAATGGTTGCATAACATACGTATGCACTAAAGTGGCTACTACTATTGCAAAAAGAATAGAACTTATGGTATCTCCGGTTTTCGTGTTTGCCACTAAACTTCTATCGCTGATATGAGTAACGTTTTGGGTGTAATTGATGTAATAAATATAAAGACCAAAAGTAAAAATTCCTAACCAAGTGTCAGCGCTTGATTTTCGACCAAAACTTCTCAAAGTTTCTACCCAAACTACCGGAAACATAATCAAATTGATGATTGGAACGAATAGGAGTAAGGTCCACAAAGTTGGGCGACCGATGATTTTCATCAAAACGATTGCATTGTAAACCGGGACAAAAGCTTCCCATCTTTTTCTTCCTGCTTTTTCATATAATTTCCAAGTGCCTAAACCGTGGATGACTTGAACTATCAAGAAAAAAACTAACCATTGATATGTTGACATAATGTTGGGTTTAAAAGTTTATTTGGCCATAAGTTTATCAAACTAAGCTTTTGTTACAATTTCGAATTTTGTTATTTTAAGTCAAGGACATCTTTCATTGAAAACACACCGTTTTTTCCAATAATCCATTCGGCTGCTAAAACAGCGCCTAAAGCAAAACCTTCGCGATTGTGCGCTACGTGTTTGATTTCAATGAAGTCAACGTCTGAGCTGTAGTAAACACTATGCGTTCCGGGAACATTTTCAATTCTTTTGGCATCGATATGAATCTGGTTTTCAGTAGCCGTTTCTTCAGTCCAAGAATCGTAAGCCGAGTTTTCGATAATGCCTTTGGCTAAAGAAATAGCTGTTCCACTCGGAGAATCCAGTTTTTGAGTGTGGTGAATTTCTTCCATAGACACTTTGTAAACTGATGAAAATCTTGCCATCATTTTGGCCAAATAATCATTGAGTTCAAAGAATAAATTGACACCCAAACTAAAATTGGAACCGTATAAAAAAGCACCGTTTTTTTCTTGGCATAATTGTACTACTTCATCGTATTGTTCTAACCAACCGGTTGTACCGCAAACTACCGGAATTCCTCGGTTGATGCCTTCTGAAATGTTTTGAACAGCAGCCATCGGCACACTGAAATCAATAGCAACATCGGCATTTTCTAATCCTTCATAAGTATTGGATTCGTCTTTTCTCAAAACAATTTCGTGTCCTCTTTCCAAAGCGATTCTTTCAATCACTTTACCCATTTTTCCGTATCCCAGAAGTGCAATTTTCATTAGAATTTGTAATTTAAAGTTAGGCCAATATTGGGTTTAGCCGTGAAATCATTTTGGTAAACATCTGGCGCAACGGAAAGTTTGTCGCTCACATTAAATTGGATTAAATGTGCATCAACATTGGCATCAACAATATTTAAAATATAAAACCCAAGGGTTACAATCAGCGATAAATCTCTGTTTCGTTGGTAAAATCGTTGGGCTTGAACCAAACGAGAATCGTCGAGATATTGGTATTGGTCATCGTTAAAACCGGCCAATCTTCTTTTATAAGCATCGCGATAGCTGTGGTATTTTTTGTTATTGTCAAGGTAGAAATACATACTCGTTCCGATAGCACCGTAAACGATGGGTATTTTCCAATATTTTTTATTGTAAGCTTGACCTAAACCAGGTAAAATAGCCGAGTAGAAAGCAGCTTTTGCAGGAGTTAACGGGTCGATTTCTTTCATTTTTGTCGTATCGGTAACCACTAATCCGTTAATCACTTCTTGTGAAAAAAGGCTTTGATTTCCAATCAGAAAAAAAAGAACAATTATGTAGTGTAGCTTATTCACTAACCTTTGATTAATTTGATGATACGGTTAAAATCTTCTTCAGAGTGAAAAGGAATGGTGATTTTACCTTTACCGTTTCCGGCTACTTTGACGTCGATTTTGGTGCCGAAAAAATTAGTGAAAGCCTTTTTTTGGTCTTCAGCTATGGCAAAACTTTCTCCTTTTTTCGTTTTAGTCGCTGCCGGTTTTAAACTGTCTTGGTAATTTTTTACCAAAGCTTCGGTTTCACGAACAGAGAGATTTTGGCTTACAATTTTTTGGTAAATATCAGCTTGAATGTCTTGGTTTTCGATATTGATAATGGCACGACCATGTCCCATACTGATAAATCCATCTCGAATTCCGGTTTGGATAATCGGATCTAACTTTAATAGCCTTAAATAGTTAGCGATAGTCGAACGTTTTTTACCAACACGTTCGCTCATTTGTTCTTGGGTCAATTGTATTTCGTCAATCAATCTTTGGTACGAAAGGGCAATTTCAATCGGATCTAAGTCATGACGTTGGATGTTTTCCACTAAAGCCATAATCAACGACTCGTTGTCATTGGCAATCCTAATGTAAGCCGGAACAGTGGTCAATCCGACCAATTTAGAAGCACGCAAACGGCGTTCTCCCGAAATCAGTTGGTATTTATTGAAGTCTAATTTACGAACGGTAATCGGTTGAATAAGCCCTAATTCCTTAATCGAAGAGGCTAATTCCTGTAAAGATTCTTCGTTGAAATTGGTTCTCGGCTGAAACGGATTAATCTCAATAGATTCAATGTCTAATTCGATGATATTCCCAACCACTTTATCGGCATTTTTATCGTTTACCGATTTGATGTCGTTTTCAGGATCTTTCAATAGGGCAGATAATCCTCTTCCTAAGGCTTGTTTCTTTATCGCTTTTGCCATGGCTTAATTGCTGTTTTTCTTGATGATTTCTTGTGCCAAACTTAAGTAGTTTGTAGCGCCTCGGCTGGTAGCGTCAAAATTTATGATGCTTTCTCCAAAACTTGGTGCTTCACTCAATTTCACATTACGCTGAATGATGGTTTTAAACACCATATCGTTGAAATGTTTCTGAACTTCTTCTACAACTTGATTTGACAAACGCAAACGCGAGTCATACATTGTTAGTAAAAGGCCTTCGATATCTAAGTTGGGATTGTGTATTTTTTGTACGCTTTTAATAGTATTCAGCAATTTTCCTAAACCTTCCAGCGCAAAATATTCGCATTGAATCGGAATTACTACACTATCGGCTGCGGTTAAAGCATTCAAAGTCAATAAACCTAGCGATGGCGCACAATCAATAAGGATGTAGTCGTATTGGTCTTTTACGCTTTCTAGGGCTTGTTTTAGCATGTATTCGCGGTTTTCTTTATCAACCAATTCGATTTCGATGGCCACCAAATCAATATGTGCCGGAACAACCCAAACATTAGGTGCTGTACAAGCAATAGTAGCTTCTGCCGGAGTGTTACTGTGTTCTAAAATTTGGTAAGTACCAATTTCAACACTTTCTACATCAATACCCAAACCTGAACTCGCATTGGCTTGTGGATCAGCATCAATTAATAACACTTTTTTTTCTAAAACACCCAGTGATGCGGCAAGATTTACAGAAGTTGTTGTTTTTCCGACACCACCTTTTTGGTTGGCTATTGCAATGATTTTACCCATTTATTTTTGATAGATTTTGAGCCGTAAAAATACGATTAATTATGGGTTTGTCAAGGCTTATTTGTTAACATTTAGGTAAAGTTTTGAGCGAGAGAAAAGAAGGAAGAGAAAAGAGGAAAAATTTACTTTTTTCTGTTTCCATATATTGCTAGAGCTAGTAGTGATAAGATAGAAACACCTAAATTAATCCAATAGTTAATACTTTTGTTTTCAAATGTTGGAATCAAAAATAACAGAAAATTTATTGAAACTGCAATTACAATTATGCCTATAAAAATTTCTTTTAATGCTTTTTTGTCTTTTTCTACGAAAGGGAATATTAGAGCTAAAAGAATGTAAATCGTCAGCCCAGATAATAGTCTGTAAAATATATTAATCTGATAAGCACTCATTCCTTTACCTGAGATTAATTCACTTGTGAAATTTTTAACTTTAGCTATAATCGGTTTTCTGTTAATTATTTCATTTTCAATTTGATGTAAATGTTTTCGTTTGTTAATATTTGCTGTACTATCATTAGGGATTATCTCGTAAATATTTTTTAATTGAGAAATTTTTTGATTAGTCCTGTAGTTGAACGAGAAATTAAATGTATCATTTATTACAAATAATAAAAAGATGAAGCTAATTGTAAATATAGTTCTCCTAGAAAATGATATATTTTTGTCAGTTAAAACATTTAGTATATTAGAGAAGAAATTTTCCATTACTTACTTCCTTTATTTTTAATCATCGCTTCCAACATATCCCACATTTCCTGAGGAATTTTTTCCAAGATATTGAATTGACCGGCACCTTGTAGCCATTCGCCGCCATCAATGGTAATAACTTCACCATTAACATACGCTGAAAAGTCAGAAACCATATAAGCCGCTAAATTGGCCAATTCTTGGTGGTCGCCTACACGTCTTAAAGGCACTTTTTTAGCCATATCAAATTTTTCGGCTAAATCTCCGGGTAACAATCTATCCCAAGCGCCTTTGGTTGGAAATGGTCCCGGAGCAATGGCGTTCATACGGATTCCGTATTTGGCCCATTCAACAGCCAAACTGCGAGTCATGGCTAAAACACCGGCTTTGGCAGTCGCGCTTGGTACTACATAACCTGAACCAGTCCAAGCATAAGTAGTGACAATATTCAATACATTACAATTCGTTTGTTTGGTATTAATCCAATGTTTTCCAAAAGCCAACGTACAGTTTTTAGAACCTTTTAAAACGATATCAATAATCGTATCAAAAGCATTAGCGGATAATCTTTCGGTAGGCGAGATGAAGTTTCCGGCGGCATTATTCAATAAAACATCAACTTTACCGAAGGCTTTTAAAACTTCAGCCAACATCGCTTCGACTTGGTCATAATGACGAACGTCACATTGCAATGGCAAGCATTGTCCTCCTGTTTCAGTTTCTAATTCGGCAGCCGTGGTTTTTAGTTTTTCGATATCTCTTGAAGTAATGGCGACTTTGGCACCTAATTCTAAGAAGTATTTGGTCATGGCTTTGCCCAAACCGCTTCCACCTCCGGTTACTACAATTACTTTGTCTGCCAAGGCATCGTCGCGAAGCATTTTTGCTGAAAAATTCATAAAGCTTTATTTTTTAACTACGTTCGGTTTGCCCAACGGGCTCGTGTGTAAAGATATAAACTTAGCCTTTAGAAAAAAAATAAACCGGATTGAAGTGATGATTTTCAATCCGGTTTATACAATTTACGTATTAACCTAAACGTTTTATTTTTTGATGAATTTTTTGGTGATACTTCCTTTTTTTGAGGTGACTTGCAAAAAGTACATTCCTGAACTTAATGAACTTACCTCCATGGTGTAAATGTAATTGGAATTGTCGACTGTGGTATTTTGCATGATGATTTTACCTTGCATATTAACAATCTTATAGTCAATGAAGTCACTTTGTAAATATCCCGGAATGATATTCAATTGATTGTCTGTGAAAGTAGGAAACATTTTAAATTCGGAAGTGATTGGCGTTTCATCAATATTTAAAGCCTCAAAATTAGTTACTACATTGTCTATTAATAAACGACTACCAAAAGTTGGTACAGAACCTTCTTTTGCCATCGAAAAAGAAATGGTCATAGCACTTTTGATGGCATTTGAAGTGAAATGAATCGGCATATAAATGTATTCAAACTCGCTATTGATTCCCATAATGTCAACTGTTGCGGTACCAATAGTTTGTCCGTTAATGTCAAAAACTTCAATTTTCGCTTCGGCTATGTCATTACCCATTGGTAAAAATTTATAATAAAACCCAATCATATAAACTTGATCGTTTTGAGCTAATGGAATTCCGGCATTCCAACCCGGAAAATCCTGAGAGGCATCGCTAAAAATCGTCGCACTACCAGAAATGACCTCGTTTTGTGTTGCATTAAGGGCATTTGAGATTTCCATAGCATATTGTCCGTTTAAAGCATCTGTCGAGGCATAAACCATAGATGGAATATTTGAAGTATATTGAATTTGGTCAAAAGTTGTCGCTCCGCTTGGGATGTCAATGGTTATGGGTTGCGTAAAATTCATTCCCCAATTGCTCGGTAAAAGATTTGGCTTTACATTTTCAAAATTTCCATTGACCACTTGAGCATTGGCTGCCGAAATGAGTAATAAAGCGAAACTTAAAAAGAGATAATTCTGTTTCATGCGACATGTTTTAATTCACAGAAATTTTTTTCATAGCAATTTCTTAAATATCAAAAGTACAGATAAGATTTCAAATTCACTCAAAATTTAGGTAGACAATAGGTAAACATCATTAAAATGTTTTTACGGTTTAGAAGCTTTTAATTATTTTATAATCAATTTTTTGTGAGATGATTTATTTACAGAGGTTAGTTTAACGATGTAAATTCCGCTACCAAGGTTTCTGAGATTTAAAGTAGTGACTTCGTTTTCGACACTAAGTGAAAACACTTTTTTACCGGTAATATCAAATACAGACAAACTAGTGCTTTGGTCAAATTCTTTGGTTGAAATCGTAACTAAACCATCTGAAGGATTTGGATAAACTTCGAAATTAAAATCTTCAAAAGCTTCATTGTTCAATTGACAAGTTAACGGATTTTCATATTTAGCGATAAACAATCCAGCGTTATTTGGAATTCCATTGTTATTCGAATTCAAAAGAAATTCATTAGTAGGTGACGGATCAAAATCGAGCTGACCTCTGAAACTTCCGGTAATCACCAAATCATTATTTTGGTCTAAAGCAATAGGCAAGTAACCATTAAAGTCAACAAAAACCACATTCCCGAATTTGCCAATATCCATCGACCATAAATGTTCGCCTGAAGAAGAATATGAAGCCACAAAAGCATCGATAGTATTGTTCAAAGTACTCAATATTTTTTCTTCAACAGCAGGATTAAAATCACAATTGCCTTGAAACTCACCCGATACATAAATGTTGTCACAAGGGTCTACAATAACATTGGCAGAGAACGAAGAAGGGAAAAAGGTAGTTTGAGTGCTTGTTGGTGTTCCGAATTGTTTGGTCCAAAGTAAGTCGCCGTTGGTATTGTATTTGGCCAAATAAGAACTGTAAAACCCATTGGTATTCAAAGAAGTTGTAGTAGGTAAAAATGTTGCATTTCCTTTATAAGAACCGGTCATGATGATGTTATTGTTGCTGTCTTTTTTGATGAAAGTCATAAATGCATCGGTTGTACTTGTACCGCTAATGTGACGATTCCAAATGAGCTCACCATTACTAGTGAATTTAGCCAGAAACCCTGAACTGATAGCGCCGAAAGATACCGATTGTGAAGTAATAAAAGTATTGGCTGTTGTACTTGGGTTTAAATCGACGGTTCCTAAAAAGATGCCGCTCAGAAAAATGTTGTTAGCGTCATCCACTTCCAAACCACTAATCAATACTGCTCCATTGCACCTGAATTGTTTTACCCATTCAAAATTTCCGTTGTCTGAAAGCGACAAGAGAAAGCCATCATTGTTGAAAGCTGTCAGTGTTTCGGTTTGTGATACTGAAGGATTAAAATCCATGGTGCTGGCAAAAAGTCCGGAAACTAGTATGGAATTATTCGACTTTTTAAGGGCAAAAGTGGTGACGAAATTTTCTTCAGCATCGTCAAAATATCTGGTCCAAATTTCAATGCCATCGCTATTCCATTTTGAGATAAAGAATCCTCGCGTACTGGTAAAACCGGTTAAGTAAAGGTTGTTGTTGTCATCTATAATCATTGAAGAAGCGCGTTCTTCATTCATATTAGCAAAAGTGGGTTCAATTAGGTTTTTGGCCCAAATAAATTCTCCTGCCGAATTGTATTTAGCCACATAAACATCGGCTTCGCCATCAGTAACATTGACCGTTCCGCCTTGGTAAACTAGCGGGAAACTACCGGTTGTACTGGTGTCAAAATCCACAGTTCCATGGTATAATCCGGTAATGTAAATGTTTCCGTTGCTGTCGGTAACCGTAGAACGTGACCAAACGCCATGTTCGTGTTGGGTTTCCATTGATTTGGCAAATTGCAATGTTGGTGTTTGCCCTAAACTTTTCTCGGGAATAGTTAAAGCGGTCAAAAGTGACAGTAAAGTAATACTTTTGGTAAAAAAATGTTTCATAGCTTTTATTTTTTTGATTTAGTCAAAATTATAAAGCTTGTTTCTTTCTACTCAATTTTTCGGGTTTACATTAGGTAAACACTAACGTAAATAGCTGTATTTAAAGGATTTTATACGCTAAGGATGAAGTCGGTCAAATTTTCCTCAGTGTTCAATTGCAGTTTTTTTCTCAATCGGTGACGTGCTGTTTTGACGCTATCGGGAGAAATATTGAGGATGGAAGCCATTTCTTTGATGGATAGGTTTAATTTGATTAAGGCGCAAATTTTCAGATCGTTAGCACTGATGTCCGGATATTTTTGTTTTAAACGTGTATAGAAGTTTTTGTTCACGCTTTCAAAATAGTTGTCAAAGTCGCGCCAGTTGTTGTCTTGAATGGTGTATTTGCTAACTAGTTTTTTGAGTTCGCTTTCGGAATTTGGCGTTTTTTTGTTGATGATATTCTTGATTTCGTCCAAAATCTCATTTTTCTCAATCATTTGAATAGTTACGGCACTAAGCTGACTTTCTTTGTGTTCAATGTCGTTCTGGAATTGTTGTTCTTTCAGGTTTTTTTGTTCTTCCATCAAGGCAACTAATTCTTCTTTGGTTTTGAGTAATTGCTTGTCGCGTTTGTTGATTCTTTTTAAGAAGAAATACAAAATCGTAAAAATTAGAATTAGTAAGGCTAATAAAGTAATCAAGAGATAATTGGTCAATTTTGACACTTCTTGCTCTTTGGAAATCAGTTCGAGTTTTCTGTTTTTTTCTGAAACTTCAAATTGCACTTCGAGACTTTTTACAATTTGTTCTCTTTCGAAAGAATAAAAACTGTCTTTGATTTGGATGACTTCTTCTTGCAATTGACTCACTTTTTGGAAATCATTTTGCTTCTTTTTTAATTCAATTAAACCTTCTATGGTTTTGATTTCGAATAATTTATCGGTTAAGGGAATAGCTATGATTCTGGCTTTTCCAAAATAATTTTCGGCTACGATAAAGTTATTTTCAAAATTCAAATGCCATTTTCCAAGGGCAATAAGCGCATAAACTTGTGCTTGCTTGTTTTCGGTCTTTTCGGCTAATTCTAATGCTTTTTTAAAGTAATTCAGACTGTTCTCTTTCTGATTTTTTTGCTTCGCCAATTCCCCGAATTTTAAGTAAGTTGTTGGTAAATAAGCAACATTGTTCAGTTTTTCAAATTCATTTAAAGCCAATTTAAAATACTTTTCGGAAGTTTCAGCATCATTCTCTAATTCATATAAACCGCCCAAACTGTTATAAGCCAGGCCCAAAGTTCCGGTGCTGTCTTTTTTGTCTTTGAGTTCGGCTACGACTTCCATGCTTAGTCGCAAGGCGTCTTCATATTTTTTTTGGCGACTGTAAATCGTACTGATGAGTTGTAGGCATTTGTATCGACCTATTTTAGCTTCTTCACCGTTGGTTTTCTCCAATTTTTTGTATTGGTCTAACGATTGTGTGGCAAATTGAAGTCCTTTTTCTAAACTGGAACCATAGGAACAAACACCAAGATAAAACAGTGCATCAGCTTTGTCTTTGATATTTTTGTCTTTGGTCGCTTTTTCATTGGCTTCCCAAAAATGTTTAAAGGCTTCAGTTTCGTTGTCTTTGACAAGTTCGACCCAGCCTTTTTGCAACAACTTGTTCGATGATGTTTGGGTATAGCCATCACCAACGAAGCCAATCACGAGTAAAATCAAAAAGGATTTCCAAGAATTCATAATCCAAAAATAGATTTTTTTGGGTTTACTTATTTAAAATGAGGTTGACATATAGTAAACAACTATAATTTTAGTAAACATTCAGCCGCTTTTTGTAGGGTTTCGTCATCTTTAGCAAAACAAAAACGAATGCATTTAGGGTCATTTCCATTGGCGTAAAAAGTAGAAATCGGAATGGTTGCTATGCCGAATTCGGTGACCAATCTTTTGGTAAAAGCTAAATCATTTTCATCCGAAATATTGGCATAAGAAGCGACCTGAAAGTAAGTGCCTTCGCAAGGCAAAAGTTCGAGTTTAGTGTCTTTAATCAGGTTTCTGAAAAAGTCTCTTTTTTGTTGGTAAAATTGTCCTAAAGCTTTTACGTCAACCAAATCTATATAGTCATTTAGCACATGTTGGGCAATACTACTTACGCTGAAAACCATAAACTGATGCACTTTTTTAATTTCTTTCATTATATTTTCCGGCGCAATGACGTACCCGATTTTCCAACCCGTTATGTGAAATGATTTTCCGAATGACGATACAGAAATACTTCGATGCCATAATTTCGGGCGGTTATGTACTGAAATATGAGGTTGCTCAAAAGTAATGTACTCATAAACTTCATCAGAAAGCACTAAGAGTTTAGGGTGGGTTTCGATTAATTTTTCCAATTGGATAAAATCATTCTCCGTCCACATTTTTCCTGTTGGATTGTGCGGATTGTTGATAATGATGAGTTTGGTTTTTTCATTGGCTGCAGCCGAAATCACTTCCCAATTGGGTGTAAAATCATTGTTGAGTGAAACTCTAACAGGTTTGGCATTGCTTAACAAAATAGGCGCTTCGTAGCAGTCATAACTCGGATCCAGGATAATTACTTCTTCATTGGCTTTAACCAAAGCTTGAATGGTGGCAAAAATACCTTCAGTAGCACCCGCTGTCACAAGGATTTCTTCTTTGGCAAAAACTGCTCTTCCATAAGATTGTTTTGTTAGGATTGCAATTTTTTCCAAAAGCGATGGCAAACCAGACATTGGCGTATATTGATGAATATTTTCTTTGGAAAGTTTTGATAGAATAGCAGTCAATCGTTCATCAATCGAAAAATTTGGGAACCCTTGAGACAGATTAATAGCGTTGTGTTCCGTTGCCATTTGTGACATTACGGTGAATATACTCGTGCCGATATGAGGAAGTTTGGACATGAATTTGTTTTTGGTAAAGATAAAAAAAGCACTTCGATTGAAGTGCTTTCTCAAATATTAAGAATGGTTGTTATTCTTTTTTTGGCTTATTCATTTTTGTTTTTATCTGAGGCCGACATGTCTCTTATACAAACATATTTACCATCTCTTTTTTCAAAAACAGCGATATAGTTTCCGGTGTAAAGCGGAGCGCTGGTTGAATCAGATACTCTGTAATGACCAATTTCTACCACTTGAATACCATCAGTAGAAGGGAAAATTTCATTTACCACAAAAGCAATCTGGTATCCTTTAGGGAAATTCTCTAAGTCATCTTTAATTGACTTTTCGATAGCAGATTTACCCACTAAAGGTGGTTTGTTTTGGGAAAAACTAGTAGCATCTTCTGCATAATATTCTTCAGCTTTGACGGTTCTGTCATTGAACATTTCTGCCATTTTGTTTTCGATAGCCTGAATTTCATTTTTAATTTGTTCTTTATCTATTGCTACTGCTTCTTCTTTTTTGGGTTCGCAGGCAAAAAATAGAATCGAGACGATACTAAGAACGATACCTTTTAACATCATGTTTTTCATAAATTGCTGGTTTTGGTTACTAATTTTGGTTAAAGAACGAGTTTGCTGAATTATAAAAGTAGTGAATAATTTATTGAAAATCAGAAGTGACAGGTTTTTTTTTGTGAAAACCTCAATTTATTTACCAAAAAATAATAATATCAAATCCAACCTTTTTAATAGAAACATTCTCTTAACCATTATAACAGTTTCCGTGTGGAAGCCAAAATAATATTTTTATGAAAAATTCACTCCTATTCTTGTTTGTATTGATTGGAACATTGGTACATGCACAAAATCCTCAGTTAACTGTAAAAGGCAAAGATTCTTCCTTAGTAAGAATGACCCAGATGAAAGTCAGTGTAAAAGTTGTAGGTAATATTGCTTATTCGACTTCGGAAATGCATTTTTTCAACGGATCCAATCGTCAGATGGAAGCCGAGTTATTATTTCCGTTGCCGGAAGGTGTTTCGGTTTCTCGGTATGCTATTGATATAAACGGAAAAATGCGTGAAGCAGTTCCGGTTAATAAAAACAAAGGCAAGCAAGTTTTTGAAGCTATCGAACACCGAAGAGTCGATCCCGGACTATTGGAAAAAGTAGAAGGGAATAATTTTAGAACGCGAATTTATCCTTTAATGCCCGGAAAATCGAGGATTGTTATCATTGGTTATGAACAAGAATTGAGTAATATAGATGCCACTCATTTAGGTTACCAAATGGTCAGTAGTGTTGCCCATGAATTGGATGTTTTTGAACTCAATATATCTATTGTAGGCGCAACTGAAAGGCCGACAGTAACTACCGATGAAGGTACTTTGGCGCTGGAAAATATGAATCAAAATTATCGAGCGTCCATTAAAAGAAATCAATATAAACCTAAAGATAAGCTGCTAATTACTATTCCAATCAGAACTGAAATGCCAAGTGTAGTGGTGCAAACGAAAGACAATCAGCATTTTTTCTATGCCAATACCATTATCGACGGTGGCAAAATTCTCAAAAAGAATCCAACCACTATCGGATTGATTTGGGATAATTCATTAAGTTGTCGCAAACGAGATTTAAAAAAGGAGTTAGAGTTATTGGATGCTTATTTCAGAGGATTGCATAATGTTGAGGTAACCCTTTATTTTTCAGGCTATAATTTTGAAAAGAAAGCTGTTTTTTCAGTGAAGAATGGTGATTGGGAAACCTTGAAAAATGTCTTGAAAGCGACCAAATACGATGGAGGAACGCGTTACTCTAAAATCAAATTACCTCTGCATGATGAGTATTTGTTTTTTACTGATGGATTGTCTTCTTTGAGTGCCAATACTTTGGCTGCGACCAGAAAACCAATGTATACCATAACCTCTTTGGCTTCTTCCGATTATGCCTTTTTAAACTATTATGCTGTAAAAACCGGTGGTGCTTTTGTTAATTTAAACGATTTAAATGTAGAGGAAGCACTAAGCAAAATGGTTTTTCAAACCATGAAATTTTTAGGAGTAAAGGATAATTATATGGTGATTGAGATGTATCCGATGATAGGCACTCCGGTTTCGGGAAGTTTTAGTATGTGCGGAATTTCTTTGAAAGATAAACAAGAAGTAACCTTACTTTTTGGTTATGATGAAAAACCTATTTTGGAAAAAACTATAACTGTAGAGGCTCAGCAACAAGCCGATAATGAGGTGAGTATTGAAAAGCTATGGGCACAAAAAAAGATTGCCAATTTGGGATTACAATACAAACAAAATGCAGAAGAGATTGAAACTTTAGGCAAAAAATATGGTATCGTAACTGAGAATACTTCATTGATAGTTTTGGAAAATCTACACGATTATATACAATATGACATCGTGCCTCCGGCAGAGTTGCGTCCCGAGTTTGATCGTTTGTTAAAGCAACAAATCGCTAATGCACAGGCTAAAAAATACAGCAATTGGGAAAATGTGGCAAACTATTATGAAACACTTTTAGCTTGGTGGAATAAGGATGTAAAGTTCAGTCCGCCCAAGCCAATTCCGGCACCAAAAAAATCATCAAGACAAAACGGAAATATCAGTGGCATCATCTCGGATTCAACAGGGCCGTTACCTGGAGCCAATATAGCGGTAAAAGGAACCAATAGAAATACTCAAACTGATTTTGATGGGAAATACAGTATCAATGCCAATCGAGGTGAAACGCTGGTGGTTTCGTTTGTTGGTTATGAAAATTCAGAAGTTAGAATTGGTAATAGCGCCACTTATAATGTAAGGATGAGAGATAATGTCAGATTAGAAGAAGTGGTTGTTCAGGGTTATAGAATGAATGACAATAGTGACAAAGAGGAAGTAGAAGATGACTTGGTTAAAGAAAAACGAAGCGTTGTATCTAATTCAACTACCGTAGTTACTGCTAGATCTATTGAGAGCAGACCTAATGCTAATATTATTCAATCTTTAGAAGGCAAAGTTCCTGGTTTAAATATTACTGGTGGTAGCCATTCTTTGGATAATAATAAAGGTTTTTTAAATGATAAAAACATTAAATTGACACAATGGAGTCCGGACAGAGTATACTTGAAAGCATTAGCTGTGGCACCGGTAGACAAAAAATATGATTTGTATCTGGATTTAAGAGAAGGTCAAGAAACCAATCCGAGTTTTTATTTTGATGTAGCCAATTATTTTTATGACAACGGGAATAAATCGATGGCACTATTGGTGTTAAGTAATATAGCCGATTTAAGTTTGGAAAACCACCAACTCTACAAATCGTTAACTTATCTTTTAAGACAATGGGAAGCATACGAGGACGCTTTGTACACAGCAACCCAAGTGGCCAAATGGAGAATCCACGAACCACAAGCCCATCGCGATTTAGCTTTGACATTAGAAGACAACAAACAATACCAAGCAGCTTTTGATGAATTAATCAAAGGTTTAGAAGTGAGTTATTACGGAGAAATGCGGGGTCAGTATGAAGGTGTTGAAGATATTATTCTAATGGACATCAACCGAATGGTTTCTCAACATAAAAGTATAAAAATAGGAAAATTAGACAAAAAATACGTAACCCAAATGCCGGTAGGTGTGAGAATCATTTTGAATTGGAACCAAATGGATACGGATATTGATTTACATGTAATCGAACCAACAGGTGAGGAGTGTTATTATGCACATCGTGATACACAAGCCGGCGCAAGATTCTCTAAAGATTTTACACAAGGTTACGGTCCGGAACAATATTTATTGAGAAATGCCGTTAAAGGTAAATACACTATTAAGACCAATTATTTTGGTGAAAGCACTTTAACCGAAAACGGTCCGGCTACTGTAATGGTGGAGATATATATTACTAAGAATGGGGTGACCGAAAGAACTTTGCAAACCATACAATTGGGTAAAGTGAAAGAAAATCAAAGTTTAGCAGAAATTACTGTAATATAATCAATTAAATTGTGGTTAATTGATGAAAGCAGTCTCTGAATTTTTTCGGGGCTGCTTTTTTTGTAGGTACAATAGTAATCTGTTCTAATTACCTTTTCAAAGTAAAATGACCTTTTAAAATTCGACCGTCTTCCCGATGCACTACAAACCAATAGTCATCAGAAAATAATTGTTTCCCATTAAGTGTTCCGTCCCAACCTATGCTTCCCGAAGGAAATCCGGTTATGAGTTTTCCATAACGGTCAAAAATATAAACCTGAAAATGAGGTTCGTTATCGGAATGTTTTACATACCAATAGTCGTGAATACCATCGCCATTCGGAGTGAAATAATGAGGGTAATTGAGTAGCCAAACAACTTGTGTTACCACTCGGCAACCATTCGTATCACGAACATAAACAGTGTAAAGTCCGGGAATCAGTTGCGTAAAATTAGGATTACTTTGGTAGTTAATGCCATCTATGGAATATTCAAAATCACCTGATTGGGTTGTAATGACGGTAATACTATTTTCATTAGCGGTCCAATCATGCAACTCTATACGGTCAATCTCAGGAACAGTTACTATCGTTACTGCAATATCCTTGGAAACTACACAACTTTGTGGTATATTATTACATAAACCATAAGTGTTCGTTGCGGTAACTGTGACATTGGTTGTGCCTAGCTCACTGATGGTAACAGAATTGGTGTTAAGCCCGGTTGACCACGAATAGGTCGTTGTGGGAAGATTGCCAATACCGGCATCAAGTAAAACCGGTTGACCATCGCAAAGGGAATACTCAGAGTTTAAATTAATAGCTGGGTTTTGGCCACTAATTAAGTCAAATGAACCTGTTTGATAGCAATTGGGAAACTGGTTAAAAATCAATCTCACATAAATTGTTTGAGGATTTGTAGTTGGATTGAAAGCTGTAATATTGGTAATAGGATTGGTATTATTTTCGGCATTTGTCTGGCTTGTGAAATATGAAATGGTATAATTAGATGGTGATTGTATACCAAGTATTGAGGCTGCTTGTGTAGACAAATTAAAAGTTTCATTACCTGTTATTACAGTAGAACAGCTAAACAAATTACAAGTTGGGTAAACCACCACAAGTGATTCCAAATCAGACACATCAAAGGTTCTTATAATGGTATTGCCACAGTTGTCTTCTATCTGGAATTTATAGATGGCGGGTTCCAAATTTTGAAAGATGTTCGAGGAACCATTATCAAGGAAAAACGGTAATCCATCTTTTTCAACAATGGTGAAATGTAAAGGAGGTTCGCCACTGGTAAAAAGAATTACATCAAGGTTTCCATTGGTTGAGCAAGGTACCCGATACACATCATTAATAGCCAAAACCCTGTCGAAAGTCAATTCAGGCGATAAGATTTCTATACAGTCTTTGATTTGGTTAGAGACTAAGTTATTGTTGATGTCACTGCCATTATTATAAGAAGTGAAATGATGCACAATTCTGAACCTACCATTGAAAATTAGGTTTGGATTAATCGTGTTATTCATCAATTCAATACCAGTAGAAGAATTGGGTACAGTACCAGGACTATAGGGTTCTTCAGTTTCGGGATGCCCCCATGTTCCGCTATTAGGGTCAAGTAATTTTTGCAACCAAAAGGTTTGGCCGGCAGTTAGATTACTAATAAAATTGAGCGGAACATCAAACGCTCCACAGCCTATGGTTAATGAAAAATCGCTAGTGGTTACTGTATAGCCTTCCATTAAAACGGTCGTGTCGTTGGTGAATCCGCAATTGTCTACTGTTCTGAACGTATAAGTTCCGGCGGGCAGATTGTTTAGGTAAAATTTTCCGGAAGCCACAATATTATTGGAAACATCAAAAGGTAACGGAAAATTAAATGTGCTAGGAGCATTTAAAACAATAACCGAAGTTAGATTGCCGTTACTGCTGCTCATTTCGATGGAACTTCTGCCACGATCACAACCGTGCAATAGCTCTGTCATTACCCCTAAATCATTATAGGCCGGAACCGTGACTTGCAGCGGATCATGAACAAAACCACATTCATCTGTAACCACTACAGTATAATCGCCAACCGGTACCGGGCTGACTACCAAAACGCCACCTGCATTAATAAAACTGCTTACATCATGTGGTAACGGAAAAGAATAGGCTGAAGGAGCTACTGTAATAACGGCATTTATGATATCCCGACCATCTACAAAGGCTATGATTTGCCCGCTAGTTGACTGACAGCCATTGTTGTTTCCCACAATATTGGCTGTTGGAAGTTCATAGATTACTTCAAAATTTATTGTCTCGGTTTTGCCACAAGTATCGGTAACGGTAACGGTATAATTGCCTTCTGGAACCGATTGCGAGTCACTTCCAAAAGTTACACTCGGCAAGGTGTAAGGTCCGGGATAAGCACTGTTGAAAAAAGCAGGGTTAAATCCGGAAGGGAAGGCATCAAAGTTTAGTGTATAAGACCCAGCAAAATTAGAAGTATTGAGAACAAAGAAGTACAGGCATTCTTCATCTTCAACAGTTGATTCAATTGTAATGATATTACTGATGGCGAAATTGTTGGTATAGGTCACTCCACAAGCATCAGTGATGATCATTTCATAAGTATAATCGTCGTTGATGAAATAAGGGAATGTTTGCGAAACAGTTACAGCCGTTGGATTTCCCGAGTTTAATATTTGTGTATTACTCGTTGTTCCTCCGGGTAGATAAAGGATGTATTGAACCTGAATGGGATAAGCTATCACATTGCCCGGCGATGGTGTTAAAGTATTAGAGACCACTATTGAGTTACAAGATGGAGGAACCGTTTCTGAATAAACAGGCTCACCTACGTTCAGGCTGGCCGGGTTGACCGTAACAATAAAGGTTTGAACCAACGCATTTCCGCAATTGTCAATTACCCGAATTCGGTAAGTGCCCGCCGGAACTCCTGAAAATGTATTAGAAGTTTGAACAGGAAAGGTAACCGGACCAAAAAAGATTTCGTAGGTAGCCGCAGTACCTGAACTGGTAATAACCGTAACATTACTAGTATTAGAACACGCTTGATTGAGTACTTGAACCGAATAGGACAAAGCGGTAACCGTGCTGTTGATGGTTACATCAGTTTCCTTGGCAGTAGTTATGCCACCAACAGTTTCTCTGGCAATTATCCGATAGGTGCCTGCGGTTAGTCCGCTAATAAAATTAGTGGTTAATGAGGCATAAGGAGTTGTAAGATTGGGCAATTTATAAACCACAAATACAATAGAGCCAGCGGGATCAGCGTCGAAAACATTAAAAGTTAAGGTGCCATTACCGGCACAAGTTTCATGGGTTGGGGTTACAGTAAATGAAAAGCTAAAGCCTGCTGTGGGGCAAAGCAAAAGCCATACAATTGTTAGTCTGTAAAACCAAGTTTTCATAGCATCTTGTAGCGATAATAGTATAGGTTACTATTGATTTTTAATTAATCGGACTTTAAAAGTATGAAAATTAGGTGAATATGAAAAGAGAAACTGTGATTTAACTTTTTTTGGAAGCCCTGAATTTTGGTTTTAAAATAAAAATTTAGTTTATTATGTTGTAGCTATTTAATTCAAAGTACAAGCTTGCTTCATAATCATAACATTCCACTCATTATTATCCTCTTTGATCAACATTTCAACTTGAATCTCTTTTTCATACACAGAAAAAATCAATTTTTGAATGTTGGCTACTTTGAAGTTCGACAGTGTTCTTTGATTTTGATTAAGAAAAGGATGTTTGTTAAGCACTATTTCCTGTAAAGCTTTAAAGGTATTAGGATTGTCATTTTTGGCTAAGGTAAGGGTAAACTCAACACATTTTTTACGGATGGTGTTGAGGGTTTTCATCTCTATTCGAATAGGATTTACTTCAAGGTTGTTGCCGGTTGGCGTAAGGATTTTGGTTTTTTCATCAACACTGAATTCTTGCAAGATTTCCTTGGGAATCATAACATTCAAGGCTGCTTTGGGAATGGCAATTGTGGTTTCATAACTGACTACTTCGTCTATATAATCGGAAGCATTATCGTTAGCATATTTTTTGAAGAAGCCCAAGAAATTTTGCGTTTCTTTTTTTTGGTCTTTGGTTTTGATATAAATATCATATAAAACACTTGAACAATATTTATTAGTTTGTTGGTACACTTGCGTTACAATACTTTTGAGGATTGATTTATCGTTTTTTTCATCGACTACTATTTTAACTTTAGCCTCTTTTTTTAAATCATCAGTCAATCTTTGGATAGCGGTTTTTTTCTTGTCGTTCCAATCAGAGATGTATCGGTTGATGAATTCAGCCAAAACCTGTTCTTCTGAAAGATTGAAAATCATCAAGCCCAGTTCGTATTTTTGTTTGAAGTTTTTCGGGTCATATTTATTGGGGTCAAAACTTCTGAAATACGCCAATATTCTGAATTTCTGTTCCATTTGAATATTAATCGGCACAGAAAAATCGGGTTTGTCCTTGTTGATGATGAGTTCAAAACCGGAATTCCCGAGTTTAAAGGTGTTTTGTCTTTTAAAAATTAACCCCATGCTTTGAAAAGACGCATCACCTCTTGGACTAACTGAATGCTGCAAGTCTTTGTAGAAAACTGCTTGGGTCAGGTTTTTTATCCAAATGTCATAGTAATTAAAATCAGCGGGCATTTGCTTGTCGAAAGGTTCCGAAAAAAGATTTTTTAGGGAAGGATAATACCTGTTGGTGTTTTGTGCCGATAGGGTAAAGGCAAATAATAATCCGAAAGTCAGCAGTATTCTTTTCATGTGTTTTTATTAAATGAAACAATCCCAACTTGTGTCGGGATTGGTATTTAAATATAATTATGAGTTAGTCTTCCAACAATACCTCCAAAATACTAATTGCTGCCTCACTAATTTTCGTTCCCGGGCCAAAAACCGCCACGGCTCCGGCATCAAACAAAAACTGATAATCTTGTGCCGGGATTACCCCGCCAACAATCACCATAATGTCTTCGCGACCGTATTTTTTTAGCTCTTCAATCACTTGAGGCACTAGGGTTTTATGTCCGGCTGCTAATGAGGAAACCCCTAAGATGTGTACATCATTTTCCACAGCTTGTTTGGCTGCTTCTTCCGGAGTTTGGAATAGTGGTCCGATGTCTACATCAAAACCTACGTCGGCATAACCGGTGGCGACTACTTTGGCACCGCGGTCGTGACCGTCTTGTCCCATTTTGGCAATCATAATACGCGGTCGGCGACCTTCTTTCTTAGCGAAAGCGTCGGCTAATTGTTTGGCTTTTTCAAAGCTCTCGTCGTTTTTAATTTCTTTACTGTACACGCCGCTAAAACTTCTGATTTGTGCTTTATAGCGTCCGAAAACTTCTTCTAAGGCATCACTGATTTCTCCCAATGTGGCTCGGTTTCGGGCTGCTTCTACGGCTAAAGATAACAAATTATCGTTTCCGTTTTTCGCACAGTCGGTTAATTTGGCCAAACACGCTTTGACTTTATCGTTGTCACGTGTGGCTTTTATTTTTTGTAATTGTTCGATTTGTTGTTTGCGCACCATTTGGTTATCGACATCCAAAATATGTAACGGATCTTCTTTGTCCAAACGGTATTTGTTTACGCCTACAATAATATCTTGTGAACTATCGATACGTGCTTGTTTACGCGCCGCGGCTTCTTCGATACGCAACTTCGGAATTCCGGCTTCAATGGCTTTGGTCATGCCACCTAAAGCTTCTACTTCTTCGATTAGTGCCCAAGCTTTTTCGGCAATTTCGGCGGTTAAACTTTCAACGTAATAACTGCCGGCCCAAGGGTCAACGGTTTTACAGATTTTGGTTTCTTCCTGTAAAAAGATTTGTGTATTTCTGGCAATTCGTGCCGAGAAATCGGTTGGTAAAGCAATCGCTTCATCTAAGGCATTGGTATGTAAAGATTGCGTTCCGCCAAAAGCAGCCGCAGCGGCTTCAACGGCTGTTCGAGCCACATTATTAAAAGGGTCTTGTTCGGTTAAACTCCAACCCGAAGTTTGGCAATGCGTTCTGAGTGCCAGTGATTTTTCGTCCTTTGGATTAAATTGTTTTAAAAGTTTTGCCCATAACATTCTTCCGGCGCGCATTTTGGCAATTTCCATAAAATGATTCATCCCGATGGCCCAAAAGAACGAAAGACGAGGAGCGAATTCATCAATCTTCATTCCGGTAGCCAAGCCGGTTCGGATGTATTCTAAACCATCGGCTAGAGTGTATGCCAATTCAATATCGGCAGTTGCTCCGGCTTCTTGCATGTGGTAACCCGAAATGGATATCGAGTTGAATTTGGGCATTTTCTTGCTGGTATATTCAAAGATATCGGCTATGATTTTCATCGAAGGTGTTGGCGGATAGATATAAGTATTCCTAACCATAAACTCCTTGAGAATATCATTTTGTATTGTTCCTGAAAGTAATTCCGGTGCCACGCCTTGTTCTTCGGCAGCTACTATATAAAAAGCCATGATGGGTAAAACCGCACCGTTCATGGTCATGGAAACCGACATTTCATCTAGTGGAATTTGGTCAAACAAAACCTTCATGTCTTCCACAGAATCTATGGCAACGCCTGCTTTTCCAACATCTCCTACCACTCTTTCATGGTCTGAATCATACCCTCGGTGCGTGGCTAAATCGAAAGCGACAGACAAGCCTTTTTGTCCGGCGGCTAAGTTTCGTCTGTAAAACGCATTACTCTCTTCGGCAGTAGAGAATCCGGCATATTGGCGAATCGTCCAAGGACGGCGAACGTACATGGTGGCATACGGACCGCGAAGATTAGGCGCAAAACCGGCTCCGAAACCTAAGTGTTCTAAATCGGTGATGTCTTTTTTAGAGTAGGTTGGTTTTAAATCAATATCTTCTGCAGTCTTGAAATTAGCACTTTCCGAACTATTGCCTTTTGCCTTTTGCCTTTTGCCTATCTGTAAATGTTGAATATCCTTTCTCATGATTATGCTTCTTGGGATAAACGTTCTTGCTCTAATTTTTCTGCCAAACGCTTTTCAATAATCGGGGTGATTAAAGTTTTGCGTGGGTTTTGTTTCACGAAGGGATACAATTCCAAATCGTGTTTCATTTTGTCGTTTTTGTTAGGGTATTTGTTGGTGCCCAATAAAACTTCTTTGCCGCTATCGAATAATTCTTGCTCTTTGGCGGCGCTTTCGCTGATTTTCTTTTGGATATTGCCTTCGATTAATTGGGTAATCAAACCGCCATTGGTTTCGATGTCTTTGAATAAAAGCAATGCTTTTTCGGCCAATTGTTCTGTTAAAGATTCGATGTAATAAGCACCATCGGCTGCGTTGTTGACTTTGTCAAAATAGCTTTCGTGTTTTAGTACTAATAATTGGTTGCGCGCAATACGGTCGCCAAATTCATTGTCTTTGTGGTATAAAGCGTCGTAAGGCAAATTCGCTATACTATCGGCACCGCCTAAAATAGCGCTCATGCATTCGGTGGTAGTGCGCAGCATGTTGACATTGTAATCGTATAGTGTTTTGTTGCGCTTGGTTGGCGTAACGATAATATGGCAGTCGAAATTATGATTGTATTCCTTAGCCAATGTGTTGAATAACAAACGAAGCGAACGCAATTTGGCGATTTCAAAAAAGTAATTAGTGCCAACGGCTACTTCAATTGTTATCGGTTGGTTGAGGTTGGCTATTCGATTAAAATATTCATTAGCGTGTGCCAAAGTGTATGCGAGTTGCTGTACCATATTGGCACCGGCATTTTGATAGGTTCCGCTTGTAATGTTTAAGAATGGCATGGCTGCTTTAGAAGCAATTGTATTTAGTTTGTCAAAATCTTTGTTTAAATTTTCAAACCAATTGCCGTCTCTAACCAATTGTCCGATTGGGTCGATTTGGGTAGCAATGTTGTAATTATTCTTTGTTTTGAAATCAATGATTTTATTTACGAAATCGATTGAAAGGAAAGGCAAATAAAAAAAATATTGGGTTTTACCCTGAGGAAGGTTTTTCATTAACTCTTCTACTGAAATGGAATCATTTTCAATAGTAAAACGGATATTTTCGGCACCACGATTTAAGGTGTCTAAAGCGCGTTCGTTTGATTTTTTAACATCGTGAACGAAAATATTTTGAAGAATTGAAAAAGCATTTTCACTTGAAGTAATTTCAAATTTTGTTTCCGTTTCATCATAATGATAAAACGGTTTCACTTTGATGCCTTCCGGACTTTCCCAAACTAATGTTTCGTTATAATCGGCGCCTTTGAGTTCGTATTGAATTTGTTGTTTCCATTGTTTGGAAGACACCGGTTCAAACTCATTGAATAAATTGTCAGCCATGATGGTAGTTATAAAGATTTTGACTTAGATTGTTCTTCTTTTAGAGAATCTTCTTCAAATTCGATGATGTAAACGTCTTCGCTGTCGCGTTTCATATAGTATTTTTCGCGAGCGTACTTTTCTATTTGGTCAGGATTTTTAAGGAGTTTGATGTTTTCTTCATCTTTTCTGATTTCGTCCTGATAGTATTTTTTATTGTCTTCTAATTCGTCTATTTGTTTGTTCAAGACACGTTGTTCCATATAGGAAGTATTGTCTATAAAAAGCATCCAAACGATAAAAAAACACAACACAATAACGTATCGGTTACCCAAAATTTTTAGGATAGGATAGGTATCGGTTAGGTTTTTAAAGAAGCTCATGTAATCGTTTTTAGGTAATTCGTTGGTTGATTACGGCACGAACCACATCAATGGCAACAGTATTGTATTTGTCATTCGGAATGATAATATCAGCAAACACTTTGGTTGGTTCGATGAACTGTTGGTGCATTGGTTTTAAAGTCGTTTGGTAACGGTTTAACACTTCTTCCATATCACGACCGCGTTCGGCAATGTCTCTTTTTAGTCTTCGAATTAAACGTTCGTCTGAATCGGCATGGACAAATACTTTGACGTCAAATAAATCGCGAAGTTCCGGGTTGGTTAAAATCAAAATTCCTTCAACAATCATTACTTTTCTGGGATGTGTAACGATGCTGTCATCGGTCCTGTTGTGTGTGATAAAAGAATAAACCGGTTGTTCAATGGTTTTACCTGCTTTTAAATCTTTTAGGTGTTGTACCAAAAGGTCAAAATCAATGGCGCGGGGATGATCAAAATTGATTAAGGCTCTTTCTTCAAAACTCAGATTATTATTGTCTTTATAATAAGAGTCTTGAGAAATGACACCCACTTCTGTTTCGGGTAATTCATTCATAATTTGGTGAACTACGGTCGTTTTTCCACTTCCTGTTCCTCCGGCAATTCCGATAATCAGCATATGTTGTTGTGTTATTTTTACTGAGAACAAAAATAGAAATTATATCGGAAGAGAATTTTATTTTTTTGAGAAAAGAGAAAAGAAAATAGAGAAAAGAAAATAGAGAAAAGAAAATGGAGGCAAGAGAGAAGAAACTTCAACGAGTTGAGGTGTTTTTACAGGATTAAATATACTGAGTTATGGCTCAATTACAAATAAAAAATCCCTCCTGTTAAAACAGAAAGGATTTATTCGTCGGGGTGATTTGATATTAAGAGGAGGACTGCCGGTGGCAGTCAGGTATATGAACTTTAATTCGTTTAACTGTTATCGCTTAGCAGGATTACTCTGTGATCCTGAGTTGGGGCTCAATCACAAATAAATCCTTTGGCAGTTTTGGCAAACTGCTGGTCTTTTTTATTTCAAATAAATTTTCAGGTAAACCTGAAATCATTTCAAATAAAAAATCCCTCCTGTTAAAACAGAAAGGATTTATTCGTCGGGGTGGCAGGATTCGAACCTGCGGCCTCCTGCTCCCAAAGCAGGCGCGATAACCGGGCTACGCTACACCCCGAAAGCGAGTGCAAATATAAAGCTATTATTTATTTTTCAAAGCATAATGTAAAATTATTTTTGAATAGCTTTTTATGATTTGAGGAGAATAAATTTTTCATTTTATTGAGTTACATTTGCAACCGAAATAAAACACAAATCATGTCAGATACTATAGAAAAAATTAAATGCCTTATAATCGGTTCAGGTCCTGCGGGCTATACTGCCGCTATTTATGCAGCCAGAGCTAATATGAATCCGGTGCTTTACCAAGGAACACAACCGGGTGGGCAATTGACCACCACTAACGAAGTAGAAAATTTTCCGGGTTATCCTGATGGGGTTACCGGACCGGAAATGATGGTACAATTACAAGCGCAAGCACAACGTTTTGGAACCGATGTTCGTGACGGTTGGGCGACTAAAGTTGATTTTTCGGGACCTATTCACAAAGTTTGGATCAACGATTCGATTGAATTGCACGCTGAAACAGTGATTATTTCTACCGGTGCTTCGGCCAAATATTTAGGATTGCCTTCGGAGCAACATTACCTGCAAATGGGTGGCGGTGTTTCTGCTTGTGCGGTTTGTGACGGTTTCTTTTACAGAAATCAAGAAGTAGTGATTGTTGGTGCCGGCGATTCTGCTTGTGAAGAAGCACATTATCTTTCTAAATTGTGTAAAAAAGTAACCATGTTGGTGAGAAGTGAGAAATTCAGAGCTTCTAAAATCATGGAAGAAAGAGTACGCAAAACAGAGAATATCGAAATATTAATGAATCACGATACCGTTGAGGTTATTGGTGACGGACAAGTGGTTACCGAAGTAAAGGCGTTGAACAAAACTACCGGAACAGAAATTACTATTCCGGCAACCGGTTTCTTTGTGGCTATTGGTCACAAACCCAACACCGATATTTTTGCCGATTACATTACGTTAGACGAAACCGGTTATATTGTTAATGTTCCGGGAACTTCTAAAACCAATGTAGCCGGTGTTTTTGTAGCCGGTGATGCTGCGGATCATGTATATCGTCAAGCGATTACTGCTGCAGGAACCGGTTGTATGGCGGCTTTGGATGCCGAAAGATATTTGGCTGCTTTAGA
The DNA here is from genome assembly GCF_046293665.1 of Flavobacterium sp. Classification (GTDB taxonomy): domain Bacteria; phylum Bacteroidota; class Bacteroidia; order Flavobacteriales; family Flavobacteriaceae; genus Flavobacterium. The sequence continues at coordinate 152,698 of NZ_JBKBOL010000005.1, forward strand.
TTAAATTTATTTAAAACCTTATAAGGCCGACTGATTGTTACTCTTTTTTGTCAACAATTAGTCGGTCTTTTCTATTGGCAATTTCCCAAGCTATCGCAAAAGCGTATTGTGTGCGTTTGGTCAATGCGTCAAATTCTATTTTGCTCACTTCATCGGTAGCTTTGTGGTAATCAGCATGCGTTCCGTTGAATAAGAATACTGATGGAATTCCGTTTTTGGCAAAATTGTAATGGTCAGAACGATAGTAAAAACGGTTAGGGTCTTTTTTGTCGTTGTATTTGTAGTCTAAGTCAAGTTTGGTGTATTCTTTATTGACACTTTCACAAATGTTATACAAGTCAGACGATAAGTAGTCGGAACCAATTACGTAAACATAATTATTACTGTCTTTGTGCAAATCATCTCGGCGACCTATCATATCAATATTGACATCCGCTACGGTATTGGCCAAGGGAAACAAAGGATTTTCAGCATAATAACGCGAACCGTGTAAACCGTGTTCTTCTCCGGTAACATGCAAAATTAAGATAGAACGTTTCGGACCGTGACCTTCATTTTTGGCTTTTTGAAAAGCAACGGCCATTTCCATTAAAGCAACTGTTCCTGAGCCGTCATCATCGGCACCATTATAAACTTCTCCGTTTTTAACTCCAATGTGATCATAATGGGCAGAAATTACCACAATTTCTTCCGGTTTTTCAGAGCCTTCTATATATGCCCAAATATTTTCTGAATCAGGTAAGTTTTCATTTCGTTTTGCATTCAAAAAGGCCGCCGGAACGGATTGGTAGTAATCTTTAGCCCCTTTTGGGAAAGATACGCCGTGTTTTTTATAGAAATCAATCATGAATTTCCCTGCTTTTTTTTGTCCTTCACTTCCGGTTTCGCGACCTTCTGTTTCGTCGGATGCTATATAGGTTAAGTTGGTTCGTAAACTTTCGGTAGAAATAGTATTGATATAGTTATTGGTTTTTACTTTGGTCTCAGACTTTTTTTCAGTTGATTTTTGGGTACTGCAACTTAGAGTTAACGTACCAAGCAATAATAAGACAATTGTTTTTTTAGACATGACTTTTGATTTAATGAATATTGATAAAAGTGTAAAGCATAAAAGCTAATAAAAGAATACTCATCAGGATAAGATTGATGAAAAACATCGCTATGCTTTTAATAAATGAAATGAATCGGGTTTCGCCGTAAAAGCGATGGTGTGCCGGAAAGAAATAATAAAACATCCAAACATAACCGGCAGCGTTGACTATGAAAGAGATAATATTGGTGAAAGTGTTTTCTACAAAACAACCCATTATTTTTCTAAAAAAGAAAAGGAGTAGTGTTGATAATAATAAAAATGAAAAATAGTGAAGTGTAAAGATGCCATGATCAAAGTAATACCAACGCTTTTTGCTATGAAACAACCACAAGACAAATGCAAATAACGGCATATAGATGAATAAGGTTTTCGGGAAATTGCGTCTTGCTTCTTCCAAAAATTTACTCAATATTTCCTGTTGTGTGAATTTAGATTTAATAACCAATGTTTTTTTAACAATATCATACTCCCAATCGGATAATTTTTCGTCCTTTGGACCATATTTTTGCATTGAATCCAACTCTTTCAAGTTCTTGTAACCCAAATTCACAAAGCCTTCATTTACTTGCGCATTAGTAAGATTTTTTGCTTTTTGCTCTTTTTCTCTAGCCTTAATAACATCAGATAATTTTACCTTTCTTGATGTGATGAGGCTGTCTTTTAATTGGCCATTGGCATCTGTAACTTTTATGGTTTGTGTTTCATTTAAATCTATCAGTTGATCTCCATTATCTATACTACTTGAGAAAATTGAAATTAGAAAAAAAGTTGCAAAACTGATAAAAATGTACAAACGCACCGGTGCTAAATAGGAGAGCCTTTTTCCAGAAAGGTATTCTTTAGTTAGGGCTGCCGGTTTTAAAAATAGGTTTTTGATTGTTTTCCAAAAGGCATTTTCATAGTGCGTTAAGTCTTCAAAGAAGTGCACAAATAGATGGTGGAAGGTTTTACGAGTATCCGTGTTTTCTTGACCACAATTCGGACAAAATCTATTTTCAACAACGTAACGACAATTCAGACACGTTTTGTCTTTTCTGAGTTCACTTTTGGACATCGCTTTGTAATAAAAATCAATACGTAAATCTATAAAATTATTTCTACTTTTGGGAAACAAAATACAAAACCATGCAATCTACCGCACTAACACCGGATGACTATACCAACGAATTGCCTGCCGACAGAAAAGAGGTGATTCAAAAACTAAGAAAAACAATCAATGACAATTTGCCGAAAGGCTTCAAAGAAGCTATGGGTTATGGCATGATGGGCTATTGTGTGCCGCATACTATTTATCCCAATGGCTATCATTGTAATCCTAAAGATCCATTGCCATTTATGGGTTTGGCTTCACAAAAAAACTTCATTGCGTTTTATCACATGGGTATTTATGCAGATAAAAATTTGCACGATTGGTTTGTGGAAGAATACGCAAAACGTTGCAAATACAAACTCGATATGGGCAAAAGCTGTGTGCGTTTCAAAAAATTCGATGATATTCCGTATGATTTAATTGCCGAATTAGTCCGTAAAATCTCTGTGGAAGATTGGATTACAACCTATGAATCTGCTTTCAAAAAATAAAGAATGATAGTAGTAGAAAAGAATTCTGACGCTGATTTTAAAGATGTTATAGCGATTGCTAATGAAGTTTGGCCGAAAACGTATGGTTCGATTTTGGGTCAAGCCCAACTCGATTATATGATGAATATGATGTACAGCATTGAAGCTTTACAAACGCAGGCGAAGGACAAACAACATCATTTTATTTTGGCCAAAGAAAATAATCTTTCAGTTGGATTTGCTTCTTATGAGTTTGATTGTAACGCAACGAAAAAGACCAAGATTCACAAGATTTATGTATTATCGACCCAACAAGGAAAAGGGACGGGTAAAATGTTATTGAATTATATTGCCGTTGAAGCCAAAAAGCAACATAACAAGGCTATTTTTTTAAATGTCAACAAATACAATTCCGCCCAACATTTTTATAAAAAATTAGGCTTTGAGATAACAGAGGAAGTAGTAATCGACATCGGTCAAGGTTATGTAATGGATGATTATGTGATGGAAAAACAAGTATAACGAAAAAATCTCCTGATGATTCAGGAGATTTTTTTATTTCATAGTAACCTCTAAAGTTACGGCTACTTTCTTAGAAACTTTTTTGCTGACAACACTCGGAATTTCAATATCGAAATCATCGGTGTTTAATGTGAAATTTGAATCAAGTTCTACACCGGCATCCGTTTTTTTGATTTTAGCTGTAATGGTAATGTCTTTTGATTTTCCGTGTAATTCTAATTTTCCTTTGATGGTATAGTCTTTGGCTGTAGCAGTGAGTTTGGTAGCATCAAATCCATCAATTTTTCCTTTAAAAGTAGCTTTAGGGAACTTATCACTTTCCACATAGTTTTCGTTGAAATGTTCTTCCATCAAAGCCACTTTAAAGCGAAATCCTTTCATCAGAACCAAACTGGCAATTTCTCCCGTTTCCGGATTCAAAATGCAAGTGACGGCTTCATTTTTAGCTTTCACTTCTTCAAAGGCAGGCACTGAAGCTTCGAAAGTTATTTTCCCTGTTTTGGTTACTAGTTTCGTTTGGGCAAAACTTTCTGCCATGACTAATAAAAATCCGTAAAACAATATTTTTTTCATAGGGCTGTATTTATTCTGTTAATCCTTGTGAATCCCATGCAATTACTTGATCAATAACCGCTTGAGGCAAACGAGTTCCACCGCTAGGCATCATTCCAGGTTCTCCTTGTGCTCTCGATATTCTATCTAATAATCCACGAGTAAGAACCGCATCTTTAACATTTTCGTATGTTGTTAGAGACATAGGCGCACCGTTTATTGGTGTTGTGGCATGACAGGAAATACAATTGTTGTCAATTATACTTTTTACAGTATTAGTGTAAGTCACTTCATCAAGTTCATCGATGCCCGATAAATCAGCCGAAGAGTCATTGGTACAACTGCTGACAAGAATTGTGCCGACAAGGAGGGTTAAAATTAAGAAGGTGTTCTTTTTCATGATTTTAATTTTTTTTTGAATAAATTTAATAAATTAAATGGTTTGAGTTTGGGTTACCTCATTTTTAATTAACGTTATTATGAAGAAGAAGGTTTTTATTTTAGGGATTATTTTAATCGTTATGGGTTTTGCAACTTATAAATATATCTATCAAGAACACAGAGATATTGCTGCTGAGAAAGCCAATTACACGGATACGGTAAAAGAAATTTTTGATGCTTTTGCTACAAATGATAGTTTGGCCAATGCCAAATACTTAGATAAGACGATTGAAATACACGGGAAAATATCCAATATCGATTTTGATACTAAAATTATCACGGTAGATAAAAATTTATCAGCTCGGTTCACTGAAAAGCTTCCCGAAAATTTAAAACTTCAGGATTCGATTAATTTAAAAGGAAGATTGACCGGTTTTAACGATTTGTTAGAGGAAATTGAAATGGACCAATGTGTAATGGTGCCATAGGATTTTCCCGTCTTTATTTTGAAAAATGGTTGTGTTTAATTAAAAGAAATTAATTTATGAAAAAAGTGCTATTATTGTTATTGCTTCCTTTTGGGATGTTGGCTCAGGATGATTTGTTAAGTGAAATTGACACCGCTACTACAGAAAAAAGCAAAGTTGAATCGGCTTTTAAAGGATTAAAGATTGTTAATCTCGAATCTACTAAATTGGCGGCCAAAGGTGATTTGTATTTTATAGTCGCCCACCGATTTGGTTCAGTAAAAGATGGTTTTGAAGGTTTCTACGGATTGGACCAAGCGGTAACCCAATTGAAATTTGTTTATGGTTTGACTGATTGGTTAACGATTAGTGGTGCCAGAAGTGAAATTGCCTATGATTTTTCAGGAAAGTTTTTAATTAAATCCCAACAAACCGATGGTTTTCCGGTGGCTATTGCCGGTTTTACCAGTTTGGCCATTAACAATACTTTAAAGGAAAGTCTGTATCCGGAAATGAAGTTTAACAATCGATTGGTTTATGTAACCCAACTTTTGGTTTCCAGAAAATTCAATAATAAATTATCGTTGCAATTAGCGCCAACTTATTTCCATGAAAACTTCGTGATTGATGACAATCAAGAGAATAGTCAGTACGCTATCGGAATGGGCGGAAGGTATAAGTTTGCCAAGCGATGGTCTGTCAATGTGGATTATGCAACGCATTTAAACCGTTCAAGTAGTTCACCGTTTCGTGATCCGCTGTCTATCGGCGTTGATTTAGAAACCGGTGGACACGTTTTTCAGATGCATTTCAGTAGTTCACAAGGCATGCATGAATCGGGTTTCTTAGGCAATTCAACCGGTGATTGGGGTAAAGGCGATGTTTTCTTTGGCTTTAATTTGTTGAGGGTGTTTTAATAAAAGTATTACATAAAATAAAAAATCCTCTTGTTTAATTACAAGAGGATTTTTTATATAAAAAGAAAGGGTTATTTATTCTTTAACGAATTTCTGAGAGTAATCTTTCCCTTGCGCATCTCTTAACATTAAGATGTAAGTTCCGGTGGCCAAGTGGTCAACAACGATACTTTGATTTTGAACAGGACTTTCTTGTACCATTCTTCCGTTTAAATCATATATCTGAGCCAATTTAAAGTCTACCGGATTGGCAGTATTCATTGAAATATTGATAATGTTTTTTACAGGATTTGGATAAACAGTAAATACAGAAGTTTCAAAAGCATTAGTGGCCAATGTTGCCCCTTCTACTACCAATAGAGATTGGTTTGGAGAAACATTGTTAAAGGTATCTACAATACCTGATGGCCATCTTACAATTACTTGATTGATAGTAGTAGCAGTGCCTAAACCAAAATGAGCGTTCAAAGTACTCATGTATCTAAAGCCTTCACCACTACGAACGTCTCTAATTTGTTTGCCCCAAGGCCCATAAATTTCAACACGAGCCCCAATTCCGTTGCGGTTACTTTGAATTCCTTGGAAATTAACTTTTAACCAATTGTTACCGTTTGGTACAGCATAACGAATAGTACTTCCGTTTTGAAAATCAAGAAAACCGTCGTTGTTTAAATCACCAACAGCTCCAACACTGATACCGTTATAGCTAACCGGTGCAAAAACATTGTTTCCTTGGTTGAACATGATTTTACCACCAGCTCCAAGAACATCAACACGGCCATCATTATCAAAATCATAAGCAATGTTATCAATATTAGTTGAAGTGTTAGTGTCCCAACCCGAACCTGCAGTAATATTGGTAAAAGCACCTAAAACACCTCCATTTGATTCATAGTTATTTCTAAAAAATCTATGCGTTCCGGAACTTGCAGTAATAATAACATCCATATCGCCATCGTTGTCAAAATCAGCAATGGCTGATGACCAAGTTTGAATTGGCGTTACATTAATTTGTGCTAAAGCGGAAACATCAGTGAAAACACCATTACCATCATTTCTATGCATTTCACAAGGAGGACCTGAACATTTTGAAATGAACATGTCTAAATCGCCATCATTATCAAAATCAGTCCATAAAGAAGCATAGTTTCCTCCACTTGGTGTAACACCTAACATATAAGCACCGTTTTGTCCTGATTGATAATATTGCATATTTGCGTTACCATCATTGATATAATAAACGTTTGGTGCAACATCATGACATGAAAAAGCATCTAAATGTCCGTCATTATTGATGTCAACAAAATTGGTTCTTTGACAGAAAATATAATCAGAAGGATTGATATTGGTGTAGGCCGTTCCGGTATTGTTAGATCTCCAAAAAGTTAGACCGGTGCCACTTCCTAACATAAGGTCATTATATCCGTCTTTGTTGTAATCTCCGGCAGCCATACTCCAAGAAGGCATATCACTCGTTCCGGTTATTGGAAAGTCGGTAGGGGTGAATGTTCCTCCATTACCTTGAAAATGTATTCTTAAATTGTTATTACTTACGCCTACAAGATCATCTTTATAATCTCCATTCATATCTACGATACAAGTGTTGAAATTACTGTTTAATGAACCAAGATTTTGAGTCGTGTAGTTTACAGGAACTATGATTGGTACTTCGGTGATGGTAAAGTTAAATCCATCATTACTCCAACGGTTATCCCAAACGATGTAATAAGTTGTACCGGCTTCAACAGAAAATGTTTTAGTAGAAAGATTTGAGTTGGTATTCCCAAAATTACAAGCTAAAACTCCGGAATTGTCATCACTAGTCAAACAACTCAATCCTGTGGTACAGTTTCCGGTGTAAACACTAAAAAAAGTGTCTTTACACAAATTTACAGCTAAGTCAGAAGAAACAGTAACGCTCGCATTTACAGTCGGAGTGTAAGAATACCACTTAGATAAAGCAGCTGAAGAACAAGAAGTATTGATGTTAAGTTGATCAACAGCATTAACAGTAGTTGTACCTGCTGTAACCGCTATAGCTGTACTACACGGATTGTATCCGGCAGGAATTTCAGATACTTGGAAATCAAAACCTACTGAGGCATATCGATTATCCCATACAATGTAATAGGTAGTCCCGGCTATGGCATTAAAAGTTGCTTTAGAAAGATAGGAAAAATTATTCCCTGCATTACAAGTGATTACACCTGAATCATCATCAGCAACTACACAAGTCATAGCTGCACAAGTTCCACTATAAATTCTTAATCTGGTATCTTTACAGATATTTTGAATCAAATCAGAGGTTACCGTTACAGTATAGTTCTGAGTAGGTGTATAAGCATACCATTCGGCAGCTGTTGTACTGGTATTAGAAAAAGAACAAGTTGTTGTTGGTAACTGTGTTCCGTTAATAGTGCTAATGGTGTATGTTCCGGCAGTGATTGGCAGTGCTGTAGCACAATTGTCTTGTGCGAAAGACATATTGCCGGCCAAAAGCAAAATAAAAAATAAGGTAATTTTTTTCATTATTAGTGGTTGGTTTAAATTGTTTGTTGTTTATTTTAAGGACAACTTTGTAAAGAGTTAATCCATTCTTCTATAAGTAATATGCCTTCATCATGAATTAAAGTTCTTCCGTGAAGTGGCATTCTGAAAGCTTCGTTGCTGGTATTTACACGATGAAATAACATGGATTGATCTATTTTTCCCGGCGTAACCAAATTACTTAACTCCGGGTTAAAATCCTGCATGTCTTGCGTTGGAACACAAACACCCATATTAGTTAGTCCGTTGGCACCATCGGTTTCTCCAAACGCTAAGCGCAAAGGTCTGTAATCACAATGTCCTTGTTCTTTATGGCAATGAGCACAATTAATATCAAAATAAGAACGAACTCTAGCCGCTAAAGGCTTAGAAGTATCGTCATAATTAACGGTAGTATTTTCAGGAGTAGGCAAAGTAAAGTTGTTTTCCAAATAACCTTGCTCAATCCACTTAGTCAATTGGTTTTTACTCGAACCACCATAATTAAAGTTGAAATTTAAATTCTGAGGCTTAATTCCAATCGGTGTATATCTTGTTATTTCACTACCATTCACTTCTTCCTTAAATTTATGACAAACGATACATTGCACTTCAGATGGAATTCTGTAATTAACATCTCTAGTAATGTTGTTATCGTCCTTAAAAGTCATTTGTTTGTAGCTTCCGGCTAAATTTAAGGTGGCTTCTGTTTGTTCGTCATTCCATACATAATCAGCAAAAATCCATCCGGTAGCTTTGCGAATCATAATTCTGGTTTCAATAAGGACAGTTTTGTTTTCGGGTTGTACTTTATCGTAATAAAAAGTTTTAATCAAAACAGCTCCTACCGGCATTTCCAAAATGCTGTCATCACCATCAAAAGTCGCTTTTGAACCCGGTGGCATCCAAACAAATCTTTTTTTGTGCGCATAGTCACTAAATAAAACACTTGCAGGTTCGTAGGGAATTACATTTAATGAAGGGATTTGGTCTTTCATATCGCCTTCAAAAAAATGGTAATCAGATAATTTAGGGTAAGGAACTTGTGTCAAATCAACCACAACCGGAGATACCGGAGTATATTCGTCATCGTTGTCTGAACAAGAATAAAAAATGGTAACGGCTAATAGTAAAACGGTAGCTAAGAGGTAATATTTTTTCATGTGTTTTTTAAAATGCAAACCAAAAATAATAAAAAAAATATAATATCCTATTGATTAAACAATTAGTAATACGTTTTTTTTAAAATTTATGTGAATAGTTTAAGGTTTGCGCTAAAAAACTAATAATTTTACATGATAATTCTTTAGTTTTTCTAAAGAATCTTCTGATTTGTAATCAAAAATTTCCTCGTGTCTGTTTTTGTCTTTTTTGAGAGAAATAAGTTTAATGCAATTACAAAAACGTCTGATTTCTTCATCATTAGATAAAATGAGTCCCGGAACTGGTGTATTGTTGCCTTTGTCATCTTTGGCTACCATCGTAAAATAGCTTGAATTGCAGTGTTTGACCATTCCGGTTTGAATGTTCTCGGCTTCTACACGAATGCCAACAATCATCGAACTTTTGCCCACATAATTTACGCTGGCTTTCATGGTTACGAGTTCGCCGACTTCTATCGGATTCAAAAAATCAACCGTGTCAACCGAAGCCGTCACGCAATAATGTCCCGAGAATTTCGATGCACAAGCGAAAGCAATTTGATCCAACAAAGACAAAATATAACCACCGTGAATTTTACCACTGAAATTGGTATGCGAAGGCAACATCAATTCGGCTATCGTAATTTTGGAGGCGTCTACGGATTTAAATTCGTTATTCATCTTTTTCAGCTCGAGTTAGTATGTTTTCGGGTAGTGCTTTTTTGGCTTTAGCTCCCATTTTTTTTAGCTTTTCAACGCTGGTCACTAAGTTTCCTTTGCCGTCGACTAGTTTATTCATAGCACCTTGATACTCGACCTTCGCTTCATCCATTTTCTTTCCAATTTTGACTAAATCGCCTACAAAACCTTCAAATTTATCATACAAAGCACCAGCTTGTCGGGCAATTTCCAAAGCGTTTTCTTGTTGTTTTTGGTTCGTCCACATGCTGTCAATCGTGCGCAAAGTGGCCAAAAGAGTCGAAGGTGTTACAATCACAATATTCTTTTCAAATGCTTTGTTGTATAGCGTTGTGTCTTCATTCAGCGCCAAAGCAAAAGCAGATTCAATAGGGATAAAAAGCAAGACAAAATCAGGACTTTCCATTTGATACAAATCCTGGTAATTCTTCTCGCTCAATTGGTCGACATGGCGTTTTAAAGCCATAACGTGTTCTTTTAAATATTGCGATTTAGTGTTGTCATCTTCTTCATTAATATAACGTTCGTAAGCGGTTAAAGTCACTTTTGAGTCAACAACCATTTTCTTACCATCCGGTAAATTAATTACTACGTCAGGAAAAACACGATTGCCTTCTTCGGTGGTGAAACTTTGCTGTACTTCATATTCGCGCCCTTTTTCTAAACCCGATTTTTCGAGTACTCGTTCTAAAATCAATTCACCCCAATTGCCTTGCATTTTGCTGTCGCCTTTTAAAGCTTTGGTCAAGTTCAATGTTTCTTTGCTCATCTGTTCGTTCATTTCGCGCAAACCTAAAATTTGTTGGCGCAAAGCTGCATGATAATCAATACTTTCCTTGTGTGTGTCTTCGACTTTCTTTTCAAACAGTTGAATTTTGTCTTGTAAAGGCGTTAAAATATTTTTGAGGTTTTCTTTGTTTTGTTCTGTAAATTTTGTGGTTTTTTCTTCTAAGATTTTGTTGGCCAAATTTTCAAACTCTTTGGTAAACTTCTCTTGTAGTTTTTCGACTTCCTCTTTTTGCTCTTTGTTGCGTTCCCAAAGATTCTCAAAATCGGTTTCTTTTTTGGATAACTGAATGGCCAAAGCTTCTTTTTCAGCACGAATGCTTTCGCGTTCTTGAACTGTTTGATTCACCTGATTTTTAAATTGTTCGATTTGTTGGAACAAGCCATTGATTTTTTCTTCCAACGACGCTTTATCCGATTGTGATTTGGCAGCGAAAAGTGTTTTACCCAAGAAAATTCCAATGGCTAAGGCGAGGATAAATGCAAGGATGATAAATAGCGATTCTGACATTATAAAGAATATGTTTTTTGGTAAAAATAAGGATTAAATCGAAATGATGGAATTGAAAAATGTATTTTTGTTTCAAATAAAACCCATGCACCGACACTTCATAATTCACAAGCCACACGGTTATTTAAGCCAATTCATTTACGCCAAAAAGCGACACAAAAAGTTGCTCGGCGAACTCTATAATTTTCCCGAAGGCACTATGGCTATTGGTCGTTTGGATGAAGATTCGGAAGGGTTGCTTTTGTTGACCACGGATGGGATGATGAGCGAAATCGTAAGAAGCAAAACCATCGAAAAAGAATATTACGCTCAAGTTGACGGCATTATTACGCAAGAAGCGGTTGAGCAGTTAAAATCAGGCGTAGAAATTGGTTTCAAAGGCATTCGATACACTACCAAAAATTGCGAAGCTAAAATTGTTGTTAAATTGCCGGAATCTATTGGCGAAGGCCGAAAAATTCGCGATGAGCGTCACGGACCAACAAGCTGGGTTTCCATCACGTTAACCGAAGGCAAATTCCGCCAGGTTCGAAAAATGACCGCTGCTGTTGGATTTCCGACCCTAAGATTAGTGAGAATTCGCGTCGGGAACATATCTTTGCAACTCAAAGCCGGAGAAGTTTTAGAAGTAGATAATTTTGATACGCTTCGCTCTTAGATAGTTAGACTCGTTTCACTCTTAGATTATTAGAAAAATCTAAAGAGTCCAATTGGTCTAACAATCTAATAATCTAATAATCCAAAAATGTTGAACATCGTCCTCGTAGAACCCGAAATCCCTAACAACACCGGAAATATTGGTCGTTTGTGCGTTGGCACTGAAAACCGATTGCATTTAATTAAGCCTTATGGTTTTGAGATTACCGACAAAAACTTAAAGCGGTCCGGTTTGGATTATTGGGTACATCTCGATTGGCATGAGTATGATAATGTAAGCGAATGGATTGCTCAAATTAAAGATAAATCGAGAGTGTTTCTAATGAGTTCACACGCTACCAAATCGATTTATGAAGCCGAATTTCAAGACGAAGATTGGTTGGTTTTTGGGAAAGAAAGCGTGGGTTTGAGTCAAGAAGTTTTGGCCCAATTCGAAAATCATCTAACCATTCCAATGTCAAATTTAATTCGCAGTTACAACATCGCTAATTCAGTAGCGTTTGTCGTGGGTGAAGCGAAGCGCCAAATTAATTTAAAATAGTATTCAGTCGCAGTCTCAGTTTGCTGTTAAGAAATCACAAACTTTCCTTTTTCACCGTCAAATTTGATAGAATCGTCTTTGAAAAGTGTATTGAAAACGCCTTTGGTAATCAAATTGCAAGGTTGGTCTTGAACCAATTTTTCTTCCGTCATGACAATCATTTCATCGCTTAACTGAATGGCTAAGTCGATATCATGTGTTGAAAATAAAATACATTTATTGGTTTCCTGAGATAATTTTTTCAACAGTTTAAAAACTGAAACCTTGTGTAATAAATCCAAATGTGTTGTTGGTTCATCTAAAATAATCAACGGCGTATCTTGAGCCAATGCTCTAGCAATTAACACAATTTGCAACTGACCGTCACTGATTTCATGGTGTTTTTTATTGACCAAATGTTCGATATGCGTCAATTCAATCGCTTGATTGATTTTTTTATAATCTTCATTGGAAAGATTTCCAAGCCAATTCGTGTAAGGCTGTCTTCCTAAAGCGATTAATTCAAAAACAGTCAAGTTACTTGGTGGTAATTTCTCGGTCAATACCAAACTTAAATTTTGCGCCAATTCTAATTGTTGAAAATCATTTATATTCTTTTCATTTAAAAAAACCGCACCTTTCAATGGTTTTTGAATGCCGGTAATAGTGCGTAATAAAGTAGATTTTCCTATACCATTAGCACCAACTAACGAGATTAGTTGTCCGGAAGTCAAATTCAAATTCAGGTTTTCGGCAATGACGAGGTTTTCGCGTTTGGAATGGTATCCAATGCTTAAACTCGTTGTGATTAGTATGTTCTTATTGTTTTCCAAATTTATTGAATATCAATAGTGTAATTTTTACTAGTCGAATCATTTCCAAGACAAATATTATTACTATCATAGAAAGGATCATCTTCTTCTCCAAAATCATTTTCCGGGTAATCAATGGTTAAGTCTACTTTGAAGGTGTAAATACCTCTTGCAGTAGGTGTTCCTGTAAAGATAATTTTTCTTCCTTGTTGGTAATAGCTGATGCCTGGCGGTAAACCGTTGTCAATTGAAATATAATAGATAAAACTATCGTCATTTGGGGCATTTTTAACGGAAGCTTGGATTGATTCACTATAAGTCATTCCAATTTGGCCGATGCTCAATGTTTTGGTAGGCAAATTAGGTTTTGCGCTCACAATACAATCAATCAATTCTCCACAACCCGACAAAGTGAATGACAAGGTCAGGCAAAATATGGCAATGATTTTGGAGCTAATCTTTTTCATAATTAAACAATTCTATTTTTTCTTTTTACGATTAGCCAAATCACCACTGGCGCGCCAATGATGGAAGTTATAGCATTAATCGGTAACGTAAAATCAAAGCTCGGCATTTGGGAAACGGTATCACAAAATAACATGATAATAGCGCCAACAAGTATTGTACTCCAAAACAATGTTTTGTGATTACTGGTTTGAAATATTAATTTCGACAAATGCGGTACCGCCAAACCCACAAAAGCAATCGGACCAGCAAAAGCGGTAATGCTTCCCGCTAAAATACTAGTGGCAAAAATGATGGTATATCTCGATTTTTTCAGGTTCAACCCCATGCTTTTGGCATAATTTTCACCTAGTAATAAAGCATCCAAAGCTTTTAAAGTCAACAAACTCAAAAACAAACCAATGGTTACCGCAATACCTAATACAATTATATTCTGCCAAGATAAATTGCCAAGACTTCCCATTGACCAAAAGGTGTATTTTTGCAATTGCTCGGCCGTACTGAAATAACTAAATACACTTACAATTGCACTAGTAAAACTACTGAACATTAGCCCAACAATCAAGATTGACATGGTATCACGCAAACGTTGGGAAACTATTAAAATCAATAGTAAAACCAATAAACTTCCCAGGCAAGAAGCCAAAATGATTCCGTAAGAAGATAATAAAAATTGTGAAAAAACAGCGGGCAATATTCCTGCACCGAGAATCACAAAAGCAACACCCAAACTAGAACCCGAGCTTAAACCTAAAACATAAGGTCCGGCCAAAGGATTTCGAAACAAAGTTTGCATCAACAAACCACTTATCGATAACCCTATGCCAACTAAAGTTGCCGTAATCGCTTTGGGCAATCTGAAATTCATAATGATGTATTCCCAAGTTTCCTTTTCGGCTTGACCGCCAAACAAACTTGTAAATACTTCTTTCAACGGTATCGCTACTTGACCAAAGGAAATGTTCACGAGGAATGTCAATAACAAGGTCAATGACAAGAAGGTAAAGAGGAGACTATTTCGGTTGCTGGTTTTCAAATCTGTATAATCTGTGTAATCAGTGTTTTATTTTAATTTTTCAAAAAAGAAAGGCTTATAACTCGGCAATAATTCCGGATGTAAAATTTTGACAATGTCTTTCAATACCATATCCGGTCGGTTGGGTGCCAATTCATAATACAAAATGCCACCGGTTTTTCCTTTTTTGCCGCTGAACGAATATACCTTTTTATTTTTGAAGGCTGTAAATTGTGCATAATGCGGATTTTTATCGGTCATTTCCTTTAAGGTGGCAAACTGTCCTGAAGTGATCCAAATATCAGCGTTTTGGGCTTTTTCGAGTACAGTTTCAAAGGATAAAGACAAACTTCCGGTTCCACTCGTTTCTTGCCATAAATAGTTTCCTTTGGCTTCTTTTAGTAACAAACTTCCCCAACTGGTGCCTTTGGGTAAATACCAACGATCTTCAAACATATCTCCGGCTAAAACGGTTGGCGCAGTGGTAGCTATTTTTGCAATTTCAATCGTTTTCAAATAATCTTTTTCAATTTTGGTAAAGAGTTCATGGGCTTCTTTTTGTTGGCCATACAATGCACCGAAAAACTTAATCCATTCGGCTTTGCCTAAAGGAGTTTCTTCATTCCAATCGCCATTGAGCATGACTTTCAAACCACTTTTTTGCAAATTATCTAAAGTCGGATTGTTGTTGTCAATGCCGTAACCTATGATTACATCGGGTTGTAAATTCAGAATGACTTCGGTGTTTAGGCTTTGATTCATACCCAATTCTTTGACCTTTCCGGCGTCTATTCGCGCTCTGACTTTTTCGGAAGAGATGTAATCTAAATGCGGAAAACCGATTAAAGTATTTTGTTTGCCCAACATTTCCAATGATGGAATATGCGTCGTGGAAGTCACGATTATAGTTTTTATCGGAACCGAAATAATGGTGTTTTGTTTTAAACTATCGGGAACAATTCCGTTTTTTTCTTTAAGGACATAAGTGTAGGTTTTACTGGCTTTCGGCCATGGATTTTGTACGGTTACTATAGAGTAGCCATCGTAATTTCGGATAGAAAAACCTTTGGCATAAGTAACGGTATTTTCAGAAGAAATAGTTGGAGCCGATTTCGTTTCGGTTTTGCAATGAACGAACAACAAAGAAACAAAAGCAATAAATAGAGCATTAAAAAAGGTTTTCATCAAATTGTTTTTGCAAAAGTATAAGATTGTTGTCTAATATTGTTGTTTTGGTAACATTTGATGCAAAACCATTTAGAAATACGCATTACTTTTACTTAAAATGATAGTTGTGAGAGACAGTTCCAATACTTTTATATACATCGTAGGCGGAATTATTCTGCTTCACTTTTTGGTTGGATTTATATGGTTGATAGTCAAGTTTTCCAAGAAAAAAGAGGAATAATTTTGCCAAGTTCTTGTAGAAGTTTCTTTTATTGCTTTACCTTTACACCCGAATTAAGGTTGCGATTTCTGTTTTTCAAAATCGCATTAAAAGGGAATCAAGTGAAGAATTACGAATTGAGAATTACGAATTAGTAATTCTAAATTCAATCATAATTTTAAATCTTGAGCTGTTCCCGCAACTGTAAGCTATCAAGCTTGTTGTTATCTCCAAAACCATTGTTCCAGTATCGGGATGAGAAGGTCAACAACAAGACGCAAGCCAGGAGACCTGCCTAATTCATCGAGTAACAAACTTTCGGGACAAAAGGTTTGGGTATGGGTAAATTCTATGCTTTTCTCCCAAGATTATCAAATTATTGTTGAATTTAAAAAATGAAAAAAACAGTTAGAGCTGTAGCTATTTTGGCTATGCTAAACACTTGTGCCTATGCGCAAGAACAGGATTCTACCAAAGTGAATCCTTTAAAAGAAGTGGTCATCTCTGATACCAAGTTTGCACAAAGCAAAGAAAAATCAGGAAAAGTAATCGAAGTCATCTCAGCCAAAGATTTGGAGAAAAAGTCTGGGCAAAGTTTGGCCACAGTTTTATCTCAAGTAACCGGTGTGGAAATCAATGGAAACCAATCGGCCAACGGTAAAAACTTAGGGTATTACATTCGTGGTGGTAAAAACAGACAAGTTTTAATTCTGATTGACGGTATTCCGGTTACGGATGCTTCCGGGATTAGTTTGGAGTATGATTTGCGTTTGCTTCCGGTTGAGCAAGTAGAAAGTATCGAAGTCATGAAAGGTGCTGCAAGTACGCTTTACGGAACAGGAGCAGCCACTGGTGTAATCAATGTTACCCTAAAAAAATCATCCAAAAAGCCCATTGAAGGGAATGTTTATATGAACATTGGTTCCAATAATACTCAGGACAACAAAAAGTACAACGGACAAGATTTTAACCAAGGGATTTCGGTGAACGGAAACCAGAAAAAAGTGAATTATTTTGCCGGATTTAACAGTACTGAAACAAGTAACATCTCCCAAATTGCCTCACCGGATGAAACCATAAAGTATGAAGATGATCGATTTTCAAGACAAAATGCCATAGCTAAGTTGGGTTTCAAAGCTACAGAAAAACTGACTTTAGACTTTTTTGGTAATTATGACAAGTTGAAAAACGGTTATGATTTAACTTTTGATAATACCGGTTTTAATGATACTAATATAAATACAACCACTTCAGAGCAAGTTCGTTTTGGATTCTCCCCGAAATTCAAATACAACAAAGGCGAATTTGTTCTGAATTCCGGTTTTGCCAGGATTGTCCGCGATTATAGTGAATACAATAGTTTTACAACCGGAACGGATTATTCTTTGTACGAATCGAGAAATATAGTTGTTGACGGATTTAATAAATACAATCTCAATAAGGATTTTGCGGTTATCGTTGGAGTGAATTACCAATTCAATGATATGCTAAGTGAAACACCTTATGGAAATTTAGAAAACGAATCGACTAAGTTTAATATAGTTGATGGTTACACGACTTTGGTTTACCATTTTGATTTTGGCTTGAATATCAATGCCGGTGCTCGTTTGAACAATCACAGTGCTTACGGCAATAATTTTGTGTATAACTTCAATCCGTCCTATAATTTTAAAACGAGTTTCCCTTTGAAATTGGTAGCTTCTTATAGTACTGCTTATATCACGCCGAGTTTGTACCAATTGTACTCTGAGTATGGAAATGCCGAGTTAACACCGGAGAGAAATGCCACAGCAGAAGCCGGTTTTGAAACCCAATTGTTAGATAAGAAACTAAGGCTAGATGCGGTAGCTTTTTATCGTGACCAAACCAATTCGTTTGATTTCTTTTTTGATTCGGATACTTTCGAAGCTTATTATGTAAACATCGACGGAACTAACAAGGCTAAAGGAGTTGAAACCGAGGTAACCTTTGACGTGACAGCTAAGTTAAGATTAAATGCCAACTATACATTTACTCAGGTTGACAAAGCTTTAGATCGATTAATTCCGAAGCACAAAGCCAATGCCGGATTAGATTTTCAGCCAACACCAAGAACTTTGTTTAACTTGACTTATCAGTATTTTGATGCCAGAAACGATGCGTTTTTTGACGGGAATACTTTTGGAACAGCATTTGTAAAATTGGATTCTTACCAGTTGGTAAATGCTTTAGCAAAATATGAATTGATTAAAGGACGAATGTCTGTTTTTGGTTCGGTTACTAATATATTAAACGAAGAATTCGTTGAAAATATCGGTTACTCCACCCGAGGAAGAAATTTCAAGTTGGGGTTAAACATTGTTTTATAGTGGTATTTAAACTTTGTTTATAATTGTGGTGAAAAGGCTAACTGAAAGGTTAGCCTTTTTTTAACAGGTTGGTAGAAATTATTATCTTTCAATATACATCTCGCTTTGCAAAGGATTAATCGCTTTAGCATCTGTAAAATCTCGTGCAACAACGTTTGGTAATTGTGGCACTCGCTTGCCACTAGAGATGATTTGATTGATAGCTACGTTTAATAAAGGTTCATCTACGTTACCTAAGATTCCTAAGTTGGCTAAGTTTTCCGGCAATGGCATAGTTGGTGCAATTCCAGATGTATAATCTCCAAAACCATTCTTGTCTACTATTTTCAATACGATTGGTTGCATAGCATATTTGTGCCTTGGATTTACGTTTTGTTTGGCAAAGGTAGGTGAATCATATAGGGTAATTGAACCCACGTTTTTTCCTGTGGTTACATCGCCAATTTGTACAACATCAATATAGGGTTTTAGGCAATTGATTACTAATTCACTTGCTGATGCAGAAGCTTTAGAAGTTAAGATATAAACTTTGTTGAGGTTCAAACTATTCAATCCACCCACAAATTTATTGGTCAAACTGCCCGGATTGTTCTCTTCAAAATAAGCTTGTGCTTTGGCATTCCATTGTTGTTTAGCAAAAATTTGTCCGGTGAACTGTCCGGTAATCATGCTGGCCAATTTTGTAGCGGTATTAACAGAACCTCCTGAATTGTAGCGTAAATCTAAAACCAAATCAGTTACATTTTGCGATTGAAAATTACCAAAAACGGTATTCAATTGGGTTTCATAATTGGAATAAAATCCATTATACATTAAATAACCAACATTGCGAGCGCCTTGTGGAATTACAGTGCTAAGTAAAATTGGGTTTTCAGCCAAAGGTGTTTTGGTCAAAGTCACTGATTGACCGTTTGGAGTAATAGTAACAAAATCGTTACTGTCGATACTGTAATCAGCCAAGTTAACAGTATAGGTTTGGTCATTACTAAATAAAAGTGATCGATAATTGTCATCCGTCAAAGGAATTCCATTAACGGCATAAAAAATATCACCACGCTGAATGTCCTTGGTTGCTGCATCAGAATTCGGAATAATGTATCTCACCCAACCAAATACACTAGTAGTACCATTGATGTGTTTTAATCCGAAATCCATTCCGTTGTTCAACGTATTTCCGGAAAGAACACCTTCCAAAACATCATAATCACTGTAAATTACACTAAACCTATCAATTGAATTATTAACCCGTAAAGCACTAAACAAAGTTTCAGGCGTTTCAAAATCTTCTAAAAAATTATTCAATTCGTTTTGATTGGCAAATCTATTGTCTGCTAAATCGGGCACATTTCCTTGCCATAAGTAATATAAATTCATGCCTTTCCAAACAAAGTCTTTTACGGCAAGACTACTCGGTATGGCATTGTCATCCATATCTTCACAACCCAAGGGCAGCACAAAAATAAATAATAACAAAAAGGTTTTCAATAAGTTTTTCATAGCAGCTTTTTATTTTAATAAACGTAAATTTACTAAGTTTAGATTAATAATAGAAATTTGTTTGTAACAAATAAAAGGATGGGTCGTCTGGACTTTATAACTACTAACCAAGGATAGTTTCAATGAACCAAAATGAGTTTATGCTACTCGTGAATCCGTTTAAGGATAAAGTCTTTCGAATGGCGAAGCGATTGCTCGTTAGTACTGAAGAAGCAGAAGATGCCACTCAGGAAGTTTTGGTGAAATTGTGGAACAAGAATGAAAGTTTGGATGAATATAAAAGTGTGGAAGCCGTGGCAATGACCATGACCAAAAATTATTGTTTGGACCAACTAAAATCGAAGCGTGCCAGCAACATGAAGATTGTACACAACAACTTCACCGACAGGGAAGCGGGTTTACAACAAAAAGTAGAAGACCGTGACACTTGGAATTGGGTAGAAAAAATAATGAACGACTTGCCCGAACAACAAAAATTGATTGTCCAAATGCGTGACATTGAAGAAATGGAGTTTGAAGAAATCGGCAAGATATTAGACATGAATGAGTCGGCTATTCGCACGGCTTTATCAAGAGCAAGAAAAACGATAAGAGAAAAAATGATAAAAACACATCATTATGGCATTGGATAAAATAGAAAAATTACTGGAAAAATACTTCGAAGCAGAAACGAGTATAGCCGAAGAAAAAGAGTTGAAAGACTATTTTGCTTCTTCAGATGTTACGCAGCACCTGGAACAATACAAGCCTATATTTGGTTATGCTACTCAAGCAAAACAAGAACAGTTTACCGCAACTATTCCATTAAAAACGAATAAACGCTCAAGCGTAGTTTGGTTATCAGTTGCAGCGTCTGTGGCGGTTTTTTTGAGTGTGGGTTTGTTTACTTTTAATCATTATAATCATCCTGTTTCAGAAGATTTAGGGACTTATGATGATCCGGAAGTCGCTTTCCGAGAAACACAAAAGGCTTTGGCTTTAATTTCTCGAAGTGTAAATAAAGGCATAGAGAGTATGGAATATTTAAATGAATACGAACAATCAAAAAACAAAATTTTTAAATAAAAAATCAAGAAATCATGAGAAAATTAATCTTAGCCTTAGTGGCAATATTATCAACGAACACCTTTTTTGCACAGTCCGTCTTTGACAAATTTGATGGTCCAGAAGAAATCACAACAGTAATCGTAAACAAAAAAATGTTTTCGTTATTGAGCAAAATGAAAGTAGAAGACAAAGAAACCCAACAGTATGTTAATTTGATTAAGAAATTAGACAACCTGAAAGTATTTGTAACGACTAATACTAAATATGCTAATGAGATGAAATTAACTTCTGACAAATACATTAAAACGTCTGTTTTAGAAGAATTAATGCGTGTTAACGAAAAAGGGAAAAGCGTAAAAATTTATGTAAAAT
The DNA here is from genome assembly GCF_046293665.1 of Flavobacterium sp. Lineage (GTDB taxonomy): Bacteria > Bacteroidota > Bacteroidia > Flavobacteriales > Flavobacteriaceae > Flavobacterium. The sequence goes on from NZ_JBKBOL010000005.1 coordinate 173,974, forward strand.
CCGGTGCAACTGATTCTCAAGTGAAAGAATTGTTGATGTTTGTAGAAGGCAGTGGCAAAGAAGAAACTGTTTTGATGTCGTTGACAGGAGATTTTGACCTGAATGAACTTTCAGTTTTAACCGATAAAATGAGTTTACCGGGTGGAGAAGATTTAAAAAAAGCATCTAAAGGGTCAAAAGGAAAAAAATAGCAAGACATGAAACTTATTTATTTCATCGCCACTTTGGCTTCACTGTTATTGTCGAGTTGTAGTAGTGAACCAAGTCTGCAAAAGTATTTTGTTGAGAAATCAGAGGACAAAGATTTTGTAGCTCTTGATTTGTCACCTAATATTATTAATGTTGACAAAACCAAATTAACTTCTGAGCAAAAAACCGCTTTAGCTTCTTTTGATAAAATGAACATTTTGGCTTTTAAATTAGACGAGAATAACAAAGCGCAATTTGAAGCAGAAAGTAATAAGCTTACGCAAATACTGAAAGGAAAAAAGTACCAACAATTAATGAAAGTCGGTTCAGGTAAAGATGGTGCTTCGGTTAGTTTTGTTGGTGACGAAGATAATATAGACGAGTTTATTTTATTTGGCAAAAAAGAAGATAATGGGTTTGCAGTAGTGAGAATTTTGGGAAATGACATGAATCCAAACAATATCATGAACATGATTTCCATCTTGCAATCGGCCAACATTGATATGGATCAATTAAAGCCTTTAGAAGGTTTAATCAAAAAATAAATAAAATCCCGATTAACTCGGGATTTTTGATTTGAGGCGGGATTTATCCCGCCTTTTATTTTTTAAAATATTTAAAAGGAACAACCAGCATTCCAAAGCATTCGCCATGTTCTTTTCCCAAGTGTTTGTGATGCATTTTGTGAGCTCTTCTCACGGCTTTAGCATAACGATTATTTGCGTTTCGAAACAATTTAAATCTTTGGTGAATAAAGATGTCATGAACAGTAAAGTAAGCCAATCCATAAGCGAAAATTCCTAATCCAATGGCCAAACCAATTTCAAGAATGTTGTTTTGCCAAAGCAAAAAGAAACCAATGCTAACCACTGCATAAAAAATAAAGAAAGCATCATTGCGCTCAAACCAAGAATCATGGTCTTTTTTATGGTGATCAGCATGTAAATTCCACAGAAAACCATGCATGATGTATTTGTGACTAAACCAAGCCATAAATTCCATAATACAAAATGTGACAATAAAAACTATAATGTGTAATAACATAATCTTATAATAAATTTAAACGATAATTGACATAGCAACGTGCCAACAGCCCAAATTTTTCATAATCAGGTACTCGTATTCGAGTATTTTTGATTTCTGTCGATGGTGTTTTTTTTAACTTAGATAAAAGTTTTTTGTAATAAACATAAGCGGTATAAACACCAAATTTGGCTTCCATTGGCAATTTTAAAATTCCTTCAAAACCTGCTTGAAAATCGGCTTCGATTTCTTTGATGATTTCATTTTTGGAATGTTCATCCAGTTTTGATAAATCGGTATTCGGAAAATAAGTCCGATTTAAATCTTCGTAGTCAGCTTTTAAGTCGCGAAGAAAATTTACTTTTTGAAATGCGGAACCTAGTCGCATAGCTGAATGTTCGAGTTCAGTAAACTTTTTTTCATCGCCTTTGACAAATACTTTCAGACACATCAATCCCACTACGTCGGCAGAACCATAAATGTATTCGCTGTATTCGTCATAAGTTTGATATACCGTTTTGTGTAAATCCAGTCTCATACTTTTCATGAAAGCCGCAATCATAGAATGCGGGATGTCGTATTTGTGAACGGTATGTTGAAAAGAATTTAACACCGGATTCAGACTGATTTTATTTTCCAAAGCATTCTTTAAATCCTTTTCAAACAGTTCAAAAAGCATTTCTTTGTTGTAATCGTGGAAAGTGTCTACAATTTCATCAGCAAAGCGAACAAATCCATAAATATTATAAATATCCTGACGGATGCTCGGCGCCAACATCTTCACGGCCGCTGAAAAAGAGGTGCTGTAAGATTGGGTCACATTTTTACTGCAATCGAAAGATACGGTGTCAAAAATTGATTTCATATTTATTAATTATAGATTTTTTGCAATGAGTTCTGCAACGAGTTTTCCGGAAATCAGTGACGGTGGCACACCTGGTCCGGGAACTGTTAATTGTCCTGTAAAATAGAGATTTTTTACTTTTTTACTTTTCAATTTGGGTCTTAAAAAAGCGGTTTGCAATAGGGTGTTGGCTAACCCATAGGCATTCCCTTTATACGAATTATAGTCTTTAATGAAGTCATTCACGCAAAACGATTCTTTAAAGATAACATTATTTTTTACTTTTTGTTGTGTCAACTTTTCAAAGCGAGTAATAATTTTTTCAAAATACAGCTCTCTTATTTCAGGAGTATCTTCAATTCCCGGTGCAATCGGAATTAAAAAAATACCGGCTTCTTTTCCTTCAGGTGCAGTATTCGCATCTGTTTTGGATGGAAAACTCGCATAGAATAAGGGCTCTTTGGGCCATTTTGGAGTGTCATAAATAGCTTCCGCATGTACATCAAAATCCACATCAAAAAACAAAGAATGGTGCTCTACATTTTCTATCTTTTGATCAAAACCTACATAAAATAGGAGTGAAGAAGGGGCAAAAGTTCTTTTGTCCCAATATTTTTCAGAATAGGCTCGGTATTTTTCCTCTAATAAAGTTTCTGAATGATGGTAATCAGCGCCACTCAAAATGATGTCCCCTTTTACAATTTCTCCGTTTACTACTATAGCATTAGCCGAACCGTTTTCAACTAGAATTTTTTCAATATTAGCATTCGTGTGGATGACTACACCGAGTTCTAGGGCTAACTTTTCCATGGCTAAAATCACACTATACATACCGTTTTTTGGATGCCAAGTACCTAAACCAAAATCGGCAAAGTTCATAAAACTGTAAAAGGATGGTGTATCTGAAGGTTTGGCTCCAAGGAAAAGTACGGGAAATTCAAGGATTTGGATTAACTTGGTATTGTTAAATCGTTTTCGAATGTCTTTAGAAATATTACCAAAAAATTGATTGACCTTTTTGGCTGTTTCTAAAGTGACTAATTCTAAAGGAGAAACGCCCGGACGATAGACCAAATCTTTAATGGCGATGTCATAATTACTTTGAGCTTCTTTGATAAAGGACGTTAGTTTTTGCCCGCTTCCTTTTTCAATTGATTCAAAGGTTTCAATAATTTCAGGGAGATTGTCAGCAATGGTTATAAAATCTTTTACCCCAAAATAAACCTGATAAGCAGGAGAAAGCTTGATTAAGTCATAATATTCGGAAGGTTTTTTTCCAAAATCAGCAAAGAATCTTTCAAAAACGTCGGGCATCCAATACCATGTTGGACCAATATCAAAGGTAAAACCATTTTTTTTGAGTTGACGAGCCCTACCGCCAATAGTAGCATTTTTTTCATAAACAGTAACACTATGACCTTGTTGGGCTAAATAGCTTGCCGCTGCTAATGACGAAAATCCGGAACCGATTATTTTAATTTCTTTTTTCATATTTTGTTTAACAAAAGTATTAAAAAGTTAAACAATAAAAAAAGATTTCTTTATATAAATTCAACTAATTCTTTGATTGAGCTAAATGTAGTTGTTTTTTCGCTCAATATTTTTGTATCAATATTTTCAATCATTCTTCCAATGAGCCATAAACTCGAAGATTCGTCCAAAACATCTTGTTTTAAGGATTTAATATAATTGTTGACTTCTGATTTGTTGGGTTCAACCGTCATATAGCATATGTATGTGATGTTGTCAAAGTGCTTTTTCATGTCTTTCAAACTGTCAATCGGAACACTTTCACCCAAATATATGGTTTTATAGCCTAAATTTAAAATTTCATAGTTTAAGTACATTAATCCTAGTTCGTGGATTTCATTCATTGGAAGGTATAATACAAAAACCCTATCCGATTTCGTTGGCTCAAGGGTTTGAACTTTCTCGGTATTTGTCAATAATTTTTGTTTGATGAGATAGGAAATAAAATGTTCATGCGCCGGCGTAATGGTATCGGTTTGCCAAAGCAATCCTATTTCCTGAATTAAAGGAATAAATACGTCATAAAAAGTTTCTCTGAACGATTTTTCGGAGAGTAATTTATTATAGGTTGCAAAGAAAAGGGCTTGGTCAAAATTCATCATTGCCATTTTAAACGAGCTAATTGCGTGGTGTTTTGCGCTTTTCTCAGAAATGATTTCATTAACCAATTGCGGAATTCTTTCGCTAGAAAGCTTAGATATTTTTGAGATTTTATAACCGTAGTTGTGCAACAAAGTAATGTTTAGAAGCTTTTGTAAGTTGTTCAAATCATAAAGCCTTATATTCGTTTCAGTACGCATAGGTTCGAGTATGCTATACCTTTTTTCCCAAATTCTAATCGTGTGGGCTTTGATTCCGGAAAGGTTTTCTAAGTCCTTAATGCTAAAAACACTCTTAACGTTGTTCATCTTTTGTTTGAATTAGTTAAACAAAATTAATAAAATAACTTTACGAATGGCTTTTTTGGAAATAAACTTTAAAAAAAAGAGCAAACTCAATAGAATTTACTCTTTTAATGTGACCACGATTGGAGTAATTTCGTTTTTCCCACAAAGCTCCGCTTTGAAAATAAAAACAGCAAATAAAAATACTCAAGTAAACTTGGAATTTTTATTTGCTGCTTTTATTTATCCGTGACCACGATGGGATTCGAACTTTATTTTGAATACCTTAATATTAAAGGCTTCACAGTGTCATATTTTTGATGTACCCCTAATTTTACCCCTATCAGATTAATTCGTTTTATGCTTTTTTGATATTATAAAAATATACAATTTATTTTATATTACAAAGGATAACAATAAATAATTAGGCTAATAATTGAACTAGTTTCTATAGTTTTCAGTGATTTAGCAGTCTTTTAAGCTGTTTAAAATTTATCCAACTATACAGCGTACTACATGCTCTATTTTAAGTCCTGTATACTCGCAGAATTCTTGTATTGAGATTAACTGGTGAGGCTCTTTATTTAGATGCTTTTTTATCTTCAATAAATATAATCTTGCCTGAGCATATTCTTTTCCCATGATGCGCTGCACGTCTTTTGGATATATACATACCCTTGTGCTGCTTGGTATCACTTCTTATCTATTTAATACTTTATCTATGCCTTTGACTAGGCTATAGCTAGCTTAATGTAAGTTACAAATTTATATAATTTTAGATGTTAAATTTCGTTCTGATACGATTAATTGTACTTATCGGCAGATTTAATTGTTTTGCTATCATCTCATTAGAAATTTGTTTATTGTTAGAATAAACTGAAATAATCGCACAGCCAATTGGGCCTATTTCTGACGGTTCCCATTTTTTAGACTTTATCTGCTTAGGATTCTTGTTTTTACTTTCTAAGTTTGATGGTTTAATTTTTGGAATCATGTGAATTAATATGTTTTCATGATCAAGTGCATTTTGGAGAGATAAAGATTTATTTTCAAATGCAGGGTTGAAATTGCTTGTGTCATTTGAGGAGTCAGCTACTGCATCAGATTCCCCGTCAAAATGCGCATAGTTTTCTTCAAATACATTTTCAGTTTCATTTATTAAAGAATTTTGATTATCGTATTCTGTGTTAAACTCTAACTCTGATTGAAATGAAGATATTGGTTTAAATGTGTTATAAGGTGAATCGAAAATTTGATTTTCAGAGACATGGTCGTTTAGACTGTTTTCTGCAATTAAAAATGAATAAGTTGAAGCTGCTTTTTTTATTGCTTCAAAAGCTACTCTTAACATAGGTGTGCCTGGAACTCTAATTTTCTCGTCATTTGAAATAGTTTTTCCGAAATGCTGATAGCTTAAGAGATTTAATGCCCAAATATCAGGTGATTCATTTCGGGTTTTTAATATCTTATTTTGGAGGTTATACACTATAGCTTTGAATAAATGATCCTCTTTAGTTTCTTTGCTGCTTAAGTAAATATAAGCCCCTAATAATCCTAACATTGGTGATTCATATTTTCCATATGCAATGTTTCGCAATAGTTCAGAATCAAGTGAGTAATCATTATTTTGTAACTTATCTAAACATATGTCAATATAATAATTATTTCTATCCATTGGATTAAAAGTGGAAGTGCGAGAAATAAAAACTCTAATAGAACCAAACAGTGGCTCTTGACCAACAGTCATAAATAATTGTGTATACCAACCTTCATAGATGTAAATTGGAGTTAGTCTTGAATCACCACCACTCTTCTCGTATTTTAAAAAATATAACCCGGGCTCTAGATGTTCACTTAACCCAATGTAGTCTGAATTACGGTGGTAATTATAATTTTGGTTTATTTTGTCATTTATACAAAAATCAGGAAAGTTTAAAATGCTTTTTCCCACATCATTGAGAAGTGAAAAACAGTCCCAATATGATTGTTCATTAAATTTTTCTCGAAAAACTTCTTCATCAGGATATCTTAAGAAAATAAATAGACCTGAATTTAACACGCTGCTTAAATTGTTTTTCATTTTTTTACTGATTTCTACGGCAGGATTTGTGTAGTATTCATGTGAAGAACCATAGGGAATCTCTCCGCCGAGTAGAGCGGAAGAATATAATATTGGACTTTCAAGTTGTTTTATGTAAGGTGAAAATTGACCAACACTACAAGTATAATCGTTTTGAATTATAATTTTATTATCAGTTATCTGACTATTGATTTCTATTCTTATTATATAGTGTCCTTCTAATAGAACATATATCCTTGTATCACCTTGTATCTTTTCATCTCCTGGTTTTGAAACTACTTTTAACTTATCACTAAATATCCAGATGTTTGTTATATGGCTGTAAACACCCGATAAGTGAATAGTTAAGGTAAAACCAGATTTATTGTATAGATGTGATTTATTAGGTAAATTAGAAGAAGCAGTTAAAATTGTTTGTCTTATTTGTTGTTGTTGCATGACAATTCGATTTATATTTTAAAAATTATTTTTTTATGCTTAGTTTCGTTTGTCAATGGATCAGGTATTTGAGTATAACCTGCTTCTTGTGCTTTAATTGGAACATGGTATGCAAGGTAATCACACATATCTCTTGCTGTTATGTCTACCCCATTTTCGCTTGCATCACCATACAACCCTTTAAGCAGTACTGTGGTAAAGACACCTCTAGTTTCCTTACCACTAGCTGTTTCTACCGTTGCTTCGAATGCTTGATTTTGATAATTTGTTGCAAAAGCTGTAAAAAATAAAGGGTCTGTATTTTGACCCAATGGTGTTCTGCTTGGAGCACCATGTGGATTAAAGTACATTTTTGTATTCCGACAGCAATCCATCCACATTACAATTTCTTTAAATAAACCCTCATTAAGAAATTTTTTCTTGTAATCTGTTGTAGACAAAGCAGCAGAATCTTTTTGGTATTCACTCCAATTTGCCATGCACATACCATTGTTTTCTTTGTCCAATTCAACACCAAGTCCATGACCAGCAAAATAAAAATAAAATCTATCAGCATCGCTGTCATCATCTCTAATTACAGCCTTTGTAATTTCTGTAATTGCATTATCTACATCATTTTTAATAGGATACAGTGCATCGGTTGATAATATTAAGTAGCAATTACTTTTTTTGACATCCCCTTTATTAATCATCCAAGTATAGATTTCTTTAGCGTCTCGGATTGCACCTTGTAATTCTTTCAATCCTGCATCTTCAGGTTTGGTATAATTATTTATTCCGATAATTATTGCATAATTTGCCATACGTCATCTATTTAATAATTGCTTGAATACTTTTAAGTGTTGCCGAGTCATCGTCAAATCCACCATGAGAAGTGCTTTCAGTTGATAATCCATTTGCAGTTCCTTGAGGCGTGACTGAAAAACATATGCGGTTTTCACCAGCCGCATAAATATAAGTGTGTACTTCTTTTAAATTGGGTGTATTATATGGTAATATATATCCAATATGACGCTCTAGTCCCAAAATATTGGCGTCATAGGAATCACCCTCATCTTCTAATATCCCTGATATTAGGTATAATAGAGAATGAGTATAAAAGTAGGGCACTAAAACATCATCACATTCTGTTTTATCATTCATTGTAAATATTCTGATGTCTCTATATCTAGAAATATTATCTAGTATTTCTTTTTTAAATAATTCTATCCGACATGCGGGAGCCATAAAAATTATATGATTGGCAGAAAAACTATTTTCAAGTTGAGCAGTATATTTTAATAAATTACAGGTAGCGATGGAACCTGCGCTATGTCCAATAATATTAACTTCTGTTTCTGGATAAAGCAATTTGTAAGCAGCAAGTTTTTCTAAAAAATATCTTCCGGCAAATTGGTTCAGACCTATTCTGCCCGCATTACTTTGCCACATGTCTGATGATTTATCTTTCATCGATTTCCAGACCCAAGCACCAACCTCAGCGATATAGAATTCACGTAAAATTTCCTCTACGATTGTTGGGTAGAGATCATGGTCTTTCTTTTGTATAAATCTTGTAATTATTCTTATGGCAATTTTTGTCACGTGAACTAGAAATACACCTACACTTATAAAACCACGTGCGCCCGTACTGTTTCCATTCGCGTTTGTTGTTAATTTTGTTTGTGAAATCGCTAACACAAATTCTTGATCATTCTCAATCAAAATTCTGAATTCACGTTCAAGTTCAGCATTCAAAAATGGTCCTTGTCCTGCGAGTGATTCAATATTAATTGCACTACGTGCTTCATTAGGCTCAGCAGAGCGGCTATAGGCTTTAAAAGGGTTAGGTTTTGAAAGTTCAATTTCAATTTCATCATAGGAAAGTTCCTTTCCTGCTATTCCCCTTCCTGTTGGAGTGTCATATCCCATTTTTTGGGTAACTTTTTTGAGAAGTACTTTTAACAATTTATTGAAAAGTTTGGTTTCAGATATTTTTTGAAGATTTGTAGAAATAGTCTCGACTAAACCTGTTTCCCAAACAAAACAAACAGGTTCAACATCAACTTCTGCAATTAGTGGTCCGATTTTGCGAGCACAATCTAAACCACTTTGTTCATTTACTAATCCTCCGTGGAAATAGAGAGCAATTTTCCTAGAAGCATTATTTTCATAGCGTTCAAACATAGCATCGATATCTTTAGGTAAAGTTTGATATTTTCCGGACTTACTGAAAGTTCCGTGAGGACCTACATTAATTATGTAGTCTTTGTCTACAAGATTTCTCATAATTTCTTTTTATTTATCTGTTTAATTTTTAAAACTTTCGTTGCGTAGCAAAATATCTATGAATGGCTTCAGAAAAAGTATAAATAGAATTACTAAAGTTTTAATGTTCAAGCGATGAATATCAATAAAATTCAAAATTAACTTGACCAAAAAAAAATGACTCGCCAAAAAGCTGAAGTGGTATTGCTTCTTATAGCTAGTTGTATAAATTTAAAAAAATATAAGCATTCATAAACCAATACTGATGTTTTTTCAATAAAAACTTCAACAAAGCAATTGTTTTATAGATAATTACTTACACAATATCAATGTTTATTTTACTAAAATGCCTCATAAAGCTTTTTTTATTAGAAAATTTAAGTTCTATGGTAAGAATACGCTATGTGAATTTTTTAATAAAAAAACCTTCTATTCTGATTTTAAGGGATAATTTATTATGTGAAAATAGACGATTATGTATGTTTTTAATTGCTTTAGTAAACCGAGTGTTTGAAATGTCTTTTTAATATCTGAATCTTTGATCAAATCATTGAGATTTAGTTGCAACGATTATCGAAATGAAAGTGAAATGTGAAAATGAGTATTAATCAAAAATTGTAAAGATTATGGCTAGACAGAAAAGCATAATTAAATTAAAAGGTACTATCGGAGGTATTACCTTTTACAAGACTTCTCAAGACGGGCATCTTGCTCGCGAGAAAGGAGGTATCGAAAAAAGTAGGATTATGAATGATCCTGCGTTTCAAAGAACACGTGAAAACGGTTCGGAGTTTGGAAGGGCTGGGAAGGCCGGAAAAGTACTTAGAACTGCGTTGAGAGCTTTGCTATTAAATTCTGCTGATGGTAGATTGACAAGTAGACTTCATAAGGCGATGTACAAAGTTATTCAGGCAGACATGACTAGTGAGCGTGGTTTAAGAAACGTGATAGATGGTGAAGCCGAATTGTTGTTGGGCTTTGAGTTCAATATCAGAGGTAAGCTTGGTACAAGTTTTTATGCTCCGTACACAACTGCGATAGACCGTGTTAGTGGTGAAATGACTGTGGATATACCGTCGTTTGTTCCTGTTAATATGATTGCGGCTCCAACAGGGACTACGCATTATAAAATTATTTCTGCAGGTACGGAAATTGACTTTGAAGCAGAAACCTTTATTGAGCAACATTCTGAAACAGCCATTTTACCATGGGATGCTGTTGCGACAGTTGCGATTGCACAAACCAATCAGGTTACTGCTGCTAGTACTAAACCATTATTCCTTGTCTTAGGAATTGAGTTTTACCAAGAAGTTAATGGTCAAATGTACTCACTTAAAAATGGTGCATACAACCCATTGTCGCTTGTTAAAGTTGATAGCGGCGTGTAACGGACTTTGACTCCCGAAGTTTCGGGACAGTACTATAAAAAACTGTAAAAAATGGTTTTAGTCCTTACCAGAACTTATTTCCCTGAAGGAACTAATGGCAAACTCGAATGCGATGGCAAATTGATTTGCAACACGATTGAATTGCCTTGGAAGAATAACGAAACGAAGGTTTCCTGCATTCCTGAGGGGAAATATTTTATAAGAAAGCGCTACAGCAAAAAGTTTAAATGGCATTTGGAAATCATTGAAGTAATAAGCAGAAGTTTTATTCTGCTTCACCCGGCCAATAATGCCCTCAAAGAACTTAACGTCTGTATCGCACCGGTAACAAAGATTTCGGGAGCCGGTTTAGGAATAATGTCCCGAAAAGCTTTTACCAAGCTTAAAACTATTGTTTATAAAGCTTTGGATGAAAAGCAACGAGTTTTAATCATCATCAAATCTTAAATTTTTTAAATCATGAAAACAAATTTTTTTAAAAATGTGAAACTATTACTGTTTCTTTTATTTGCTGCATTTGGCAGCTTTGTTGGGACAGCTCAAACGAGTCAACCCAATGTAATTATTAGTCCAATTGGAGGGAAGAAGACCCCAGACCCAGGACCGTATACCAATTTTACAAATTTGACGTTCAGCGGAAAGATTTTTTTTGTTGACATAGGCGGAAGAAGTACCGGAGGAGAGTTTTCAATTAGTGATATAGGAGGCAAAGGTTCGGCATCTCCAACACCATTCTCAGAAATGAGGATTAGACAGCCTGAACTCTCTCCGATTACAAAATTGGTTGTAATTGGTGGAAAAAAAGGTTCTGGTCCAGTACTCATAACTAATGGAGTTGTATTATTTAATTTGGAACCCTCAACAAAACCACTATCGAATAACAATTATTCAGCAGATGTTGGTTTGGGGTTCTCCGGATTTAGTTTGCCTATTCATGTCTAATATTTGAGGTCATGAATATTAGCAAGAGAGTAACTGCTCCCACTCCGAAATTTTTCAAGGTGCTTCGAAATATTGGATTGGTGCTCGCCGGAGTTGGCGGAAGTATATTGGCAGCACCAATTGCGCTACCGGTTGTTATGACTACCTTAGGTGGTTATTTAGTTGTTGCCGGAGGTGTTGCATCAGCGGTCAGTCAATTGACGATTAAAGAGGACGAGGTCACTCGACCCTTCGACAGCGCTAAGGACAGGCAAGCTCAGGATAACCATGAGCGCAAATAATCCCACTTTGATGGGTACAGCCGGAGGCACATTTTTAAGTGTGATTCCAAATATTAATTCGGCAGATGTTTTGAGAACTGTTTTACTAGCTGCTATCGGTGCAGTTGTAAGTTTTACCATTTCATTAGTACTCAAAAGGATTATTAAGAAGCACAAAAAATAGTTTAACCTTTGTTGTGCCCCGATGGTTATCGGGGTTTAGGTTAAACAAAATGAAAAGCCAAGTCGTGAGACCTGGCTTTTTTATTTGTCATTGGATACAGTAAAATTCCTATATTTGTTTTAAATCATCTATATGAGAAATATAATTAGGGAAAAAAGAAGGTTAGCTTTTGGTTATAAAAGAATTACACCGATCACCATTCGGTCATTTTCAGAAATCATCGAAAATGAAATTAAAGAACTGCAAAATGATAATAATTATTCCTATTATGTTATGTATTCAGTAGATGCCACTGATAATACTTCATTTGAAAGTCAGTCGCATACAATATTTGATGAAAATCAAATTATTGAAAATAGAGTTGTTAGAAAAATTACAATGCACTTTTATACTCTAGATAATTCAAAAAATATTGAAATTCAAATAGTGCATTCTCAAAACAACGAAAACTTAGAAAATTTTATTTTAGTTAGTGGTGATTATCCTAATTGGGTAAACGGTATATTGACACGGTTATCCGAAATAATTTCCTTATCAGAAGATCAACCAAAATTCAATAACAGTGGATATTTAATATTCATGGTATGGATTCTTTTTAACATTGTTTATTTTAGATTTACATCAGATCTAATAAATCATAGTTCCGCTAATTCGTGGTTTCCCATATTGTCAATCTTGGGAGCTCCAATCTTATCAGCAATTTTGCTTACGAAACTTTCCAATTATGTAAAGTCTGTGTGGCCAACTGTTGAATTGCAAACGGGACCAAACTATCTACAGAAGCCAGAGGAGAACAGGAAAAAAGCAGAACTGATTTTTTTGACAATAGTAATTCCATTAGTGCTTGCATTTTTATATGATGTACTAAAATCAAATTTTTTATGAATCAACAATATGTATTTTCGACGCACTGGTTTAATGTAATTTCCTCAATTACAACTTCAGTGTAACTGGAATATAGACCATGATATTTAGCACAATCAATAGCTTTATTCAAGCTATCGAAACACCAAAAAATACCCTTGAGGCTTTGCTTTTCCATTGGTCTGTTTGGTAGAGAATAAATAGTATCATATTAGCTTGTATTAATGGTTATTATTTACAATAGCGATGAAGAATGACTCTCCGCAAATCATTAATAAGGTTTATGTTTTGATGGAATTGTTTTGCTTTTAGTTCTAACAAGCGTAGTGCTTCAACATCTTTTTTGTGTTGTTCAAAATCGTTTAGCATTTCGTTTGCTTTTGCCGAAAACTCTTTTATGAAATCGGAAATTCTCAAAAAGGGAATTACAGAACCGACAAGGTTTCTGTGCCAATATTTGGATTGCCAAAGGCTATAGGTTATCCAAAAGATATTTTCGCAGTCCTCTTCGTTTTCGAAAATGACAACAAAACTGTTTGTAAATGGCTCTTTTGAGGGCTTTCCGCTGTTCAATCCTTTGTTCAGAATGAATAGGTGCGGTTTGTTGTACTGAGTTTCTTTTCTGTGGGTTTTAATAATGTAATTTCGCATGGCTTCGGATTTAACGTGATGTGCTCCGCTACGCTGCGCGCACAAAATTTTTTAAAAGAAAAAAAGAAAAAAAAGAAAGCCGTTCGTTGAAGTGGAGGGTTTCAAAAAAGCAATTTTTTTAAAAAAAATACTACCCAATTTGTTCAATAGAAACGGAGATATAATACTAAAGACAGAAGGTGTTGTGGAAAGGTAGGGGTGGAGATTTTTTTCAAAACCCGCAGGGCTTGAACTTGCTTTTTTGAATACCCGGAACTTACCTTTGCAGTCTTTTTTTTATTTTTTTATTTTTCGCCATAGTAGTAATCTGAGATGATTTTTGGAAGTCGTTAGAAAGGTGGTTGTGATGGGAAAGGGTATAAAATTTCTGTGACTGGTGAAATAACAAAGACAAATAATATCATCCCTTTTCACCAGTCACAGAAATTTTATACTCTTTCGTAGAGTTGTTTTTTGAGGATGCAGAGATAGTGTACAGTAAGTAGTTATTAGTGTTCAGCAGTTAAGTGTTTTAGAAATGAAAAGCATCTTCAAAAAACAATGCATTAACTTACCGAGTGCGACGTAGCAGCAGCGCGGGCAAGGGTATCATTTTTTATTTGTTGAGTATGATGTTTGTGATTGCTTTTATGAATAGCTGATGCCTTAAAATAGTGTTCAGTTTGCAGTGATCAGTATATAGAAGAATGAGTATAAAGACACAGTGGCATTGGCTATTGGTGGAAGCAATTTATAGGACGGTGCTGGCGAATGAAAAATGATACTCTTGCTGGCTTTTTAGGTTTTATAGGTGCCAGAGTAGTGTTTAATAAAGAAGAGTTTGGTCCTGTAAAATAGGTTGTATTGAAAACGGGAAGGCCCTTATAAAACCAGGGGAGTGCGCGGCTTTTTTACATAATGTTATTATAGTTGCGCAGCACTATAATGCGACATTATGTAAAGAAGCTTGGGAGAAAAAATTACCGGCGCAAGTCACGCAGTGTACGCATTATTGTTTCAATAATTGTGACGGTAATTTTTTAAGGAGCGGTGGGACTTAACGAAAGCTAAACAATCTTTATTTATTCAGCATGCTTTAATATTAAGTTTTATTTTGTATTTGAAATTTATTCCTTAATAACTTTAATTGTTTTAGAAAAACCATCAAACTCTATTTTAACAAAGTAAGTTGAAATTGAAAGGTTTGATAAGTCTAAAACTGTTTCTGTATTTTCAACTGATTTATCTAGGAGTTTTTGACCAAGCAAATTAAAGATGCTAACACTTTTGATTTCAGTTTGTGCTTTGATTGTAAAATTGTTTTTTACCGGATTGGGATAAAAATCGATATTGTCTATTTCGAATTCAGTGTTTGATAGATTGCAAGGTTGTTGCATAACTGCTACCATTTTTGACACAGAATCTGTTTGTGATAGTAGCACACATGTGTCATTGCTGGTTATCTGACAACTTAAAATATCATTATGCTGCAAACTGGCTGTAGTGAAAGTAGGTGAATTCGTTCCTACCACCTGATTATTTCTTTTCCATTCGTAGACAGGATTGGTGCCCGGGTATTGAGCAATTACAGAGAACGTATAGGTGTTGCCACTGCAAAGGACTTGATTTTGTGTAATTGATTGAAATGACAGATCCGGGTTTGGAATACCGGGTACGTTAAATACCATTAGTTGTGAAAATCCGTTAACATTTGAACAAATGGGGATGATTTCCATTTTGTATCTACTACTACATACTGTATTATCATCATTATATGGAAAAGCAAATGTGCTCTGAGGATAACTTACCGTTGTAAAAGAACCCCATGTATTGGAGGTATAGTTGTATAAACGCAGTTTATATTCCATTCCAATTTCTGAAAGCCAATTGATATTGATGTTATCATCATCTGTACTTATGACAAGATTTTCAACTCTTTCATTATAACACAATTCCGTTTGACAGTCGCTAATACAATTAGACACGGTCAGTTTATTGTTAATGGCTGCAATAGAATCAGGATGCCAATTATTACTTGTAGAACCAGCAGCATACATTATAGTACCACTTTCATAAATGTGTTGACAGCCAAAATTATGACCTAACTCGTGTGATAATACTGCTCGAGTAAAATTAGTGTTGTTTAAAATAACTCTCAATGAAGCATTTCCCGAATTAGTTAGAAGATCTTGAGGATTGCAATTTTGCATTGAATTCTGAGTTCCATATCCCCACGCTTGTGGTGTTGGGTCGTAAGAGTCCTGCCAAAACACTTTAATGTCACTTTTAATATCAAATATCTGACTATAATTTTCAAACAGAAGAAATTTACTGTTATTTGTGGTAAGGTTATTAGTTGAAGGCCAATAATTACAGTTGTTGCAGGTAAGTATATAATGTCTGTTCAATTTAAAACTTACATCATAAGCCAGTCCATTGGCAATGGTATAATTTAACTGTGTTAAGTTTAGGATTTCAAAGGTTCTATTAATGGTAGCATTTATAGAATTATAGATTGCATATAATGAATAATCTACACAGAAATTCAACTCTACAGTTTTGCAACCATCATTAGGTTGCATCAATTGGTTTCTTTCGTGATGTAAATCATGAATATTTTTATCTTCAACACGGCAACTAAGCTCGTCTTCATTAATAATATCCTCGACTTGATAGTAAACATAAACATCAGCAGAAGCGAACTTAACAAACTTATTTAGTGGTTCTATATAAAATTCATTCCCTGCGCTTTTAACGTAAAAACTGTATTGGTTTTCAAATGAAGAAAGTGCGAGTTGATGTGTAGAAGAACGGTCAGCATTGAGGAAATACTTTCCATCAAAACCTAACTCCTCTAACTTTTTATGTTCTACTGTGTTTTCTTTTTTTATAATAGCTACATAGTCATTAGAAAACAATCTGCTTTCTTGTAGTTCAAAAACATAATCTCTTTCGTAAGCCAAAGTAAATTTTTCTCCATCACCAATAGAGTTGATATCCTCACTAATTTTGATTATTTCATAGCTTTTAAAACTCTTTGATAAATCTATATCAGATGCATTCATTTTTGCAAATGAAATTTTATTTTGGGAATACATCCCGGCACAAAAAAGAATTATGTAGCAAAGTATTAACTTTTTCATCAAGTTTAGTTTTAATGGTTTGATTAGCTATGTTTTGTGTAAAAGTATAATATTTCATTAAATAAAAAAAATACTAGATTTTGCTATATGAAGGTTGAATTTTAATGGCATTTATTGTAAGCGCTAATATTGTTTTTTTTAGGTAATCATCAATTTATAAAAATATAAGTCATTGACTTTTTATAATGCTTAAAAAAAATGTTAATTAATTTTGTTAGAGAGGAATGTTATTGAAAACTAAAAATTAATGGTGATAGTTACTAAATTTCAGCAAATTGAATTGAAATTATATTGAAAGAAAAAATTTATCTTTCTAATCAAACTCTGCTATTACTTGGTTTTACTGCGAAATTTATTTTTTAATAAAAAAATTACATTTATATTTTTTTTTGTAGGAATAAATTAATTAGATTTATAAAAAAAATAAAACAGTATGCAAAAACGGATTTTTTTCGGTTGCGCCTTAGTATTGCTAATCACCCTACCTTTTCTTATATATTTTTATTACAAACAAACTGTCACTTCGGTAGTTTATGTTGATAATTTAAAGTTATTTAATGAGTTTAAGATGACGAAAGAGTTAAAGGAAAAAGGAGAAAAAGAATTGAAATTCAAAAATGACCAATTAGATTCTATACAGTTTTTATTGAAAATCGCGCCTGATGAAAGGACTAAATCATTACTGATGCAACGTCTAATAGCTAGTAAACAGGAGGTTGATGAATTTGAGAGTAATTTTACTCAGTCTAATACGGAAAGGATTTGGGGTAGAATGGCATTATACAGTAAAGAGTTCGCAGAATTAAACGATTATGATTTTATCATAAGTTCAGATGGTGGTCGAAGTTTGCTTTATGGAAAAAAAAACAAGGACGTAACATTGCTATTGTTAAACTTTATTAATAAAAAATATGAAGGTTTTCAATAGTTTTTTTTTATTCTGTATTGTTTTTGGGTTATTGTTATCGTGTAAGAATGATAAGCAGGCTATCGTATCAGATGACTCTGAAATTAGATTCAGATATTACAATCTTGAAAATCAAGGTTGGAAATCTAAAACACATTCATACAAAGTTGATAATATCAATTTTACCGCAACAGAAGTTCCAATAATATACTATCTATTAAAAGATAATCCTACTCCAAATTTATTGCAGACCGACTCGATTTATGAAGAGAATAAAAGAGAAAGAATTATTGAGTTTGTTTTTAAGGAAGAATCGGAGAATGATATATTAAAGAAGGAATATACCAATTTAGATTATCAAAAAGCGGTTGAATATATATCGTTTGCTATCCAGAAAGATTTTTTAGTTGTGACATCCAAAAACGATACTATAGAATGCTCCGGGGTTTTATTTGAAAGAAATTTTAAAGTATCGCCAGATAATAAAGTATTATTGTTTTTTTCCAATATTGACCCTAATGACAAAATACAATTAGTTTACGAAGATAATCTCTTCAGGAAAGGAGTACTAAAATTTAGATTTAAAGAACCAATATTAAACCTTTAGTTATGTTCAAAGCAATCAGAACCAGTAAAGCCACTAAGATTTTTATTTATTATTTGTCAATAATGATGTTTCTTGAGTTTACACAACCCATGAATTTGTATGCATTAACAGAGGGTCCTTCGCAACCTGAATTTAATTCGTTTACACCAATAGGTACTTCAGATATGGTTGATTTGGCCAGCGGTGATTTCAATTATAATATACCGATTATGGATGTTGGAGGATATCCTATAAATCTTGCTTATAATTCTGGCGTAACTATGGATCAAGAATCTTCATGGGTTGGATTAGGCTGGAATTTAAATGTAGGGCAAATTAACAGAAATGTTAGAGGGATACCAGATGACTTTAAGGGCGATGTGATTAAGAATGAAAATAATTTAAAGAGAAATTTGACAGTAGGTTTGAGCGGTTATATTAATCCTCAAGTTATAGGTGTTCTTGATAATGTTCCTGTTTCTGTTGGTGGAGGAATGAATGTTCAATATAATAATTATCATGGATTGTCAGCAGTGCCCTCTTATGGTGTTTCATTCAAACTTTCAGAGAGCGTTTCGGTGGGTATGCAGCTTTCCAGTTCAAATGAAACGGGGGCTAGTGTTACACCGAATGTTTCGTTAAGTCACAAGTCTTCATCAGAAAATGGCAAATTAAATTTTATTGGAACATTATCTCCAGGTATAACTTATAATTCCAGACAAGGATTGTCATCATTTAACTTATCTTCAAGTGTTGGGATTACTAAGTTTTTTAATAAAGGTGGTGGGGCAAATGTTGGTTCATCTGGTAGTGGTAGTATCTCTTTTGTAAACAATACATTTACCCCTTCAAAAAGATTAGCATTTAAAAATAATAACATTACATTTTCTATGTCTGGTGGTCCAAATTTATGGGGAGCTCACATAGAGGGGAGTATTTCTGCCTTTGCCTCTGTGCAAACATTAAAGGACAAAATAAAAAACGATGCTGCCTACGGTTATGAATTTACGGAGTATGCCTCAAAAGAAGATTTGTTGGATTTCAATAGAGAAAAAGAACTTCCAATGGTTACTAAAAACACTTTAGTTCTCCCAGTCACTAATTATACTTATGATATTTTATCTGTTCAAGGACAAGGTGTAGGGGGTACAGTTAGACCCTTTAGAGGACAAGTTGGCTTTGTTTATGATCCATTAGTTAATGATATTTCAAGTAGTAAATCTATGGGGGTAGAGATTGAAGGTGGAGCAGGAGGACATTTTGGTGCGAGTAAAAGACACTCTAATTCTAATTCATACACAGGAATTTGGAATACAGTAGCGACTCCATTCTTTAAAGAGAAAGTTTCAGGAAATAATAGAAACTATGAGCGTGTTTACTATAAAAATGTTGGTGAAACTAGAACAGATCAGGAATATCACGACTTATTTACAAGCAAGCTAGGCGGTTATAGTCCTATAACATTAAGTTTAGATGTTAATAAACAAGCAAGTAATAATTATTTCAGAAAAACTGTTAGTGATAATACCGCTAGCTTAGAATTGTCTAATACAATATTACAACCTATAAAACGAAATGAAAGGGAGAAAAGAAATCAGATTACTCAAAAAATTTCAAAAAGTGAAATTTCCAGATATAATTTACAATCGGTTATAACACCAAATTTTTATGCTAGACCACACCATACTGCAGGTTATATCATAACAGATGAAAATGGAAATAGAAATATTTACGGAGTTACTGCGTACAACAATGTTAAGGACGAGGTTACATTTGCTATTAATGAAGGGCAGCAAATTGATTATCAAAAAGGATTAGTTAATTACTATTATGGTCAAAATTCCACCTCTAATATTTCAGGAATAGATAATTATTTTAATAGAATATCTACACCAGCTTTTGCTCATACTTATTTGGTTTCTTCTATATTATCATCTGATTACGAAGATTTAACAAGGAATGGGCCTACAGATGATGACTTAGGTTCCTATACTAAATTTACATACAGAACTATTCCTAATTATAAATGGAGAGTTCCTTTTGGTGAGTATAAGGCATCCTACAATGAGGGGTTTAAAACCGATAGCAGAGATCAAAAGGCAAGTTATTTATACGGTGAAAAAGAATTAAAATATGTAACAACGATAGTTACCAAGACCCATGTTGCTTTTATAGATCTTCAAGATAGAAAAGATGGTTATGGAGTAAAAGATAAGAATGGTGGATTTCCAAATGATTTGAATAATTGCCCTAGAATGCAATCAATAAAAAGTATTCGACTATATTCTAAACCTGAAGTGATTAATTCTGCAGGAGTTGTCTTTGATCCCGCTTTATCCGGAAACGCTATAAAGCCTATAAAAACCGCTCATTTTGAGTATGATTATTCATTATGCCCAGGAATTGATAACAATAGGGATAATTATAATAATTCAAATGGTTTAGCCGGAAAATTGACCTTAAAGAAAGTTTATTTTACTTATAAGTCTTCAAATATGGGTAAATACGCCGCTTACAAATTTAATTATGAACAGACAGACCCCAATAATGACTCTAATCCCCGTTATAATCCTAAAAATTATGATGTTTGGGGTAATTTTATGGAAAACAATTCTTATACAGGAAGTACACCCAATCCTACCGAGACATCACCTCAAGAATTTCCATATGTAAATCAAAATAATGACCAGCAACAAGATACTTGGTCATCGGCATGGTCACTGACCTCTATTGAGCTTCCATCGGGAGGAAAAATTAAACTTGCTTATGAAAGTGATGATTACAAATATGTGCAAAATAAAAGAGCTCTTCAAATGTTTAAAGTTGCAGGGGTTAGTAATGAATATGAGTATTTTGATGTAGAACGGAATAAATTATATGGGGGAGTTCCTGAAGCAAAGTTTGTCGTAGTTAAACTTAATGAAGAAGATCAAGATGCCAATTTTAATGAAGATGTTATACGACAAAAATATATTGGTGAGTTGGAAGGGAAGCCAATCTATTTTAATTTTTTGCTCAATATGACTAGTGATAAATCGGACTATGTTTCTGGTTATTTCGAGATGGATGAAGAGGCTAAGGTAAGAAGGCATAGTGGTGTTAATTACTTATTTGTTCCGATGAAGCATTTAAATAGAGAGGGAAAAGTTGGGAATGGAAGTAATAAAATTAATCCGATAACTTTAGCCGGTCTGTTCTTTGGCCGAAGTAATCTTCATTATCAAGTTTATGATGTTGATTTTAGTCCGAACTCTGTTAATGTTGTCGATATAGGATGGAGTATTTTAAGTAATATGGGTGCTATGGTTGAGATTTTTATTGGTCCTAATGGTCGATTGATACAGAATTTTGATACAGCTCAACGATTTGACAAGAATAAATCATGGATTCGATTACAAGAGCCTACTGGATCAAAAATGGGAGGTGGTTGCAGAATCAAGAAAATTGAAATGTTTGATGCTTGGGATGAAATCTTAAGTATCAGCCCTTCTAGTGATGATATACAACGCTATAAGAAGAAATATGGTCAAGAATACAACTATAGTTTAGAAGACGGAACATCGAGTGGTGTTGCGACTTATGAACCTAATGTTTGTAAAGAAAACCCTTTAGTACAACCATTTTATCACAAGCCTGAAAAAATGGCAGCTGCCGTTTATCAAGAAAAGCCCTTTGGAGAGTCCTTTTTTCCAAGTCCAACAGTTACGTACAGTAAGGTCACGGTTAAGAATATCACTGCCGCTGATGATGATAATGGAACCGATGGAGACAATAATAGAAAGACAAGGTCGGGAACGGTCGTAACAAATCATTATACAAGTTATGATTTTCCAACTAAAACAGATTTTACGCCACTTGTAAATAGGATATCACAAATATACAGAAGCAATGAAAATCAAGTTTTTCAAAACATTATAAAAGGTATGTTAGGTTTAAAAGTTACTGTGAATGTTGATCTCACTATGACGCAGGGTTTTGTCATTGAGACTAATGATATGAATGGTAAAGTCAAAAAACAAGAAGTGTTTAATAAAGGTGGTGATGCAATATCAAGTGTTGAATATATTTATAGCACTGAAGAGAACGACAGAAGCACTTTGAATAGTAAGCTTACCACTATTAAAAAGAATGGAGATATCACTAATGAACATGCTATTGGAATGCATTACGACGTTGTTAATGATTTTAGAGAAAGTTATTCAAACATGAACGTGTTTGGAAAAAACGTTAACGTGGATGTATTACCTCTTGGGCCTATACCAGTAGTAATTGGAATGGGTATTCCTGAAAGGTCTAAACATACACAAATATTAAGGACAGCAGTGACCACCAAAGTAATTCATAAGACAGGGATTTTAGTTGAAAAAATTGCTAAAGATTTGGGTTCAACTGTTAAGACAAAGAATTTGGCGTGGGATGCTGAAACCGGACAAGTATTGTTAACAGAGACTATAAATGAGTTTGATGACAATTATTATACTTTTAATTTTCCTGCTTATTGGTATTATGAGAATATGGGAATGGCCTCTGAAAACATTGATATTACCGGCGTTTTCAAACATATCCCAATGCCCAATACAGGAGCGGATAAATATTTTCAGGTTTATGGTCTGTTAACCGGACAACAAATAAAAAAATATTTAAAACCCGGTGATGAAATTTTATTCAATCAGTCTAATAATTTCAGATTTTGGGTGACAGGTTATGATAGTTCCGGTAATGGTGTTAGTCTAATTAGAGCCAGCGGTCAAAAAGTGAATAACTTAAATTTTATAAGTCTGAATCCTTATCAAATTTCAAAATCGTTCAGGGTTATCAGGTCTGCTAATAAAAACAATCAAATGTCTTCGATGGCAAGCATTACATTGATGAAAAATCCTTTATTAGATTATTCAACGACAGTACCAACAGTAAAAACAAGTATAAAGGACAGTTTTGATAAAACAAATGTAAATGATCCGAGAATTATTAATTCTTCAGCTATTGAATATAAAGAAATTTGGGAATCTCAATGTGAAAATGGATTACCAGAACCTAATCAGACTAATGTTAATCCTTATTTATATAATATTAAAGGGGAGTGGAGACCGGTTAAATCATATGCCTACTTGACCAGTAGAAACGCAACTAATAATTCCAATATCAGAAAGTCTGGTTATTATGTTAAATTCAATCCTTTTTATAAGTTGAATGATGTTGCAACTACATGGGAAATAGATAGTTTGAATTGGACATTTGCTAGCGCAGTCACTAAATATAATCCATATGGTGTTGAATTAGAAAACAGGGATGCTTTAAAAAGATATTCAGCAGCACAGTATGGATATAAATATAAATTACCTGTTGCTGTAGGCTCTAATGCTAAATATAAAGAAATTGGATTTGACGGTTTTGAAGATTATTCCCTTTTAAACTTTTTAACACCGACAACTTTACGACCTCATTTTGGCTTTTCTAATCTTGTAAACCAAGATGCAAGAGTGACTAATAAAAAATCTCACACCGGCAAAAACTCAATTGTTATTAGACCACAAAGCAGCGTTCGGTTTTCGAGGAAAATGAATGGTTGTGAAGATTCAAGTAGTAATACGAACAATTAATTTGGCGTTAATTTTTAATTATGGAAAATATGAATATTAAAAATAAACTGAGTTTGCTGATTTTATTTTTTATTAGTTTTAATATAGTTGGGCAAACTAATGTAATACCAGTGGTAGTTGATTGTTATAATTTAAATTACGTTGAAAATACTGATAGATGGGCCTTATTTTGGGACAATAATAACTACAGTCAAACACAATTGTTATCTGAAGGGAATACTGCGAATTATCAATTAGGTTCAACGGCAATTAATCATATTTCCGAATCCGGATCAAGTTCCAACAGGATTCAAATTTTAACCTCTAGTGGGGTTCAAAATGAACTTTCTGCTATTGGGTATACTATGCCCAGTTTGGATAATGTATACTTTATGAGATTAGGAGGGCACTTAGCTCCTAATTTAGGGAGTGAAGAAGCGGTAAGAAAAGTTAATTTGACATTACAAAATTCTCATATTCAAACAGCATGCAGAGTAGTTTTGAAATTTGTAGAGAATGAAGATGGCGATTACATCAATCCACAATATTTCAGAATAGCTGCGAAAGTTGAATATGATGACGGTACTATAGCTGACTTACCAGCTGAAATAGAAAGTTTAGTAGTTAATCCATACAGTCCTTTGTTAGAGTATGATCTTGAATTGCCGAATGACTACTATTTTTATCAAAGAACTTATGACGTTAATTTTGCTCATTATGTTGATATGTGCAGAAATCCGGTACTTACTTTGTCATTCATGGTTTCTGATCCTGAGAGTGGTTTGTATAATTTAAATCATGGTGAGGCCTATGCTTATATTACCTCCGATTGCTATGTTTATCAAGATGTTTTCATTGATTTTGATGATAAAATATGTACGAATTATAATTATACTTTGCTTGAGCCAAATTTTGGTGTTAACAATCAAAATCCTGATAGTGTTATAACTTGGCTTGTCAAAGGCATAGCGAATGGTGTTATGGAAGTTTTACAGCAAGGTGATAATGATTATACTTTTACAATTCCCGGAGATTACGTTATCATTTATACTGTTACTAATCCAAATTTTCAAGATTGTGAATTAGAGATGAGATATTATTTTACAGTTTATAATTGTGAAAATACTTCGGAGTGTGATGATTGCAGTTCTTTTAATTTGGAAAATGATAAAAAGTATGTGATATCAGCCTGGGTTAACGTTATGGAAGATAGCGAGGATGATTATGTAAAAGTTAATGGTGTTATGAACTATAACGAAGCTTATATAGTATTAAAGTTTTTAGATCTAAGCGGTAGTGCTATAGGTAGTCCATTGACTTTTCATACCAGTGGTGAAATTATAGATGGGTGGCAAAGAATCTTGGGAGAATTTGTTACTCCTACCAATGCTGAAGATATGAGTTTTGATTTAGTTAATAATTATGATGGGTTGAGTGTTTTTTTTGACGATATCAGGGTTCATCCATTTAATGGAAACCTCAAATCGTTTGTTTATGATCAGGAAACTCAAAAGTTGATGGCTGAGTTAGATGAAAATAATTATGCAACCTTTTATGAATATGATAAAGAAGGCGGGTTAGTAAGAGTTAAAAAAGAAACAGAGAAGGGTGTTTTTACCATTCAAGAGACACGGTCAAGTACCATTAAAAGAGATTAATCATGGGTATATATTTTAAGACTTATTTTTTTCTGAGTGTACTGCTTTTCTCTGGTATATCATTTGAAAATGTTTGTATTTCAAATTCAGATGATAAGAAAGCTGTGGTTAATATTTTAAAGAAAAGTAATAGTTACTATCAAGGTAAAAATAAATTTCAGCTTAATACAACTTACAAAATATATGCAACCAAAAGTTCTAAGCAAGTAAAGGATAGTTTTAAAGGGTTATTTGCATGCAATAATGATCGCACTTATGCTAAAATTAATCAAACAGAATTTATTATTTCGTCCGATTTGAGTTTAAAAATCGATAATGAATCCAAATTGATTCAGTTCTCAAAAAATGAGCTTGATAAAGATTTAAAAGTTTATGATTTAGAGAAGTATTGCAGTTATTATAACGGATTTAAACTTACTGAGACTGAGAAAGAATGGATTTGTACTTTGACAACTGCTGCTTTTTCCTTTGTACCCTATTCTAAGGTTGTAATTTATATCAATAAAGCTAACTACAATGTGAGTAAACAAATCTTATATATAATTAGCGCTGTAGAGTATAAAGATAGTGATGGTAAAATGAAAATTGATTACCCAAGACTTGAAATAGAGTTTGATAATCTTAAAACGGTAATTGATAATGAAAATGTTTTTAACATAGATAGTTATATACTGTTAAAAAACGGAAAATATTATCCGTCAAAAAAATATAACACTTACAAAGTAATTGATTAACTTAATATTCAGACGATTATGCCAAAAGCTGCAATCAATATTCTAGGAATCTGGAAGATAGTATTTTTTACTATTTTATTTTTAAATTTTTCTATTCTTGAAGCTAAAGAAAAAAAATGGGAACAACAGATTAGTGGTTCTCAGATTCAAACCGGTTCAGTTATATCTATATTCGATCCAGAAATTGCAATGACAAATACTAATTCTGTTAGTAAAAGGACATTCATTGAAATAAAAATAGATGATTTTGAAGCTCCTTATTATTGGTATGAATGCGAGTTGAAATTGAGAATTACACCAATTTTAGACAATGGTAATCCTTCATCAACATATGATATTGGGCTGATGGTGCAAAACAATCATTATGGAAATTTTGGAAATTTTGTTGATTTAAATAAGCATCTAGTGGTTCAAGGATTAAGAGGTGCTATTGTTGAAGTCATTAGTTTTACTGTTTTAAACAAAGACACTAATACCAATGAAAATTCAGTGCCAGATAATGTTCATATGATTGTTTCATTTGAAACAGAAAGGTATTATGATTTATCCGCTACAAGTATACCAGTATTACAACCTTATGCATTATTAAATTCAACAAACAATACCTTAAATATTTCATGGCAGAATATTCCTGAGGCGGAAGCCTATGAGTTAGAATGGACTTGGGTAGATAATTTTGGATTAACTTTATCAAGTGTTTTACAACCTCATCAAATTGCATTATCTCGAAGAGAATTTGAATTGAATAACACTAGGATTCAAACAGCAAATATTACTTATTCCATTCCATTAGTTTATGATAAGGGATACATAGTTTATAGAGTTAGACCAATTGGTAGATTTCTTGCAGACACTTCTAAAAAGTATGAAGGGCTTTGGAGTATGGATGCGCCCACTGTGCAGACAGTATCAGATTGGGGTGATTTCATTGAGGTAACCAATCATAATAACATAAACTGGCAGTTTCAATCTTCCTATGCAGAAAACGGTAAGAAAAAAGAGGTTGTTTCTTATTTTGATGGGTCGCTAAGAAATAGGCAAACTGTAACCAGAATAAATACAAATGATAAAGTTATTGTGGGCGAGGTGGTTTATGATGAAGAGGGTAGACCGGCGGTTGAAGTATTACCCGTACCTACTGAAGGAACAAAAATTGAATATTATCCAGATTTTAATAGAAATACAGATGAAAAAGTTTATTCTTATCAGGATCTGGATTCTATTAGTCAAAATTGTAATATTGTTGCAGACGGCATGTCTAAGATTTCTGGGGCGAGTAAATATTATTCTTCTAATAATAGTGTTGAAAATAGTTATCAAGATTTTGTTCCTGTTGCGCATAGATATCCATTTTCGCAAACTGAATACGAATTAGATAATACAGGTAGGGTTAAGAAAAAAGGAGGTTTAGGACCTGACCATCAATTAGGCAGTAACCATGAAATGAAATATTTTTATTCGGTGCCCACTCAGGAAGAACTTAACCGATTATTTGGTTACAGTGTTGGTTTTGTTTCTCATTATAAAAAGAATATTGTAGTTGATCCTAATGGTCAAGCGAGTGTTAGTTATCTTGACCCACAAGGGAGAACCATTGCAACAGGTTTGAGCAGTGGAACGCCAACAAATTTATCACCGCTAGAAGATGAAGGAAATTCATCTCTTCATACTAGAGTAACTACGGATTTGTTGAATAAGCTTTCAGTAGATGATACTGACACATCTCTAGATAATAACACTAAATATCTTTCAAGTAGCTATTGGAGTAATTATTTTGATGGTTTGAAATACGAGGCTCAAAAGGTATTTATTACCTCTGGAGGTTATGATTTTTACTATAAAATGAATAAACCGGATGCTTTTTCTATCAATTGTGGAAATGAAACTTACAACTATCCTTTTATTTATAAACTCAAATTAGATGTTACTGATGATTGTGGGGTTTTGAAAAATCCATATAATACTTTCAATATAACAGGTAATGATATTACAATTGTTCCTGATGTCGAAGCAACTTTACAGGATGAATCTACAATAATTATAGGTGATTATGACACAATTCCCGATGATCCTAATACTCCTGCATTTGATCCGGGGATTGAATTAGTTAGTGCCAATCAAAATAGTATTTTTGATAGTCCCGGCTCCCCGGCGATAACTTTTACTGTCAACAATCAGTCCATTAGAGCATATGGTATATCCAAGAAGCTTGATATAGATCAAATTGCACTGGAATTATTTGCTAATGATTACATCAGAAGAGGTATTCTTGCCGGTTGTATTTTAGGTCCTCAAGATCCTGTTATTGACTCGACAGGTTGTTTCTACAGTTGTGCTGATTGTGAAAATCATTTCAATAATTTACAATTTGTAGTTGGGGAAACACCTTATACAGGTAAAAATGCCTATGTACAACAAATGTTGTCTACCAATTTTGATTTATTGCAAATTGAAGATGTATTATCTTTAGAATATTCGACACTCAGAGAAATGTTAATTGCCAGATATGAAAGAGAGTGGGATTTATATATCATTGGCTGTAATGAACCATGTAATAATGGCACTACTAATCAAGGAGTAATTTCAAGTTCTATATCGTGTGAAAATAATCTTGAAGTTTTGAGATCTGATATGCTTCCAAGCGGACAGTATGGTATATTTATATCGGATATTGATAGTAATGGGGATGTAGTTAGTGATTCCGCTAGCACTTCAACTTCAATTCCTGATCTTGTATCTAATAATCCGCTCACTGTATATAATGATGACACTACATTTAATCGAATCTATTCAATTGTACCGGGTACCAATCAAACTCAAATAAATTGGAGACATCCGCATTATTTTGATGCAGATCAAATTATTACTGCTCTCAATCCTAACGCAGTTAATGATGATTACAAACATTATTTTACTGAAACAGGAGAAATAGATTATGTAATTATAACTTTAGATGAAGAGACAGAAACTTTTAATCCTCCGTTACTGAGTAATGTTGTTTATGGTCCAAATAATCAGACCAATATACATGCTATTCCAGTAGATGCGGAGGCAGGTATTTATAAAGTTGAACCGCAGTATTTAGCCAATGTGGAAGATT
This sequence comes from Flavobacterium sp., assembly GCF_046293665.1. GTDB lineage: Bacteria > Bacteroidota > Bacteroidia > Flavobacteriales > Flavobacteriaceae > Flavobacterium. The sequence continues at coordinate 203,184 of NZ_JBKBOL010000005.1, forward strand.
TTGTTAATCTTATTAACTCAAGAGATCATTGGTCTCAATCATTGGTAAAATACCATCCTGAATTTCATTATTTAGATTACCAATATAAAACCTGTAAAATGACGCTTACCACTGGTGCATTTAGTATCGATGCCGGTGATAGTCAAGATGAAATCACTTTAAATTCAGATGGTTTTGATATGTTGTTGGGAAGTAAAAGTACTTTTCAAGAAGCTTTCGACGCCGGTTTTTTTAGTAGTAAAACCGCATTCTTTGATAATGACCCGTTTTTTCAAATTCCTCATGAGTTTGATGGTTTTGTACACACTGTTACCAATGAGAATGATCCAGATGTTGAAACCGATACACTTGTTTCTAAACTTGATATGCTTCAGGTTAAAAGGGCTATAATGTATCAGGCACTCAAAAAGGATAATGACCCACTGACCACTAGTATAACTAACATTTCTTTGGGTAGTGATTTTGTAACGACAACTACTCCAGAATTACAAAAAGGTTATGATGATACCAATTATGAACTTGCTGTTTATGTTTATAGAGTCTCGTTTTGTAATGCACCAGGTTTTACTTGTTCTATCACAAACTTTACTGATGTAATCAATTCTGTTAGTACAATGGTGCCAACTCAACAAGATTTGTTTTGGAGGAACTATGTATCTTATTATATTGGTTTAAAGCAAAAAATTCAACATGTTTTTATCAATTTATATGCTGCTAGGCAAGGATTTTATAATGATTGTATTGGGAATAACGGAAATCAAAATCTGAACAAAATTAAAACTATTATTAATGATTATCCCAAGGCTAAAAATAGAGTAGGTGGTTGGATTATTCAACCATCTCCAAATTTACATTCTGAAAACCGACTATTATTGAGAGATAATATTAAGAGGTTTATTCCTTATGATGGTTCTCATGATTCGACAAGTTCAGCTCAACAGATTTATGAAGATATGATGGATACTACCGGTACTCAAAATTACTTGGATACAGGAGTTTGTCCGATGGTGAGAGATTTACAAATTTTCCTAAATAATGCCCCAAGCAGACCGGGAATGGATCAAGTTTTTCAAGGTAGTAGTAGTCCGACCCCAACCCCAATCGTAAACTTTATTACACCAGACTTACTTGAAGCTATAGGAGGTAATTACAGTAATGAATTAACCATTTCCGGTAGTGTTAGTGGGCAGACTTTAAGTTTAAATTTTGCACAAGGACTAGGGGTTACCATAGCCCCTATTACATTGACATTGCCAACAAATTCGTATACTGGTAGTGGATGGAGTGCTTTTGGTTATAACACTACATCAACATGGGTAATTACAGAAATGCACCATTTAACTTTTGATCATTATGATACTTCTGTACCAGGACTTGTGATAAGTCACTTCTCTGTGGTAGCAAAAATTGTAAGTACTGACCCAGCCGTTACTAATACGACTTATCCTTTTAGGGAAATAATTTTAACAGGAACGGTTAAAGCTATTTTGACCTGTACATCAAATTCTTCTGATTTAGTGGATGGAAGTAATACAAATCCAATTTATCTGGATCCAAGCAATTCATTTGATTGTAATAAAAAGGAATTGTTTGCTAATGGGTTGAAGGATTTGATAGTTGGATTACAAGCTGCTAATCAGGTTAATAACAATTATTTTATTACTAATTTTGCCCCTTTTACTTCTAATTATCTTTATTCCTATTTTGGTGTTAGACCGGGAGATTCCGTTGAATGGAAAGGATTTGGAGGTACGTCTCAATCATACGAATTATATATAAATACTATTTTGAGGTTTACAATTTCTTCAAATAGTACTTTATCAAATGGCTGGTTGGGGCATCCTTTAGTTTCTATTGGAATTGATAATGTATATTTAGGAGGACTAACCGGTCTTCCACTTTCCTCAATTGCTATTCCCGGTGTTTCCTCCGGGCATAATTTTCATGCTACGCTAGAAACCTCGCCAGATACTTTTGTACAAATTGTAGGGGATATTTTTAGAGGAGGTGCTTCAGGAGCCTATGGAGGTAAAGCACCTTTATATTTTGAATGTTGTTCTCCATGTGGTGAATGGGATTATGATGGTGATGGTAGGGGAGATGATGGTTTTTTTGGCGAAAACAGTTGTGATAGATGTGATAATAGGGATAATCCACAGGATGCTTGTACTTATACTGTATGTGAACCAATTAATACAGATACTGACAGCGATAGTATTGATGATGCTTGTGATAATTGTGTCGGTACTGCCAACTATAATCAGAATAATTTTGATGGTGATCATTATGGTGATTTGTGTGATAGTAACCCAGATTATGGGATGTGTTTCAATGATGATAATGGTGTTAAAGCAGCATTTGAAGCAAGATTGAAGAGTGCTATAAATGGTATAATTGGTGATACTTCCGTTGTTAACAGTAACGGCTTTTCGGGAATTGTGTCAATAAATGACGTATCCAATTTAGCCCAACCGTCCGGTTTTCATTTACCTTTTTGTTTTTCACGTGTATCTGGTGGAGTTATTCAGGAACCGGTTGTTTTAGCGAGTTTCAGGTATAAAAAAGTTAATAATTTCCCTATGGTAATGCGTTGGCATAGTGATAGTAATCCAAATTCATATAATAGTGGAACTTATTATGATATCATGTTTCTGGGAGAGCCTGAGTTTGAAAGTAATGTTTTAAGCATCTCTCAAGTGGCGATTTTACCTGCTAATAATCCTTATACAGATGCTTCAAATGAAGTATTAATCAGAGGAAGTTATGAGAATAATACTCAGTTTGAGATTACCATACCAATTAAGGTGCAAAGAGTTTCACCTGAATTAGGAGCTTTCAGTGAAAATATATGTGAGTTTTTAAGAAGTAGCGATATCAACACAACCTTAAGTCCTGTTGTAGCACCTATTGGTGACTATACTTGTAATTGTATTCCGCAAGTCCCAATTATATGCTCGAGTAGTGATATGTATTTCCTTTATCTTCAAAAGAAAAATGATTTTCCAGCATTGGCACTTACATCATATACGTTAGAAGAATTTGCGAATTTGAACTTGCAATTTATTACAGAGGGGTATTTAGATTATTTACTAGCATTAAATATTGATTCTACAGATGACCCTTATTATTTGACCCTAGCAGGATTTGGAGCCACAGTATTGAACTATGGTTTTAACGATTATGAAACAGTTATTACACAATTTCAACAATATGTAGGTTCTATGAATGGTTCAAATTTTACACCATTCACAGTCCTAAATGGTGAGGGAGAAACAATAGAGGTAAATAGTTGGGGTCAATTTGCTAACTATTTTCTACAGCATAATCCTGATATTTGCCCCCCTCAGCCAATGATTCCTATAATAGAAGCTACAGTGGTTATGGAAAACCCGTGTATTGATTTTCTGTTTAATGCTGCTGAAACCTATAATAGTGAAGCTTATGCGGCTTACATAAGTGCTTTAAAATTAGCCTTTAAGAAAGCATATCTTGAAGAAGGTCTTGGAGAAGTTATTGAAAACTTGACGATGACATATGATGATAAAGAATATCAATATACTTTATATTATTATGATCAAGGTGGTAATTTAATTCAAACAGTTGCTCCAGAGGGTATAGATAGACTAAACTTAGATGTTGCTCAAAACGATATAATTGATAATTCTAGGATTAATGATAATGAAAATGGCTTATTACCAAGCCATACTTTCAAGACTAAATACAGATATAATTCCTTAAACCAATTAGTTTGGCAATCCACTCCTGATGGAGGAGAAACAAGATTTGCCTATGATGGACTAGGGAGAATAGTAGCATCACAAAATGATAAACAGCGAAATCCTCAAATTGAGATAAACCCATCTTTGAATCTTCAATCCCATTTGACTAGTGGTTTTAATACTGTTTTCAATAGTTCATCATCTTTTGATTGGAAGTATGCAGGAGGTATATCTATGGGTACTGTTGGTTCAAGCGGATATGCTGAGCATACTATTATCATCGACGATCTTCACCCCATTCGTACGACAGAACAAATTATTTTTGGTTTATCTTATTCAAATTCAGTAGATAATGATAATGTATATTATGGCTTCTACTATATGGATAATGGTCAGTTTACTTTGAGAAGTGGACTTGAAAATTATGGGCCAACCTATACTTTGGCTAATGGCGATAAATTTAAGATTGAAAGAATAAATGAAAAAGTTAGGTTCTATCAAAATGGCGTATTACTTCATGAGATAGTAGATCCCGAACCAGGGGTATTAACCATCGTAGATTTTGCGATAAAAAACCCAGGTTCTATGCTTAATAACATAAAAATTGTTAATTATAAAAATTTTGATTTTAGTTATACTTGTTATGATAAATTAGGAAGAATTGTAGAAGCGGGTCAATTATTAACTGATCAACTCAGTACTTTTATAAATGATGATGGAAGGTTAGTAGATGATAATAACGATTTAGTTGGCGTAGATTCAATTGTCGATAATTATCCACATAATATTTCGAAAAATCAAATAGAAGTCACTAAAACGTTATATGATTCTTATGAACCTTTTAATCCTAATAGTTATCTAACTGCTCAATCTATAAGAAATACAAGAAATAGGGTTACGGCGATTTTAACTTTTGCTAAAACAATTGTTTCAACACCACTGACTGAGAATGAAACTGCTATTTTCTATAATTATGATATACATGGAAATGTTGATGAAATGGCACAAAGGGTTAGCCCTGACATACTTTATGTAGATGCCTATCCTTCAGGAGTGGTAAAAAGAGTGAATTATGAGTATGATTTGATTAGTGGAAATGTTAACAAAGTAATTTATCAGAAAGGAGTTGATAAAGATCAATTTATTCATAAATATAATTATGATGCAGATAATAGAATTACCGCTGTTGAGACTTCAAGAGATAATGTGATTTGGGAGAAAGATGCTACCTATGAATATTATGACCATGGGCCATTAGCAAGAGTTATTACCGGGGATAAGAAAGTGCAAGGAACAGATTATGCTTATACTATTCAAGGTTGGATTAAAACGGTTAATTCTGAGAATCTTTCCAATAGTAACAAAGACATGGGGAATGATGGACAACATGTTTCTAAAGATGCTTATGGATACTCACTTACTTATTTTGACAGTGATTATAAAGCAAGACATTTAGGTTCAAATGAAGGATATTATATTTCGAATAATGCACCAACTCAAGGGGGTAACTTATTTAACGGAAATATTAATCGCATGATTACATCGGTTAGAGGCATTAAAGAAGAAATTCTTCCTACTCAAATTAACTTATACACATATGATCAGTTGAATAGGATATTTTCTTTGCGATCAAAGAGTGGAATACAGGTTAATGACACTTTTCCCTATGATGATAGCTATCATAGTGATTACACTTATGACAGAAATGGTAATTTAAAGACCTTAAAACGTTCTGCACCTCTCTCAGCAGATGCCTATGCGACCGAGATGGATGACTTTTCATATCATTATATTTCCTCAACAAATCAATTGTCTTTTATTAAAGATAATGTTTCGGAAAATACTTTTTCTGATGATATTGATAATCAATTGGATAATAATTATCATTATGATGAAATAGGTCAGCTTATAAAGGATGAAGCAGAAAAAATTGATAAAATTGATTGGAGAGTGGATGGAAAAGTGAAAAGTATAGAAAAAAATTCAGGTTCATTATTTATTAACTTTTTTTATGATGGTTTAGGGAATAGGGTTGCTAAGCAGGTAACATCGGGAGAAAATAGTACACTCACAACGCATTATACCAGAGATGCTCAAGGAAATGTCATGGGAGTTTATAGTTTGATTTCGGCTCCTGATAAGAAGATAGAGTATAATTTATCGGAACATCACATTTATGGTAGCAGTCGTTTAGGTTTACAACAGTATGAATTTTTTAAAGCTCCTAAATATTTTTACAGATTGGTAGGAGATAAGCGCTATGAATTAACTAACCATCTTGGGAATGTTTTAAGTGTTATAAACGATAGGAAAATAGTAAATACAGACGTAAATTTATTGCACAGTGATTTCTTTAATGAAAGTTCATTATGGAGTAGATTTAATATGGCAGAGGCATATATTACAAGTGAAAGAGAATTAGAGGTGCTTGTTTATGGTGACAATTCGGGTTGCAAACGAGATTTTTCCTTTGAGAGTAATGCACCAATTACTTTTCAGTTGAAAGTAAATAGACCTGATAATTTTCCTTCTAATACTCCTATTACATTTGCGGTCAGAAACCCTTCCGATGATAGTATAATTTGGAGTACTTTAGTGCCTGAATCAGGTATTATTGCCCATAATTTTACTACGACTTACTCAGGAGATTATAGAATCACAGTTACAACTAATGGACAATTAGGAGAAACGGTCATTTTTACCATGGATGACTTTTATGTCTATCAATTACCGACATCAAATACAGACTATTTATCTTTGTATTTACCAGACGTTCTTAATTATAATGATTACTATCCTTTCGGAAGCCTAGT